>JANYET010000074.1 GCA_025359785.1 Alphaproteobacteria bacterium | reverse complement strand
GGCTATGGCGGACGGCTTGAGGGTCCGGTCCGGGTCGATCCGGCGGCCCATACCAGCGCCGACGTGGGCGACGAGCCCCTGATGCTGGCGCGCGACTACCCTGTCTGGGTGGCCCGCGACCGGGCGGCCGGCGCGCGCGCCGCCGCCAACGCCGGCGCCCAGGCTATCGTCATGGACGACGGTCACCAGAACCCCTCCGTGAAGAAGGCCCTGTCCCTGGTCGTGGTCGATGGCGAGACCCGGGGCGACGAATGGCCGTTCGGCGATGGCAGGGTCTTCCCCGCCGGGCCAATGCGCGAGCCCCTGGCCGCCGGCCTGGCGCGCGCCGACGCGGTGGTCATCCTGCTGCCAGACGATCTCGCCGCCGCCGATCCGGAGCTGAGCGCGCTGCTCAAAGGACCGGACCCAGTCACCGCCCATCTGCGGGCCACCGCTGCGCCGCCCAAAGGGCCGCAGGTGGGTTTCGCGGGCATTGGCAAGCCCTGGAAGGTCGAGCGCGCCCTGAAGGCCGCCGGCTGCGACCTCGCCGACTTCGCGCCGTTCCCCGACCACGCGGCCTATGACGAGGCGACGCTGCGGCGCCTGGCCGACCGCGCGGCGGTGTTCGGCGCGGGCCTGATCACCACGGAAAAGGACTGGGCGCGCCTGCCGCCGGACTGGCGCGCGCGGGTCAACGCCTGGACCGTGGCCACCGTCTTCGACGACCCGGCGGCGCTGGACGCCCTGTTGGCGAAGGTCGGCCTCTAACCCGGCGCGCCGGCTTCCTTCGCGAACTTCCAGCTGGCCTGGGCTAGGGAGAATACCCGGTCGGCCTGCTGCGCGGCGTGTGGGCTGTTGGCGGTGCCGTCGCGGACCCGCCCGACGATCCCTTGCAGGATGCCGGCGAGGCGGAAGGCGTTGTAGCTGAAGAACCAGTTGAGATCGTGCAAGCCGGTGCGGCCGGTCAGGCTGCAGTAGTAGTCGACGGTCTCTTCCATGGTCGGGATGCCGTGGGCCTTCTGATCGGGGATCGTCGCGATCGCGCCATTGACCCAGTTCATCAGCAGGTAGGTAAAGTCGGCCAGCGGCTCACCCAGGGTCGAAAGCTCCCAATCCAGCACCGCGATCACCCGGGGCTCGGTCGGATGGAAGATCATATTGTCCAGGCGGTAGTCGCCGTGCACCACGCTGGTCCGCTCCTGCACCGGCAGGGTCTTCGGCAGCCATTCGATGAGCTTTTCCATCTCCGGAATCTGGACGGTTTCCGAGGCCTTGTACTGCCGCGTCCAGCGTTCGACCTGGCGGCCCATATAGTTGCCCGGCCGGCCGAAATCGCCCAGGCCGATGGCCTCGTGGTCGGTGTTGTGCAGGTCGGCCAGCACCTTGATCTTGTCCATGAAGATCGCATGGCGCTCGGCGGGCTCGTACTGGGGCAGGCTCTGGTCCCAGAGGATGCGGCCCTCGACCATGTCCATGATGTAGAACCAGGTGCCGATCACCGCGTCGTCGACGCACAGGCCATAGGTCTTGGCGACCGGAAAGCCGGTCGTGCCCAGCGCCGTGATCACCTTGTACTCGCGGTCGACCGCATGGGCCGAGGGCAGCAGCTTGCCCGGCGGCTTGCGGCGCAGGACGTACTTCTTGCCCGGCGTGATCAGCTGATAGGTCGGGTTCGACTGGCCGCCCTTGAACTGCTGGACTTCGAGGGGCCCGGCATAGCCCGCGACATTGGCTTCCATCCAGCGGGCCAGCGCGGCCTCGTCGAACCTGTGGCTCTCCGCCACGGCCTTGGTCCCGGTGTTGAGCGCTTCGCGCTCCTGCTCGGCGGCATCGACCATGGCGTCCCTCTTACATTTGTTTGAACCACTTTACCGGGCGAGGAAGGCTGGGAGCAAGGCGATCAGCGGGCGAGCGCCCGCCAGCCGATATCGGTGCGGTGGAAGCCCTGCGGCCAGTCGATCAGCGCCACTGCGCCATAGGCCCGCTCGCGCGCCTCTGAGAGATCGCCGCCGGTGGCGCAGACGTTGACCGCGCGGCCGGCGCCGGCCAGCACCTCGCCGTCCGGGCCAGCTGACGTGCCGGCCTGGAAGACCACGACGCCCTCACCGAACGTCTGGTCGAGGCCGCCGATGACGCTGCCGCTCTGGGCCGGGCCGGGATAACCCTGCGTCGCCAGCACCACGCAGACCGCGTCGTCGTCGCGCCATCGGGGCTGCGGCATCTCGTGCAGCCGGCCGGTGGCGCAGGCCAGCAGGTAGGGCACGAGGTCGCTTTCCAGGCGCAGCATCAGGACCTGGCATTCCGGATCGCCGAACCGCGCGTTGAACTCGATCAGCTTGGGGCCGTGGCGGGTGGCCATCAGCTCGACGAACAGCACGCCGCGATAGGGCGCGCCGTCGGAGGCGATACCCTTGAAGGCCGGACGCACCAGCCGGTGATCGACCTGGTCCACCAGATCCAGGGTGAAGACCGGGGCCGGCGAATAGGTCCCCATGCCGCCGGTGTTCGGCCCCTCGTCGCCGTCGAAGGCGCGCTTGTGATCCTGGGCCCAGCCGAACAGCATCGAGGTCTTGCCGTCGCAGAGCGCGAACAGCGAGCCGATCTCGCCTTCGAGGAATTCCTCGATCACCACCCGCGCGCCGGCCGCCCCGAAGCCACCCCCGAAGGCGTCGTCGATGGCGGCTTGCGCCGTCGCGAGGTCGGGGGCGATCACCACGCCCTTGCCCGCCGCCAAGCCATCGGCCTTGACCACATAGGGCGGGGCGAAATGGTTCAGCGCGGCCTTGGCCGCCGCCGCGTCGTCACAGATGCGATAGCCCGAGGTCGGCAGGTGATGGCGGTCGCAGAAGGCCTTGGTGAAGGCCTTGGAGGACTCCAGCCGCCCGGCCGCCGCGCTCGGCCCGAAGCAGGGGATGCCGGCCGCCTCCAACGCGTCGGCCAGCCCCGCCTCGATGGCCACCTCCGGTCCGATCACCACCAGATCAGCGGCGATCTCCTGCGCCAGGGCAACCTGGCGTGCGACCTCGGTCGGTTTGATGTCGAAGACCTCGGCGATGGCCGCCATACCCGGATTGCCCGGCGCGCACACCAGCCGCGTCAGCAGCGGCGACTGCCTGATCTTCCAAGCCAGCGCATGCTCGCGCCCGCCGGAGCCCACGAGGAGGATGTTCATGGGCGGGGCTTTGGCGTGCGAGCCGGTCGGGGTCAAGGCAGCTGTCATTCGCGATCAACCTTGACCTTTGGTGGCGCTCCGCTTTGATCCGAGGAGAACCAGTGATTTTGAGGGACCGACGATCAAATCCTTCCTGCGCTGGGGTGCGATCTTCATGCTGGTCGCCATCGTGGCGCCGATCCTCTACGCAATCGGAACGAACCCTCTACTGATCTTCCCGATCTATTGGCTGATCGCCTATTTTGTCTTCCGCCACACCTTTCCGGCCGGCAAACAAACGGTGATCCCGATGATGGCCGTCCAGACGGGGCAACTCGCCTGGCTTCTGCAGCTGGCAGCGCACGGCCGATGGGCTTTGGCGTTCGACCTGCAACCAATTCTGCTGCTGACCGGCATGGTCTGGCTGTTCGTCACGATTTCACGGGCCGCCGCAGGGGCTCTGGCGGTACTGCAGGTGTACGCGCTGCTTACCGGCGTCATCGCCGTCTTGCGCCTCAACCTCGGAGGTCTCGATAGCGGCGACCAGGTCTGGGCCTGGGCGGGCGCAGCGACATCGCTATTTGCCCACGTCTGGGCGATTTTTCTGCTGGTCGTCTTCCTGACCGAAGGCCGCGCCCACAAACCGCTGGCTGACGTCGCCGCCGACTGACCTTCCGCGGACCCGAGCCCTAACCTTCCAGGTCGAGCGAGTATCCCGCCGAGCGCACGGTGCGGATCGGGTCGTCGGCGTCCGACACGCCGAGCGCCTTGCGGAGACGCCCAATATGCACGTCGACCGTGCGGGCTTCGACATAGACGTCCGAGCCCCAGACGGCGTCGAGCAGCTGCTCGCGGGAGAACACCCGGCCGGGGTGCTGCATAAGGTAGTCGAGCAGGCGAAATTCGGTGGGGCCGAGGTGGATTTCCGCGCCGGCCCGCTTCACCCGATGGGCCACCCGGTCGATCAGCAGGTCGCCGCGGCGGACGCGGTCTTCCGCCAGGCCGGGCCGAAGGCGGCGCAGCACGGCGCGGATGCGGGCCGAAAGCTCGGTCATCGAGAAGGGTTTGACCACATAGTCGTCGGCGCCGGTGTCCAGCCCGCGCACCCGGTCGGTCTCCTCGCCGCGCGCGGTCAGCATGATGATCGGCACGTTGCGGGTCTCGTTGCGCTGGCGAAGCCTGCGGCAGACCTCGATGCCCGAGACCTTGGGCAGCATCCAGTCGAGCACGATGAGGTCGGGCAGCCGCTCGTCCACCAGCAGCAGCGCTTCCTCGCCGTCGCCGGCCAGGGCCACGTCGTACCCCTCCTTTTCGAGGTTGTACTGCAGCAGCGTCGCGAGCGAATCCTCGTCCTCGACGACCAGGACGTGAGGCGTCATCTGCATCGGGGGCTCAGAGCCTCAGTTCGTCGGTCTTGGGCCGGCCGCCGACCATTTCGGCGCCGGTGATTTCGTAGTGAACGATCTCGGCGATGTTGGTGGCGTGGTCGCCGATCCGCTCGAGGTTCTTGGCGACGAACAGCATGTGGGCGCAGGCGGTGATCGTGCGCGGGTCGCCCATCATGTAGGTGAGCAGTTCGCGGAATAGCGAGTTGTAGTGCTCGTCGACCTCGTCGTCCTGGCTCCAGACGGCGAGCGCGCGCTCCAGGTCCGAGCGGGAATAGGCGTCGAGCACGCTGGACAGCCGTCCCAGGACCAGCTTGCCCATCCGCTCGATGGAGCGGGTCAGCGGCGTCAGCGGATCGCTTTCGATGATCACCAGGGTGCGCTTGGCGATGTTCTTGGCCAGGTCGCCGCAGCGCTCCAGATTGTTGGCGACCTTCATGGCCGCCACCGCGCGGCGCAGGTCGTCGGCCACCGGCTGGCGCAACGCGATCAGCCGGATGGTCTTGCGTTCGATATCGCGCTCGGCCTCGTCCAGCTTGTCGTCGCGGCCAACCACGGCGGCGGCCAGGTCCTGGTTGCGTTTGACCACGCCGGTCACCGCGTCGGCCACCTGGGCCTCGCAAAGGCCGCCCATGCGCACGCACTCGGCCGCCAGGCTGTTCAACTCGTCTTCGTAGGATCTGACGATGTGCTCGTTCATCTGGTCTGCCTTTGGGCCGTGAGCCGACCCGAGGTCCCTATGCTACAGTCTCATGACGCTTTGACGACTGCCTCGGGCGCGCCGGCCATCGGAAAATAGGCCGTGAAGGTTGAGCCCTCGCCCTCGGCGCTGGAGACCACCAGACCGCCGCGATGGCGGTTCATGATGTGCTTGACGATCGCCAGGCCCAGACCGGTGCCCGACCGCGCGCCGCTCTTCTGGCCATCCACCCGATAGAACCGCTCGGACAGCCGGGGCAGGTTCTGCCGCGCGATGCCGGGGCCGAGGTCGGTGACCCGCAGGCTCGCATAGCTCTCCGACGACGGATCGGGCGCGACGAGCGAGAGCCGGGGGACGCCCTCGGCGCTGGCCGCGGCGGCGAGTTCGGAAAGCCCGCTGCGCAACTCGATGCGCACCGCCGCGCCGTCCGGGGAATATTTGATGGCGTTATCGAGCAGGTTCTGGACCACCTGGACGATCTGGTCGCGTTCGCCGCGCACCGCCACTGGACAGGCCGCGCAGGGCCGCCAGTCCAGCTTGACGCCGCGCTGGGCGCCCAGCGGGGCCGCGGCCTCCACCACCTCGCCCACCAGCAGCACCAGGTCCACGACGCCGCGCGGCGGCACGTGCTCATCG
This sequence comes from Alphaproteobacteria bacterium, assembly GCA_025359785.1. Classification (GTDB taxonomy): domain Bacteria; phylum Pseudomonadota; class Alphaproteobacteria; order Caulobacterales; family Caulobacteraceae; genus Phenylobacterium. Next base: position 190,155 of record JANYET010000074.1, on the reverse strand, counting down.
AGCTCGATGCGGGAAAGCGAGGTCAGGTCGGCGATCAGCCGCGCCATGCGGTCGGCCTGAGCCTGCATGATGCCGAGGAACTTCTCGCGGGCCGCCGGATCGTCCTTGGCGTGACCGCGCAGGGTCTCGATGAACCCGGACAGCGACGCCAGCGGCGTGCGCAGTTCGTGGCTGGCGTTGGCCAGGAAATCGACACGGGTCTTTTCCACCCGCCGCACCTCGGTCTCGTCGTGGAAGGTGAGCAGGGCCAGCCGGGTCCCGTCGGCGCCCAGGCCGAGCGGCCGCGCCCGCACGCGCAGGCTGCGCGACTGGGAGGCGGTGGTTTCATAGAATCCGTCGGCGTCAGCCCCGTCGAACAGCGCCTTGTCCACCACGCTCAGGACAGCGGGATCGCGCACCGCCGACAACAGCATGCCGGCGTCGGCGATTATGCGCAGCAGCTCGCGCGCGGCGGTATTGGCGAAGATGAACCGCCGGCCGGTCAGGTCGGAGCGCTCAGAGCCAGTCACCACCAGAATCGGGTCCGGCAGGGCCTCCACGAGGGCGGCATAGAGGCTTGGGTCGGTGGACAGGGGCGATTCTCCGTACATGCCATCCTAGCATCCCCAGTCGCGTGACGGATCGGTGACGAATCCCCGCCACCGTCCAACTGCTCAGGAGGAGGTTCGGTTGGAAGAGCTTCGGCCCCTGCTCTAGCCACGCCCCGCGAGCCGCCTTAAGGCTCACCGCATGGCGCGGCCCGCGGGCGGGCGCGGGACTTCGAGTGTGAGCATGGACGAGCGGTTGGCCGCCGCGCAGGCGGCGCTGAATGCGGGCCGCGGCGGCGAGGCGATCGCGCCTCTGATCGCGCTCATCGAGGCCGATCCCAACCAGTCGACGCCGATCTATCGCGCGCTGCTGGTACAGCTCTACCTCGCCGGGCGCCTGGACGAGGGCGCGGTTTGGGGCGAGGCCGGCGTCAAGCGCTACCCCCGCGACGTCGACATGCTGAACGTCCTCGGCGTCGTCTACCGCCGGCTGCACCGCTATCCAGAGGCGCTGACGACCCTGGAACAGGCCGCCAAGCTCGCGCCGAACAACGCCGCCGTGCAGTCGAACCGCGGCAATGTGCTGCTCGACCTGGACCAGGGCGCCCGCGCCGAGGCGGTGTTCGCCAAGCTGGTCCGCAACGACCCACGCAACGCCGAGTTCGTCCGCCAGCTGGGCCGCGCGCTGGTCAAGCAGGGCCGCCGCGAGGCCGCCGTCAGCCGCTTTCGCCAGGCCGTGGCCCTGAACAAGGGCCTGATCGACGCCTGGATGGACATGATCGGGCTGGAGAACGAGCAGCAGCGGACCGCCGAGGCCGAGGCGGTGATTGACAAGGCGCTAGTCGCCAACCCGGACAACTTCCGGCTGCTCGAGGCCCGCGCCACGGTGCTCCGCCGCTCGCAGCAGTTGCGCAAAGCCGAGGCCTATCTCACAGACCTGCTGCCCCGGTTTCCGGACGCCGCGTGGCTGCACTATCAGCTCGGCGCGACCATCGCCGACTACGACCGCGACCGGGCCAATGTGCACCTGCGCCGCGCGGTGGAGCTTGAGCCGACGCAGCTCGACTATCTGATGGCCCTGATCGAGAGCCTGGAGCGCACCCGCAGCGGCGACGAAGGCGGCAATATCGAGGAGGCCTATCAGCTTACGCTGAAGGCGCTGACCTTCAAGACCACCAGCCCCGGGCACCTGAAGGTGCTGAACGAGGTGCTGATCCGGGTCTGCGACTTCGATAGCCTGGAGCAACTGGGCGACTTCAAGTCGCTGGGCCGCGGCTGGGCCACCACCAACCGCCACACTGCGCTTTTGAAACAGCTGGCCTTCGTGCGCGGCCACGAGGACCGCCTGGAGCTGGTCGAGCAGCACCGGATCTGGGGCCGGCTGGTCGAGGCCAAGGTCGCCGAGATGCCGATCAGGCGGCCGCCACCCCGGCCGGCCGACGGCCGCATCCGGCTTGGCATCATGTCCTCGGACCTGCGGCGCCATCCCGTGGCCTATTTCGCCCTGCCGCTGTTCGACCACGTCGATCGGGCGCGGTTCGACGTCTACTGCTACTCGTTCTACGAGGGCCAGGAAGACCCGCTGCAGGCCCATATCGCCAAACAGGTGACGGCCTTCCGGCGGATGCCCGACACCGCGTCGCAGGCCGTCGCTCAGACCATCGCCGACGATCAGCTCGACATGCTGATCGAACTCGGCGGCTCGACCCACATGAACAAGCTCGACGTCATGGCCTTCAAGCCGGCGCCGATCCAGGCGAGCTGGCTGGGCTATCCGCACTCGGCGGGCCTCTCGACCATCGACTACTTCGTCTGCGACCCCTTCTCGAAGCCTAGCGATCCGGCGCTGCTGGTCGAGACGCCGCTGGTCATGCCGCACACCTGGCTGGCGCTGGGCCGCGCGGTGTTCGCCGACGGCCACGTGATGACAGAGGGTCTGGCCGAAGAGCGCAACGGCTTCATCACCTTCGGCACGGCGAACAATCCGCACAAATACAGCCGCCAGGTGCTGGCCGCCTGGGCGCGGGTGCTGGCCGCCGTGCCAGCCTCGAAATTCGCCCTGGTGCGGCCGGAGGGCAGCTCGCCCACCTTCCGCAACAACATCCTGGCCGAGTTCGCCGCCCATGGGATTGCCGCCGAGCGGATCGTCTTCAACACCATCCGCGGCCAGCACATGCCGTTCTACAACGACATCGACATCAGCCTGGACCCGTTCCCGCTGACCGGCGGCACGACGACGACCGAGTCGCTGTGGATGGGCGTGCCGGTGGTCAGCCTGCGGGGCGAGGCGTTCTTCGAGCGGCTGTCCTATTCGATCCTGTCGAACGCCGGCCTGGGCGACCTGGTGGGCGCCGACCTCGACGAATACCAGGCCATCGCGGTCAAGCTGGCGGGTGATCGCGAGCGGCGGCGCGAACTTCGGGCCGAGATGCGCGAGCGCCTGAGGACCTGCCCGCTGGGCCAGACCGAGGCCTTCGCACGGGACTTCTACGACATGCTGGCCAAGGCGGTGGCAGAGGGGCCGCTGCAGCCGCCTAAAGGCGGAAATACTCGGCGATGAGATCGTCCGGCCGCAGCCGGAAGCTGAGCTCGCCCGGCGCGCCCGCGAAGGCGATCGAGCCCCTGGGCACGTGCTTGTTCACGACGCTGACGCCCTGGCTCACCACGGCGTCGTCCTCCACTATCGAGCGGCCGATGACGGCGGTGTTGGGATAGAGCACCACCCGGTCACCCAGCACCGGGATATCGGCCTTGTGCCGACCCACGGTCGAGTTCTGGTAGAGCACGAGGTAGTTGCCGTAGGTGGCCTTGGCCAGGACGATGCCGACGCTGTGGCCGATGTAGAAGACCTCCGGCATGGCGATCTCGTAGAACAGGTCGATGCCGTTGAAGGCCTTGTTCATCAGGAACAGGCGGGTCGGCGCCTCGGTGTCGCCGGACTGCTTCCAGATCGTATTCGCGAGGTAATACAAGAAGATGGTGTGCTGCGAGGACTGCAGCACATTGAACTCGTCCGGCCGCCAGGGCGCGCAGGCGTTGATGCAGCGGTGCAGCCGTTCCAGCGCCGCGTCGAGGTGGACATCGACCACGCCGCGGAAGCTCGCCTCGTTGCCGTCCGGGATCACGGCGGCGCACTGGGCCACGATGTAGGAGAGCAGGCTCGCGCGCGTATGGCCTCGAAGCTTCAAGCGTTCAGTCCTTCCAGGTAGTGGCGGACCACATCCTTGACCGGCCGGGGCGCGACGCCAAGCGCTCTCAGGCGAGCATTGTCGGCGCGGGGCGGCGTCAGCGGCGAGACATCGCGGGCGAAGGTCACCTGCCAGCCGGCCGTCAGGAACAGGTTGGCGATTTCGCCGTTCGACGTCAGCTCGCCGCCCGCCACATTGACCACGCCCGAAGCGGGCTTTTCGGCCATGGCGATCAGGGCGGCGACCACGTCGTCCAGGTGGATGTAGTCGCGGGCGATGTGCGGGCTGGAGTCGAGCTGCAGGACGCGGGTCCGCGCCGCCTCGATCAGCCATTCGGAGAGGAATCCCGGAGCCTCAGGCTCCCAGTCGAAGACATTGGAGAGCCGGGCCACGGCGCCTCGGCCCTCGGTGCGGGTCAGCGTGATGTTCTCGCCGAGCGCCTTAGAGAGATCGTAGATCCGCCGCGGGTCGGCGACATCGAAGATCAGCGGCGCGGCTTCGTCCAGTGAGGCCGCCGCCTGGCCGTCGTAGAGCCGGGTCGAGGACAGGTAGATCAGCTGCTCGAACCGCCCGGCCTGCACCAGGTGGCTCACCAGGGTCGAATGGGCTTCCACGGTGTCGAACGGCCGGCGGTCGTAGTCGGCGGTGAGGCCCGCGCAGTAGAACACCAGCCCCATATCGCGGCCGAACAGGCTCGTATCGCCCTTGGCCGGGGCGAATACATCCCAGCCCTCGGCGGTGAGCCGGGCCTGCAACCGCCGGCCGACGAAGCCGGTGGCGCCGAGGATGGTGGCCAGGCCGGTCACGTCAGGTCAGAGGCCTCCGACCGGATGGTGCAGCTTGGGATCCTTGTGCCGCAGGTACTTGGGCGAGACGTCACGGACGATGGCGTAGGCGTCGGTATCGAACACGCTCGGGTCCTTGACCGCCACCATGTTGAAGCCGTGCGGCGGGCCGTCCAGGTGGATCGCCTCGGCCGGGATCAGCTCGATCGGCTTGCCGGCCAGATCGTAGTTCGAATTGAAGTCACGCAGCGCGAACAGGTGATAGCCATGGCCGGTCAGCAGCCGGGCGATCTCGGTGTCCAGCAGGCCGTTCGACCAGTCGACATAGTGGCGGTGCACCTCGAAGAGGATGTCCGGGGCCTGGCCGGCGGGCATGGCCAGATAGGGCTCGGCGCCCTTCAGCGCGCCCAGTTCCGCGCCCTCAATATCGATGACGATCAGATCGAGCTGACCCACGCCATTGGCCTGCAGGTAGTCGGCGATGGTGACGGTCTTGAAGCCATCCTCGGCGCCGGCCTCGGCCACCTCGGCGCTGGCGAAGCTATCGTAACCGACCAGCTTCAGATTGGTGTTGGAGTCCGACCACAGGCCCTCGGAACGCGGGACGATGTTGGTCAGGCCGTTCAACGCCGCGTTGCGGGTCAGCATGGCCCGCTGTTCGTTGTTGGGCTCGAAGGCGTGGACGACACCGCCGCGCGGCGCGATTTCCTTGGCGATCAGCACGGCGTGGTCGCCGAAATAGGCCCCGCCGATCACCACCTGCTTAGCCCGCTTGGCGAGGTTCACCAGGATGCGGCTGGTCTGCGGCTCCCAGGCGTGGTCGGGCGCCTCGGGCTGCGACATCACGAAGTCGCGCGCGATCTTCGATCGGTAGAGGAATTCGAAGGTGACGCCGCTCGACAGCGTCTTGCGGATCACCTGGTCGTCGTCAAACAGGGCGTCGACGATCGGGCCGGTGATCTCCTCGCGCACATCGACGCCGGGCGCGTCGATCTGACCCTCGAAGGCGATCAGCTGGCGGATCAGCGCGGTGCGCCAGGCGTCGTCATGCGCGATGCGGTCGAGCGCGATCAGCGCCTTGTCTTGAGCCATGGAAGCAAACCTATTCCAGAAAAACGCAGGCTATCTAGCAGATCGCGGGCGCGATCTCAGCCTTGATGGTCAGGATAGCCAGAGTCGCGCTCGGAGATCACGGTGGGCGCGCCGGGCCAGGCGATGGCGAAGGCCGGATCGTCCCAGCGGACGCCGGCCTCGTGGCCCGGCGCGAACGACGGGCTGATCTGGTAGAGGACGTCGGTGTCCGGCTCCAGGGTCAGGAACCCGTGGGCGACGCCTTCGGGAATGAACATCGCGCGGCCGTTGTCGGCGGACAGCTCAGCGCCCGCCGATTGCCGGTAGGTCGGGCTGTCGGGCCGCAAGTCCAACGCCACGTCGAAGATCCGCCCCCGGACGGCGCGCACCAGCTTGGTCTCGGCATGCGGCGTCGGCTGATAGTGCATCCCGCGCAGCGTCCTGGCGTGGGTGTTACGCGACAGGCTGGTCTGCACCGGTGCGAAGGGATGGCCGGCGGCGGCGAATTCCTCTGGGCATTGCAGGCGCGCGAAGGCTCCACGCGCGTCCTCGTGCGGTTCGATATCGACGATCAGGACGCCCACGACCGGCGTTTCGGAAAACCGCATCAGGGCCGAACCTCAGCCAACGACCTTGGTCTCCGGCGAGGCGGTGACGAAACGGCCGCCCCAGTCGCGGATGAAGGCCATCTGGCCCATGATCTCATCCTTCAGGTTCCAGGGCAGGATCACCAGGTCGTCGGGCCGCACGTCGTGCACGGCCGCGGGCGGCAGGATCGGCAGGTGGCTGCCCGGCAGGAACCGGCCCTGTTTCGCGGCGCTGGCGTCGAACACCACGGCCACGTCGGCTGTCGTCGTTCCGCAGTAATTCAGGAACGTATTACCCTTGGCCGCCGCGCCATAGGCCGCGATCCGTCGGCCCGCCGCCTTCTCCGCCGCCAGGAAGTCGCGGAAGCTCGCCCGCACCGCCTCGACCCGGGGCGCAAAGCCCGCATAGCTCTCGATCTTGTCCAGGCTGGCGGCATGTTCCTCGTCGCGCAGCGCGGTCAGCGCCTCGGTTTCCTCGTGGCCCGAGCCCATGTGGCAGCAGAACAGCCGTAGCGATCCGCCATGCGTCGTCAATCGTTCGACATCGAACGGTCTCAGGCCATTGGCCCGCAAGACCTGCTCCACCGCCAGCAGCGACAGGTAGGAGAAGTGCTCGTGGTAGATGGTGTCGAACTGCACCTTCTGGATCAGGTTCAGCAGGTGGGGAAACTCGAAGGTAAGCACGCCCTCATCCTTCAGAACTTCGCGGAAGCCGGCCACGAAGTCGCCGATGTCGGGCACGTGGGCGAGCACATTGTTGGCGGCCATCAGGTCGGCCTGCTGGCCCCTCTCCGACAAGAGTTTGGCGGACAGCATCTGGCCTGTCTGCTCGCCGAAGAACAGCACCTCGGTCGGCACGCCCGCCGCGACGGCGGCCTTCGCTGTGTTGGCCGTGGGTTCCACGCCCAGCACCGGAATGTCCATATCGACGAAATGTTTCAGCAGATAGCCGTCGTTGCTCGCCACTTCGACGACCAGCGACTCCGGGCCCAGGCCGAACCGCTCGGTCATGGCCGCCGCATAGGCCTTGGCGTGCGCCACCCAGCTGGTCGAATAGGAGGAGAAATAGGCGTAGTCGCCGTCGAAGATCGCGTCGGCCGGGACCGCGTCATCGGCCTGCACCAGGAAGCATTGGCGGCAGACGCGAACGTGCAGCGGATAGGCGGCTTCCGTCCCCGCCGCGAGCTGTTCGGCGGACAGGTAGCTGTTGGCCAGGGGCTGGCGGCCGAGGTCCAGGAAGGTGTGGACGAGCGGCGTGCGGCAGAAGCGGCAAAGAGGCGTGGTCATGCGCGGCCTTCGTAGTCCGCGATCTGGGTGCGGCACAAGGCCAGCGCGTCCCCGCCGTCCGCGTTGCGGCGATACCAGTCCATGGTGAGCGCGACCGCCTCCGGCGCGTCATGTCGGCTCTCGAAGCCCAGCGCGCGGCGAGCCAGGCTCGCGTCGATGGCCAGGGACCTGGCTTCCAGCGAGACCGGATCCGGCTCGTGCCGCCACGGCTGCGCGCCCAGGGCCTCGACGCCGAGGCTGGCAAGCTCGCCCACGCTCACCGCGCGGCCGCCGGGTTTGGGGCCGAAGTTCATGGCCCGCGGCGTCGTCGGATCGCTCGCCAGCGCCTGGAGGTAGACCAGGTAGCCGGCCACGCAGTCCAGAACATGCTGCCAGGGCCGCGTCGCCTCGGGATGGCGCAGGACAACCGGCCGCTGCGCGCGCGCGGCGCGCACGATGTCGGCCACGATGCGGTCCGGCGAGAAGTCGCCGCCGCCGATGACGTTGCCGCCGCGCGCGGTGGCCAGCGGCACGCCGGCCGGATCGAAATAGCTCTTGGCAAAGCTCTGAACCGCGATCTCGCTGGCGGCCTTGGAGGCGGAATAGGGGTCCTTGCCGCCCAGCGCATCGCCCTCGGCGAAGGCACGGCCGGTCTCGGCGTTGGCGTAGACCTTGTCCGAGGTGATCGCGAGCACGGCCTTGAGGTCCCTCTGCGCCCGGAGCGCCTGCAGCAGGTGGACGGTCCCCATCACATTGCTGGCGAAGGTCGCGACGGGGTCGGCGATGGCCGTGCGCACGATCTGCTGGGCGGCCATGTGCAGCACCAGGTCGAGGTCGCGGCCCGCCAACGCCGCCTCGACCGCGCCAGGGTCGCGCAGGTCGACGATCAACGATTGCGTCAGGCTTTCGACGCCCGCCAGCTCGAACAGGCTCGGGCTCTGATCCGGCGCCAGCGCCAGGCCGGTCACCTCGGCCCCGAACTCACGCAGCCAGATCGCCGCCCACGACCCCTTGAACCCGGTGTGCCCGGTCAGCAGGACCCGCTTGCCGCGCCAGAACCCCGGATCTAGCGCCGCCACGGCGCCTCGCCCGACGCCCACATGGCCTCCAGGATGTTCTTGTCCCGCAGCGTATCCATCGGCGCCCAGAAGCCGTCGTGGCGGAAGGCCATCAGCTGATCGTCGTGGGCCAGGCCCACCAGCGGCTCCTGTTCCCAGACCGTGGAGTCCTCGGCGATCCGCGCGATCACGCTGGGCTCCAGGACGAAGAAACCGCCGTTGATCAGGCCGTTGTCGCCCGGCGGCTTTTCGATGAACCGCTGCACCTGGCCATCGACGATATCCAGCGCCCCGAACCGACCCGGCGGCGAGACGGCGGTCACGGTCGCATCCCGCCCATGGGCCTTGTGGAACTGGGCCAGCGCCCGCAGATCGAGGTCGGCCACGCCATCGCTGTAGGTCAGGAAGAAGGGCTCGTTCGGCTCGAGATACTGCGCCACCCGCTTCAGCCGGCCGCCGGTCATGGTGTCGGCCCCGGTATCGACGAGGGTCACCTTCCAGGGCTCATGCTTGGTGGCGTGGTAGGCGATCGACCCTTTTTCCAGGTCGACGGTCAGGTCGGCGTTGTGCAGCACATAGTTGGAGAAATACTCCTTGATCACATAGCCCTTGTAGCCGAGGCAGACGATGAAGTCGTTGAATCCATAGTGAGAAAACAGCCGCATGATGTGCCACAGGATCGGCCGGCCGCCGATCTCGATCATGGTCTTCGGGCGCAGGTGGCTCTCTTCCGAGATGCGCGTGCCGAGGCCGCCCGCCAGGATCACCGTTTTCATCTTGCCTATGCCTCTAACCGGCCACGCCCCCGCGCGATCCGACTCTCCGACCATGGACCGCATGCCGCCGCTCCTCTTATCGCGTACGGCGCCGTCGATGAAGCGTTAAGGGGGTCTTGCGGCGCTTCGCGCGGGGGAGGATCAAGGGGCATGACCGAAGACCGCGTCGCCTTCATCGTCGCCGGCGTGCAGAAGGGCGGCACGACCGCGCTGTTCGACTACCTGGGCGAGGAGCCGGGCCTGTCGCTCGCCGAGGTGAAGGAAGTGCATTTCTTCGACGATGAGAGCCAGGATTGGGCGGCGCCCGACTACGGCGCCTACCACGCGCGATTCGCGGCCTTCGATGGCCGGCCGCGCGGTGAGGCGACACCGATCTACGCCTATTGGCCGAACAGCCTCGAGCGCATCGCCGCGTACAACCCGGCGATCAAGCTGATCGTCATGCTGCGCGATCCGGCCCAGCGGGCCTGGTCGCACTGGAAGATGGAATATGCCCGGGGCGTCGAGACCCGGCCCTTCGCCTGGTGCATCCGCCAGGGCCGCCAGCGGCTGTTCGACGCCGAGCCCTGGGGCTTTGACCGCGAGACGTCCTACGTGGAGCGCGGCTTCTATGGCGAGCAGATCGGCCGGTTGCTGGACCTCTTCCCGCGCGAGCAACTGCTCGTCCTGCGAGCTGAGGACCTGCGCGGCGATCCGGGCGCGGCCCTGGCGCGGGTGCGGGGGTTCCTCGGCCTGCCGGAGGGCCCGTCGCCGGCCGCCCGCGAGGTGCATGTGGGCGCCGAGATGGATTATGGGTCCGAGCTGACCGACGCCGACATCGGCCATCTGCGGGCCATCTATGCGCGCGATCAGTCACGTCTCGCCGCACTTGTGGGCCTGCGATTCGATTGAGCGGGCGGAAGGAAGCCAAGCCATGCGCCAGATCCTGCTCGCCGCCACCGCGCTGACCGCCGCCCTGACCGCGTTCGGCGCGGCGCGAACCGAGGCGGAGGGGCCGCGGCTGGGGTTTCCGCTTGCCTGTGAGATCGGCAAGACCTGCGAGATCCAGCACTATGTGGACCGCGATCCGGGCCCCGGCGCGCTGGATTACCGCTGCGGCCACCGCACCTATGACAAGCACGACGGGATCGACTTCCGCATCCTCGACATGGCGGCCCAGCGGGCCGGCGTTGAGGTGCTGGCCGCGGCGGCAGGCCGCGTGGTGGCGGTCCGCGACGGGGTGGCGGACATCTCGATCCGGGCGCCCGGCGCGCCGTCGATCGTGGGCCGGATGTGCGGCAACCGGGTGGCGATCAACTCGGGCGACCACTGGCTTGTCGACTACTGCCACCTGGCCAACGGCAGCCTGAAGGTGAAGGTCGGCGACGTGGTCGCCGCGGGCCAGCCGCTGGCCCGCGTCGGGCTCTCCGGCGACACCGAGTTCCCGCACCTGCACATGAGCGTCCGGCACAACGATCTGGTTGTCGACCCGTTCGCGTCCAGCACGGCGAGCGGGTGCGCCGCGGGGCGGGGCTCGCTTTGGACGGCGTCGGCGGCGGACCGGATGCCCTACAAGCACGGCGCGGCGTTGAACTGGGGCTTCGCCACCGAGATCGTCGGCAACGCCGCCATCGAGGCGCGCGGCGTTGCGGCGCCGACGGCCGCCGCGCCGGCGATCGTCGCCTACGCCCGGCTGATTGGCCTGGAGCTGGGCGATGTGATCGAGATCACGCTGAGCGGTCCCGACGGCAAGACGCTGGCCACCGCCGCCCTGCCGCCACTGGATCACGACAAGGACCAGATCCCAGCCGAGGTCGGCCGCAAGCGGCCGCCGCAAGGCTGGGCGCGCGGGGTCTATGGCGGCGTGGTGACCGTGCGCAGGGCTGGCGCGGTGGCGATCACACAGCGCTGGCAGATGACGCTGTAGGGGCTGTTATCGAGCATGAGGGAGGATCGCCGGCGGGTCTGACCCATCGCCCTCTGGGCCCTTCTCCCGTTGTGGGAGGAGGACGCGCGGGATTTGAATTTCGTAGGGCATTGGCCACTGCGTTCGTGGACCTGCCGACGACGCGCCCCCGACGTCAGGCGTGGTGCTCAGGTCAAATGCTTCGCCCAAAAGAAAAGGGCCGCCCCGAAGGGCGGCCCCAGACTTTTTTCATCGAAGCCGAAGCTTAGATGACGTTCGAGAAGTCGATGTCGCTGAGCGTCTTACCGACCAGGGTCACCGCGTCATCGGCCGTGGTGATCGAGCCGCTGGCGTTGGTGTCGGCGAACACAACCACGTCACTACCGACTTGGACCGCGACGTAGAGGCCGAGACCCAGGTGGCTGTTGGCTTGAGCAACCGCGTCGTTGAAGTCGGTGCCGGTCGTCTCGGAGTAGTTCGAGAGCGAACCCGCCGCGAGACCCGCGCCGATCGGACCAAAGTGCAGGAAGTTGGTCGGAGCCGCGGTCGTGCCGCCCGTCCAATCCCGGATCTGATCGATACCGGTGGTCGGCGTGGAGGTGCCGCCCACAACCTGCGAGTCGCCCGCGGTGAACTGGAACAGGTCGCCGCCGCCGCCGCCGGTCAGGATGTCGGTGCCGGTACCGCCATGGATGGTGTCGTTGCCGAGACCGCCCGTGATGGTGTCGTTGCCCGCGCCCGCGTCGATGCTGTCGTTGCCGTCGCCGGCGTCGATAACGTCCTTGCCGAGGCCACCGACGATGCTGTCGTTACCGATGCCGCCCGAGAGCGTCATGTTGCCGGTCGCACCCGTCGTATTGATGCTGTCGTTGCCGTCGCCGCCATTGAGGTTGTCGGCGGCCGCGGTCGCAGCGGTCGTGATCGTATCGTTACCAGCGCCACCGGTGACGGTGGAGTTGTCGGTCGAAGCCACACCGCTGAGCGTGAACGAGTCGTTGCCGAGCCCGCCATCGATGTTGTTCTTGCCGCCGGCATCGGTGATCGCGTCGTTGCCGTCGCCGCCAGTGATCGTGTCAGCACCAGCGCCCGACGAGATGGTGTCGTCGCCCGTGCCGCCGTCGATGTTGAACTGGCCACCGCCCGAAGCGTTGATCGAGTCATCGCCGTCTTCGCCGAACAGCTTCTGCACGTCGCCAGCCGCCGTACCGGTGGAGATGATCGTGTCGTTGCCGAGGTTACCGTTGATGAAGTCGTTGCCGCCACCGCTGGAGGTGATCAGGTCATTGCCCTGACCGCCCAGGAGGGTGTCGACCGACGCGCCAGTGGCCGTGATCGTGTCGTTGCCGATACCGGCTTCGACGAAGTTGGTGGCCGTGGCGCCACCGGCGAGGTCGATGCTGTCGTTGCCATTGCCGCCGGTCAGGCTGTTGCTGCCCGCGCCGCCGAGAATGGTGTCGTTGCCGAGACCGCCGTCGATGGTGTCGTTGCCCGCGCCGCCGACCAGGCTGTCGTTGCCGTCCACGCCAGCGATGCTGTCGTTGCCGCCATTGCCAGTGACCGTGTCGTTGCCGAGGTCGCCGCTGAGGATGTCGTTGCCCGCGCCGCCGGTGATGTTGTCGTCACCTTGGCCGCCGAGGAGCGTGTTGCTTTCGGTGGTGGCGCCCGTCGCGACGATCGTGTCGTTGCCGAGGTTGCCCTGCGCGAAGTTGTTGCCGGTGCCGACGTCGATGCTGTCGTCGCCTTGGCCACCGAACATGGTGTCAGAGCCCGAACCGCCAGCGATGGTGTCGTTGCCCTGGTTGCCTTGCACGAGGTCATTGCCCCCGGCAGCGCTCAGGCTGTCGTCGCCCGCGCCGCCGAAGAGGCCGTCAGCCGCCGCGGAACCCGCGCCCGCCGTCGGGGAGTCAGCGCCCAGCGAACCGACGTAGAGGGTCGAGCCGTCCGGAATGATTTCGAAGGTCGGCGCCGCGAGCGCCAGGTGAGCCGGGTTGCCGAGGTCGTAGACGCCGGCGCCGAAGACCACGATCTTGCCGCTGACCAGGTCGGTCACGGTGACGGTGGCGGGCGTGAGCGCCGTGGCCGCATTGTAGGCCACCGACATCTTCGCCGCGGAAGACGTGGCGTTGTTAAAGATCAGGCTGTCGCCGGTCGAGTTGAAACTCAGAGCCTGCGCCGCCGTGATCGATTCAAAAGTATAAGTCGACATTCATCTCTCCAGTCTGTGTCACACGGACCCCCGGCACGCCTGTCCCCCATCCCCGATGGGGCAGTCCCGGCGGTCCATTTATCCCAAGCGCCATAGCGTGGCTGCGGCGATGGTTAAACGAGCCCGAGGGAAGACGTATCGGAAGCCTTCCATTTACGCAACCGCAAAAAGCCCGCGGAATCCTTCCACTTAGCCACCTGTTGCCGAGACGCTTCTATTGATCGTGAAGCGCCCCGTGCAGGGTGTCCGTGATCGGTGAAATCAGTGATTCCATGACGGTTTTCTTACCACTGACGATCATCGCCTGAACCGGCATGCCTGAGGTGATCTGGGCGTTCTTCTTGAGCTTGAGGAGCTCCTTCGGATCGATCCTCAGGTCCGCCCGGTAGAACGACACGCCGGCCTTCTCGTTATTGATCTTGTCGGCCGAGACCATCAGGACCTTGGCGTGAATCGGGCTGTTCCAGCGCTGGTTGAGCCCGGTGAACCGCACCTGGGCGTCCATCCCGACCCGGACCTTGTCGATGTCCTGCGGCGCGATCGACACCATGGCGACGATCGGCGCGTTGGCCGGCACCACCTCCATCAGCACTTCGCCCTGGCCGGTGACACCGCCCACCGTGTGCTGCGTCAGGCCGAAGACGTAGCCGTCGACGGGCGCGCGGATGACGGTCTGGTCGAGCGCTTCCTTGGCGGCGGTCAGGCGCGGCGCGGTGTCGGCCAGCTTCGCCTGGGCGTCGCGCAGGCCCTCGGCGGCCTGGCTTTCGCGGGTGTCGCGGTTGGCGGCCATCTGCATCTTAGTCTCGCCCATCTGCTGATGCAGGCGGGCGATGTCGGAGAGCAGCGAGCCCTTGCGGCCGCTGAGATCGGCGATCGAGCGCTCGTAACGCAGAATCAGCGGCTTGGGCGCGAATCCCTTGTCGTAGAGGGTCTGATAGCCGGCCATCTCGTCCTGGGTGAGCTTGATCTGGGTGTCCACAGAGCTGACCTGGGTCTGCTGCCCCTGGATCTGGCTCTGCAGCTGGTCCATCCGCTGGTTCAGCACCGAAGTCTGGCTCTGGTAGAGCTGCGCCCGGGTGGTGAACAGGAACTGCTGGTCGCGAATCATCCCCGCGACGCGCGGGTCGGACATCCGGCCCATGAGCTCCGAGGGAAACTCCGGCGTCGTCTTGCCCGTCGCCTCCGCCGCGAATCGGGCGGCCTGGGCCTGCAGGCTGTCGTACTGATTCTGCATCACGTCGTAGCCGGCGCGGGCCTCGACGTCGTTGTAGAGGATCATCGGCTGGCCGGCCCGCACGTGCTGACCTTCCTCGACCAGGATCTGGCGAACGGTGCCTGAGTCCTTGTGGCGGATGGTCTTCTTGTTGGATTCGACGCGCACCTCGCCTTGGGCCGTGATGCCGGTGCTGAGCGGGCTCAGCGAGGCCCAGAGCCCCAGGCCCAGCACCAGCACAGCGATGATGATCGAGCCGACGATCATCGGCTGGCGCATGCGCCTCTGCAGCGCGGGATCGATCGGCAGCCGGTCGTCGCCGCCGAAGGTCGGGGCGATGTAGGACGAGCGGACGGGGGTCAGGTCGAGTTTCATCGGCCGGCCTCGACGGCGCGGACTTCGGTCGGTTTCATGAGCCGGTTCATCACCTGGTCGCGGGGGCCGAACAGTTCGATGCGGCCTTCGCGCAGCACCAGCATCTTGTCGGCCGCGCGGAACACGCTGGGCTTGTGGGAAATGATCACCACCGTGGCGCCGTTGGTCTTCATGGCGTCGATGGCCTTGAGCAGGGCTTCCTCGCCCTCGGCGTCGAGGCTGGCGTTGGGTTCGTCCAGCACGATGAAGGCCGGATTGCCGAGCATGGCGCGGGCGAGGCCCACGCGCTGCCGCTGGCCGGCGGACAGCGTGTGTCCGCCGTCGCCGACCTCGGTCTCATAGCCCTTCGGCAGGCGCAGGATCAGCTCGTGCACGCCGGCCAGCTGGGCGGCGTTGACGACCTCCTCATCGCTGATGTCGACGCGGAAGCGGGCGATGTTGCTGCGGATCGAGCCGGCGAACAGCTCGGTGTCCTGCGGCAGGTAGCCAATGTGCCGGCCGAAGTCGGCGCGGTCCCAGGTGAAGACGTCGGCGCCGTCCAGGCGCACCACGCCATTGATCGGCCGCCAGATGCCGACCAGCAGGCGGGCGAGCGTCGACTTTCCGGCGCCCGAGGGGCCGATCACGCCGAGCGTCTCGCCGGCTTCCACCGCGAAATTGATATTGCCCAGCAGCAGCTTGGCCGCGCCGGGCGGGGCGAAATTCAGCGCCTCAACGGTCAGCCGGCCCTTGGGCCGCGGCAGGGTGGTGGCCGCCGCCGACGGCTCGGCCTTGGACAACAGCTGCATCAGCCGGCCGTGGGCGCGGACCATGTTGTTGAGCGGGTCCCAGGCGCCGACAATCTTCTCGATCGGCTGCAGGGCGCGGCTGGCCAGGATCATGTTGGCGAACAGCATGCCCTGGTGAATCTGGGCCTTGAGGATCAGGTAGGCGCCGATCGCGATGATCAGCACCTGAATGCCCTGGCGGACCGCCTTGATGATGTCGGTATAGGTGTTGGAAATCTCCGACGCCGCGGCGCCGCGCTCGATGGCCACGGCCCGGTGGCCGGCCCACGACGCGCCGAGCGTCGGCAGCATCCCCATGGCGCGGACCACCTCGCCGTTGCGCAGCGCCGCGTCGGTGAAGGCGTAGCTGCGCAGCTGGCCGTCGCTGGCCTCCTTCATCACCGGCCGGATGGTGCGTTCCTGCAGCAGGGCGAGGGCCAGCAGGATCAGCCCGCCGACCGTGGCCAGGATGCCGACCGCCGGCGAGATGATGTAGAGCACGATGATAAACACCGGCATCCACGGGACATCGAAGAACACCGCCGCCGCGGCGCCGGTCAGGGTCTGGCGGAACTGGTCGAGGTCGCGCAGCGCCTGGGTGCGCGCGCTCGGATCGCCGCGCACCGAGGCGTCGAACAGCGCCGAGAACACCTTGCCAGACACCCGCTGGTCCAGCAGCACCCCGTAGTTGATCAGGATGCGCGCCCGATAGTCGTCGATGGCGCTGGAAACCGCGAAACAGAACAGGGTGATGGCGCTCAGCACGACGAGCGTCGGAATGCTCTGACTGACCAGAACCCGGCCGTAGACCTGATAGGTGTACAGCGGCAGGGCCAGGTACATGAGGTTCGAGAAGAAGCTGAACGCCGCGGCGACCGCGAACGGATGCTTCGCGTCGCTCAGCGTGCGGGTCAGCACGTTGTCCGGCTGATTCGAAAGGAAACTGAATATCTTCATGAGCGCCGAGCTATGTCGCCTGTCCGTGCCGCCAACTTATCGAAGAGATGGCTTAAAAGGGTGAACGTTGGCCGATGATTGTCCATCGATCAGCGCGTCGACCGGAACGCCCAAAACGGGCGGAGAAATGGTTGGAGGTCCCGGGCATGTCAATCTCGAGGCTCCAGGCCGACGGGCGGCCCATGTTAGGCAACACCGGGCCGCACTGCGATCGGACGCCGAGGCCTGGCGCTTGGGCGCCGCAGGTCTCGCCGGGGGTTTGAATGTCTAGGGTCGCCATTGTCGGCAGCTGCATAACCCGTGATCTATGGCGGTTCGGTGGCGAGTTGATTGCGAAGACGGCGCCGACGCCGCTTCCCCCGATGCTCTATGTCTCGCGGACCAGCCTGCCGAGCCTTTTTGCCACACCTCTGGCAGGCGTCCGCCCGGCCGCGCGGCCGCCCGGCGGTCTTCGGCCCCAACCGCACCGGGCGCTGGTCGCCGACCTGGCCAAGACCGCGCTGGCCGAGCTGGTGGCGTTCGCGCCCACCCACCTGATCTTCGACTTCATCGATGAGCGGTTCGACCTCCTGTCGGCCGGCGGGACAACTGTGACCGACAGCTGGGAGCTGGAGGCCAGTGGCTATCGGCGGCAGGCCGCGTTCCGGGGCGCGCGAACCATCCCGCGCCTGTCGGCCGCCTGCGACCGGCTATGGCTGGACGCGGCCGGCGAGTTCGCCGCGCTGGTCCGCGCCACGCCGCTGCACGATGCCCGGCTGATCCTGCACACCGCCCGCTGGGCGGACCAAAAGCGCACGGTGAACGGCCGCGTGGCGCAGATCGGCGCCGTCGAGATCCTGCCCGGCCAGCCGGCCGACATCGCCGCGCACAACGCCCTGCTGGCCCGCTACGAGCAGGCGTTCCTCGATCTGATGCCGTCCATGGCCACGGTGGCGGCGCCCGACCACAGGCTGGCCGACGAGGGCCACCTCTGGGGCCTCAGTCCCTTCCACTACGTTCAGGACTACTACGCCGAGATCTGGCGCCAGCTCGACGCGCTCGGCCTGCGGAGCGGCGTCGCGGCCTCGGACGAACACCACTGAACTACCAAATATCGTCATGGCCCGGCCTGTCCGGGCCATGACGATCAAAAAAGAGGGGGCGACCGAGTCACGAACCAAGACCTTTGGCCGCCTTGCGCGCCCAGTGCTCCAGCGGCGTCATGCCCTGGGCGACGAGCTCTGGGTTCTGGGCGAGGTAGGCGGCGGTTGGGAACCCAGGCCTGGCTTCGGCTGCCGCCCAGGCGCCGCCCTGCAGATAGTCGATCAGCGGATTGGCGCCGGGCTCGAGGGCCCCGCCACGGGCGGCGACGTAGTGGGCCGTGTCGAACCAGGGACTGGGGTTGCGGCCCTCGGCCGCGCCGCCGGTCAGGAAGTGCGTCAGGGGCTCGAAGCCCGCGGCGGCGATGTCCTCGTACTGCTGCAGATACCACCGGCCGTCGAACAGCGGATGCGGCGACAGGCCCTCGCGCCAGCCCTCGGTGAGGTAGTGGACCAGCGGGGCGACCTCGCCGCCACCGCGTGGCATCTGGCGCCGATACCAGGCCGGGTCGAACAGCGGATGGGGTGACAGGCCGTCCCGCCAGCCCTGGCGCAGATAGTGCGAGACCGGGTCCTCGCCCGCCGCCAGCTCAGGCTCCTGGCCCAGGTAGCAGGCGACATCGAACAGCCGGTGCGGATCGCGGCCGCGCCAGGCGCCGACGTGGACGAAATGCGCGAGCGGCGAGGTCGCGCCCAGCTCGGCGGCATTGCGGGCGCGGTAGTAGACCGGATCGAACAGTGGATGCGGCGCCAGATCGGCGGCGGCGCCGCGGGCCAGATAGTGAACCAGCGGCGACTTGCCATAGCTCACGGCTTCCGGATGGGCGGTGAGATACCAGGCCTGGTCGAAGAGGGCGCGCGGCGCGGCGGCCGGATCGGCGCGGCGGCGCACATAGGCGGCGATATCGCCCGGCTCGGCGCCGCGCCACACGCCGCTGGCGACGATCAGCGCGACCTCGCCAGAAACGCCGGTCCGCAGCAACAGCCTTTGCCGGGTGCGCCCCAGCGGCGGCGGCGGCGGCGCGGCGCGCGACGCGTAGGTCTCGGCGGCGGCGCGGCGGGCCGTGGCGTGGGCCTCGGCGCGCCCCTTCAACGCCTCGGAGAGCGCCAGCGTCAGCGCCGTGCGGCTCAGCGCCTCGCGCACCTGGGCCTGATGCGCCAGCTCATGGGCGTGGACCAGATCGGCGCGCAGCCCGGTGACCACATTGGCGACCGCCACGGCCTTGGCGGCCACCTCGGTCGGGCCCGCCGGGGCGGGTTTCGGCTTTGGCGCGGGGGTCTTGGCCATGGCGGTTGTCTCGGGCTCGGACCCGCGCCTGTCAAGGCGAGGTCGTTCTCGTCAGAGCCCCTCGCGCTCCAGCCATTGGGCGTAGCCGCCCTCGCCGGCGGCGAACGGATCGGGGAAGGCCATCTGCAGGTCGCCCCGCTGGCGGTAGAGCACCCGGTGCGCCTTGGCGATCGGCATCCCGTCCGAATAGGCGCCGTAGGCCCACCAGCGCTCCGGGATCGCCTTGTCGGTGGCCTTGGTGACCTGGCGCTTGTACCAGCTCCAGACCTCGTAGACCGGGAAGTTGGTCGCGCCATATTTGCGGGTCATGGCGTCGCCCATGGGCCCCAGCTTGGTGAAGTGCCAGAATCGCAAAGGCGCGCCGTTGACGGTGACCTGGCCGTCCTTCTGAACCGCCACGGTGCGGGTCGAGAGGTTCCAGCTGGCGACATTGTAGCCGGGATCGCGGACCACCTTGACCTTGTCGAACAGCGCCGGGACGTGGTCGCACCACCGCTGGTCGACAAACAGCCCCGCCGGCATGTCGTCATAGCACCAGTCGAGCAGGCGATCGTTCCACCAGCGGGCGAAGCGGGCCCCCTCGCCGGTCGTGCGGACCGCCACGAAGCCCAGGTTGAAGATGCCCGTGCGCGAGGCCGACAGGTCGTTATCGGCGATCGACTCAGCCGTCACGTTGGGATCGATAAGGTGCGGGGTGAGCAGGATGTCGTGCTCTTCCAGCATGGCTTCGAGCGGCGCGAGACTGGCGAACAGCGCCGTGTCGGGATCCAGATAGATCACCGCGTCGGCGCCGGCAAAGGCGCCTGGCCCGCAGGCCTGATGCATAAAGGGGCCCTTCACCGCCGTGCAGACTTCGACCACGTCGTGCTTGAAGAGCCAGCCCTGGAAATCAGGGATGCCCAGGTCCTGCGCCCAGACCACCCGGTCGAAGGGTTCCGACGCCGGATCGAAACGAAATCCGGCCGGCGGCTGGTCGGTGATCAGCGCGACCAGCTCCCACTCCGGATGGAAGCGGCGAAGGCTCTGGAACAGCACCCGGGCGCGGTTCAGGTACGAGAAGGTGAAGCTGGAATAGCAGAGGACCTTCATTCGGCCCTCTCCAACAGATCGACGGTCAGCGCGCTGAAGGCCAGATCGTAGAGCGGCGGCTTGCGCACGGCGCGCGCCAGCGCCAGGACCTCGCCGCTCTCAAACGCCTCGGCCAGCGCATCCTCGTCGGGCATGACCAGGCCATGGCCGCCAGCCTCGGTAAAGGCCGCGACGTTGCCGCTGTCGGGACCCGCGACGATCGCCGCGCCCGCCGCCACGGCCTCGTAGGCCACGAAGGAGAAGGTCTCGCGACAAAGTGGCCAGATCACCGCCACATCGATCGCGTGCTTCTCGATCGCCTCCTGCATGGCCCGGGGCCGGTCGTCGGTGACCGTCACCTTGTGGAATTCGATCGGCGATCCGACCGGCGCGCGGCCGCCCAGATGCACGAACCGGTAGCGCGGGTCGTCGGCGAATCGCGCTGCCAGATCGCGGAAGATGTCCCAACCCTTGTGGGCCGCGGGCATGCCGGCATAGGCGACCCGCAACGGCTGATCGGCCGGCGCGGCCGGCGCCGGGCCACGCTCGACCAGACGGGCGTGCGGCAGGACGATCTCCGCCGCGACCGGCAGGGACGAACTCGCCCGCCAGAGGTCCAGCGTCGTCTGGGCCGGGGCGACCACGCTGAGCGACAGCCGCTCGAACAATCGCGCGTGTTCGGCGACGTGGCGCGCCCGCCACGGACCGTAGACGCAGATGCCGCAGGCCGCGCTCTCCGGCGGCGGCGCCGAGCAGTCCTCCACATCGTTGCGCAACAGGTGGAAGCCGGCGCACAGGCTCGCGAAATCGTGCAGCCAGAAATAGCCGGCCTTCAGCCCCGCCGCGCCCAGAATGTCGGCGGTCTCGCCGGCGTTGTGGCCAAGCAGGCTGTGGATCGCGAAGCTGCGCTGCCCGGGCTCGACCGCGCGGCAGGCCTTGGCCAGGGCGTCGGTGACGGTGTTCGGCGCATAGACGCCGAGGTCGCGGCCATTGAGCAGCACGCCCAGATGCCCGGCCTCGGCGCGTACCCGCACCACCGGCCAGGGCTTGATCGGGAACAGATGCAGATGGTCGCGGCCCAGCGCCTCGATCCGCGCGCCCTCGCGCTGCAGGCAAAGCTGCACGCCGCCGGTGTTGGCCGTGTAGTCGTCGTGGCTGAAGGTCACGTGCAGGTCGGCAAGGCCGGTACGCGCCCCGGCCAGGGCCTTGGCCAGCGCCACGGCCGTCCCGAGCTTCACCTTGCCCGAGGCCCGCGCGACCGCGGCCACCCGCGCCTCCAGCGGGACCAGCCGCTTGATGATCTCGTAGCGAAAGCCAAGATCGACCTTGGCCGCGCGGCCCTCGGCACGCCCGGCGCCCAGGAAGTGGATGAAGGGGTTCACGTCCGCCGCGGCGATGTCCGGATAGTTCTCCAGATAGTCCTTCACCGCGAAACTGGCGTTGGGATCGCGCCCTTCCCTCCACCCTGACGCCAGGAAGTGGTCCAGCGGATCGACCCCGGTCCTGGCGACATCGACGTTGGCGGCCAGATAAAAGGCCGCGTCGAATTCGGTGGCCGCCAGCGTCCGCTCGCGGTGGCGGACGGCGGCCTCCTCGGCCACGGCGTCGGCTGCCTGGACGCCACCGGTCAAGCTGTCGAAGCTCCAGGCCGGCTCTTCGCCGCGGCGCGCGCGGCGCAGCAGATAGTCGTCGGCGAGGCTGGAGGGGACGACGTCACGGCCCTCGTAGCGGCCGACCGTCAGGTAGTGGTGCAGCGGGTTCCAGCCAGCCTTGATCACCTCCGGATAGGCCTGGGCGTAGGCTCGCGTGGAGAACCACGGCGCCGGATCGCGGCCCTCGCGCCAGCCGCTGGCGAGGTAGTGGCGGATGGGGTCCAGGCCGCTGCCCGCCAGATCGGGATTCACCGCGCGATAGAAGGCGCCGTCCAGCGCCGTCGAGATCACCGCGAACGCATCCCCAGCCTGCGTTTTCGAGACGGCCTTGGCGGGGGCCGCGACGGCCATTCAGCGGAAAATCCTGTGCGATGAGCCGGGCTTGTGTGCAACAGAAGGCAGGTGCGATCAACAGGCTCCAGGGCCTTGCGACGCGGGCCGTCCCCTCGTAGAGCCAAGGCTTCATGGCAACGCCGAAAGCCCCACCCCAGAACACGGTAAAACGGGCGCCGGAGCGCACCGCCTACCTGGTGCTGGGCATGCACCGGTCCGGCACCTCGGCGGTGACCCAGGTGCTGGCGCTGGCCGGGGCATCCCTGCCGGAAAACGTCATGGCGGGCGATGCGCACAACGCCAAGGGCTACTTCGAGCCCTGGAAGATCGCGCTGCTGAACGACGGGCGTCTGCGGGCCGGCGGCGCGGCCTGGGACGACATCTTCGCCTTTCCGTACCGGCCGCTCTCCGCCAAGGACGAGCGCGGCTGGCTGAACCGCGCCGAGGCGCTGTTCGAGGAAGAATACGCCGCGGTCGGCTATCCCCTGCTGAAGGACCCGCGGGTCACGGTGCTGATGCCGTTCTGGCGCACCGTGCTGACCGAGCTGGAGGTGGCCGCCCGCTGCGTGGTCCCGGTGCGCCATCCCCTGGCGGTGGCTGGATCCCTGGCGCGGCGCAACGGCTTCGCGCCCGAGAAGTCGGTGCTGATCTGGACGGCCTATATGCTGGCCGCCGAGGCCTACACCCGCGACCTGCCCCGCGCCTTCGTGAGCTACGACGGCCTGCTCGCCGATTGGCGTCAGGAAGTGGCGAGGATCGAGGCGGCCCACGGCGCGCCGCTGCCGAAGATGACCGAGGCCGCCGGCAAGGCGATTGACCGCTTCCTGACCCCGGAACTGCGTCACAACGATTCAGGCCCGGGCCTGAAGGACCTGGGCTGGGCCGGCGCGCTGGCGAGCCAGGTGCTGGACTGGTTCGAAGCCGCCGCCGTCGGCAAGGCGCCGCCGCCCGCCGCCCTCGACAAGGCCGCCCGCGACCTCGCCAAACGCGCCCAGGACATCGGCGTCCTGGTCTCGCCGGCGGCGCGCGACCTGGACGAAGCCCGCGCCGAACTGCTGGACCTGCGCCAGCGGCTGGCGTTCGAGCAGGGCCAGGCGCGCCTGTTGCAGGGCGAGCTCGAGGCCCTGCGCCGCGACGCCGCCGAGGCCTCCGCCAGGCTCGATTCCATCCTGGCCGGCGGCTGACCCGGGGCTGGCCGGCGGTGTCCCGCACCCTCGACTCCGCGGCCGTGATCGCCGAGCGAGCCACCGCGCAGGCCGAGCGGGTGCGCCTGGCCGAAGACCGTTGGACGCGCTTCCAGGCGGCGAACCGCAAACGCCACGCCGGCCGCGCGGGGAAACGCTTCTCGCCGGCCGTCGCGCGGCTATTGGCGCGGGCCAAGACGCCGGGGCGCATTCTGCTGCTGCGGGCGTCCGGCCTGTGGGAGCCCGATCTCGGCGAAGGCGTCGGCTCGGCGCCCGGCCCGGCCGTGACGCTCGAGGCCTACGTCGCCGCCGGACCCGATCCGGCCTTTCAGCCCCGCGCGCTGTTCGACCAGAGCTGGTACCTGGACCGCGCCCCGGCGCTGGCTGGGAGCCGCTGGCCCCCGCTGGCGCACTATCTCGTCGTCGGCGATGGACACAGTCTCAGTCCGCACCCGCTGCTCGACGCGCCAGCCTACCGCGCGCGCCATGGGGCGGCGATGAGCGCCGGGCGCCTGACCGCGCTTGAGCACTTCCTGTTCGAAGGCGCCGCCGAAGGCGCCAACCCCCATCCGCTGTTCGACGTGCGGCACTACGTGGGCCAGTCCGTCGACCTCGCGGCGTCCGGCGAGAACCCGCTGATGCACTATCTGCGCACCGGCTGGCGGGAGGGCCTGGAGCCCCATCCGCTGTTCGCCGGCGGCTGGTATCTGGAGCGCTATCCGCACGCCCGCGCGACGGGGATCGCGCCGCTGCTGCACTATGTCACCTCAGGGGCCGGCGAAGGCCTAGACCCGCATCCGCTGTTCGATACCACGGCCTACCGCAAACAGCGGTTCGGGCTTCCGGGCTCCGACACCCTGATCGACTTCCTCGCCGGCGGCGCGCGAAGCCTGCGCAGCCCGACGCCGCATTTTCAGCCGGCCTACTACCGCGAACAGGCCGGGGACCGGCCGCTCGCCAACGCAAACCCGCTGCTGCACTACCTGACGCAGGGCGCGTTCGAAGGGCTGTGGCCGGCGCCGGACTTTGACGAGGCGGGCTATTTCGCGGCCCATCCGGAGGCCGTGACCTCGCCGCTCAGCGGCCTGGAGCATTGGGCGCGCCACCGCACCGAGCGCGCCGCCGCCGGCGCCGCCTCGGGCCGCGGGATATCGGCGCAGGCGCTGTTCGCCGACCTTCGCCGCGCCACCGATGCGGACCCGGAGGCCTATGGCGTGGCGGCTTACGAGGCGCTCCGCCGCCCGCGCGCCAGCCCCGAGCCGCGAGAGCCCGTCCGGGTGATCGCGATGCGCCGCACGACCGCGCCAGACTGGCTGGCCGTGGCCCGTGCGCTGCCCAACTATCGCGGTCAGGTGCAGCCGCGCCTGCCCGCCGATGGCTTCACCGACCCCGCCGATCCAGCCACGATGGCTCGCGATATCGCGCTCGCCCAACGCTACGGCCTGGGCGGCTTCTGCCACGAGATCGCCAGCGTTGAAGCCGCGATCGCCGCGGGCGCCAGCGCGTTCCCCTTCTGCCTCGCCTGGATCGGCCCCAAGGCCGCCCGGGTGATCCCGGCGCTGGCCTCGCCTCACGCCATCAAGGTTGATGGCCGGCCGGTCCTGCTGTTGCCGACCGACGCTGACGTGGCCGCCTGGCGCAAGACCGGCGACCTGTTCCTGGTGCAGCGCGGTGGCAGGCCGGCTCCGGGCTTCGACGCGCGCCTGGCCGACACCGCCCCGGCCCGCGCGCCCGAGGGGCCGCCAGGCCCGGTGATCAATCCGGACTTCCGCGGCCTGGTCCACGACGCGCTGGCCCTGGTCGCAGAGCGGATCGCCGCACCGTTGGCGGACGACGCCTTCCCGCTCGCCATCGCCACCCAGGACACCACACCGCGTTCGCAGGACGCGCCAACGGTGTGGCAGGGCGCCTGCCCCGGTACGCTGCAGGCCTGGGTGGAAGCGGCCAGCGACGCCGTCCGCGGCCGCGCGCTCGACCGCCGCCTGGTGTTCGTTCACGCCTGGAACGACTGGGAGATCGGCGCGGCCCTGGCCCCGGATCTGTGTTTCGGCCACGGCTGGCTGGAAGCCGTCGCCAACGCCGCCGACGCGGACCTGCTGGCCCCGCCGAAATGACCCCCGTCAGCGAAACGGGCATCACCATCGTCGGCTACCCATTCCAGCCGACCGGCATGGCCGAGCATGCGCGCTCCACCTTCCGCGCCTTCCAGGCGGTCGGCGTGACGCCGCGTCTGCTGGACGTGGCCGACGCCAACCGCGACTTCGATGCGGACCTGGAACGCGACTTCGCCCCGCATCTGGTCTCGACGCTGGGCGAGGGCGTGAACCTGTTCGGCGTCAACGGCGACGAAGCGGAGCGCGTTATCGACAAGGTCGGCCAGGCGGCGTTTTCGCGCGGCTACAATATCGCCTATCCCGCCTGGGAGCTCGCCCGGTATCCCGAGGCCTGGGCCAAGGTGCTCAACCGGTTCGACGAGATCTGGGCGCCCTCGGCCTTTGTGCGGCAAGCCTTGCAGGACGCGGTCTCGAAACCCGTCCACCGCATGCCGCTGCCGGTAGACCTGCGGCTCTCGTCCTTCCTCGGCCGCCGCTATTTCGGTATCCCGGAGGAGGCTTTCGTTGCCGTCTTCTTCTTCGACTTCGCCTCCTTCGCCGACCGCAAGAACCCCGACGCGGTGCTGGAGGCCTTCGAGCGCCTGGCCGCGCGCCGGCCGGACGCCGACCTGCACTGCGTGATCAAGTCTCGCGGCGGCCACGAGGCGCAAGCAGCGCAGGTCGCGCTGGAAGACCGCCTCGCCGCGTTGGGGCCGCGCGCCCAGGCGATCTACGGCGACCTCAGCGACAACGAGATCAAGAACCTTGTCCGGGTGGCCGACGTCTTCGTCTCCCTGCACCGATCGGAAGGCTTCGGGCGCGGCATGGCCGAGGCCATGGCGATGGGCCGGCCAGCCATCGCCACCGGCTATTCCGGCAACCTCGACTTCATGTCGCCGGGAACCGGACTGCTGGTCGACTACGAGCTGATACCGGTCGAGCCCGGCGCCTACCCGCACGGCGAGGGCCAGGTGTGGGCGGACGCCTCGCCGGAGCATGCCTCCCGGCTGATGGAGCAACTGCTGGACCACCCCGCCGAGGCCCGCGCCCTGGGCGCCCGCGCCAAGGCGTTCATGGCCGAGCACTATTCCACCGAGGCGCTCGGGCGCCGCTACCTGGCGCGGCTGGAGGCCATCGGCCAGGCCTAGGCGCGGCGCGGTCGCGGCGGGTCCAGCGCCGTATAGATCAGCCCCACCATGGCCGCGAGGTCGAGCAGGTAGAGGTAGCGGTAGTCGCAGGCCACCGAGATCACCGCGAAGCTGGCCGCGAACCCGAGCGCGCCGGTCATCAGGGCGATGAACACCCAGTCCGCCGGATCGCGCCGGCGGATCAACAGGCCGATGACGCCCAGCGCTGCGACCGCCCAGAACAGGTGCGAATAGACCGGCGTCCGGTAGAAATGCTGCGCGTACTCGACGACCCCCTGCGCCTGGCGATCGACGCCGCCGGTCAGGCCCAGATCCTTCAGCATGCCCGGCGCGCCACTGACGCCGGCGGCCACCGGCAGGCACATCTCCAGGTTCGGCGTCAGGAAGGTCCAGCGAAAGACGTCGGCCCGCTGCAACAGGTAAGCGGCGGGGGTGTGGATGACGATGTGGCGCCACTGAGCGCTGATCGCGGTCGCGGGGGTCTTCCACAGCGAGCGGCCCAGCACAGGGTCGTTGTCGAGGGTGTCGATGCGACTGGGCGAATAGATCTGCGCCGAATGCGCCTGGAGATAGGCGGCGGCCTCCGGATCGGCCTTGGCGATCTCCTTCAGCTTCAGGGTCGGATGATGCGCCTGCGCGCCGACGATGTCGTAGTGCTCCAGGATCCGGAAGCCGACGTCCTTGCGCAGGGCCTCCGGGATCTCCGACGGCAGGGCCAGCTGATTGAATCCCGCGGCCAGCAGGACCGCCGCGATGAAGCCGCCCAGGCCCCAGGCGAGGCTACGCCGCCAGCCGCCGGCCCGCACGGTCCAGCCCAGCGCCACGGCCGCCATCGCCACCAGGATCAGCCCGTTCTGCCGGACGATCGCCGCCAGCGCCAGGCAGACCAGCGCGCCCGCCAGCGGCAGGACCGGCGGCCTGGCTGTCCAGTGTTCAGAAGCATGGGCCAGCATCACGAAGCCCGCGATGGCCAGATTGGCGAACAGCACGTCGCGCCAGACGATCCCCTGATAGATCAACAGCTGCGGCGTCAGGATCAGAAACCCGCCCACGACCACCGCCGTCCAGGCCGTCCGCGGCCTGAGCCTCGGCAACGACATCAGGCTGAGGAACAGCAGCGCGGCCGAGGCGGTCACATAGAGCCCGGTTCCCGCCAGCAGGCCGTCGAAGGGCCGGAGGATCCCCGACGAGATCGCCGGCGCCCAGGTCTGGCGGATGCCGGTGCGCGCCTCGGTGAGCGAAACCACAGAATCAAAGGTCATCTGACCGGGCAGATTCACCGCCAGCGTCAGCAGCAGGCCCGCGGCCATGACGATCCGGAACGCCGCGCCCGTCTTGGCCCCGCCCGCCCTGCCCCCGTCTACCCTGCCCGCGCCGTTCCGCTGAACCGCCTCGCCCAACCGCCGCTCCTTCGCCGTCTCGCCTGGCTCAGTAGGTAAAAGGCCGCCCACGCGATGGGAAGCGGCAAAAGGTTGGTGACGCGCCGCGCGGGCTTGCTAAGACTGGGTCGGACGTAAGCGGACGGGGAGGAGCATCGAGGATGGGCGGCGCGCACGATCTTGCGGCCCTGCTCGCCCGATTCCCCAAGACCCGACCGCCACTGCCGCCCAAGCTCGAGGCGATCTACACCCAGCAATATATCGAGAACCGTGGCGGCGAGACGACGGCGGCCTCGCTGTCGCAGCGCATGGAGACCTGGCTGCACCATCAGGTGGCGGCCGACGTGAAGAACGCCCGGGCGGCCGGCGCGACCCTGGAGCTGGGCGCGGGCACCCTGAACCAGCTGGCCTACGAGCCGGCCGGTGGCGCCTACGATATCGTCGAGCCCTTCGAGGCGCTTTACCGCGACTCACCCCTGGTTGGTGGCGTGCGCGACACCTACGCCGACATGGCCGATGTGCCGAAGGGCAAGGTCTACGAGCGGATCACCAGCGTCGCCTCGCTGGAGCACATCTGCGACCTGCCCCTGGTGCTGGCCCGCGCCGCGCGGCTGCTCGCGCCCGGCGGCGGCCTGCGGGCCGCGATCCCCAGCGAAGGCGGCTTCCTCTGGACGGTGGGCTGGATGGCCACGACAGGACTGGAGTTCCGGCTGCGCCACGGCCTCGACTACGGCGACATGATGCGCCACGAGCATGTCAACACCGCCGCCGAGATCGAAGCCCTGGTGAAGGCGCTGTTCGAGGACGTCGAGATCAAGAGCTTCGGCCTCGGCCGCCAGCTGTCGCTCTACCGCTTCATCGCCGCCAAGAGCCCCAGGCTCGACGTCGCCGCCGCGTGGGAAGCCCGCTTCAGCTAGACACGCCATTCGCCGGCTTTCGCCAGGGCATGGGCGGATCGACCGCCGCGTAGATCAGCCCGGCCATGGCGGCCACATCGGTGAAATAGAGATACCGGTAGTCGCAGGCGATCGAGATGATGAAGAAGCTCGCGGCGAAGGCGACGCCGGAGAGCTGCAGGGCGACCATCACGATGTCCGCCGGCTGCCGCCGCCAGAGGAAGACGCCCGACAGCAGCAGCGACAGCGCCGCGTAGAACACGTGGCTGAGGACCGGCGTATCGAGGAACCAGCTCGAATAGTTGGCGAGCTGGATGTCGGCATGCCCGTAGCGGCGGGTGAGGTTCAGCGGCGCCATCTTCTCGGCCGGCGCATCGACGCCCACGTAGATCGGCAGGCACCAGTCCACCACCGGCGGGGCGAAAACCCAACGGAACGCCTCCCAGCGGACCCGCAGGTAGAGCAGCGGGTGATGCACGATCAGGTCGAACCACTGGCGGTTGGTGGCCTCGGCGGGCACGTTCCACTCGGCGTCGGTCAGCGCCTTGTCGCGGTCGATGTAGTCCACCCGCCGGCCGGAATAGACCAGGTGCGCGCGCTCCTGGATCAGCGCCGTGTCGACCGGGTCGGCCTTGGCCATGATCGAGAGCCTGTAGGTCGGGTCGAAGGTGATCGCGCCCATCAGGTCGTAGTTCTGGACGATGCCCAGGCCGGTCTTCACGCCCGGATCCGGCGGCGCCTTGGCGGGGATCGAGACCACGGTCAGCAACTGCCCGGCGAGCCCCACGGCGATCAGCGATCCGATCCCCCAGGTCAGGCCCCGCCGCCAGCGCCCGCCGCTGGCCAGCCAGCCCAGCGCGATGGCGCCGAAGAAGGCGGCGATGATGCCGTTCTGGCGGACCTGGCTGGCCACCGCCAACAGCACCAGGGCCGCGGCCAGGAAAAACCAGCGTCGCACCAGATTCGGCCAGACCCGGACCGCGTGGGCCAGGCAGACCAGACCCGCGATGGCGGTGTTAGCGAAGCAGATGTCCTTCCAGACGATCGCTTGATAGACGAGCAGCTGTGGCGTCAGAACGACCAGCGCCGCAACGGGAACCGCCCACCAGCTGGTGCGGGGCCGCAGGTCCGAGAACGAGGCCAGGCTTGCGAACAGCACCAGGCCGCTCACCGTCACATAGAGCGCCGTCCCCGGGATCACGGCATCGAACAGGCCCAAAATCCAGGCGTAGAGCGCCGGGCCCCAGGTTTCGCGCAGATGGAAATGGCCCTCGTAGAGCTGGGCCACCGAGTCGTAGGACAGGTGGCCGGGCAGGTTCGCGCCCAGCATGACCAGCAAGCCCGCCGCCAGCACCGCCCGGAACGCCGCGCGCGGATCGATCTGCAGCCGAAACCCGGTCATCCGCCCGCCAAAACCTCAGATTCAGAACGGGTTTGGTACGGTGCGCTGGCGGCGAAGAGAAGCGCAAATCTGCGCACGCCTTGGCGCGGCGGAGCAATCGTGGTGAGTACCCTGACATGACCGTCGTCTACGTCCTCGCCCACTTCGACGACGAATACTGCGCCCTGCCGCTGATCCGCCGGGCGGTGGCGCAGGGCCGCCAGCACCTGTTTGTCCACGTGGTCGACTACCGGAACCCGAAGATGGGCGCGCGGCGTCATCGCGAGACCGTCGCGTTCCTGGCCGCCGAGGGCGTACCCGCAACCTCGCAGATCCACCTGGGCGCCGGGACCGGCTGGTGGGACGGCGAGCTGCACCGCCATGTCGGCCCCGCCTACGAAGCCCTCAAGGCCGCGGTCCGGTCTGCCGTCCCTGGCCCCATCGAGCGCGTGGTGGTGCCGGCCTGGGAAGGCGGCCACCCCGACCACGACATCTGTTCGGCCATGGGCGTAAAGCTGGCGGCCGAGCGGGGCGCGGCTGCCATCGATCAGATCTGTCTTTACCAGGGCAAGGACCTGCCCTGGATCTTCTACCGGGCCTGTACGCCGCTGGCCGAGAACGGGCCGGCGCATGAGCTTCGCCTGCCCGGACGCGAGTGGCTGAGCTGGCTGGCCGCGGTGGGCGCCTTCCCTTCGCAGTTGAAGGCGTGGGCTGGCCTGCTGCCCGGCATGGCGCTCACCTTCGCCCGCAGCGGCCGATTCCGATGGCAGTCCCTGGAACCTCGGCGGATCGGCGAGCCGCCGCACGCCGGCGGCCTGCTCTACGAGCGGATGTTCAAGACGCCCTACGCGGTGGTCCGCACAGCGGTCGACAGCCTGGCCGCCGACGGCAAGGCGCCGTGGGGACCTCCTGGGACAAAATCATGAGCGACCTGGTCTTCCGGGCCGCCGAGCCCGCCGACCTCGACCGCACCGTGGCCCTGATGGGTCTAGGCTTTCCCGGCGCCCACAAGTTCAGCCCCGATTTCCTGCGGTGGCAGTACTACGACAATCCGGCCGGCCCGCCGCTGGGCTGCAACATCGACGACGGCGAGCGGCTGATCGGCCACCTGATGGGCATCCCGCAGACGGTGCGCCTGCGGGGCGAGCCGGTGACGGTCACCCTGATCATGAACGTCGCCACCCACCCGGACTATCGCGGCCGCGGCCTGTTCCTGGAGCTGGTGCGCCGGGTGGTGGCGATGTCCGCCGAGCGCGGCCATTCGGGCGTCGTGGGCGTCGCCAACCAGCAGACAGAGCGGGCCTACCGCACCAGGCTGGGCTTCCAGAACGTCGCGGGCCTGGGCGCCCATGTGGAGCTGCTGCCCCAGCGCCTCGACGCCGGCGCGGCGTTGGCCGCCGCCGACTTCGCCCATGTCTGGACCGACGAGACCCTGGCGTGGCGGTGTCGGAATCCGGCCAATCCGTTGCGCATCGCCGGCGAGACTGCCGACAGCCTGATCGTCGAAGGCGCCTCGACAACCCCGCTGATCCGAGCCCGCGCCGTGATCCCCCGCGCCGGGCTGAGCGCGATGGCGAGCGTCGGCGGTGCTGGACCGGCGGTCGTGCTCGGCCTGACGCCGACGGGAACGGCGCGGCGCACCCTCGCCCTGACCATCCCGGAGCGCCTGCGGCCCTCGCCGCTGCGGATGATCTGGTTGAACCACGCGGCGCCCGGCGACCGGCTCGACCCCCAGAGAATCCTGTTCAGCTTCCTGGACTTCGACGCGTTCTGACGGTTGAGGCTAACCGCGCGAGAGCGCCTGCTGGCCCTGCATGATCACCGCGAACCCGCCCAGCATCATCAGGTAGCCGACCAGGAATCGCCAATCGAGCGGCTCCTTGAACACCCACCAGGCCACCAGCGGCACCAGGCCCGAGCCCACGATGGAAAACGCGTAGGCCGTCGACAGCGGCACCCGCGTCAGGATGTAGAACCAGAAGAGCGCGGTCAGGCCATACCAGGCGAACGCGCCCAGCAGCGGGACGTTGGTGATCAGCTTCACCAGCAGCGGCCCCTGCAGCTTCGCATTGTTCACCGCGGCGAACTTGAACAGCGTCTGGCCGACCGGCAGCGCCAGCGAAAATCCGCCGCAGAGCAGGGCGTCCTTGAGGATCACTTGGCCCTCTCCTCAGCTTCCATCCGCGCGATGGTGCGCAGATAGGGGTGGATCGGCCGGCTGGGCACGTTCAGCACGTCGAAGTTCACGGCCTGCATCAGCAGCTGCGCGCCCAGGATGATCGGCAGGGCCGCGGCCATGACCACGCCGGCCGAGGCGGGGCGATCGTGCGGCACGCTCACGTAGTGAAGGCCATAGCCCACGCCGAACAGG
This sequence comes from Alphaproteobacteria bacterium, assembly GCA_025359785.1. Classification (GTDB taxonomy): domain Bacteria; phylum Pseudomonadota; class Alphaproteobacteria; order Caulobacterales; family Caulobacteraceae; genus Phenylobacterium. Next base: position 157,622 of record JANYET010000074.1, on the reverse strand, counting down.
ATCAGCAGCACGCCGAACACCAGCTCCAGGCTGGCCGCGGAGAAGTCGCGGACGAAATACTGGCCGAGCGTCCGCTGGAAGAAGTTCTTGATGTGCTTCAGCGCGAAGGGCCCGACGATGGCGCTGATCCGGATGTTCGAGACCTCGTGGCCGTATCGGGCCGGCATCGGCACGTCACGGACCACCGCGCGCAGGGTGCCCAGGTGGTAGAGCAGGTCGGTCTCGAAGAAGAACCGCCGCGCGACCCGCTTTTCGATCGCCATCCGCGCCACCTGCGCCTCGATGGCGGTGTAGCCGTTGGTGGGATCGAAGATGTTCCAGTAGCCGGTGGACAGCTTTGCCGCGAAGCTCAGCGCGGCGTTCCCCAGCACGCGCACCGTCGGCATGGTCGCCAGGTGGCTGATCGAGGTGAAGCGGTTGCCCTTGGCGTAGTCGGCCTCGCCCAGCAGGATCGGGGCCACCAGATGAGCGATGTAGCCCAGGTCCATCTGGTCGTCGCCATCGACCTTGACCAGCACTTGGCCGCCTCTGGCGATCGCCTCGCGGTAGCCCGCCATTGTGGCGCCGCCGACGCCCTGATTCTCCGCCAGCCGCACGACCACAACCCGCTTGTCGGTGTTGCTGGCTTCGATGAAGTCGCCGGAGTGTTCCGGGCAGGCGTCGTCGACGCAGACGATGCCGTCCACCCAGGCCGGGGTCTTGGCGATCACCGCCAGGATATGCGCCTTGACCTTGTAGCAGGGGACCACCAGCCAGACGCCCGCGCCGTCCAGCGTCGGGTCGAGGGCGCGCAGCATCCTGCGCCGCTCTTCGGTGGGCTGAGGCCCGCCCTGCGCGTTTCTGTCCATGGACGCCATGCGTTCGGCTAACACGGAAGCCCCGGCGGTGGCAAAAGTGCTGTCCTTGCGCGCCAATACCTCGCCTGTTAGGAGCGCGCTTCGTCGGGAGACCCCGTTCTCGGGAATCAATGGACACCGCCACCCACATGCTGCGGACCGGACGCCGCGGGCCGCTGTTCGAAGTCCAGATGGCGCTTCGGGACCTGCGGGCGTCGGGGGAGCGGATCGATCTGGCCTGGTCCCTGGCCTGGCACGACGTGGTCTCGCGCTACCGCGGTTCGATCCTGGGTCCTCTGTGGATCACGCTGTCCATGGGCCTGATGGTGCTGGGGATCGGCGTCCTGTGGGGCGAGCTGTTCCGCGTGCCGGTTCAGACCTTCATCCCGTTCGTGGCGGTGGGCATCGTGTTCTTCGGGACGGTGACCACGACGATCAACGAGGGCTGCGACACCTTCGTCCAGGCGGCCGGCATGCTGTCGCAGACCAGCCTGCCGATGCTGACCTTCGTCTGGCGCACCGTGCTGCGGAACCTGGTCTACCTTGCCCACCACCTGGTGATCGTGGCCGGCGTGCTGATCTATTTCGGCTATTGGACCACCGCCAACTACCCGATCGCCGCCCTGGGCCTGTTCTTCCTGGTGGCCAACGTCGCCTGGATTTCGATGCTGGTGGCGATCGTCTCGGCGCGCTTCCGCGACATCCCGCAGATCGTGCAGTCGATCACCCAGGCCGCGGCGATCATGACGCCGGTGTTCTGGCTGCCGGACCGTATCCCGGCGCGCTACCACCTGATCCTCGATCTCAACCCGTTCTATCACCTGCTGGAGGCGGTCCGCGCGCCGCTGCTCGGCAAGACGGTGGCGGCGCACACCTACCTGTTCCTGGCGGCCATGGCGGTGGTCGGCTGGGCGCTCACCTTCGCGCTGTTCGCCAACACGCGCCGCCGGATCGTGCACTACCTATGAAGCCGCCGCCCTTGAAGGCTCCGCCGGTCTCCATCACCTGCAGGGATCTGACCCTGCGGTTCCCGGTCTACGGGGTCGACGCCAAGTCGCTGAAAAAGCATCTGGCCAAGATCACCGTCGGCGGAAAACTCGGCCGCCACCACGGCGCGACCGACGTCACGGCCATTTCCCATCTGAACCTGGAGCTGAAGGCCGGCGACCGCCTGGGGCTGATCGGCCACAACGGCTCGGGCAAGACCACCCTGCTGCGCGCGCTTTCCGGCGCCTATGAGCCCGACGAAGGCTCCATCGAGGTGCAAGGCCATATCGCCGCCCTGCTCGACCTCAACCTGGGCATCGATCCCACCGCCACCGGCTACGACAACATCCGCCTGCGGGGCCGCATCGCCGGCCTGTCGTCGAAAGAGGTCGACGCGCGGATGGACGAGATCGCCGAGTTCTCCGGCCTCGGCCCCTTCCTGGCCATGCCGGTGAAAACCTATTCCGCCGGGATGCAGGCGCGCCTGGCCTTCGCCGCGGCCACCGCCGTCGAGGCCGACGTCCTGCTGATGGACGAATGGATCGCCGTGGGCGACGCCGACTTCCAGAAGATCGCCCACAAGCGCCTGCTGAAACTGGTGGAGCGCGCCGGTATCCTAGTGCTCGCCAGCCACGACGTCGAACTGCTGCGCCTCTACTGCAACAAGGTCATGCGGATGGAGGGCGGCGTCGCCTCGGCCGTCACCGACATCAAGAAGCTCGACGAGCTGTTGGCCGCCTGAGGCGGCGCCTGATAGACCACGGCGACAGGCAAATCGGCAGCGCTCCCCACTTGGACGTCATCTTCACCATCGTCTCCCGCAACTATGCGGCCCAGGCCGCCACGCTGATGGAGAGCCTGAGCGTCGCCGAGCCGAAAGCGCGGCGCGTCGTCGTGGCGACCGACGGCCCGATCCCGGCCCTGGAGCGCTTCGCCGAGGTGATCGACGCCCGCGCGCTGGATGTCCCTTATGCGGCCATGAGCGTCTATTACGACGCGTTGGAGCTCAACACGGCGGTAAAGCCCTCCGTCTTCCGCCATTTCCTGACGACGCCGGGCGTGACCTCAGCCACCTATCTCGACCCGGACATCTTCGTCTTCCGGCCGCTCGACCGGGTTCGTCAGGGGCTCGCCAACGCACAGCTGGTGCTGACCCCGCATCTGACGCGGCCGATGCTCGGCTCAGCCATGCCCAACGACCACGCGATCCTGCGATCGGGGTCCTACAACCTGGGCTTCTGCTCGGCCCGCGCGGAGCCCAGGACCGTCGACCTGATGGCCTGGTGGGCCGACCGCTGCGAATTCGACTGCCGGGTGGCCCTGAGCGAAGGTCTGTTCACCGATCAGCGCTGGATGGACCTGGCGCCCGGCTTCGTGGACAGCCTGGACGTGGTCCGCGAGCCGGTCCTCAACCTCGCCTACTGGAACCTCGAGGGCCGCACCCTGGCCCGCGGCGCCGGCGGCTGGACGGTGGACGGCCAACCCTTGCAGTTCTTCCACTACTCGGGTTTCGACCCTGGCCGGCCCGATGTCCTGTCTAAGCACCAGGACCGCGTGCGCGTCACCCCCGCCTCGCCACTCGCCGATCTGCTCCAGGACTATGCCGCCGCCATGCTGCGCAATGGCCATGAGACCAGCCGCGCCACGCCCTACGCGCACCTGAAGTTCCCCTCTGGCCGCCCCGTCACCGGGGCCATGCGGCGCCGCGCGCTGCGCGCCGCGCGTGACGGCAAGGACTTCTCCGCGGGCCTGACCGACGCGGTCGAGACCTGGGTCGACGCGCCGGATCCCGAGGCCGCCTTGGCGGGCCTGCCGGACGTGACGCGAACCATGGACCAGGTCTGGCGCGACACACCCACCGGCTTCCAGCTGGATCACGAGACCGGCCGTCTGGGCTTCCACCAGTTTTTCGCCGAGCACGCGACGACGCTGGGCGCCGATGCGCTGGCGGGCTCGGCGGCGCAAACCCTGCTGGCCGTCTGGCGCAGCGGGGCGCGCGAGCCCGACGCCAGCGTCTGGAACGAGACGCCCTGGACAGGGCCGGCCCGCGGCGCGCTCGATTGGCTGCGTGAGCCGAGCGCCGACGGCATGCCCCGCGCCGCCAAGGCTCTGCTGGCCGCGCGCGGCGATCTGCGCGCCAAGTTCGCCGACGACCCGGCAGGCCTCATCGCCTGGTGCCTGGGCGCCGAGGCGGCCGCCGGCCGGTTCGCCCCTGACCTGTTGCCGCCAGAGGTGATCGCCGACCTCGCCCGCGATCCGGCGCCCCTGCTCGCCGCCGCTCGCCTGGCCGATCCAGGGGCCAATGACCTGCAGCGCCGACTCTCCGCCGGCTTCGGCGTCGCCGCCCGCGCCGGATGGCCGGAGAGCCTGACCGTAGCCCTGCGCGCGCCGTTCCTGGCGCCCGCCGCCGCGCAAGCCTCGCCGTTCATCAAGCTATTCCTCGACATCTGGGAGAGCCGCGTGGACCTGCAGCGGCTGTTCCCGCTGCGCAACGGCGCCGAGCGGTTTAAATATCTGCGCTGGCTGGTCGGCGGCGGCCTCGCCGAATACGGCGTCGAGTTCGACGCCCTGCCCGCCGCCATCCGCCGGCACGCCCATATCCGGCTCGCCCGGCTGTCCGTCCGCCGCCGCCAACCCGCCGCCCGCGCCGCGCCATCCGCTCACGTCGCCGAACTCTGGGTGGTCGAGGGCGCGGAACTGGCCCGCGAGATCGCCGCTGACCGCCTGGTCTATGACGCGTCGAGCGGCCATTTCCTCGGCCCCAGCGGACCGGCCGACGCGCCGGCCCAGGCCGACACGGTGCGCTTCCTCACCCATCCTGATCTGGTCCCCGCCGACGCCGTCGCCCTGCACGCGCGCGGCGTGAGCTGGGCCTGGGCCGTGGGCGCCTGGGATGCGGCGACCGTCCAGGCCGCTGCCGCCCCCAGCGTGGGGTTGAGTTTCATCGACGAGATCGAGGCGTCCGCCGCATGAGCGCGCTGGGCGCGGCCCGCCAGCTCTGGCGATCCGTCCTGCCGCAAAGCCTCCGCAAGCACGCGAGCCCCCTGCTCAACCGGGCGTTGGAGGCCTACGTCCGCGCCGCCGCCCGCGCCCCGCACGGCGCGGACACCGCGACCGGCCCGATTCGGATCGTCGGCTATTTCGCGGGCTCCCACGGCATCGCCGCCTCCGCCCGCCTGGCCGCCCGCGCCTTCGAGGCCCTGGGCGTTCCCGTCGAGCGGATCGATGTCACCGACGCCAAGCTGGGCTGGGAGGGCCGGCTCACGGCGCCGACCAAGGCCGGCGCCTGGATTTTCCACCTGAATCCGCCGGAGTTGCTGGCGGCGCTGGCCTGCCTGGGCCCGCGCCGCCTGATCGGACCCCGCTACGGCTTCTGGGCCTACGAGCTTCCCCGCGCGCCGGCGCTGTGGCTGCGCGACGCGGCCCTGGTCGATGAGGTCTGGGCGCCCAGCGCCTACACCGCCCGCGCGCTCGCCGGCGCCGCCGCGCCCGTCCGCGTGGTGCCCCATCCGCTGTTCCTCGAGGACTACGCGACCGTCCGGGCGGGGCCGCGCCGCGCCGCCTTCCAGGGCGTCAGCCTGTTCGATTTCAACTCCTCGCTGGCCCGCAAGAACCCGCGCGGCGTGCTGGCCGCCTGGGACCAGGCGTTCGCTGGCGACCCTGAATGCGAACTGACGCTGAAGACCCAGAACGGCGGCCTCTTTCCCGAGGAACTCGCGGCGTTGCGCGCCGCCGCGCCGGCCAACGTCCGCGTGGTGGACGCGGTCTGGCCCTATGCCGAGGTCCAGAGCCTGATCGCCGGCGCGGACGTGCTGATCTCGCTCCACCGCGCCGAAGGGTTCGGCCTGACGCTTGCCGAGGCCATGGCCCTGGGCGTGCCGGTCCTGGCCACGGCCTGGTCCGGCGTACTCGATTTCATGGATGCCGACTGCGCCCTGCTGGTCTCCTTCCAGCCGATTCCAGCCGCCGATCCGCAAGGCGTCTATGAGGCGGGACAGACCTGGGCCGACCCGGATATCGCCGCCGCCGCGCGGGGCCTGGTCCGCTTGCGGAGCGACCCGGCGTTAGGCCAGCGGCTCGCCGCCGCCGGACGCGCGCGGGTGGCCCTGCAGCTGTCGCCACAGGCCTGGTTCGAGACTCTGCCAGCCCGGGTCCAGGCCGCCGCCCGCGCGGCCAAGCCTTAGGGATCCAGCTCCTCCGGCGGCCGCACCTTCTGGAACCGCCAGAGCAGCAGCAGATCGTAGGCGATCTTCAGCGACCCGCCGATCACCAGCGGCCAGGCAAACGGGCTCACGCTGTAGAGCAGGCCCGCCAGCGCCGGGCTGAAGGCTGACGCCAGGCTGCGCGGCACATTGGTCACCCCCGCCGCCGCCGCGCGCTCGGCCGGGGTGACGATGGCCATGACGTAGGAACTGCGGGCCGGCACATCCATGTTGGACAGCAGCGCACGCACGAACATCAGGGCGAAGACCACGCTCACATTCGGCGCGAAGGCCACGGCGATGACACAGAGGCTGGCCGGGATGTGGGTGAAGACCATGGTGTTCACCAGGCCGATGCGCCGCGCCAGCGGCGGGGCGGCAAGCTGCGAGCAGGCCGAGAGCGCGCCGGTCCAGAAAAAGAAGGCGCCTGCCGCCGGCAGCGACAGGCCGAAGCGGTGAAACAGCCACAGCGCGAACAGCGACTGGACCAGGAAGCCGCCGCCGAAGCTGTCCAGGCTGAACAGCGCCGCCAGCCCGTAGACGTTGCGTCGCGAGGGTCCCAGCGGCGTGCGCGGCGCCTCGCTCTCGACTGGCGCGTCCGGCAGGGTCCGGTAGAGCGCCGCCGAGACCAGGCCCAGCAGGCCATAGGCCGCGAAGGTCCATTCGATCAGGGTCAGTTGCGGCAAGCCCGTGAGCGCCCCGAGCGGCGCCAGGAGCCCGACGCTGAGCGCGCCCAGGGCTCCCATCAGCGCGCCCGACAGGGTGTAGCGGGCAAACAGGTGCGTGCGCTGCGACGGCGGCCCGGCATGGCTCAGCAGCGACTGCTCCAGCGGCAGGAAGGCGCTGACGTCGCCCCCCGACGGGTTCAGCGTGCCGACAAAGCCAACCACCGCCAGCACCCAGAAGGCGTGGGCCTGGGAAAAGGCGATCCCCGTCAGCCCCATCAGGACGCAGGCTGCGAACAGCAACCGCTTGGCGGGGAACCGGTGGCCTGCCAGGCCCACCGCCAACGTGAGCGCGGCCGAGCCCAGGAGGGTCGCGGTCGTCAGCACGCCGACGCGGAAGGGACTGAATCCCAGGCTCGTCAGATAGACCGGCAGCAGAAGTGCGGTGAACCCGTCGCCGAAGCCGCGGACGCCGCGGGCCGCGATCAGGGTGGTGGCGGGCCTCACGGCCGCTGCGTGGTGATGTCGGTGAGCGGACCACCCTCGCGAACGGTCTTGTTGCGGTAGATCACCACGCCGATGCGGTTGGGCTCGCGGCCGACCGAGGCCAGGAATTCCGGCCACAGCTCCGACGGAACCCAAAGGCACGGCGCCCGCGGGTCCTCGTCGATCGCCACGTCCACCATGTCACGGGTGTCCATGGCCGCCAGCCTACGCTTGGTCAGGCCAACCAGTCGACCAGACCGAGCTTGGCCATCCAGGACAGCCCCATCTGGATCAACCGGCGGCGCGGCATGGGGAAGGCCATCAGCACATCGCGCACCGACCGCGCCTGGCCGCTCGCCAGCATGTCCAGCGCCTGGGCGCATTCCTCAAGGGTGCCGCGCATACCGTTGAACGCGGTGTCGAGGCCGCCGGTGAGGCCGCGGACCATATCGCCGGTCGCGCCCGGCGCGGCGGCGAGCGCGGTATCGGGCCCCAGGACCGTGTTGGGGAAGCCCGCGAAGGCCACGAAGGGATCGCCCCGCACCGGGTCGGCCGCCTGACGCACCACCGGATCGGGCGACGCGGCGCGGATGGCGGCCAGCGCGTCCACGAGGTCGTGCATCTGGCGCGCCACCACCGGCCAGTCAAAGGCGGTGCGGATGCGCTCACGCCCCGCCGCGCCCATCTTCCTGCGCAGCTCCGGCGACCTGGCGAGTTCGGCCAGGGCCTCGGCCGCACGGCCGATATGGACGGCGGTGTACTGCGCCACCTCGCCCACGTAGGCCTGGTAGGAGGCGACCTCGAAGAGGTGCCGGGTGATCATCGTCGCGCCGAGGCCCGAGGTTGGCCCACCCAGCGTCGGGATCAGGAAGCCCTCGATCCCGTCGCGCACCGTCGAGCGGTAGCCATCCCAGTCGGAAACCACGACCGGCAGGCCCGCCGCCATGGCCTCCAGCGGGGTGATCCCGAAGGTCTCCTGGATGTTGTCCACCAGCGAGATGAAGATGTCCGAGCCCGCCCAGAGCTCGCCGAGCAGCGTGCGGTCATTGCCGTCCAGGTAGTGCACGGTGACGTCCGGCGCATGGTCGCGGGCCGATTCCTCGTAGCGCCCCTTATCGGCCTCGCCCGGGAACCAGCCGGCGAGGGCGAAATGCATGGCGACGCCGCTGGCCTTGGCCGCCCGCTGGACGGCCTCGAACATCGGACCCGGGAAGGCCTTCTCGTAGAACGACAGCCGGCCGACCCAGAGGACCAGGATCTCGTCGTCCTGCACCCCGAGCTGGCTGCGCAGCCTGGCCCTGGCCTCCGGCCGGTCGGCGAGCGCCGCGAAGCCCGCGCCGTCGACACCCAGGGGCACCACCGGCAGGGCCGGGCGCGGCGGCTGGCCGCCGCCGGTGCGCTCGCCCAGGAAATCGCCCCAGGCGTCGAACATGCCGGTCATGGCGTCGGCCACGGCGGGCGAGGTGCAGATGATCGCGTCCCAGGGATGCACCGGGGCCGCCAGCGACATGGCGATGGTCTGGCGGATGCTGGGCGGCGCCAGCGTGTGGACCATGCCCAGCAGGCTGTAGCCCCGGTCGCCGGCCGACACCCGCCGCAGCCACGCCATGTTCTGCAGATCGGCCTGGCCGCGCAGCAGGGCGCCGGCCGCCTTCGGCGCGACCTGGCTCAGGGCCGTGCCCGGCACGACGCGGGTGGTCGAGCCGGAGTCGGCGATCAACCCCTCGCGCAGATGGGCCTCGGTCACCGGGATCACCGACAGCATATCGATCTGCTCGAAGCCGCCGTGCTGCGCCATCGCCCGGAACAGCTCCAGGTTGGCGACATCCTTGCCGAACGGATTCTTGCCCAGCCCGATCTCGCCGCGCGGGTGCAGGATCGCGAGCCTAGAGGCCACGGGGGCTCCAGAAACGGCCGCGGGCTGGCGCGGGGCGGAAAACGGTCACGGAAGCTCCCTGTCCTTGCGGTTCGAGGTTAGATACTTCGGCGGGTGCGACAAGGCGAGCGGCGCGGCGGTGGGCGCAAAGGGACAGATGCAGAGCGACCTATCCGAGGCCGATTTCCGGACCGGCGTGACCCTGCAACAGGCCGGCCGCTTCGCCGAGGCGGCGGAGCTCTATCTGCGGGTCGCCGCCTCGCGCCTGACCGTCAACCTGGCCATCAACCTCGGCGCCTGTTTCCACGAGATCGGCGATCGGGACCGCGCCATCCAGTACCTCGACCTGGCGGCCCGCGAGCGGCCGCGCGAGGCCAGGATTCGCCGTGTGCTGGGCGCGGCCTATGGCGAAGCGGGTCAAATCGAAGACGCCGAGGCGCAGCTGCGCGCGGCCCTGGCCATCGATCCCGCCGACGGGCTGGCGGAGATGGCGCTGTCCAGCCTCTACCTCTCGGTGGGCCGCTATGCCGAGGGCTGGCCCCTGCTCGACGCGCGCGCGCGGCTGCACCCCGACGTGGTGCCGGCGGTCGATCTGGGCATACCGGAGTGGACCGGCCAGCCGCTCAGCGGCAAGTCGCTGCTGGTTTGGGTCGAACAGGGCTTCGGCGACCAGATTCAGATGGCGCGGTTCGCCGGTAGCCTGAAGGCCCTGGGCGCGGCGCGCGTGACCCTCGGCTGCCGGCCGGCGCTCGCCCACCTGTTCACGACGCTGGCCGGCGCCGACGCCGTCGTGCCCATCGCCGTGGGCGCGGCGGCCAGCGTCACGCCGCACGACTACTGGAGCCGCTACTTCTCCCTGCCGGGCGCGCTCGGCGTGACGCTGGAGACCCTGCCGGCCGAGCCCTATCTCGCCGCCCCCGCCGATCGCCGCGCCCGCTGGGGCGGCTTCGGCGCGGGCGCCAGGGCCGGCCTGATCTGGGAGGCCAGCCCCACGGGCTTCAACGCCGCCAACAAGGGCCTGCCGCGCGATCAGGCCCAGCGCCTGCTCGACGCCGGTGCGATCAGCCTGCAGCCGGGCGACACCGGCGCCGCCGACTTCGCCGACACCGCCGCCATGATCGAGACCCTGGACCTGGTGATCTCCATCGACACCTCGGTGGCCCACCTGGCCGGCGCGATGGGTAAGCCCTGCTGGACGCTGACGCCCTATGTCCACTGCGACTGGCGCTGGCTCCGGGACCGCGCCGACAGCCCCTGGTATCCGTCCCTGCGTCTCTACCGGCAGACCAGGGGCGGCGACTGGAGCGACACCGTCGACCGCGTCGTAGCCGACCTAGCTGCGGCGGGTCTGGGCTCGCCCTAGGGCCAGGACGCCCTCAACCAGAGCGTCGATGTCTTCCATCTGCGTCCGGTGATTGACGATGGCCGCCCGCAGCGCCGTGCGGCCCGCCAGGGTGGTCGTCGATGGCGCGACCCGACCGGCTTCCTGCAAGTCCGCGGCGATGGCGGCGTTGTCGGCGCCCCGGTAGGCGAAGCAGACGATGTTCAGGCCCACCGGCGCCAGCAGCTCCAGCTCCTCGCTGGCCTCGACGCGGGCCGCCAGCGCCTGAGCCAGGTCGCAGGCCCGGCCGATCACCGCGCCCAGGGCGTCCAGTCCATAGGTCTTCAGCGTGAACCAGACCTTCAGCGCCCGGAAACCCCGCGACAGGTCCGGCCCGAAGTCGCAGGGCCACCATTCCCCGCCCGCCAGCCCGCGCGCAGAATGGCGCAGATAGGGCGCGTCGCCATAGGAGAAGGTCCGCTTGTGGGCCGCGGCGTCGCGCACCAACAGCAGACCAGCATCGTAGGGCGCCTGGCCCAACTTGTGGAAGTCGAGCGCCAGGCTGTCGGCCCGCTCGATCCCCTTGAGCTTCGGCGCCACGTCCGGGCTCAGCACCCCCAAGGCCCCCAAGGCTCCGTCCACGTGGAAGGTCGCCCCTTCTCGCGCGGCGATGTCAGCGAGCGCATCCAGGTCGTCGATGGCCCCGATGTCCACCGTGCCCGCCGAGCCGACGATCAGGAACGGTTTCAGTCCCGCCGCGCGGTCCGCGGCGATGGCGGCTTCCAGCGCCGCCGGCACGATGCGTCCGTCGGCGTCCGTATCGATCAGCCGCAGGCGGTCGGTGCCCAGGCCGGTCATGTCCATGGCGCGCACGATACAGGCGTGGACCGCTCTGGACGCATAGGCCGCGACGCCCGGATCGCGCACGCCGATGGCGCGCACCTCGACGCCCAACGCCCGGTCGCGGGCGATCATCACCGCGCAGAGATTGGCCAGCGAGGTACCGGTCAGGAAGATGCCGCTGGCCTGGGGCCCGAAGCCGAACAGCTCGGCCATCCAGCTCACCACCTGGCGCTCCACCTCGATGGGCATGTGGTCGCGGCCGCCCAGGTTGGCGTCGAGGCCGCCCGCCAGCATCTCGGCCAGCATGCCCACGGCTGTCCCGCCGCCCTGCACCCAGCCCATGAAGCCGGGGTGCCGGTTCCCGGAGCCGTAGGGCGCGATATCGGCCATGAACTGGGCGTGGGCGTCCTCCAGCCGGCCGGGCGCGCGCGGCGGCTCGGCGCGATAGCGAGCGCGCTGGGCGTCGGTCGGCGCCTGCCACAGCGGGCGATCGCGCAGACCCTCCAGATTGTCGAACATGTCATCGAGCATCCGATGACCCTGGGCGCGCAGCCCCGCCCAGTCGTCGGGGTCGAGGCCGGCCGCGGTACGCTCCGCTTGGCTCATGGACGCTCCAGTTCGAATCGCGCGGCTCCCCCAAGCCAAGGACGCCGTTCCCATATCCGCCGCCGCCGCGCACCGAAACCCCGAGCGAGCCGCTTGCGCCGGCGCCTCGCCCATCCGCATAAGGGGTAGATTACCGCCCAGGGTCTTGGAGACGCCGAACTTGCCCCTGTCCGACGACCTTCGCGACCTGATCGAGCACGACACCACCGAGGCCCAGCATCTGCTGCGCGGCCTGGCGACGGCGCTGCCGAGGTCGGTGGAGGCCCGCCATCTGCTGGCGCTTTCGCACCTGCGCCGGCTGGAATTCACCGCCGCCCTGACCTACTTCCGCGAAACGCTGACGCTCGACCCGCGCCACGACGATTCGCTGCGCAACGTCGGCTTCTGCCTGCTGGCGATGGGCGACTATGAGGGGGCGCTGGCGGCGTTCCGGCATGCCTTCAAGACGCTCTCAGGCACGAGTTCCCTGCGATTCGTGGCGCTGCTCTGTCATCGGCTGGGGCGGATCGACGAGGCGATCGCAACCTATGAGCGCCTGCTGGCCAACTGCCAGCCAACCAGTCCGGAGGTTCCCGTCGCCCTGCAGGGTCTGGCCGCGGCCTTGCGCGACGCCGGCCGGCCTATCGACGCCGACCACCACATCCGCCAGCTCCAGGAGCGTTTCCGGCGGGAGCCCGTGGGGATCTCCTCCGGCCTGGTCACCCGTAACAGCTCCGACGATTTCCACGAGTGGTCGGCCTACGCGGACAAATCACGGCTGGCCGCGGCGCTCACCGCCCGGGCCGCCGCCGACCCCGCCGGCCGTTTTCCGGAAAGCTTTGTCCTGCCCGCCGACAAGGCCGCGCTGCAGGCCTTCGCCGCCGGCCCCGATGCGCCCGCGCTCTACATCGTCAAGCCGGTGCGCGGCAGCGGCGGCCAGGGGATCAGCGTCACCGCCGACCTTTCCGGCGCGATCGCCCGCGACGACGTGGTGATCCAGCGCTACCTCGACCGGCCCTACCTGATCGAGGGCCGCAAGGGCCACTGCCGCATCTATGGCCTGGTCACGTCGGCCGAGCCGCTGCGGGCCTACGTCTATTCCGAAGGCATCGTCCGCATCGCGCCGGAGCCCTACGATCCGGACCCGGCGCGCGTCGCCGACCCGGCGATGCACGTCACCAACACCGCCCTGCACCTGGACCACCCGGGCCTGTCCATCAGCCAGGACCCCAGCCAGGAGGACACCGGTTCGATCCGCAGCCTTTCGGCTCTGCTCGGTCGAATGACCGCCGATGGCCGCGATGGCGCCGCGGCGTTCGGCGAGATCAAGCAGCTGGTCGCGTGGTTCGTGCGCCTGCTGGCCGCCGAGGGCCTGTTCGCCCGGCAGGCCGCCAGCGGCCCGGCCCGAGCCTTCGCGCCGAAGCTGTTCGGCCTCGACGTGCTGATCGACGCCGACGGCCACCCCTGGCTGATCGAGATGCAGCGCACGCCCGCCGCCCGCGGAGCGCCGCTGGTCGACCGGATCAACGCGGAGATGTTCAACACCTGCTTCCGCATGACCCACTTCCCGCTGATCGACGACGCGACTCCGCCGGAGCTGATCGCGGCGCTGCGAACCGACGACACCGCCCGCCGCCGCCGTGAAGCCGAGATCGAGGCGACCCAGCGCGGGAAGTTCGTGCCGCTGGACCTCTAGGGCCGGCCGCTAATCCTGGGTGTGCGGCAGCTGGGCCCGCAGGGTCTTGAACACCTCCGGTATGTCGGCGTGTTTGAAGGGCGCGAAGGTCGCCTTGGCGGCCTCCAGCCGGGCCTTCATGGCCGCGGCGATCTCCGGATGGACGTCGGCGACACTGTAGTTTTCCGCCTGGCCGCCGCGTTCGTCGTAGAGTTCCTGATAGCCCAGGAGGCCCACCGGCATCCGGATGCCGCGATAATAGAGGGTGTCGAGGTACTTCCAGTCCTGGGTGCGGATACCGACCGGGATTTCGTTGTCGAACAGCACCAACTCCTCGTGCGGCGAGGCCGCGCCCTGGGTCAGCACCGCGGTGATGTCGCGCCCGTCCAGCGTCACCCCGGTCAGCGGCGGCATTCCCGCCATCGCCCGGAAGGTCGGCAACAGGTCGATACCCATGATCATCGAGGCGGTCCGGCGGCCGGCCGGCAGCCGCCCCGGGCCCCAGGCCACGAAGGGCACCCGGTAGCCGCCGTCATAGCCCGCGCCACCCTTGCGCTCGCGCAGCCACCCCGCGGAGCCCTCGTACCAGGGCCCGTTGTCGGAGGTGAAGATCACGATGGTGTCGCCCTCCAGCCGCAGCGCCCGCAGCTTGGCCATCAGCCGGCCCATCAGGGCGTCGATCTCGGCGACCACCGCGCCATAGGCGCCGGCGCGGCCCTGGGTGTCGAAGCCGGCGTGCGGATGCTCCGGCAGGTGCGGCGCGGACAGCGCCAGCTCCAGGAAGAACGGCCGGTCCTTGTTCGCCTCGATGAACCGCTCGGCGTGGTCGTAGAAGTCCTGTTGCAGGCGGCTGAAATCGACCGCGCTCCTGGCCACCTCGTCAGACCCGGCGTGGGCCTCGAACAGTGACAGCGGCGCCATGTCGTGGCTGTAGGGAATGCCGAAAAACGTATCGAAGCCGTGCCGGGTCGGCGGCCAGTATTGGCCCAGGTGCCCCAGGTGCCACTTGCCGAACAGGCCGCTGACATAGGCCGGCTTCAGCGCCTTGGCGATGGTCACCTCCGACAGCGGCAGACCGCGGTCGTCCTGCTGCATGATGACCTCGTAGCCGAGGCCCGTGCGCACCGGATAACGCCCGGTCAGCATCCCCGCCCGAGACGGACTGCACAGGTTGGCCGGCGCATAGTAGTCCGTGGCCACCACGCCTTCGCGGGCCATTTTCTCCAGGTTCGGGGTCGGCAGGCCGTCCGGCCCATAGAGGCTGACATCGCCGTAACCCAGGTCATCGCACAGCACGACGATGAAGTTCGGCGCGCGCTTGGCCGGCGCCGCGCGCCCCGCGCTCCCGGCCAGCAGCGCGCTCGCCGCCGCCGCGGCGAGCAGGTGTCTGCGGTTCATGGTTGGGCTCCCCAGGTTCGGCGCGCTGAAGCCCGCGCCGTTGGGGGCCATTAGGCCGCTATTCTCTCGGGGAATTCATCCGGAAAATGCGGCGGCGCGCCGATCGCGTAGGCGGAACAAAACAAGCACCATGAGAATATGTCAGACGACCCGCGATGGAATGCCGCGCTCGACCCGAGATTCTTCGATGGCCGCATCCTCGTCGATATCCTGACCTGGGATTGGAATTTAAGGTGCTCGGCGAGGCGATGGCATTCACCCTCTCACCAGACGAACGTAAGATCGTGAATTACGTTATCGAACATGGTCGCATCAACGCGAGCGACGCGCTCCGGATTCTTTCGACAACCTACTGGCACACCGCCAAGGCGCGTCTGCAAGGGTTGGTGAAACGCGGTATATTGGATTGGGTGTCCACCAAGCAGCGGGACCCGAAAGCGCACTACGTCCTGGCCAGGAGGTCGGAGAATGCCGGACAATGATCCCCGCACCCAAGCCGAGAAGTTCGCCGACCTAGCCCGCGAGCTAGAGTGCGACGACGACGAAGCTGCGTTTGACGAGCGGCTGAAGAAGCTGGCGACTGCTCCGAAGGATACTCCGGTCGATCGGGACAAGGATTGACCTTCGTCCGCGTCGAAATTCTGGCGCACGTCGATGCGGCAACCCGCCAGAGTATCCAGCACTGCCTAAGCGCCAACGGCATCGTGCATCACGCCGGGCCAGACACTACGACTGTTGAGGTTTTCCGGGCCTGGCGGATGAAAGAGCTTCTGTGGCAGCTCACCGATTGGGAACACCGAGGTTGGCTGCGCTACGCCGAAGTGGACAGTTTGCAAAGTATATAAACGCCCGAGATCGTCAAGAACAAACAAGGAACGTTTTAGGCCGACGCGGTCGCCGCCGTGGCTCTATGAATAGAATTTTCAGGAAGAAATTGGCGCGCCCGGAACGATTCGAACGTCCGACCCTCAGATTCGTAGTCTGATGCTCTATCCAGCTGAGCTACGGGCGCGCACCGCCTTGCGGCGAGGGCGCGGAACCTAGTCGCGGATCGGGCCGAGCGCAAGCCGGGGCGGCGTGAGAATTTTCAGCGCCCCG
Source organism: Alphaproteobacteria bacterium (assembly GCA_025359785.1). Taxonomy (GTDB): domain Bacteria; phylum Pseudomonadota; class Alphaproteobacteria; order Caulobacterales; family Caulobacteraceae; genus Phenylobacterium. Next base: position 141,650 of record JANYET010000074.1, on the reverse strand, counting down.
GAAACGCGCGCCGGCTCAGTGCAGGATCAGACTGCCGATCCCTTGCAGGATCGCCTTGCGGCGGGCCGCGGCGGCCTCGGCCGGGGTCATGGGCGCCGGCGCCTGGGCCTGACCGCCTCCTCCGTCCCGCGGCGCGCCCCGGTCGCCGCGGGCGCGCGGGCCGCGACGCTCGTCGTCGTCCAGACTTGGCATGGTCACGCCGAGCAGGCCGCCGGTGGCCGAGCGATAGCGCACCTTCACCTCCCACTGGCGGTTCCAGGCGACCTTCGGATCGGCGGGCCTCGGCGGATAGACGAAATTGGCCTCGCCGCCATAGGCGACCATCTGCAGGAAGCCCTGGGGCGCGGCGTCGATCACCTCCTTGGGCACGGTGCAGCGCGTGGTCTGTGGGCCCATCAGGGTGTGGGTCTCGACGCCGTGGGCCAGGTCGCCCGGGGTGATGTAGTCCGGCAGCGCGAAGGCCGCGGCCTGGGTCTCTGACGAGCTCCACAGCACCACGGTGGGGTCGGCGTCGGCATCGCGGCCCCGCCCGCGCCCGCCGCCGGCCCCGCTCGCGCCGATCACGGTGGCGGCGTAGGCCTGGGCGCCCGACACCGGGGCCCACGCGAGCTGGGACGAGCCCGAGGGGGTCTTGGCGTTGGTGGTCAGGGTCAGCGGACCCAGGAAGTCCTGCGCCGGCGAAAGGCTGAACCGGATCTCGGGGCTGTAATCGCCGCGCACGGTGTGCGGGCCGACCAGCGAGCCCTCCGGCGGGACGGTCGCGCGGCTCTCGGCGTTCGGCCACTCGCCATAGCTCGCGTAGCGCCGCGCCGACGGCGGCTGCATCGCACGGATGTCGAGGCCCCTGGCCAGCAGCGCCATGTTGGGCGCCGCCTTGCCGGCCGCCATCTCGGCAAAGTCCAGCACCACGGGCTGGCCGGGCCCGGCGTGCTCGCCGCAACCCCAGAAGATCAGCATCCGGCCGCGCGGCTTCTGGTATTCCGGGGGGATCGAGGGCCGTTCCGGCTCCTCCGGCCGGGTGCTGGGCGGCGGCGCCTGGGGCGACAGCAGCGGCAGGTCCGGCCCCGCGGCCAGGCCCTGCGGCGGCAGGTGGTCGGCGCTCGGCGCGGCGGTCGGCTTCTGGCTGGAGCCCAGCTGCAGGGTCAGGCTGTGTTGCGCCGCGCCGCCGCCGTTCATCATCCCCATGATCTGACTCATCGAGGGCCGCCCGCCACCGCCTGGGCCGCCCATCCCGGGCATGCCCATGCCGCTCTGGGTGGCCGCGCTCATCCAGTAGACGGCCACCGGTCCGGTCACCTTCTGCGCCGGCTGCGCGCCGGCCGCCGTCGCCGCGATCGCCGCCCCTGCAAACACGCCAAGCTTCCGAGCCGCACCCATGGTCAGCCTCCGATGTCCAAACCGCGACGGAGAGGCTAACAGCGCACCGCCCGGGGCTCCAGACGCCTATTCAGGCGCCCCACCGGCGGCTCGACATCAGGTCGCCAAACGCGAAATCTTCCCAAGCGCGCCGGGGCTGACTATGGCTCGCAGGATGCGACCCATCACCTTCGCCGAAGCGTTGGAGACCCTGGTGCTGCTGCGCGAGCACAGCTCGGACAACGCCGAGGGCCGCTTCCTCAGCCACTGTCTGCGTCACATCGCCCGCAGCCACGCCCAGTTCCTGCAGGATCTGTGGGTCTCCTATGAGCTCAACGACCAGCGCGGCGGCTTCTTCGTCGAGTTCGGGGCGACCAACGGCGTGAAGTTCTCCAACAGCCTCTACCTGGAGCGCGAACTGGGCTGGCGCGGCATCCTCGCCGAGCCCGCGCGGGTCTGGTATCCGGCGCTGCGCGACAACCGGGCCTGTTCAATCGACGACCGTTGCGTCTGGACCACGACCGGCGAGCGCCTCGCCTTCAACCAGCCGGCGGTCGCGGCGCACTCGACCCTTGAGGCCTTCTCCGACAGCGACGGCCACGCCGACAGCCGCAGGGACGGCGAGCGCTACGTGGTGGAGACCGTCTCGCTCCTCGACCTGCTGGCGCACTGGAACGCGCCCAGGCGCATCGACTATCTCTCCATCGACACCGAGGGCTCGGAGCTGGCGATCCTCGAGGCCTTCGATTTCGCCGCCTATGACCTCCGCCTGATCAGCGTCGAGCACAATCACACCGACAAGCGCCAGCCGATCTTCGACCTGCTGACCGCCCGGGGCTTCCGGCGGACGTTCGAGAAACTCTCCAACGTCGACGACTGGTACGTGAAGGCCTAGGCAGGCGCGGTGTCGCCGGTTGTCCACGGACGCGCCGCCGCTATGGTGGCGCGCCACCGATCCCCCTAGCCTCCGGAGTTTTCCCGCTCGTGACCGCCGCCCAGCGTTTCCTGCCCCTCGGCCTCGCCGCCCTGATCGCCGTCTCGGCTAGCGGCCCGCAGGCCTCGGCCGCGCCCATGTCCTCATCGGCGGTCAAGGGTCCGACGGCCATGATCGCCGCGGCGGAACCGGATGCGGTGGAGGCCGGGCTGAACGTGCTGAAGGCCGGCGGCTCGGCGGTGGACGCCGCGGTGGCCGTCCAGGCGGTGCTGGGCCTGGAGGAGCCGCAGAGTTCCGGCCTCGGCGGCGGGTCGTTCATGGTCTTCTACGACGCCAAGACCCGCAAGGTGACCGCCTACAATGGCCGCGAGACCGCACCGGCCGCCGCCACGCCGGAGCTGTTCTTTGGCCCCGACGGCAAGCCCCTGAACAAGGGCGCGGCGATCGTCAGCGGCCGCTCGGCCGGCGTTCCCGGCGCCGTCGCCATGCTGCACCTGGCGCAATCGCAGCACGGCAAGCTGGCCTGGAAAGACCTGTTCGGCGACGCCGAGCGCCTCGCCACCGACGGCTTCCATGTGCCGGCCCGGATGGCCGCCGCCGCGTCCTCCAACGCGCTCCAGGCGAAACAGCCGGACGCCATCGCCTATTTCACCAAGCCGGACGGGACCAAGATCCAGGCGGGCGAGCTGTTCAAGAACCCGGCCTATGCGGCGACCCTCCGCAAGATCGCCGCCGAGGGCCCCAAGGCCATCCTGGAAGGCCCGATCGCCGCGGCCATTATCGCCAAGCTGCACGAAGGTCCGATGCCGTCGACCATGACGCTGCAGGATCTGGCGAGCTACCGGCCGAAGGCGACGCCCGCCGTCTGCCGGCCCTACCGCGAATACACCGTCTGCACCCCGCCGGCGCCCTCCGGCGGCCCGGCCGTGCTGGAAGGCCTGGGCATTCTCGCCCGCACCGACCTGCCGGCGCACAAGAACGACGTCCAGGGCTGGTATCTGGTCAGCCAGGCGAGCCGGCTGATGTACGCCGACCGCGACCGCTTCTACGGCGACCCCGACTTCGTCTCCGTGCCCATGGCGGGGTTGCTGGCCGCCGACTACCTCGACGCTCGCGCCAAGCTGATCGCGCCCGACATGGCTGGCCCGCCGCCACAGCCCGGCAAGCCCGCGGGCGCCGGCCCCCGTGCGCCGGACCGGACCCGGGAGCCCGGCGGCACCACCCACTTCGTGATCGTCGATGCGGCCGGAAACGCGGTCTCCATGACCACCACCGTCGAGAGCATCTTTGGCGACGGCAAGATGGTCGCAGGCTTCTTCCTCAACAACCAGCTCACCGACTTCTCCTTCACGCCAAAGGATCAGGACGGCGCGCCGGCGGCCAACGCGGTGGCCGGCGGCAAGCGGCCACGCTCGTCCATGTCGCCGGCCATCGTGCTGGATCGGCAGGGCCGGTTCGTGGTCGGCACGGGCTCGCCCGGGGGCCCCTCGATCATCGCCTTCACGCTGAAGGTGCTGGTGGGCGTGCTCGACTGGAAGCTGCCGGTGCAGGAGGCCATCAACCTGCCGAACATGATCGCCTTCGACACGGTCTATGCTTCGGAGCCCGCGAAATATCCGGCCGGCGTGGTGACGGGCCTGGCGGCCAGGGGCGTGGCGGTGCGCGGCGGACCGTTCGGCGAAGGCTCCGGCGAGCAGGGTGTCGAGATGACCCCGGCCGGCCTGCGCGGCGGCGCCGATCCCCGCCGCGAGGGTATCGCCAAGGGCTACTAGCGCCCCTGCTCGTCATTCCCGGCACAAGGCCGGGAATGACGAGCACTAGACTGGGGCTTTGCGTGCGCGTCTAGCCGCCGGCGGGACCGGCGGCGGGACGCCCGGCAGCCGTAGCTCGAAAACCGAGCCATCGGGTCCGGTCGCGGCCAGCGTCAGGTCGCCGCCGTGCCCCTGGGCCAGCTCTTTGGCGATGGCGAGGCCGAGGCCCGCGCTGTCAGGCCGGCCAGACCCCGCGAAGGGTTGGAACAGCCGCTCCCGCACCCGGTCCGGCACACCCGGGCCGTTGTCGGCGATACGGATCACGCTGACCTCGCCGGCGCGCGCCAGCGTTACCTCGATCCGTCCCGGCTTGGGGCGCACCTCCTGATGCTCGATAGCCTCGCGCGCGTTGCGCAAAAGGTTGGCGAGGATGCGATGCAGCTGATCGGGATCGGCGCTCACCTGTTCGGCGGCGGCGACGGCGGTTTTCAGGCCGATGTGGCGTTCGGCCAGCCGCGCCTCCTCGGCGGCGGCGGCCACGGCGGCGGCCAGGCGCACGCCGCGCGGCTCCGGCGCGGCTTCCTGCGTCTTGCCATAGGCCAGGACCCCTGAAGCCAGCTTCACGGCGCGGTCCAGGGCGCGCTCAAGCCTGGGCAGGGCCTGGCTCACCTTCGGGTCCTTCAGGGCCGCCAGCCGCTCCGAGGCGATCTGGGCGCTGGTCAGCATGTTCTTCAGATCGTGGTTGATCTTGGCCACCGCCTCGCCCAGCGCCGCCAGCCGGGCCCGGGCGTTGAGCGCCACCCGCAGGTCGGCCTGCATGCGGTCGAGTTCAGCCTCGGCGCGGCCGATCTCGTCGCGACGGCCCGACAGCGCCACGCGGGCGCCGGCGTCCTCCGGATCGGCCCGGAACCGCTCCATGGCGTTGGTGATCCGCTGCATGGGCCGCACCAGGAAGAGGTTCAGCGACAGATAGACCACGGCGCCGACCCCCAGGGTCAGGACGGCGGCGACGAACAGCAGTTTCCACAGGTAGGAGCCCAGGTCGCGGCGCAGCTCCGCGTCAGGGGCGACGATCTCCACGAATTCGGCGTTGCGGTAGATGCCGGGCTTGGCGATCACCCGAACATAGCCGCCAGCCCCGCCGAACAGGGTCTGGAACGGCGCGGCAAGCCACGAGAGCTGATCCTGCGCCCGCAGATCCACCAGATAGGGCTGACGTTCCAGCATCGGTCCGCCCAGCACCAGACGGCGCATCCCGTCGGTCTGGATCGCCACCCGGATCACCCCGGCCCCCTCCAGAAGCTGGGTGGCCACAGCCTGCGAGACCTTCTTGTCCGGCGCCACGTCCGGGGCGATGGCGGCGAGCTCACCGGCCCGCGTGCGGTCCAGCAGCCACTTGGCCTCGAACGACGCCAACGCCGGCGGCACCGCGCAGGCGCCGGCCGCCACGGCGAACAGGATGGTCAGGGTCAGCAGGCGTGCGGAAAGGCCACCCGGCCAGAAGAAGCGGGGCCTGTTGGGCCTTGGGAGCTCCTGCGGCGTTGGGGCGACGTCCGCCATGATCCTTCCGAGTTACTGCAGCGCAGCCCATTCGGCAACGCGACCTATGCCCGCTGCAAGGGCGGAATCTGGCCGCGGTCTCTAGTGTGCGCCGATCGCGGCCGCCACCGAAGCGAAGCCGTCGGCGCGCAAGCGCTGCGCCAGATCCTGCTTGATCCGCGTCACCAGACCGGGGCCCTCGAAGACCAGCGCCGAATAAAGCTGCACCGCACAGGCGCCGGCGCGGAGCTTGGCGTAGGCGTCGGCGCCCGAGGCGATGCCGCCGACGCCCACCAGCGCCAACCTACCGGCCGCGGCCGCGGCGAACTGCGACAGCACCCGCGTCGACAACGCGGTCAACGGCGCGCCGGACAAGCCACCGGTCTCGTCCCGATGTCGCGAGGCCAGCGCAGGCCGGCTCACCGTGGTGTTGGAGACCATGATCCCGGCCAGACCCTGGGCTACGCAGGTCTCAACGATGGTCTCCACCTCGCCCGCCTCCAGGTCCGGCGCGACCTTGAGGAACATCGGGGCCCGACCGGCCGCGGGCAGGGCGTCCCGCGTCTCGGCGAGCCTGCCTAACAGCTCCTGCAGCGCGGCCTTGGTCTGCAACGCGCGCAGCCCCGGCGTGTTGGGCGAGGAGATGTTGATGGCGAAATAGGCGGCCAGCCCCCAGAGCCGCTTGAGCCCGGTCACATAGTCGCCAATCCGGTCGCTGGCGTCCTTGTTGGCCCCGATATTGGCGCCCACGACGCCGGGTCCGCACGCGGCAAGGCGCCCGGCGAAGGCCTCGAGGCCGCGATTGTTGAATCCCATGCGGTTGATCACCGCCCGGTCCTCGCTCAGCCGGAAGAGCCTGGGCCGCGGATTGCCGGTCTGCGGCAGGGGCGTCACCGTCCCACATTCCACGAAACCGAAGCCGGCGCGCAGCATGGGGCCGAACACCTCGGCGTCCTTGTCGAAGCCGGGCGCCAGGCCCACCGGATTAGCCAGCACCATGCCGGCCAGCGAGGTCGCCAGGATCGGGTCGTCGCGCCCGCCGACCGGTCCCAGCCCGAGCTTCAGCCCCCGGATCGCCCAGCCGTGGGCGTCTTCCGGATCAAGGCCGCGGAGCGCCCGCGTCGCGGCGCCGTGCAGGTTCATTTCAGGTCGCCAAGCGTCGGCGCGCCGTCGCCGTTCAGGGGCGCCTCGGTGACGTAGCGCACGAGGCTGGCGGCCAGGGGGCCGTAGAGGTGCGGGAACAGATCGCCCCCGCGCGAGGCCTCCCACCTCAGCGCCTCGCCCAGTTCGTCAGCCTCGACTTCCAGCACCACCAGGTCGGCCTGGCCCGCGAAGTGGCGCCGCGCGGTCTCCTGCGCCTGGGCGGCGGTCGAGAAATGGATGAAGCCATCGGCAAGGTCCAAGGGCGAGCCCTCGAAGCGGCCGGCCTCATGAGCCTCGGTCCATGCGGCGCGGGGCAGGATTTTGTAGATTCTCAATCGCCGCGGTCCGGGAAGAACAGGCCGTCGAAGGCCGGCCGGCCTTCGCCGTCGAACAGGAACACCGCCGCCGCCGCGGTCGGAAACTGCCGGCTGGCCCGCGCGATCAGCGATGGCGGCGCCGAGCCTTCGGTGAGCAGGCGCGCCGTCAGCTCCTGCAGCCCCGGATTGTGCCCGATCACCAGCACGGTGCCGACCATGGCCCCGGCCTTGGCGGCGGCGTGCCGCACAGCCTCGGAGTCAGCGTGATAGAGGTCCGCGTCGAAGATCGCCCGGGCCTTGGGGAAATGCGGTTCGGCCGCCGCCCAGGTCTCCCGGGTCCGGACCGCCGCGGAGACCAGCGCCAGGTCCGGCTGGAAACCCAGGTCGGCGAGCTTCGCGGCGGTCTCGCCCGACTCCTCGCCGCCGCGCGGCGCAAGCCGGCGGTCGAAGTCGTCGCCGCTGGCGGACTCCGCTTCAGCCTTGCCGTGCCGAAAAAGGATCAGCCGGTCCATCGACGCTCCGTTCCCCCGAACCACCCTCATAGCGGCGCCCGCGCCGGCTGCGAAGCACCCCTGGCGCCATTGACACCGAAAGGCCTTGGCGGTCCAAGGCGCGCATGGACGTGGGCGCCGAAACCACTGCAGCAGGCGAGACCCCAGGGCGCGGTGCGCCCGGCGGCGACACCGGCGGCGGCGTGTGGCGCTTTGCGGCGAGCGTGGGGCTACGCCTGGACTCCGGCGCCAGGCTCAGCCCCCTGGAGATCGCCTACAAGACCTATGGCCGGCTGAACGAGACGAAGACCAACGCCATCCTGGTCTGCCACGCCCTGACCGGCGATCAGCACGCGGCCTCGGTCAATCCGGCGACCGGCCGGCCCGGCTGGTGGAACAGCGTGATCGGCCAGGGCCTGCCGCTCGATCCCGACCGCTATTTCATCATCGCCACCAATGTGGTCGGCGGCTGCATGGGCTCGACGGGCCCCGCCTCGACCAATCCCAAGACCGGCCAGCCCTATGGACTGGCCTTCCCGGTGATCACCATCGGCGACATGGTCCGCGCGCAGGCCATGCTGATCGAAGCTCTTGGCATAGACACGCTGTTCGCGGTGGTCGGCGGCTCCATGGGCGGGATGCAGGTCCTGCAGTGGACGGCCGACTATCCGGAGAAGCTGTTCAGCGCCGTCTGCGTGGCCGCCGCGCCGCGCCACTCGGCCCAGAATATCGCCTTCCACGAGGTCGGCCGCCAGGCGATCATGGCCGATCCCGACTGGCGCGGCGGGGCCTACGAGTCCCAGGGCGTGCGCCCGGAAAAGGGCTTGGCGGTCGCGCGCATGGCCGCGCACATCACCTATCTGTCGGAGCCAGCCCTGCAGCGGAAATTCGGCCGCGAGCTGCAGCGCGACGGCCTCTCCTGGGGCTTCGACGCCGACTTCCAGGTGGAGAGCTATCTGCGCCACCAGGGGACCAGCTTCGTGGATCGCTTCGATGCGAACTCCTACCTCTACATCACCCGCGCGCTCGACTACTTCGACCTGGCCGGCCAGCGCGGCGGGGTGCTGGCGGAGGCCTTCCAGAAGGCGCGCGGCGTGCGCTTCTGCGTGCTGTCGTTCTCGTCGGACTGGCTCTATCCGACCGCCGAGAGCCGCGACATCGTCCGCGCCCTGAACGCCGCCGGCTGCCGCGCCTCCTTCGCCGAGATCGAGACCGACAAGGGCCACGACGCCTTCTTCCTCGACGAGCCGCAATTCGACCGGGCCCTGCGCGGCTTCTTCGCCTCGGCCGCCCAGGCGCGGGGCCTCTAGTGACCAGCCCCAGAAGCAAGAATGGGCGCGAGGACTTCGCCGAGATTCTGCGGCTGGTGCGGCCCGGCGCGCGGGTGCTGGACGTGGGTTGCGAGGACGGCGAGCTGCTGGACCTGCTGACCCGCGAGAAGCGCGTCGATGGCCAGGGCCTGGAAATCAGCCCGGCCGGCGTCTCGGCCTGCCTCGCCAAGGGTCTGGCGGTTGTGCAGGGCGACGGCGACCGCGACCTCGATCACTTCCCGACGCGGGCCTTCGACTACGCGATCCTGTCGAAGACCCTGCAACAGATGCGCGAGCCCCGCCACGTGCTGTCCGAGCTGCTGCGTATCGCCGATCAGGCCATCGTCTCGGTCCCGAACTTCGGCCACTGGCGGATGCGGGTGTCGCTGATGGCGCGCGGCCGGATGCCGGAGACCCGCGCCCTGCCCGACCCCTGGTGGTCGACGCCCAACATCCACCTCTGCACCCTGCGCGACTTCACCGACCTGGCCCGCGAGCTGGACCTCCAGGTCGATGCCTGCGCGGCGCTGTCGGGCGGCAAGCCGGCCCGGCCGATCCGGCCCGATGGCCTGCTGGAAAACTGGCGCTCGGAGACGGCGCTATTCCTGCTCAGCCGCCGCGCCGAGGACCGGCCCAGCGCCGTGCCGACCAACCTGTTCGGCGAGGTGGCGCTCGACCAGCCCAACCCGCCGCCCGGCCCGCGCCGCAAACCGCGCAACACCAGGCGCTAGGTCCGGCCCTCCAGGGTATTGCGGATCGCGGCCAGCGAGGCCTGCATCAGCCGGGCGTAGGCGGTGTCGAGGAACACCCGCCGCATCAGCCAGCGTCCGAACGCTCCGAGGCTGCCCGGAAAGATGTCGCCTCGCAGGCGGAAGGCGTAGGTCCAGACGATCTCCGTGCGGCCGCCGTCGAACGGCCTGAACAGGAACTCGCCCAGCGCATAGGCGATCGGTTTGCCCGCCGCGGTCGAATAGTCCCAGACCTGATACCGGAAACGCTCGCCGGGAACGCTCTCCAGAACCTGTTCCGTGGTCTGCGAGCCGTCTGTCAGATGCACCTGCCGCCGCTGGCCCACGCCGCCCCAGGGACCGGGCGTCAGGGGCGTGACGCCGCTCACGCCCGGCAGCTGTTTGGTCACCGGGATCATGGCCGCCAGCGGACCGCCGACCACATAGTCAAAGACCTCGGCTGGCGGCCGGGCCACCACGACCCGCTCGGTGCGCGCGATCATCGCCGCCTTGGCATCGACGCTCGGCGGCGGTGCGAGGTCAGCGGACATGCCCGCCCTCAGCCCAGGCCCAGCGCGCGGACCACCGCGCCCTGATCGAAATAGGGCCGCTCGCAGACGATCTTGTCGGTCCCGGGCGCGAACTCGAAGCCGGCGGCCATCCGCACGCGGAATGCCTTGCCCGTGGCCGCCACCTCACGGCCGGCCAGCCGCAACGGCCCCAGGTGCGTGCCGGTCAGCCAGAACTCCACCAGCACCGTGTCATCGGCGTGGGCGATGGCGATCACCTCATTGCCCTGATCGGGGAACGGCGTCCGCGAGGCCGCGAAATAGGCGCGAACCGCCGCCTCGCCATCGAACACGGCGCCGGAGCCATACATCTCGTAGCGTGGGTGGGCGAAGGTCGCGATCACCGCATCCCAGTCGTGGGTGACTTCCAGCGCCATGTGGTCGCGGACCACCTGGATGCGCGCGGCGGCGAGATCGGTCATGGGTCAGGTCCTGCGGCCCGTCGGCGTGGGCCCCAAGGCCGTTCTAGCCCGCGATGGCCGCGGCGTCCTTGTCGCCGGTGCGGATGCGCAGCGCGCTTTCCAGGTCCATGACGAAGACCTTGCCATCGCCGATCTTGCCGGTGTTGGCCGAGCGCGCCACGGCCTCGACCACGGCGTCGACCATGTCACTGGGGACGGCGATCTCCAGCTTCACCTTGGGCAGCAGCTTCACCTCGTATTCCGCGCCCCGGTAGACCTCGGTCTTGCCGCGCTGGCGGCCATAGCCGCGCACCTCGGTGACGGTCATGCCGGAGGCGCCGGCCTCGGTGACGGCGTCCAACACCGCGTCGAGGCGGCTGGGCTTGATGACCGCGACAATCATCTTCATGGCGCAGGCCTTCCTTCTCTGTCCAACTCTGAAGCTAGGCCCTTAGCCCACGCCGTCCAAGGGGTCGCTGCGTCGATGGGTTCCCTCTGCCTGCGAAACAGGCGCCGGCGCGAGCAGCGGCCGGGCGCGGCGCACCCGCGCCGCGTGACCCTTGGGCTTTACCGCGAAGGTCTGTTTCACCGCCTCCATCAGCAGCAGCCCGGCGAAGCCCGGCCAGAGCCTGGAGCCGGTCTGCTCGAAACCCTCCGCCCAGCCGGCCATCCAATTGACCGGCGGCACATAGAGCGCCCGCGTCCAGCCGGACGGCTCCAACTCCGCCTCGCGCAGCAGTTCGGCGAGCTGGCCGCGGCTGTAGGGCCGGCCGTGGCCGAAGGGGGTCCGCTCGCTGTTGGCCCAAAGGCCATTGCGCGACGCCACCGCCACCACGACCTTTCCCGACGGCGCCAGCACCCGCCAGACCTCGCGCAGGAAGGCCAGCGGATCGGGGCTCTCCTCGAGGCCGTGCACCACCAGGATGCGGTCGAACAGCGCGTTGGCGAACGGCAGGCTGTCCTCGCCCACCAGGGTCGTCAGGTTGGGCTCGCCCACCGGCCAGAGCTCGACGCCCTGCTGGGCCGGCATGGCGCCCACCACGCGGCGTGCCGCGTACCGGGCCGGCGCCACGAAGGGCGTTGCATAGCCCAGGGCCAGCACGTCCAGCCCGCGCGCATCGCCCCAGGCTTCCAGCACCTTTCGCCCGACCATGGCGCGCGCGGCGCGGCCGAGGTCGGAGGCGTAGAACTGGCGAAGGTCCAGGACGTCACGGCGCATTCGGAAATGGCTAGGCTCGACGAAGGCTTCGCGCCAACCTAAATCGCACAGCCCCTGTATGTCGCCTTAACGGCCGGAGCCCGCCATGCCGCTCACCGTCCACCAGTTCCCCTGTCTTTCGGACAACTACGGCTTCCTCGCCCACGACGAGGCGACCGGCAAGACCGCCTGCATCGACACCCCGGAGGTCGCCCCGATCCTGGCGGCGCTGAAGGCCAGGGGCTGGACCCTGGACCTGATCCTCAACACCCACTGGCACCCTGACCACGCCGGCGGCAACGCCGAGATCGTCGCGGCCACCGGCGCCACGGTCGTCGGCCCCGCCGAGGTCACCAAGCTCACCCCCATCGACCGCGAGGTGAAGGGCGGCGATCTGGTCATGCTGGGCGAGACCCGGCTCGAGGTGATCGAGACAGGCGGCCACACCCTGGGCCACATCGCCTATTTCGACGCGGCCGGTCAGATCGCCTTCGTCGGCGATACGCTGTTCGCTCTGGGCTGCGGCCGGCTGTTCGAAGGCACGCCCGAGCAGATGTGGGACAGCCTGCAGCGGCTGGCGGCGCTGCCCGACGACACCACCGTCTATTGCGCCCACGAATACACCGCGTCGAACGCCCGCTTCGCGCTGTCGGTCGACGATGCGCCGGCGCTGAAAGCCCGCGCCGCGGAGATCTTCGCCATGCGCGAACGTGGCGAACCCACGGTGCCCACCACCATCGGCCTGGAAAAGGCCACCAACCCCTTCCTGCGTGCGCCAATCCTGGCCGGCCGCGTGGGCGCCGCGGGCCAGCCCGACTATGCGGCGTTCGGAGCGGTGCGCGCCGCCAAGGACAGCTTCAAGGGCTAGCGGAAACCCTGCGCGACCTGCTGGATGCGGTCTGACGAGGGCCGGCCCGCCAGGCCCTGCGGCGTCGCCACGGTGATCTGCAACACGCCGTCGCTCACCAGGTCGACGCCCGCCCTGCGCCCCTCGATCAGGTGGACCACGACGATCTTGTCCAGCACCTTGCGGGCGTCCCCACGCTTGGCCAGCCGCACCATCGCCTCGCTGGTCACCAGCGCCGCATCGGCCATCAGGGCCGAGGAGGTGGCCGACCCTTCCGCCTCGAACCGCACCAGCCGGCGCAGGGCATGACTGGCGCGAAAGCTCGCCTGGGTCAGCCGCTCAAGCACCGCCTGCGAGCCCATGATCGGCAACCGCAACGGCTGACCCGGCCCGGCCAGCGCCGCGGCCTCGCCATCCGGCCGATGCTCGGTGAAGATGGTGATCCCACCCAGCCGCGTCGCGCGCACCACGGGTTCGCCCAGGTCGTTCTTGTAGATGGTGTCGCCGCGCGGCGCCTGCTGCGGCTGCAGCGCCCAGACCTCGAAGGCGCCGTCGAACTTGAGCAGCGCCTTGGCGCCTGTGCGGTCCAGGGTGAACACGTCGCCGTCCTCGGACACATAGCGGCCGATGGTCGGCGCGGCGTCCCGCCCGTCCTTGGCGTGATGCCCGAACAGCCCCTGCAGACTGGCCACCGGTCCGGCGCAGGCCGGCAGGCTCGCGGCCAGCGCGAGGCACAGTCCCGCCGCAAGGATCGCCGCCGAACTTGTTCTTGCAGAAGCTCGAGGCTCGCCTGTCATGACACCCAAGCTGATGACGAGGCGGTGTGGCGCTTTTTGGACCGGCTTGGGGCCTTCAACGGACCTCGCTATCCTAGCCTACCAGGTACTGCCCGCCGTTCAGCGACAGTGTCGTTCCGGTCACATATCCGGCGCGCTCACCCGCCAGGAAGGCCACCATGTCGGCGATCTCGTCGCCTCGGCCGAGGCGACCCACCGGAATCTGCGCGATAATGCCTTCCAGAACCTTTTCCGGCACCGCCTGCACCATCTCGGTGTCGATGTAGCCGGGCGCGATGCAGTTCACGGTGACGCCCTTCTTGGCGTTCTCCAGCGCCAGCGCCTTGGTGAAGCCGATCATGCCGGCCTTGGCGGCGGAGTAGTTGGTCTGGCCGACCTGGCCCTTCTGGCCGTTGATCGAGGAGATATTGACGATCCGGCCCCACTCGCGCGTCCGCATGCCCTCGATAACCTGGCGGGTCATGTTGAACAGCGAGTCCATGTTGACCCGGATCACCTCGCTCCACTGCTCGGAGTTCATCCGGTGGAACACCCCGTCGCGGGTGATCCCGGCGTTGTTGATCAGGATGTCGATGGGGCCGAGTTCGGCCTCGACGGCGGCCACCGCATGCTGGCAGTCGGCGAAGTTGCCGACGTTACCCTTGATGACCATGGCGCCGGTTTCACGTTTCAGCGCCTCGGCGGCGGCGTCATTGCCGGAGTAGCCCGCGGCGACCTTGATCCCGTCGGCGGTCAGCCGCTCGACGATCGCCCGTCCAATGCCACGGGTGCCACCCGTGACCAAAGCCACTCTCGCCATCCGTTCGTTCTCCCAATGGAGGGGCGTCGGTTGGTCCGGCGCTCCCTGTATGAATTCAGACTGCTTCGACGCACATGGCCACGCCCATGCCGCCACCGACGCAGAGCGTGGCGAGGCCCTTGGAGGCCCCGGAGCGCTTCATCTCGTGCAGCAGCGTGGTCAGGATGCGCGCGCCCGACGCGCCGATCGGATGGCCGATGGCGATGGCCCCGCCGTTGACGTTCACCTTGGCGGGATCGAGGCCCAGGTCACGCACCACGCAGATCGACTGCGCCGCGAAGGCCTCGTTGGACTCGATCAGGTCGAGGTCGCCGACGGCCCAGCCGGCCCGCTCCAGCGCCTTGCGGCTGGCCGGGATGGGGCCGGTGCCCATGATCTCCGGATCGACGCCGGCGTTGGCCCACGACGCGATACGGGCGAGTGGCTTCAGACCGCGTTTCTTGGCCTCATCGGCGCTCATCAGCACCATGGCGGCGGCGCCATCGTTCAGGCCCGAGGCGTTGGCCGCGGTGACCGAACCCTCCTTGCTGAACGCCGGCCTCAGCGCGGCCATGGCCTCCATCGTCGCGCCGTGGCGGATGTATTCGTCCTGGTCGACGGTGACGTCGCCTTTCCGACCCTTGATGACCACGGGCGCGATCTCGCCTGCGAACTTGCCGGCCTTCTGGGCCGCCTCGGCCTTGTTCTGCGAGGCCACCGCGAACCTGTCCTGGTCCTCGCGGGTGATCTGCCAGCGCGCGGCGATATTCTCGGCGGTCTGGCCCATATGGTAGCCGTGGAAGGCGTCCCACAGGCCGTCCTTGATCATGGTGTCGATGAAGCCCAGGTCGCCCATCTTCTGGCCATTGCGGATATTCGCGGCATGCGGCGATTGGCTCATGCTCTCCTGGCCGCCGGCGATGACGATGTCGCAGCTGCCGTCCTGAATCTGCTGCGCGCCCAGCGCGATCGCCCGCAGGCCCGAGCCGCAAAGCTGGTTCAGGCTCCAGGCGGGGCTCTCCACCGGGATGCCGGCGTTGACGGCGGCCTGGCGGGCGGGGCCCTGGCCGGCGCCGGCCTGTAGCACCTGGCCCATGATCACCTCGTCCACATCGGCGGCGGCGATGCCGGCGCGCTCGATGGCGGCCAGGATGGCGATCCTGCCCAGCTCATGAGCCGGCAGGCTGGCGAGCGCCCCGTTGAACGAGCCGACCGGCGTGCGCGCGGCGGAAACGATCACGACGTCAGTCATGGCGGTGGCTCCTGCAGTCAGTATGGGACGGCCCTTCGCCATCTATTGAGACGCAACGGCATTTCCGCAAGCCCGCGCGTGATTTCGCCCCGATTGCCATTCTGCTCGCATGCGCGATACTGCAGTGCAGAAACAGCGGGTTGGCCCCTTCCCTTTTGTTAGGGGGAGCACCACCCAGCCATAAGGATTTGGGATGGCCGACAGCCAGGAAACCGCCGCCCCGGGCGAGCGGGTCGTCATCAAGAAATACGCGAACCGGCGGCTCTACAACACCGCGTCGTCAAGCTACGTCACCCTCGAGCACCTCTCCGAGATGGTGAAGCAGAACGTCGATTTCGTGGTCTATGACGCCAAGACCAACGAGGACATCACCCGCTCGGTCCTGACCCAGATCATCTTCGAGGAAGAGAGCCAGCAGGGCCAAAGCCTGCTGCCGATCCAGTTCCTGCGCCAGCTGATCGGCTTCTACGGCAACTCCATGCAGGCTTTCCTGCCGTCGTACCTGGAGCTGTCGCTGGCCAGCTTCACGCAGCAGCAGGACCGCATGCGCACCCAGTTCACCTCGCTCGGCCACGCGCCGGGCGGGTCGGTGTTCGACGATCAGGTGCGTCAGAACCTGGCGCTGTTCGACCGGGCGATGAAGATGTTCTCGCCCTTCGCCTTCGCCAAGCCCGAGGACCCCGCGCCGGCGCCGGCGCCCCGCGCCGAGCCCGCCCCCGCCGCGCCCAGCGCGTCCGACGAGGCGCTCTCGGCGCTGCGCAAGCAGATGCAGGACATGCAGGCCCAGATCGAGAAACTAGCCGGCAAAAGCTGACGTTATCCTAGGCTTGGCCCCAGTCCTGCATAGAGGATCGCATCATGAGTTCGATCGGTCCCCTCCGCAGATCGCCGCGCATTCGCCGCACCCGCAAGACGGCGGCGGAGATCGTCGATGAGCTTGAGGGCAAGACCGAAGCCGCCGGCACGACCAACCTGCCGGTCCCGGTGTCGCCGGCCCGCACCCTGCCGCCCACGAGCCCGGCGGCCAGCGCCGCCCAGATCGAGGCCCAGCTGATCGGCGAACGCCGTGGCCTGCGCGCCGGCGCCTCGGTGATCGATACGGCGAAACGCACCTACAACGGCGTCGAATGGTCTGGGTCCAAGGACCGCCGCACGCCGAAGGGCAAGGCCACCAAGACCGATGTCTAGGGCGCCTTAGTGCAAACGCACTATGCGGTGTTCGCACAGGGTCGATAGGTCTCCCCACCAAGGCGATGTGCGCCGGGGAGTTCAGTACCGATGTTTTCCAAGTTCGCTTCGAGCGCCGCTGTCGCCGCCCTCTTCGCCGTCGGCCTCGCACCCTGCGCGGCCAATGCCGCGGTCACCACCTATCACTACGCCGAGACGCGTTTCGACGGGAACCTCAGCAGCGGTGTGATCGGCGACGCCGTTCACAATCCCTACTACTACAGCCCCTTCACCTTCGATTTCACGGTGGCCAACGCGCTCGCCGCCAATTCGACCTATAATTTTGGGGTCACCGGGGTGGAGAACGGCGAGTCTGGCAATGTCCTGGATCTCCAGGCCTCCGACGGCAATGCGCTCACCACCTTCACCCTCGCCGACTACCACGCGCATTTCGACGTCTACGGCGGCTCGGTTGGCCATTCGCTGTCTCGTCTCCATTTGGAGACCAACGCGGCCGGGGCCATCAGCACCTTTGCGATCAATATCCAGGGCCGATCCGCCTTTAACGCCCAGTATATATTCAACTTCAGCATGCAGGGGACCCCGGCCGCTACCGCCGGCCTGGGGATAGCCCTCTACTATGACCCGGCCCTGTTCTTCCGCACGACGGTGGCCGGCGATGTCCGCTGCGTCATCTTCTGCGGCGGGACCTTCACATCGGCCGCCGGTGGCATTGGCGGGGCGGGTGGTCCCGGCGGCGGCGCTGGCGGCGGCGTTCCGGAGCCGGCGTCCTGGGCTTTGATGATCGCGGGCTTCGGCGGGGTCGGCGCGGTGCTGCGGCGTCGTACAGTCCGCGCCGCTTAAGGCGCCCGCAGCCGCGCGACCTCGGCTTCCAGGGCGGCCACCCGGCGTTCGAGGTCCGCGATGCGGGCGTCCGAGCCGGCGGGCCGTCCCGGAACCGGCGTCGAGACGCCGGCGTGGGCGGCGACGTCGGCAGCCGTCTCGCCCAGCAGCTCGGCAAAGATCGTCACCTGCCCGGCGGAAAGCGTCCTCTGGTCCTTGAAGACCTGGGTCAGGTCTGCCTCGCTGAGGCCCGTCGAGGCGGCCAGGACGGCGCGCGAAAGGCCTCGCCGCGCGAGGCGTTCGTCGAACCAGTCGGCGTCGAAGAATAGGGCCATGGTCTCCCTGGGGACGACGGACGTCCGCTGGCGCCGGTCTTGCTTAACCGTGTCCGGGATCATCGATCACGGGCTACGCCAATGCTGCAAGTCGTCTCTCGCTTTGTCGATCTGGCCGTGGTGGTGCTGATCCTGTCGGCGCTGACCTGAGGCTTCAGACCTCGTCCACGCCGCCGGGGTCGCGGGCGCGGGACTGCAGCCAGATCACACCCATGAGGTCGGAGAGCGACGCCCAGAGCCGGCCGAGGTTGGTGTATTTCGACGCCCCGCTCTGGCGGTGGCGGTGGTTCACCGGCCGAAAAGCCGTCCGGTATCCTTCCCGCTGCATCAGCGCCGGCAGGTAGCGGTGGATGTGGTCGAAGTAGGGGAGCCGCAGGAACGCCTCGCGGCGGAAAGCCTTCAGGCCGCAGCCGGTGTCGTTGGCGGTGTCGCGGAGCAGGCGCTTGCGCACGCCGTTGCCGACCCGCGAGGCCACCTTCTTCGCCGCGCTGTCCTGGCGCTTCACCCGCTCGCCGCCGACCAGCGCCAGCTCGGGCGGGCCAGCGGCCAAGGCGTCGGCGAGCGCCGGTCCGTCCGCCGGATCGTTCTGCCCGTCGCCGTCCAGGGTGACGATGATCGCGCCGCGCGCGCTCAGGATGCCCGAGCGCAGCGCGCGGCTCTGGCCGGCGTTCTTGCGATGGCTCAGCACGCGCAGTTGCGGGATTTCCGCCGACAGCGCCTTCAGCGCCGCGCGGGTGCCATCGCGGCTGGCGTCGTCCACGAAGATCATCTCGTAGTTCCGGCCCTTGAACGCGCTAGCGATCTCGCGAGCCAACGCCGGGGCCGCGCCCTCTTCGTCAAAGACCGGGACGACCACCGAAATATCGGGTGTTGAAGAGGCAGCTTGGCGGGCCATGTCGCCTCCATAGCGGAAAAGCCGGCCCCGAACAGTAGCGCGGGAAAGGATCGTGCTATCAGGGCCAGATGACGCTTGAGGGTGAACTTGCCCGCTTGAGCCGCGGTTGGCGCGGACCGGCGATGGCCGCGCTGGTCGCCTTCGCGGCCGGCCTGCCCGGCCTGCTGGCCGTGCCGCCGCTCGACCGCGACGAGGCGCGCTTCGCCCAGGCCACCGCCCAGATGCTGGAAAGCCGCGACTTCGTGGTGATCCGCTACCAGGACCAGCCACGCTTCAAGAAACCGGTGGGCATCCACTGGCTGCAGGCGGCCAGCGTCTCCCTGGTCTCCAGTCCCGAGGCCCGTGAGATCTGGGCCTACCGGATCCCCAGCCTGCTCGGCGCCATGCTGGCCGCCGCCGCCTGCGCCTGGGGCGCAGCGGCCTTCTTTGGCGCGCCGGGCGGCATGCTGGCCGGGGCCATGCTGGGGACAACCTTCCTGCTCTCCACCGAGGCGCTGATCGCCAAGACCGACGCGGCGCTCTGTGGGACTACGACCCTGGCGTTGGCGGCGCTGGCGCGGATTTACGCGGAGACCCATGACGGCCCGCCGGCCGGGAAACGCGCCTGGCTGCTGTTCTGGCTGGGCATGGCGTTCGCGACCCTGATCAAGGGGCCGATCGGCCCGATGGTCGCGGGCCTGACGATCCTCGCCCTGATCGTCCTCGACCGGCAAGCAGCCTGGCTCGGTCGCCTGAACTGGGCCTGGGGCCTGATTTTGCTGATCGCCATCGTCGGGCCCTGGGCCGGCGCCGTGACGGTCGCCACCGACGGCGGCTTCTGGAGCGCGGCGATCGGCGGGGACCTGGCGCCAAAGCTGGCCGGCGGCCAGGAGACCCATGGCGCGCCGCCCGGCTATCACGCCCTGCTGGCCCCGCTGCTGATGTTCCCGATGACGCTGATGCTGCCGGCCGCCGCCGTCTCCGCCTGGACCCGCTGGCGCGAGCCCGGCGTGCGGTTCGCGCTGGCCTGGCTGGTCCCCACGTGGATCGTCTTCGAGGCCCTGCCGACCAAGCTCGTTCACTACACGCTGCCGGCCTACGGCGCTGTCGCCTGGCTCGCGGCGGCGGCGTTGACAGCGCCGATCGGCGGCAAGACCCGCTGGACCGGCGCGGCCCTGGCCGGCGTCTTCGGCCTGCTGCTGGCCGGCGGGGTCTTCTATCTGGTGAAGCTCTATGGCGAGGCTTCGGACATGGTCTTCGCGATCCCCACCGCCCTGCTGCTGGCCGGGGCGGGCCTGGCCGGCGGCTATCTGCTGGTGCGCCGCGCGCCGCCGCTGGCCGTGGCGGCCGCCGTGGGCCTGGGGCTCGCCGGGCACGCCGCCCTGGCCGCAGGTCTCGCGCCGCGCCTGGGGCCGCTGTGGCTTTCCAGCCGCGTCGAGAAGGCCATGGCCAAGGCTCAGCTCCTGCCGCAGCAGGGCATCGCCGACGCCCCCGTCACGGTCGCGGGCTATGCCGAGCCCAGCCTGGTCTTCGCGCTCGGCACGCCCACGGAACTGGCGGGCCCCGACGACGCCGCCCAGGCGATCTATGAGCACCGTCCCGCCGTGGTCGAGCAGCGCCAGCAGGCCGCCTTCGAGAAAGCGCTCTCGGTCTATCGCGCGAAGGCCCATCTCGTTGCCGCGGTGAAGGGCCTGGACTATTCGGACGGCAAGACGATGACCCTCAATATCTATGAAGCCGCCGCCGGCTCGCCCGAAGCGCCAGACCCCTAAGTCGCCCGACCCATAAGCCGCCCGATCCGTGAGGCCCCCGCCATGACCCGCAAGATTCAGATTGTCGAAGTCGGCCCCCGC
This sequence comes from Alphaproteobacteria bacterium, assembly GCA_025359785.1. Lineage (GTDB taxonomy): Bacteria > Pseudomonadota > Alphaproteobacteria > Caulobacterales > Caulobacteraceae > Phenylobacterium. The sequence continues at coordinate 121,167 of JANYET010000074.1, read as the reverse complement.
GACGGCCTGCAGAACGAGAAGACGCTGCTGGAGGTCGATCAGAAGCTCGACTTCATCCACCGCCTGGAGGCCGCCGGCGCCCAGCGAATGGAGACCGTCTCCTTCGTCAATCCCAAGCGCGTGCCGCAGATGGCCGGCGCCGAGGAAATTTCCGCCGCCCTGCCCCACGCCGCCGGCCGCTCGCGGATCGGCCTGGTGCTGAACGCGCGCGGCTGGGACCGCTGCGTCGCCGCCGGCTGCGACGAAGCCAACGTCGTGATCTGCGCCACCGACGGCTTCGGCATCCGCAACCAGGGCGCCACCGCCGCCGAACAGACCGCCGCCATGCAGGCCATCGTCGCGCGCCAGCACGCCGAGGGCGGCCCGCCGATCACCGTGACCGTCTCGGTGGCGTTCGGCTGTCCCTTCGAAGGCGAGGTCTCCGAAGAGCAGGTGATGCGCATCGTCCGCGCGGCGGCCCAGGCCGGCGTGGCCGAGATCGCGCTGGCCGACACCATCGGCGTGGCCGACCCCTGGCTGGTGCGGGCCCGCGTCGAGGCCGCCAAGACCGCCGCGCCGGGCGTCCCCCTGCGCATGCATTTCCACGACACCCGCAACACGGGCCTGGCCAACGCCTTCGCCAGCGTCGAGGCCGGCGTCGATATCCTGGACGCCAGTTGCGGCGGCCTGGGCGGCTGTCCCTTCGCGCCGGACGCCACCGGCAACATCGGCACCGAGGACCTGGTCTACATGCTGGAGCGCGCCGGCTTCGAAACCGGCTACGACCTGCCGGCCCTGATCGGCACGGCCAAATGGATGGCGGGGCTGCTCGGCAAACCGCCGGCGGCGGCGGTCAGCAGGGCGGGTCTGTTCCCGCTGCCAGCCTGACCGCGCGCGCCAACGTTCTCGCACCGTGCCGGTACAGCTTGCGTGGCTCAACCCCTAGCGGTGGCCGATGCACCCGGTGCCGGGGATGGGATGGCCTTCATTGTCCCGCGAGTCCGGGCCGCATGGCGACTTGGGGGGCGGCGCCAACATGGCCTTGAGGATCGGCGTGAGCACCGCGTTGTTGAACTTCATGTGCGCCATCATCTGCGAATATTTTCGGGCAACGATATAGGTCTCGCGTACGCCGGCCGCCTTCGCCTCCTTGAGGTGCGCGATGCCCTCTCTCACCTCGCTTTCGAATTCCCTTTGGGTCATCGGCGGAAAGCCGCCGGCTCGGAACTCGATATCCCAGAGGTTGCCTTCCGCCTTGATGATCGTGGCGCGCCGATATCCGGCCGCGACGGCTTCTGCCGCCCAGTTCACTGCCTGGGCGGGATCCGTCGTCGGAATCTGCGCCCGCGCCCGTTGCGCGAGATAGCGCGACCTCAATGCTGGAGTCGCTGCGTTCGCCGCCGCCACACCGCAGGCTTTCACCGCCGCGGTATGGTTGGAGCTGATCACCAATTCGCCGGCGCCGGGGCCGATGAGCGTGTCGCCCGGAAATCCGGCGAGGCAATCGCAGGCTTCCTCGGGCGAATAGTCGCGCGGCTGAAGGCATTCGTCCTGCTTGGCGAGCAGCGCCTCGGGGCTCCGGTGGTACAGTTTGTAGAGTTCGTAGTCGGTCAAGGTCTTCTGCAGGCTGTTACGCTCTGGCCTGGCGAGGCCAACGATCATCCCTTGAGCGCCATTGCCGTCCGCAGCGATTTTGGCCTCGATCTTGGCGAATTCCGCGGGGCTGTGAGCGGCTTTTTCGAAGAGGCTCCGCCATGTCGTCAGCCCGGAAAATCTGTCCGAGCGATAGGGTCCGTTGTCCGGCGTCTGGACAGGGACGCTGCGGGACCGTTGGGGCGGCGAGCCTCGGCCAGCGGGCGACCCGGAATATTGGGCCGGTCCGCTGCCGCCAACGGCGGACGCTCCCGAGTCGGGGGTCATTGCGTTCCGGAGCTGAACGTTGGCGGATTCCCAACGGTAAACAGGGTTGCCCTGAACATTGGACACGTCGATCACATATTGCAGATAGACGTTGCCACGGGCGTCAGCGCTGAGAGTGACTGTCGGAGAAAAATTGCTGAGGGTGTTGGTGATCAGGCACCCCGACACACGGTTTGGCGTCAAGGTATGCAGGTTTGAAATTCGGAACCTTTGAGGCGTCTCGGTCAGCAGGACCGTCTGATCCGTTCCGGTGATGTCCCCGTAACAAACCTTGCCGCGTACGCTGAAACCGAATTGAGCCGGCCCCGGTCCATCTGGGCGGGCAAGTGTCGCGGGTTGTTCGATCGCGCTCTTGGCTTCGGTGCGGTTGACGTACCAGGTTTGGGTCACCGGGACAGGAGTCAGCGCCTCGACGCCATTCCACTGGCCGGCATAGCCTCTCGGAAACGAACCCTGCTGGTCCACGTACAGGTTTCCGACAACATTCAGCCGGGTGAACCCCGGCCTGACCGGCGGAGGTGGCGCAAGGTATGTCCGGTCGTCGCCGTCGGCGGTCGGGGACGGTGCATAGGTCGAGGGGCTGGCTTGCGACCTTGGCGAGGCCCGGCTCGCAGCCCGCGCCGCCTGACATAGCACCTTGGCTTGATAGCTGATTGCCCCTGCCATGTCGCAGGGGTCTGAAAGCATTCTGGCCTGAGCCCCCGCGGGCACGAGGGGCGGCGCCAAGGCCAGCAACGCCCAGGCGACCGCAGCCAGCGAGATCGAGATACGCGATGAAACGGATCGCACAAACGCGATTGCTCGGTCGAAACGCGTCATAAGCCCCCCCGGGAATACGGCCCGCGCCGCACCGTCTAGTTGTGGCGCGTACGGTTCTGCTCGGCAAGGGCGGGCGTTTGGGCTGGCCTCAGCCCGCCCGTCCGCGGAAGCGCCAGATCACTGGCCTCGCGATCGCGGCGACCACGACGATGGGCGACAGCAGGATCGCCACGATCGTCTGGCCCACGCCTTTGGCGCGCTTGCGGAAGTAGCGGGCCAGGCCGACGCCTTTGTGGAACTCCACGCGGATGGGGCTGGTCAGGCTGGTGTGACCCAGGTGGACCACCTCGGCCTTGGGATGGAACAGCACCAGGCCGCCGGCCCGGCGGACCCGCCAGCAGAGGTCCACGTCCTCGACATGCAGGAAGTATTTCTCGTCGAAGCCGCCGACCGCGTCGAAGTCCTCGCGCCGCATGCAGAAGCAGGCGCCGGAGATGGTCGGCGCGGGCGTCGGGCGGTCCGGCAGGCGCTCGTCTTCCAGATGCACCTCATAGCGCCGCCACGCGGGCAGGCGCCGCGCCAGGCCGCTCAGCGACATCAGCGCGCTCATCGGCGTGATCTCGCCACGCCGCGCGCCGCGCTGTTCGGTGCGGTCGGCGTTCAGCACGCGCCCGCCGACGATGCAGGGCACCGGCCGGCCGACGATCTCGCGGCTGAGTTCGCGCACACAACCCGGCTGCAGGAAGGCGTCGGGGTTGAGGAAGATCAGGATCTCGCCCTTGGCGGTCCGCGCGCCCAGGTTGGCGCCACGCGCAAAGCCCACATTGCCGTGTCCAGCCCGCAGCACCACGCGGTCGTCGCCGTCGGCCACGGCCTTCAGCGAGGCCGCCTCGGCGCTGGTCGAGCCGTTGTCGACGATGACCAGTTCGTCCACCAGGGGATCGCGCAGCACGCAGGCCACGCTTTCCACCAGCGCCTCGCCCGTCATGAACACCACCATCACGACCGAAACGCCCACCCCTGAAGCGCCGGGCCGCATCGCCAGGAATTCCGGCGCGTCGGCGGGCTCTACAGCCACGATAGGAGCGGCGATGCCGTTCATGCAGCCTTCCTTACTGACCGGCCGACGATGCCGAGTCAGCGCCCCCGGCGCCCCACACGCCATTGGCGGCAACATCGGGCGGGATCGCCTGCATGGCAAGCAGGTTCGCCGCAGATGCGAGGTCGAGAATCTCCTGACCGTCGGAACCGAGGCGCCGGAGCGCGACCTTGCCCTCTTCCGCCTCGCGACGGCCGACAACGGCGATCACCGGAACCTTGGCCAGGCTGTGCTCGCGAACCTTCAGATTGATCTTCTCGTTTCTCAGATCGAGTTCCACCCGCAGCCCCTTCGCCCGCAACGCCTGGGCCGCCCGGTGGGCGAAGTCGTCGGCGTCGGAGGTGATTGTGGCCACCGTCACCTGAACGGGAGCTAACCAGAGCGGGAACGCCCCGGCGTAGTTTTCGATCATCACGCCCAGGAACCGTTCCATCGAGCCGCAGATCGCCCGGTGCAGCATCACCGGCCGCTGCTTGCCGCCATCCTCGGCGACATATTCGGCGTCCAGCCGCTCAGGCAGCACATAGTCGAGCTGCAGCGTGCCGCACTGCCAGGTCCGGCCGATGGCGTCGCGCAGATGGAACTCCAGCTTCGGGCCGTAGAACGCGCCCTCGCCCGGCAGCAGCTCCACCTCGGCGATGCCGGCGTTCTTCGCCGCCCGCTCCAGCTTTTTCTCGGCGATATCCCAGACCTCGTCCGTGCCGAACCGCAGCTCGGGACGCAGCGCCAGTTTCACGGCGTGCAGCTCCAGCCCGCAGTCGCGATAGACGCTCTCCAGCAGCTTCACGAACTTCGTCGATTCCGCCTCGATCTGGTCCTCGCGGCAGAAGATGTGCGCGTCGTCCTGCGTGAAGGCCCGCACCCGGAAGATGCCGTGAAGGGCGCCCGACGGCTCATAGCGGTGGCAGGCCCCGAACTCGGCCATCCGCAGCGGCAGGTCGCGGTAGGACTTCTGGCCGTGGTTGAAAATCTGCACGTGGCCCGGGCAGTTCATCGGTTTGACAGCCAGGACCTCACCTTCTTCCGTCTCGCAGGTGAACATGGCCTTGCCGAACTTTTCCCAATGCCCGGACTTCTCCCAGAGCACCCGGTCCATGATCTGCGGCGCCTTGACCTCGACATAGCCATCGGCGTCCAGCTTGCGGCGCATATAGGCCTCGACCGTGCGGTAGAGCGTCCAGCCCTTGGGGTGCCAGAAGATCATGCCCTTGGCCTCTTCCTGCAGGTGGAAGAGGTCCATGGCCTTGCCGATCTTGCGGTGATCGCGCTTCTCGGCCTCCTCGATGCGGTGCAGGTGGGCGGCCAGTTCCTCTTCCGAGGCCCAGGCCGTGCCGTAGATCCGCTGCAGCATCGGGTTGCGGTGATCGCCGCGCCAATAGGCTCCGGCCAGCTTTGTCAGCTTGAAGGCCTTGCCGACGAACTTCGTCGAGGGAAAATGCGGCCCCCGGCAGAGGTCTTTCCAGCCCCCCTGACGATAGACGCTGACGTCCTCGCCCGCCGGGATGCCTTCGATGATCTCGGCCTTGTAGGCCTCGCCGATAGACTTGAAGTGGCTGATCGCCTCGTCGCGGCTCCAGACCTCGCGGCTGATCGCTTCGTCGCGGTCGACGATCGCCTTCATCCTGGCTTCGATGGACGCCAGGTCGTCCAGGCTGAACGGCTCGGCGCGCGCGAAGTCGTAATAGAAGCCGTCCTCGATCGACGGGCCGATGGTGACTTGCGTACCGGGAAAGAGCTCCTGCACCGCCTCGGCCATGATGTGGCTGGCGTCGTGGCGCAGGGTCTCCAGCGACTCGCGCGCGTCGCGGGTCAGGATCTCGAAATGGCCGCCGCCGGGCAACGGGCGATCCACATCATAAAGCTCGCCGTCCAGCTTGATCAGGGCGGCGCGTTTGGCCAGCGATGGCGCGATGGAGGCCGCCACCGCCTTGCCCGTCACGCCGTCGTCGTACTGGCGTTTGGAGCCGTCGGGGAAAATCAGGTCGATCATGTTTCACAGGTCCACTTGCGCGTCTTTTGACGCGGGGGCGGCACGGGATCGTATCCCGATGCGCCGCTCCAGGGATGACAACGGCACAGCCTGCGTGCGGCGAGAGCCGTTCCGCGCCACGGGCCGTGGCCGATCAGGGCGTCTGCGGCATATTCCGAACAGCTCGGAACGAACCGGCATTGCCGCCCGATCAGCGGCGAAAGCGTCAGCTTGTAGGCGCGTAAGGCGCCTCTGACGCAGCGTTCGTAGAGCTTCATGCCGGCTACGGAGATCTCGGAGGTCGGCCCAGCGATTACGCTGCGCCTAGCGGAGGATCAAGCCGCGCCGGCGGGGCTAGTTCGCCCAAAACCCCGCAGCGTCCCGGCCCCGAACGCGCGAGACGCGCGGGTTTGGATGGCGCGAGGGTGCTGGACCGGCATCGACATGGCGACGCGGATAGCACGAAAGGCCTGAAAACGGAACCTTCGGCCCATGCGGCGTCTCCACACACCAAGCCTCGTGGCCGGATTGGTGCTCCCGACGCGACGGCGCGTCGCTCCACGAGGCGACGGTTTCGACACTGAGAGCGCGGTGGAAAGCCGTGGCCGCACCGCCGCCTAAGGGGGCGCGGCGTCGGTGCTGCTGAAGACGATCGTGACTTGCGATCCTGCACCCGGGGCGGATTGGATTTCGATGTGCGCCTGGGCGTTCTGCTGCAAGGAGCGGACGATCAGCGCCGACAGCTTGCCCGGCCGCGGCCAGCTTACGCCCGGCGGAAGACCGACCCCATCGTCAGCCACCACAACCCTGCAGCCCGACGCAAGGTTCGTGCACAGCAGCCGGATCGTGCCGCCGGAACGGCCGACGAATGCGTGCTTCAGAGCGTTGGTCATCAACTCGTTGACCACAAGGCCGGTCGGCATCGCGACGTCGATAGAAACCGGCCAGGTATCGACTTGCAGGACCAATCGGATGCCTTCGACGGCATGAGCGCGCATCACCGCCGAGGCGATCTCGCTCAGGTAGATTCCCAGGTCCACGGCGCTCTCGTGTCCGGGTTCGCCGAGCGCTCGATAGAGCAGGCCCAGCGCCTCGACCCGCCCGGCGAGCCGGTCAAAACCCTCGCCGAGCGACCGGTCCGAAATGCCCTTGGCTTCCACCCGGATAAGAGCCGTGATCATCTGCAGATTATTCTTTACTCGATGCTGAAGCTCGAGGAGCTGCGTGTCTTTTTCCCGCAACTGATCCTGCAATTCGTCGAGCACCGAGATGTCGCGGGCCGCGACTTCCACGAGCGCGACCAGGCGGAAGAGCGGGACGCCGCTTTCGTCTTCGATAATGTTCGACCAGGCGTCCACCTCGAGGGGCGAGCCCACCCGAGAAAGGACAAAGGCTCCAACGTGGTCGCGTTCCTCGACCAAAATCTCGCTGAGCGACCGCGAACTGTCCAGCAGGCCCTTGGATTCAGGCAGGCGGTCCCAACGCGCGCCCACAAGCTCCCGGTTGCCCTCACCGGTCAGGCGCTCGAAGGCATCGTTGGCGTACACGATCCGCTCAGTTGGCTGCAGCTTGGAGACAGCAATCGCGACGGGAACTTGATCGAGAAACTGTTGGAACTGCTCGTTCTCTAAAGCATCGGCGAGGGCCGGATTTTCAAGTAACTGTCCCATGTCGCCGGGAAGAGGATCAGACGACATTTTGCCAACTCCAAACTCGCGGCGGTAGCCGCCACGCGCCGCTGTAATCTCTCTTGGTGATATAACCTAACGCGCGGTCGCTGCGAAAAGCTTCGATCCAGCGGGGCGTCAAGGCGGCCTTTGGCAACGACGCTCCGGGCCTACCGGTCGTCATCCGGGCTGATCGCGATATCTCGCCGGCCATCAGGCAGCGGTCGCGGCCCCGCTGGCGCGCCGCGCCGCCTCGGTCACGGCCTCGAACGCCAGCATCGTCGAGGCATGGCGCGCCGGATAGTCCTTCACCGGCTCCAGCAGGGCGAGGTCGGCGAACCGGCCGTCGGGCGTCGGGCCGCCGGTCTTCAGCATGGCGCGCAGCTGCGCCCGCGCGGTTTCTAGTTCGGCGAGGCTCGCGCCGACCACCTGGGCGCCCAGCACCGAGGCGGCGGCCTGGCCGAGCGCGCAGGCCTTCACATCCTGGGCGAAGTCCGCCACCCGGTCGCCGTCCATCACCACATCGATCACCACGCGGCTGCCGCACAGTTTGGCGATCTTCTCGACGCTGGCGCCCGGCGCGGCCAGCCGGCCGGCGCGCGGCAGGTTGGCCGCCAGCCGCAACAGCTTGGCCGAATAGAGGTCGTCGATCATCGACCCTAGATCGGGGGCCGCGTGGCCTGAGTCAAATGCCCCCGCGAGGCCATCGGTCCGCCGATGGTTACAGACTGAAACCGGGGGACCACTTTGTCGCCACAGCGCGCCGATAGCCCCGCGTCTATACCCGGCTGCCCGTGTATCCACCCGGCTGGATGTCTCCCTCCGACGCTGGCGAAACGTCTTTGATCTTGGTTATGATATATTATAACGCCAGCCTCCTCAGCGCCTGGGTGGACCGATGACCAAGACCTTAGCCAGATGGGGCGGCGCCGCTGCGGTGATGCTCCTGAGCCTCGGCCAGCCCGTCCTGGCCGCGCCGGTCGCGGGTCCGGCGCAGGCCGCCGACATGGCCGCCATCCAGCAGCAGCTGAATGCGCTGCGGGCCGAGTACGACGCCAAGATCGGCGACCTGGAAACCCGCCTGAAAGCCGCCGAGGCCCGGGCCACCGCCGCGCCTGTGGCGACGCCCGGCCAGGCCATCGCCAGCGCGTCTGGCTCGGCCTCGCCACCCCACATTGCGCCCGGCGACCTTGCGCACAGCGACCTCGCGCCCGGCGAGGTGATGATCGCCGACAATGCGCCGGAGCCGGAGGCCAAAACCAGTTCCGCCAACGCCATGAACCCCGGGGTCTCGGTGGTCCTGAATGGCAACTACGTGGCCACCTCGCGCAATCCCGACGCCATGCGCATCCGCGGCTATCCGCTGAGCGACGACGCCCGGTCGAAGCCCCGCGGCCTGTCGCTCGACGAATCCGAGATCACCCTGGCCGCCAACGTCGATCCCTACCTCACCGCGAACCTGACCCTCAGCTTCGGAGCCGACAACCAGCCGTCGGTAGAGGAGGCCTACATCCAGTCGACCTCACTGCCCGGCGGCGTGACCGTGCGCGGCGGCCGGTTCTTCTCGGCGATCGGCTATCTGAACGAGCGCCACGCTCACAACTGGTCGTTCATCGACATGCCTCTGCCGTACCGCGCCTTGCTGGGCAAACAGTACGGCGATGACGGCGTGCAGGCCCGCTGGCTCGCGCCCACGCCTTTTTTCCTGGAAATCGGCGGCGAAGCCTTCAAGGGCGACCACTTCCCAGCCGGCAATCCGGACAAGAACAACGCCGGCGCCCAGACCGCCTTCGTCCACACCGGCGGCGACATCAACACCGACTCCAGCTGGCTGGCGGCGCTCTCCTACATCCACACCGAGGCGCACAACCGGGCTGCCGCGCCCGGCCTGCCGGGCGGTGAAACGTTCGACGGCCACGACGCGCTCGGCATAGCCTCGCTCGTCTACAAATGGGCGCCCGGCGGCAACCCGGTGCAGCAGAACCTCGTGCTCTCCGGCGAGTATTTCTACGGTCGCCAGAGCGGGCGCTTCGACGGCCTCGCCGCCACCCGGGATCCGCGCGGCTGGTACGCGCAGGGCGTCTTCCAGTTCACCCCGCGCTGGAGCCTTGGCCTGCGCTATGCCGCCCTGCAGAGTCTGGACACTCCGATCCTGCCGATCGGCTCGGACTTCAACGGCCTTGGCCATTCGCCGCGTGCGGTCTCGGCCCTGCTCGAATACGACACCAGCGAGTTCGGCCGCTTCCGCGCCGAATACACCCACGACATGAGCGATCTGCGCCCGAACGACGAACTGATGCTGCAGTACACCGTTGTCTATGGCCCGCACGGCGCCCACCGCTACTAGGAGAATCCTGATCCATGCGTAGAGCCATTCTGGCCGCCGCCGGCGCCGCACTGCTGGCGCTGGGCCTGGCGACGCCCGCCGCGGCCGCCTTGCAGATCTTCGCCTGCGAGCCCGAATGGGCGGCGCTCGCCAGCGAGATCGGCGGCGACAAGGTCAGCGTCTATGCCGCCACCACCGGCGTCCAGGACCCGCACCAGATCCAGGCGCGGCCCAGCCTGATCTCCAAGGCCCGCACCGCCGACCTCACCGTCTGCACCGGCGCGGAACTGGAGATCGGCTGGCTGCCGATGATCGTCACCCAGTCGGCCAATAAAAAGATCGTCGCGGGCTCGCGCGGGGTCTTCCAGCCCACCGACTACGTGAACCTGCTGGAAAAGCCCGCCTCGCTGGACCGCAGCCAGGGCGACATCCACGCCGGCGGCAATCCGCACATCCAGGGCGACCCGCGCAACATGCTGCCGGTCTCCAAGGCGCTGGCCGACCGTTTCGCCGAGCTCGATCCGGCCAATGCCGGCGTCTATCGCGCCCGCCAGGCCGCCTTCGCCGTGAAGTGGCAGGCCGCGCTCAACCGCTGGGCCGCCGAGGCCGCTCCCCTGCGCGGCCAGCCCATCGCCGTGCAGCACAGGAGCTGGGTCTATCTCGAGAACTGGCTGGGCGTGCGCCGCGTCATCGCACTCGAGCCCAAGCCCGGCGTGCCGCCCTCCAGCGGCTATCTTGCGCAGGTGCTGGAAGTGCTGAAGAAGACGCCGGTCAAGATGATCGTCCGCGCGGCCTACGAAGACGGGCGTCCGTCCGAGTTCGTCGGCGGCCGGGCCGGGGTTCCGGCAGTCATGCTGCCCTACACCGTGGGCGGCTCCGACCAGGCCAAGGACCTCTATTCGCTCTACGACGACACGCTCAACCGCATGCTGAAGGCGCTGAAGTAAGATGGATCACGGCGCCGGCGCCATCGAACTGAGCGTCCTCCTGCCGGCGTTTGTCGCCGGTCTGATCGTGCTCTCCACCCATGTGCCGATGGGCCAGCAGGTTCTGGGCCGCGGGATCGTCTTTATCGACCTGGCGATCGCCCAGGTGGCGGGTCTCGGCGTGACGCTGGCCGGGGCCTTCGGTTCGGAGCCCAGCAACCTGACGATCCAGCTCGCGGCCTGCGCCGCGGCCCTGATCGGCGCCCTGCTGCTCACCTGGACCGAGAAGAAATGGCCCGAGGTGCAGGAAGCCCTGATTGGGGTGCTGTTCGTGGCCGCGGCCTCGATCGAGCTCCTGCTGCTGGCCAACAACCCGCACGGCGGGGAGCATCTGAAGGACCTGCTGGTCGGCCAGATTCTCTGGGTTTCGCTCTCCAGCCTCTGGCCTATCGCGCTCTTCTACGCGCTGGCGCTGGCCGTCTGGTTCGGCTTTCGCGCCCGCATGGGGCAGGTGGGATTCTATGTGCTGTTCGCCCTGGTGGTCACCCAGTCGGTGCAGCTGGTCGGCGTCTATCTGGTGTTCGCCAGCCTGATCGTCCCGGCGCTGGCCGCCCGCCGCTTCGCGCCACGCCTGCGCCTCGTCGTGGGCTACAGCGTGGGCGTCGCCGGCTACGTGCTGGGGCTGGTCATCTCATCCCTGATGGACCTGCCCACCGGCGCGGCCATCGTCGTGACCCTGATCGCCGCCTTCGTGGTCTCGGTGATCGTATCCGCCATGGTCCCGGTCACGGCGCGTGCAGAACCGGCGCCGGCCGCCGCCCACTAGCCCCGAGCCTGGCAAGGCCGTTGCCAGGGTCCGCCGGCCCTGCCTAGGGTCGGGTCTGCGGCGGGGACAGCATGACCACAGCAATCGGTGAGGACGGAACAAGCGCGGCCGGCGGCGAGGTGTTTGGACACCCGCGCGGGCTGGTGGTCCTGGCGGGCACGGAACTCTGGGACCGCATCTCCTTCCACGGGATGCAGTCGCTGCTCACGCTCTACATGGCCGAACAGCTGCTGTTGCCGGGCCACGTTGAGCGGATCGTCGGCTTTCCCGCGCTGAAGGCGACCATCGAGGGCCTGTTCGGCCATCTGACCACCCAAGGGTTGGCGACCCAGATCTTTGGCCTCTACGTGGGCTTCGTCTACGTCACACCGACCATCGGCGGCTGGCTGGGCGACCGGGTGCTGGGCCGCAGAAGCACTGTCACCCTGGGTGCGCTGTTGATGACCGCCGGCCATTTCTGCATGGCGTTCGACCAGTCGTTCCTGCTGGCCATGCTGTTCCTGATCCTGGGCGCCGGCGCCCTGCGCGGCAATCTCGCGCCCCAGGTGGGCGAGCTCTACCCGCAAGACGACCGCCGCCGCGTGGTGGCCTTCCAGCTCTATGCCTCGATGGTCAACCTGGGCGCCTTCATCGCGCCGCTGGTCACCGGCGTCCTGGGCAAGGTCTATGGCTGGCACGTGGCGTTCGCGTTCGCCGGCGTCGGCATGCTGGTGGGCCTGATCATCTACCTCTCCGGCCAGCGCCATCTGACGCTCGCCAAGCCCCGCGCCGCCGGCGCGCCGCGCGCGCCGCTGACGCCCAAGGAACGCCGGATCATCTGGCGGCTGCTGGCGCTGTTCCCGGTCGGGTCGCTGTTCTGGATCGCTCAGAGCCAAGTCTGGAACACCTACAACCTTTGGGTCCGCGACCATATCGAGCTGCAGATCGGAACCTTCGCCGTCCCCGTCGTCTGGCTGCAGTCGCTGGACGGCCTGTCGCCGTTCGTCTGCCTGCCGCCAATGCTGCTGTTCTGGCGCTGGCAGGCCAACCGCGGCCGCGAGCCCAACGAGTTCGTCAAGATCGCCATCGGCTGTTTCATCTTCAGCATCTCGACCCTGTGGCTGGCCGGCGCGGGCCTGGTCACCGACGCCCACGGCCGCACGCCGCTGCTTTGGGCCGTGGCCTTCCACCTGGCCTCCAACCTGGGCTGGCTCTACTTCACGCCCACGGTCACCGCGCTGGTCTCCCGGGCCGCGCCTCGGTCGGTCAACGCCACCATGATCGGCGCCGCGTCGCTGTCGGTGTTCCTCGGCAGCACCATCTCCGGTCGCCTGGGCTCGCTCTACGAGGTGCTCCCCGCCAGCCAGTTCTGGACCCTGCACGCCGCGCTGGTCGGCCTGGGCGGCGTCGTCTTCCTGATCATCGGCCTCAGCTTCGCCGCCGCCTTCCGCACCGACGCGCCAGCAACGGCTTAAGGCGCGAGACCCGCCCGCAACGCCGCCAGCGCCAGCCGGTCCCGCGCCGCGGCGTCCACGCCCTCCAGGGTCGGTCCCGCCTCGCCGGGCACGATCCGACCGTCCCGCATGTAGAGCACATGGTCGGCCAGCCGGGCGATCTCGCCGGCGTCGTGGCTGATGTAGAGCGCCGGGATCGCCAGGCTGCGGTGCAGGCGCTCCAGATAGGGCAGGATCTCGGCCTTGGCGCCGGCGTCGAGGCTCGACAGCGGCTCGTCCATGAGCAGCAGCCGGGGCTGCGACAGCAGCGCCCGGCCCAGCGCCACCCGCTGGCGCTCGCCGCCCGAGAGGTTGGCGACCCCGCGGCCCAGCAGCGGCGCCAGGCCCAGCAGGTCCACCGTGTCGTCGAAGCCGATCTCGGCCTTACTGCCCACGCGGGTCTGGCCCGCCCGCTTCGCGCCATAGTCGAGGTTGCCGCGTACCGACAGATGGCTGAGCAGGCTCGGCTCCTGGAACACCACGCCCACCGGCCGGCGGTGCGGCGGAACGAAGCGGCGGCCGTCCTGCCAGACCTCGCCGCCCACCCGCAGGCCGCCCGGCACGCGCGTCAGACCGGCGATACAGCGCAGCAGCGTGGTCTTGCCCGACCCCGACGGCCCGCTCAGCGCCGTGATGCCGGTAGGCGCCAGGGCGAAGGCCGCGTCGATCGCAAAGCCCCCGACGCGTCTCCCGAACCGGCCCGCGAACCGGCCCTCGACCGCGGCGCCGTCGGTCGCGCCGCTCATCGCACGGCCTCGTCGGTCCGCCGGCCGATCAGCAGCAGGGCCAGGAGGGCGGCAAACGAGAACGCGACCACGCCGGCCGCCAGCCTGTGCGCCTCGCCGTACTGCAGGCTCTCAACCAGCTGATAGATGCGCACCGAGATCACCTCGGTCTTGCCGGGGATCGCGCCGCCGATCATCAGCACCACGCCGAACTCGCCGATGGTGTGGGCAAAGACCAGGATCGCCGCCGTCAGGAAGCCGCGCCGCGCGAGCGGCAGGGCCACGGTGAAAAAGGCGTCGATGGGCGAAGCCCGAAGCGTCGCCGCCACCTCCATCGGCCGGGGCCCCATGGCCTCGAATGCGCCCCGGATCGGCTGCACCGCGAACGGCAGCGAATAGACCATCGAGCCGATCACCAGGCCCTGGAAGGTGAAGGCCAGCGTGCGGATGCCGAAGGCGTGCAGCGGCGTCATCAGCGGGCTCTGCGGCGCGATCGCGATCAGCAGGTAGAAGCCCAGCACCGAGGGCGGCAGGATGATCGGCAGCGTCGTCACCGCGGCCACGATCTCCTTCCACCACGCCCTGCGCCGGGCCAGCCACCAGGCGAGCGGCGTGGCCAGAACCAGCAGCAGGGCCGTGGTCAGGCCCGCCAGCCTCAGCGTCGTCCAGATGACCTCGCCCAACCGTGAATCCCCGCTACTTTCCCGACGAACCCGCCGGAACCTCGTAGCCATATTTCTTGATGATCGCGACAGCCTGCGGACCCTTGAGGAAGGTCAGGAAGGCCTTGGCGGCCACGTTGGTCTGGCCGGTGTCGAGCAGGATCGCCTGCTGATTGATCGGCGCGTGGTCGGCGGCCGGCGCCACCCAGCGCGAGCCTCCGGGCACATTGATCACCTGCGACAGCGCCACGAAGCCCAGCTCTGCCGCGCCCGTCTCGACGAACTGATAGGCCTGGGTGATCGAGCTGCCGATGACCACCCTGGGCTTCACGGCGGCATAGACCCCCAGTCTCTGCAGGGTCTGCACCGCGGCCGCGCCATAGGGCGCCGTGGCGGGATCGGCGATGGCGAGCTTGTTGAACCGGGCCGTGCCCAGCACCGCGCCCTTGCCGTCCACCAGCCCCGGCGTTCTGGAGTAGAGCACCAGACGTCCGATGGCGTAGGTGAACCGCGTGCCGGCGACACCCAGGCCGTCCTGCTCGGCCTTGGCCGGCCGCTCGGCGTCGGCCGAGAGGAACACCTCATAGGGCGCCCCGTGCGCCATCTGGCTGTAGAACTGTCCTGACGAACCGAAGCTCAGCGTGGCGGTGTGGCCGGTCGCGGCCTTGAACGCCGTGGCGATCTCCTTCGCCGGCTCGGTGAAGTTGGCGGCCACCGCGACCTGGGTCTCGGCGGCCAGGGCGGGGCCAGCGGACAAGAGGACCGCCAGCGTCAGGGCGGCGGCGAGCGAGATCGTGTGGGTGGTCCTCATCCTCGTTATGTAGCGCATCTGCATAACGATAGGCCAGACACCGCGTGGCTCCGCTTGCCGCTCGACCTGAGGAACGCCCACCGTTATGCAGATATATTGCATAACGACTCGGGGAGACGGTGTCGTGAGACAAGGGATGATCGTGGCGCTGCTCTGTGGACCCCTCGCGGCGTTTGCGGCGGTCGGCGGCGTGCGCGCCGAGGACACCGCCGTCGAAACCGTGGTCGTCACGGCCCGGCTTCGCGCCGAGGACGCGCAGTCCACACCGCTCGGCCTGTCGGTCGTCACCGAACAGGCGCTGAAGGCCACCCGGACCGAGAACGTCTCCCAGATTATCCAGCTGGTCCCCAGCGCGAACTACAGCTCGCCCAACCCGCGCAACACGTCGCTGACGATCCGGGGGCTGGGCTCCAGCGTGGTGGCGATCGCCCAGTCCAACGACGGGCTGGAACCGGGCGTCGGGTTCTATGTCGATCAGGTCTATCACGCGCGCCCGGCCACCGCGGCGTTCGACTTCCTCGACGTCCAGCGCGTCGAGGTGCTGCGGGGTCCGCAGGGCACGCTGTTCGGCAAGAACACCACCGCCGGCGCCATCAATATCACCACCAAGGCGCCGGCTTTCGACTTCGGCGCGGAGGCGGAGGCGACCCTTGGGAATATCAATTACAGCCAGGCCAAGGCTACGGTGACCGGGCCGATCCTCGCGGACACGGTCGCCGGGCGCATGTCGGTGTTCAGCACCCGGCGCGACGGGGTCTTGCGCAACGTCGCAACCGGGCGGCGCGCCAATGATATCGATAACCTCGGCTTCCATGCCCAGCTGCTGATCAAGCCGAACGCTGATGTCCGCCTGCTGCTGTCCGCCGACGACAGCAAGATCGACAGCCAGTGCTGCACCCAGACCTTCGTGCGCGTCGGAACCACGCTGAAGGCGGCCGCTCGCCAGTATCCCGCCCTGGCCGCCGGGCTGAACTATACGCCACCCAGTCTCAACCCCTATGACCGGCTCACCGACATCGACGCCCCGATCGCGGTCCGCACCGACGAGGGGGGCCTGTCGGCGGTCGCCGACTGGAATCTCGGCAAGGCCACCGTCACCTCGGTCTCCTCCTGGCGCTGGTGGAACTGGGACGCCGCCAACGACCGTGACTACACCGGCATCAAAATCCAGCTCCTGCAGCACATCCCGTCCCGCCAGGACCAGTACAGCCAGGAATTTCGCGTCGCCTCGAACGGGCGCCAGACCCTGGACTATGTGGCGGGGCTCTACGCGTTCTCGCAAACCATCTCCGGCGAGCCGATCACCGCCTACGGACCGCAGGCCGCGTACTGGCTGCTGGGGCCGGCGCCCGCCTTCCCGTCCAACCTGCTGGACGGCTATACTCAGGACGGCCACACCCGCTTCCACAGCGCCAGCTACGCGGCGTTCGGCGAAGTGACCTGGCATGCGAGCGAGCGGCTCAGCCTGACCGGCGGGCTGCGCTACACCTATGAGGACAAGAACGGACGCTTCGACTCGACCGTCTCGGGCGGCGCCGCGGCGACGGGCGCCCTGCTGAACAGCAAGCTCTCGATCCTGCGGCCACAATCCTATGCAGCCAAGGACACCGACGGCAGCCTCTCCGGGCGGGCCGTGGGCTCCTATCAGGTCAGCGACGCGGTCATGGCCTACGCCAGCTTCGCCAAGGCTTCGAAATCAGGTGGCATCAACATGTCGGGCCTGCCGCTCGACGCCACCAACAATCCGGCTCTGGCGACCGCGGTTGTCCGGCCCGAGCGCAACACCAGCTACGAGGTGGGCGTGAAATCCCAACTGTTCGAGAAGCGGCTGATCTTCAACGCCGACATCTTCGATACCGATGTGCGCGACTTCCAGACCAACGTCGTCGATACCGGGCCGGGCGCGCTTCGCGGTTACCTCGCCAACATCGATCATGTGCGCGTCAAAGGATTGGAGATCGACGCTGCGTTCGCCCTGTCCCAGAACCTCTCCGGCCACTTCGGCATGAGCCGCACCGACGGGAAATATGTCTCCTACAAGAACGGACCCTGCCCGCTGGAGCGGATCGGCAGCGCCACCACCGTCTGCGACCTCTCGGGCGGCGGCCTGCCGAACCTGCCGAAATTCGCCTGGACAGCCGGCGCTGAGTACCGGCGCGGCCTGACGCTGGGAGCTCTCTCTGGCGAGGCCTATCTGCATGCGGAGGCCTCCGCCCGCACCCGCACCTTCGGGGACCCCACCGACAGCCGCTACACGGTCATCGACGGCTACAGCCTGGTCAACGCCGCACTTGGTTTCCGCGCGCACGGCCCGTGGGAGGTCAGTCTCTGGGCGAAAAACCTGCTGCGGGAAAACTACCTGCAGAACGTCACCGTCCAGGCTGGAAACTCCGGGCTGGTGGTGGGCACGCCCAGCGATCCCCGCACGGTCGGCGTCACCCTGCGGGCGCGATACTAAGTGGCGCACGCCGACAGATAGAGGCTTACGCCGCCCCGTCCTGCGCTATGCTGCGGCAGGCCAAGACGGGAGCGAGCGATGATCAAGAGTGCAGGCGACCGCCGGGCCTTCCTGCAACTTGCGGCGGGCGCGGCCCTGGGCGCCGCGGCCCTGCCGCCCGGCGTCGCCGCGGCGCTGGCCCTCCCGGCCAATCGGGTCACCGGCACGATCCGGGACGTGGAGCACGTGGTCATCCTGATGCAGGAGAACCGCTCCTTCGATCACTACTTCGGGACGATGCGCGGCGTGCGCGGCTTCGGCGACCCCCGGCCGATCGACCTGCCGAGCGGCCAGCCGGTGTGGAAGCAACCGGGGGCCAAGACCGCGAACGGGGACGGCGTCTCCACCGTCAGCCCCTTCCACCTCGACACCAATTCGACCCGCGCCGAGACCATGTTCAGCCTGGATCACAGCTGGAAGGGCAGCCACGCGCGCTGGAAACACCACGACGCCTGGATCCCGGCCAAGACGCCCCTGAGCATGGGCTACCACACCCGCGCCGACCTGCCGTTCTACTACGCGCTGGCCGACGCCTTCACGGTCTGCGACGCCTATCACGCCTCGATCTTCGCCTCGACCAACCCGAACCGGCTGTATCTGTTCTCCGGCCACAGCGGGCTCGCCACCGGCGACACGTCGAAGATCGTCGTCGCCAACCCGCCGGAGGAGACCAACGAGACCGCCGATCCGGCCAAGGACGGCCCGAACTTCAAGGGCCTCACCTGGCCCACCTACGCCGAGCGGCTGCAGGCGGCGGGCGTGTCGTGGCGGGTCTATCAGGAATTCAACAACTACGGTGACAACGGACTGGCCTATTTCGCCAACTTCCGGGGCATCGGCCCGGACTCGGCGCTCTACCAGCGCGGCCGCGCCTGGGTCGCCGGCGCCAGCGAGGCCAACGCCAAGACCTCCAAGGGCGAGCACCTGGTGGCCGCCTTCGCCGCCGACGTGGCCGCCGACCGCCTGCCGCAAGTCTCCTGGATCGTGCCGTCCTACCAGCTCTCCGAGCACCCCAGCGCCACGCCCTCGGACGGCGCCTTCCTGACTGCGCGGCTGATCGCGGCGCTGGCGGCCAACCCCAAGGTCTGGGCCAAGACCGTCTTCATCCTGAACTATGACGAGAACGACGGCTTCTTCGACCATGTGCCGCCGCCGATCCCGCCGGCCGGCGCGGCCACGGGCAAATCCACGGTCGATCTGGCGCAGGAGGACTATCACGGCGAGCCGGTGGGCCTGGGGCCGCGCGTGCCGATGCTGGTCGTCTCGCCCTGGACCAAGGGCGGCTTCGTCAATTCCCAGCTGTTCGACCACACCTCGGTGATCCGCTTCCTGGAAGCTCGTTTCGAGGTCATGGAGCCGCACATTTCGCCCTGGCGCCGAGCGGTCACCGGCGATCTGACCAGCGTCTTCGACTTCAAAAATCCCAACCGCGCCACCATCACCCTGCCCGACGCCTCGGGCTTGCCGCCCCGCGCCGAGCAGGCCAAAGCCCTGCCATTCCCCAAGGCGCCAGCCACCGCGCAGGCCCATCCGCGCCAGGAGCCGGGCCAGCGGCCGGCGCGCGCCCTACCCTATGCCTTTGAGGTGGCCAGCCGGGTGACGCCCAACGGCCTGGCGCTGACACTCGCCAATACCGGCGCGGCCGGCGCGGCCTTCGACCTGCGCGCTCCGCACGGCGGCGAGCCCCGGTTCTATGCGGTGGAGGCCGGCAAGCGGATCGAGGACCTGGCCCCCGCCGACGGCCGCTACGACCTGACGCTGCAAGGACCCAACGGCTTTGTCCGCGGCTTCCGTGGCGAGACGGGCGCCGCGGGGCCCGAGGCCTCGGCCCGGTTCGACGCCGCGACCGGCAAGCTGCTGGTCACGTTGCGCAACACCAGCGCCCGCGCGCTCACCCTCGACGTCGCGCCCAACGCCTATCTCGCCGCGCCCGCCCGCCTGCACCGGCTCGCGCCCGGCGCCACGGTGGTCGACGCCTGGGACCTGAAGGCCAGCCGAAGCTGGTACGATCTCACCGTCACCTGCGCCGAGACCCCCAGCTTCCAGCGCCGTCTCGCCGGCCACGGCGAAGACGGCAAGCCCAGCCTGAGCGATCCGCTGTTCGGCCGGCAGGCGTGACCTCCCCTCCCCCGGCGCAGCCGAGAGGGAGAGGGTAGGGAGAGGGCGGCTCAGTCCTTGCGCGCCTGCCAGACCGCTTCGGCGCGCGCCTTCAGGGCCTCGTTCATCTCCACGAAGGCGCGATAGAGGGTGCGCGACATCGCCTTGCCCAGGCGCGGGCCGATCAGCCCGCCGATGATCTCGCCGTTCGAGACGATGCAGCTGGCCTCGGCCAGGCTCTCGATCTCGAAATAGCGGATGGTCTTCACCAGGCCGCCCAGCATGGTCAGCTTCCAATGCAGCTGCTCGCCCGGCACCCATTCCAGGACCGTGGGCCTGATCTGCGTCACCGGCCGGCCAGGCAACGCCAGGGTCAGGTCCAGCACGGCGCCGATGCGGATGTCTCCCGAGGCCACGGGATAGAGCGCGCACCACTGTCCCCAGGACTCCAGGTCGGAGATCACCTCCCAGATCACTTCGGCCGGCGCCTGGATGCCGACCCGATGTTCGATCCGCAGGCCCGAGGGCGCCTTTGGCGGCGGCAGCTTGGTGTCGGTCGGCTGCGGCCCGAGACGCGCGCCGCCGCGCGTCCCGAAGGGGCCAGCCTTCAAGGCCGGCGGCGGCTGTATCGGCATCAGGCCTGCTCCCCGTTCTTGGAGGCTAAGGCGATGCGCCAGGTCGCCCCGGCGGGTCCGTCCATCACCTCGACATTCAGCGCCGTGAGTTCGGCGCGAATACGGTCGGCTTCCGCCCAGTCCTTGGCGACGCGGGCCGCGTCGCGGGCGGCGATCAGGGCGTCGATCCGGCTCGTCAGGTCGGCATCAGCGCTGCCCTGAAACCAGACGCGCGGATCGGCCTGCAGGAAGCCCATCACCTCGGCCAGCGCCATCAGGTCCTGCTTCAGCGCCGAGGCGTTCGGGTCGGCCTTGCGCACGGCCGTGTCGAGCTCGGTGGCGAGCTTCTTGAGCAGGTACATGGCGGCCGGCGTGTTCACGTCGTCCAGCAGGGGCTCAAGCTGATCTTCCAACAGCGCACCGCTACCGCCCGCATCGATGTGCCGCGCCCGGCCCAGCACGCCATAGAGGTGGTCCAGCGCGTTGCGCGCCTGGGCCAGCGCATCGTCCGTCCAGGCCAGCGGTTGGCGATAATGCGCGGCCAAGAGCGCCCAGCGGATCACCTCGCCCGGCTGTTGCTTCAGCAGGTCGTGGGCCAGCGCGACGTTGCCGAGGCTCTTGGACATCTTCTCATCGGCCATGTTCAGGAAGCCATTGTGCAGCCAGTAGTGGGCGTAGGCCGCGTGGCCCTGGCCTTCATCCTGGCGCGCGCCATCCGCGTGTCCGGCGCACAGGCCCTGGGCCAGCTCGTTCTCATGGTGCGGGAAGACCAGGTCGATGCCGCCGCCGTGGATATCGATGGGCAGGCCCAGTTCCTGCTCAATCATCGCCGAGCATTCGATATGCCAGCCCGGCCGCCCGGGTCCCCAGGGACTTTCCCAGACCGGCTCGCCGGGCTTGCTCGGCTTCCACAGCACGAAGTCGGCCGGGTGGCGCTTGTAGGGCGCGACCTCGACGCGGGCGCCGGCGATCATCTCATCCAGCGGCCGGCCGGACAGCTTGCCGTAGTCGCCATAGGCCTGGGTGTCGAACAGCACATGGCCCTCGGCGGCGTAGGCGGCGGCGTTGTGGACCAGCCGCCCGATCATCGCGACGATGGCGTCCATGGTCTCCGTCGCCCGCGGCTGGGCGGTGGGCAGCAGCGCGCCCAGGGCCTCGGCGTCGCCGTTGTAGGCGGCCAGATAGCGGTCGGTGATCGTCTTGATCGGCACGCCTTCCTCGGAGGCCTTGGCGTTGATCTTGTCGTCGACGTCGGTGACGTTGGCCGCATAGAGCACCGCGCCCTCGCCGTAGAGCCGGCGCAGCAGGCGAAACAGCACGTCGAACACCACGACGGGCCGGAAATTGCCGATGTGGCTGTAGTTATAGACCGTCGGTCCGCAGACATACATCGTCACCCGCCGGGGATCGGCCGGAACGAAGGGCCGCTTGGTGCGGGCCATGGTGTCGTAAAGGGTGAGCGACATCGGTGTTCTAACTAACGCTGCGTGATGGTTGCCGGATGGCAGGTTCGGCCCATATACAGATCGTGGGAGCGGGAAGCCACGGGAACCCCCCAAGGAACCTTAGGCAGCCTTCCCCAGCCCAAGAAGGGTGGTCACGCGTCATTCCGGGACCTTCGTCCCGGCGCAACTCAGCCCCGGAAAGAACCTATCCCGCCATGGACGCCATTCGCGACCGAACCCTGGTCGGCTCTTCTGACCTTGATCTTGACGCCGTGAAGCGCCCGTCGCGCGAAGAGGCGATGGAGGCGGTCCGCACCCTGATCGCCTGGGCCGGCGACGACCCGCGCCGCGAAGGCGTCATCGACACCCCCAAGCGGGTGGTCGACGCCTATGGCGAATGGTTCGCGGGCTACACGCTCGATCCCGCCAAGGAACTCTCGCGCACCTTCGAGGACGTGCAGGGCTACGACGACATCGTCATGCTGCGCGAGATCGAGGTGGAGAGCCACTGCGAGCACCACATGGCGCCGTTCCTGGGCAAGGCCTACGTCGCCTACATGCCCACCAACCGCGTGGTCGGCATCTCCAAGCTGGCCAAGGTTGTCGAGATCTTCGCCAAGCGTCTCCAGACCCAGGAGACCATGACCCAGCAGATCGCCGACGCCATCACCGACAGCCTGCGCCCGGCCGGCGTCGCCGTGCTGATCGACGCCAACCACCAGTGCATGTCGACCAGAGGCGTCCACCACCGCCACGTCTCGACCATCACCACTCAGTTCACCGGCGTCTTCAAGACCGACCCGACGCTGCGGCAGCGGTTCCTGGACTTCGCCAATAAGAAGTAGGTGTTCAGTCTCCTCGCGCAGTGAGTGCGGCCCGTCCCGCCCTGGCCAGCGCCAGCACCCGCTCACGAACCTCGCGAAACAACGCCGCGGGCAAAAGGCCATGATCGAAGCGCCGCGCACCCCTTGAGACGGGACGCAGGTCGCTACCGGGCCAGATGAACTGATTGAGGTCACTCGCGACGATCCACGAACGGCCGTCGTCCAGACCGAGACGTCGCTTGGTCGCGGCGGGAATTTCGACCGCCAACTCCGCTCGCTCAGGCGGCGCATGCGTGACGGGGGCGACGGTGACGACGGTTCGTCCCTCCACGGTGCGGACAGACAGGATGATCACGCAGGGGCGATCCTTGCGGCCTTCTTCCAGGCCCCGCCGCGCCTCGTCGCGCCACAGATAGGCATAGCCGATCACCAGGCCCGGCGTCGGGTCGGGCAGCGCCACCGGCTACTTGGGGGTCATTTCGTGATCGAACGCCGTGGCCTCCGGCGGCGCCTCGGCGACCTGCAGAGCGCGCAAGGCCTCATCACTGAGTTCCCAGGGATAAAGCGGCGCGCGGTCGTTGGCCTTCAGCCGCCGATATTCATCGGCGGACAGCAGCACGAGCCGTTCACGGCCGTGGCTGGTGATCGATACCGGCTCGCGCAGCGCCGTCTCGCTGATCCGCCCATAGGCCTTCAGGAAATCGCCCGAGGAGACGGTGAGCTTCGGCATGAGAATGGATTCCGCTCGAATTATTCGAGTTTATCGTATTATCCCATCGGCGCCAGAGAGAAGGCCCTGGAGAGAAGGGTCTCGCGCTAACCCGCCAGCGGGTTGGTCGGCTTGCCTTCACCTGGCGCGCGCGGCGGGTGGATGAGGGTCACCAGGACGAAGCTCAGCAGGATCAGCAGATACCAGGCGCCGAGCTTGCCGATCGGCACGAGCGCCCAGCCGTGCCGCTGGCTCGGATAGATCCAGGCGCTGGTGAAGGTGCCGATGTTCTCGGCGAACCAGATGAACAGCGCCACCAGGATCAAGCCCAGCAGCACCGGCATGCGCCGGACCGTCCGGTCCGGGGTGAAGGTGAACCAGGACCGCCAGAACATCAGGCCAGAGGCCGCGTAGAGCCCCCAGCGGATATCGACGACGTAGTGATGGCTGAAGAAGTTGACGTAGCTGGCCACCGCCAGCAGCCACGGCGCCCAGTGTGGCGGCCAGCGGATGAAGCGGATCTCGAACAGCCGGATGGCGCGGGCGATGTAGGAGCCGATGGCGCCGTACATGAAGCCCGAGAACAGCGGCACGCCGCCGATCCGCAACAGGTTCGCCTCCGGATAGATCCACGAACCATGGGCGGTCTTGAAAATCTCCATGCCGGTGCCGACCACGTGGAAGATGGCGATCACCGCGGCCTCCTACCAGCGCTCCAGCTTCGTGGCCAGCAGCAGGGCCTGGATCGCCACGGCGCCCAGCACCAAGGCGTCGTAGCGCGCGAGCGGCGCCTGCGCCGGCCACCAGAAATGCGTGGCGACGATCATCGCCAGCATCGCGGCCCCGAACAGGCACGCCCAGGCCTGCTTCAGCCCGAACAGCAGGAACTCATAGGCAAAGGCGCGAAGGCGCGAACGCCGCGCCCAGGGCCGCACCCTGGCGTCCAGGGCCAAGACCTGACCTTTGATACGGTCATTGAGGCTCAAGGGAACAGACCCATGGCCGTCAGGCTAGCGCGGCTTGGGCAAGCGGCGCCATAACAGGTTATTCGCCAGCCTCTCCCCTAACGGAGCCACGCACATGCGCGCCCACTCGATCGGCCTCCTAGCGGCCCTACTGCTGAGCGCGGCGCCGGCCAGCGCGGCCTTGGAGCAGGGCGCTGCGGCGCAGCAGCCCGCGCCGCATCGCGGCATCGGGCTTTCCGAGGTCTCGGTTCCCCTGAGCCGAAGGATCGACTTCACCTCGCAGGTGAACGGCCAGAGCTATTCCCTGCTCATCGCGCTGCCCACCACGCCGGCGCCCCCGGGCGGCTATCCGGTGATCTATGTGCTCGACGGCGGCGCCTATTTCGGCAGCGCCACGGATGCCCAGCGTGGCACGGGTCTAAACCTCATCGTGGTCGCCATCAGCTACCCGTTCGACGACGCCCAGTTCATCGCCAAGACCCTGAAGACGCCGGTGTCGGCGACCGGTGAGGTGTCCTTGCTGCAGATCGCGCCCGCCATTCAGGCGACCCGCACCCTGGACCTCACGCCGCCCACGGCCGCCGCCTTCATGGCTGCCCAGAAGTCTCCCGGAATGAGCAAGCTCGCGGTTGGTGGCGCGGACGCCTTCCTGAAAGTGATCGAGACCGAGATCAAACCCAAGGTCCACGCCCTGCTGCCGGTAAACACCGCCAACGAGGCGCTCTATGGCCATTCGCTGGGGGGTCTGGCGGTGCTGCGCGCGCTGTTCACCGAGCCCGCCGCCTTCCGCAGTTTCATCGCCGCCAGCCCCTCGATCTGGTGGAACGACCGCTCGATCCTGGCCGACGAAGCGGCCTTTTCGGCCAAGGTGACCTCGGGCAACGTCGCGCCCCGGGTGCTGATCACCGTTGGCGGCCTGGAGCAGACGCCGACGCCGGTTACCCCCGGATTCCCGATGAAGCAGGACGAGGTTGACGCGATGGTCAGGTCCGCTCGCATGGTGGACAACGCGGTCGAACTTGGCGCGCGGCTCAAGGCGCTGAAGGGCGGCCGAGGCTACGAGGTCCAGAGCGTGGTCTTCGCCGATGAGACCCACGGCAGCGTCGAGCAGGCCGCCGTCGGCCGAGGCGTCAACTTCGCCGCGAAGCGCCAGGCGTTGAAGCCGTGACCGGATTTCCCACCGCCCCCGACAAGCACGCCCTTGAACACGGCGCGACGCTTTCGCCTCGTTTCGACGCGACCGGCCTGATCGCGGCGATCGCTACCCATGCCGACACCGGCGAGGTGCTGATGTTCGCCTGGATGAACGCCGAGGCGCTCAGCCTGACCCTGGACACCGGCGAGGCCCATTACTTCTCGCGCAGCCGCAACGCGCTCTGGCACAAGGGCGCGACCAGCGGCCAGATCCAGAGCGTCGTGGAAATCCGCATCGACTGCGACCAGGACTGCGTCTGGCTGAAGGTCCGGCCGCAGGGCGACGGCGGCGCCTGCCACACCGGCGCGCGGTCCTGCTTCTATCGCGTGATCGAGGACGGAAACTTGGTCGAGCGGCCATGAGCATTGTCCAGGCGCTGGCCGCCTATGTCGTGGCGGCGGGCCTGCTGACGCTGACCCCCGGCCTCGACACCGCGCTGATCCTGCGCACCGCCGCCGTCGAGGGAACCAGGCGCGCGGGCCTCGCCGCCGTGGGCGTCGTCACCGGCTGCCTGGTCTGGGGCGCGGCGGTCGCCCTGGGCCTGGGCGCCCTGCTCAGCGCCTCGAGCCTGGCCTTCACGGTCCTGAAGTGGGCCGGCACGGCCTATCTCGTCTGGCTGGGTCTGGGCCTGCTTTTCCGGCCACGCCAGACCTTCGAGGTGGCCATGGCCCCAACCGTCAGGGCGGCCGGCGGCGACGTCGCCTGGATGCGTCGCGGCCTGTTGACCAATCTGCTGAACCCCAAGGTCGGGGTCTTCTACATCTCGTTCCTGCCGCAGTTCCTGCCGGCCGGCGTCGCGCCCGCGCCCTTCATCTTCCTGCTGGCGGCGATCCACGCGGGCCTGGGCCTGGCCTGGTCAGCCTGCCTGATCGGCGCCACCCGGCCCATCGCCGGCGTGCTGAAACGTCCGGCGGTGGTCCGCTGGCTCGACCGGGTGACCGGCGTGGTTTTCCTGGGCTTCGGCCTGCGCCTGGCGCTGAGCCGGCGCTAAACCGCCTTCAGCCCTGACACGCCCGTGGCCCCCGGCGTCGCGCGATAGGTCGCGATGGCCTTGCTGGTGAAGGCCTTGTCCCGGATCGATGAGACCGCGATCAGCTCCCCCGTCGCCGCCGCATGGGTCAACGTCAGCAGCAGGAAGCCGTGGGCCGTCTGGTTGTTGTAGAGGACCTCGCGGTTGTGCTTGTCGAACACCTCGCCCAGCGGAATCCGCGGCAGGCTTTCGCCGGGTCCAGGGCTGGTGATCCCGGCCGTGCCGAACTCGACGGCCACCCGCTTGCCGCCGGTCTCGGCGTCGTAGAGCTCGTTGGCCCAGAACGCGTGGCTGTCGCCGGAGACCACGATGCAGTTGGCTCGCGCCTTTTCCACCAGGCCGTAGAAGCGCTGCCGGTCGGCGGGATAGCCATCCCACATGTCCGCGCCCCAGGGCAGGCCCAGCGCCGCGTTGGCCTCGATCCTCGCCAGCCGGTTGGCGCCGGCGTGGCTGAGCTGGCTCTTGGCCGCGGCATAGGCCTCGGCGCTCATGTATTTGTGGATCGGTGGGGTGAACAGCCTGGCCATCACCACCTCGTTGCCGATCACCTGCCAGGGCGTCCCGGCCTTCACCGAGGCCGCCAGGCCGTGGCCCAGCCAGGCTTCCTGGCTCGCCGACATCATCTTGCGCGCCGGGTCGTCCAGCCGCTTGCGCCAGGCCGCGACATCCGCCGGCGTCGGCTCGGCCGGCATCTCCTTGTCCGGATAGAGCTGGTGGTCGCGGGCGGTCAGCCGGGTCTCCAGCATGAACAGGCTGGCGACATCGCCGAAGTCGAAGCTGCGATTGATCGCGAAGCCGCCGCCCACCGGCTCGCGGATCGGCATCCATTCGTAATAGGCCTTGATCGCCGCGGCCTTGCGGAGGTTCCAGTCGCCCTCGCTGGCCGGCTGGTGGTTCTCCGCCCCGCCCATCCAGCTGTCGTTGGCCGTCTCGTGATCGTCCCAGACGACGATCCACGGCGCGCGCGCGTGCGCCGCCTGCAGCTGGGGGTCGGTCTTGTACTGGGCGTGACGCCGCCGATAGTCCGCCAGGCTCACGCACTCATGGTTCGGATCGTGGGGCCGCTCGCCGGCCACGGCGGAGTCCATGCCGTAGGAGACCGGACCGCCATATTCGTAGATGTAGTCGCCCAGATGCACCACGGCGTCGACGCGCCGCAGTCTGGCGATCGCCCCATAGGCGTTGAAATAACCGTTCGGGTAGAGCGCACAGGTGCAGACCGCCAGCACCACGTCCTTGGTCGGCCCGTCGGGCAGGGTCGCGGTCCGGCCGACCGGTGACTTCACCCCGCCGGCCTCGAACTGGAAGCTGTAGGCGCGCCCCGGTTCGAGGTTGGTCACATCCACCTTGACCGTGAAGTCGCGGTCCGAGCCGGTGACGCCCTCGCCCCGCTTGCCGCCACCCTTGCGGTCCACGGGGTCCAGCCGCCAGCGATAGGCGATGTCGTCGCCGCCCCGCTGGGTGATCCGCGTCCACAGCAGCACCCGGTCCTGCAGCGGGTCGCCAGAGCCGACCCCATGCTGAAAGGAAACCTCGCTCTTGGCCGCCGCCGTTGTCGCGGGCGCCGTGGCCCCCAACCCCAGCAGGACCAGCGCCCTGCGCCTGTCCACTCGCATCTGTCTCGCCCCCGGCCTCGCACTCACGTATTGAACGCAAGAGTAACACAGCAAGAGGATGATCCGTGTCCAGCGAAGGCCTCCACGTTCCGCGCGAAAAGCTCAAGGGCAAGACGCTCAACCTGCACTACGCGATCACCTCGCTGATCGAGGAGTTCGAGGCCGTCGACTGGTATCGCCAGCGCGCCGACGACTGCGACGACCCGACGCTGGAGGCGATCCTGCGCCACAACGCCCGCGAGGAGCTGGAGCACGCCGCCATGGTCCTCGAATGGATCCGCCGCAACGACGCCGAGGCCAACGAGCAGCTCACCGAATATCTCTTCAAGACGGGCTCGATCACCGGCCATGAAGAGGACGCCAAGGGCAAGTAATGGCTTCCGACGCGCCGGACCTCAATGCGTCTGATCCCGAGGTCGACGAGGACGCGGCCTTCACGGTTCGCGTCGTCACGGTGAGCCCCGACCAGGCCGGCGGCCGCATCGACAAGGTGCTGGCCGACCTGCTGTCGGGGATGTCGCGCGGCCGCGTCCAGGCGCTGATGGCCCAGGGCCAGATCACCCGCGACGGAGCGCCGGTCACCGACGCCTCGGGCAAGGCGCAGCCCGGCGACTACCGCCTGGAGATCCCGCCGGCCATCGCCGCCGAGCCCGCGCCGGAGGCCATTCCGCTGCGGGTGCTGTTCGAGGACGCCCACCTGATCGTCGTCGACAAGCCGGCCGGCATGGCCGTCCACCCGGCGCCCGGCAGCGAGACCGGCACCCTGGTCAACGCCTTGCTGCACCACGCCGGCGCCAGCCTCTCCGGCATCGGCGGGGTCGCCCGGCCCGGTATTGTCCACCGCATCGACAAGGACACCTCCGGCATCGTCGTGGTCGCCAAGACCGACGCCGCGCACCACGGCCTGTCGGCCCTGTTCGCCGCCCACGACATCGACCGGGTCTATGTGGCGCTCACCCGCGGCGCGCCGCAGAGCAAGTTCGGCGGCCTCGCGAGGGGGACCATCGAGGGCGCCATCGCGCGCTCCACCTCCGACCGCAAGAAGATGGCCCTGGTGCGCAGCGGCGGGCGCCACGCCATCACGCACTACGTCACCGAACGCGCCTTCGGCCCGGCCGAAAAGCCGCTCGCCGCCCGCGTCACCTGCACGCTGGAGACCGGCCGCACCCACCAGATCCGCGTGCACCTGGCCTCGGTCGGCGCGCCCTGCCTGGGCGACCCGGCCTATGGCTCCGGCCCGCCCGCCCTGGTGGTCCGCGCGCTGATCGCCGAGGCGGGCCTGAAGCGCCAGGCCCTGCACGCCGCGGTGCTGGGTTTCGTCCACCCGGTCACCGGCGACACCCTGCGCTTCGAGAGCCCCCTGCCCCCCGACATGGCGGCGCTGGAGGCGTTGCTGGCGAAGCTCTGATCGGTCGGGCGCCGATGGCGCGGCGCGCTTCGTGAGCTTTGCTGCGCCGGTTGTGAGAAACCATCGCCTTGAAGGCGCCACCATCCGGCGCTAGAAAGTCCCACTAACGCAGTAGGACATTTCCGGCTTTACCGCCGGGGTCTTCCGCAACTGCAACCTCATACATATCTGAGAGGTTGAGGGGGGCGGACGGACCTTGTGCGCGATGCTCGCGCGGCGGACCGGACGTCCAGGAATTGAGGGGATACCACCATGGCCGCAAGCGCCCTTTCCGTGATGTCGCCGGACGGCGGTCTCAGCCGCTACCTGTCCGAGATCCGCAAGTTTCCGATGCTGGCGAAAGACCAGGAATTCATGCTCGCCAAGCGCTGGCAGGAGCATGAGGACCCCGACGCCGCCCACCAGCTCGTCACCAGCCACCTGCGCCTCGTGGCCAAGATCGCCATGGGCTACCGCGGCTACGGCCTGCCGATCGGGGAGGTGATCTCCGAGGGCAACGTCGGCCTGATGCAGGCGGTCAAGAAGTTCGATCCCGACAAGGGCTTCCGCCTGGCCACCTACGCCATGTGGTGGATCCGCGCCTCGATCCAGGAATATATCCTGCGCTCGTGGAGCCTGGTGAAGATGGGCACGACGGCGGCTCAGAAGAAGCTGTTCTTCAACCTGCGGAAGGCCAAGAGCGAGATCTCGGCCCTGCAGGAAGGCGACATGCATCCCGATCAGGTCAGCGTCATCGCCACCAAGCTGGGTGTGCTCAACGAGGAAGTCATCTCGATGAACCGCCGCCTGTCGGGCGGCGATGCCTCGCTGAACTCGCCGATGCGCGCCGACTCGGAAAGCGAATGGCAGGACTGGCTGGTCGACGACAAGACCCCCAGCCAGGAGACGGTGGTCGCCGACAACCAGGAGAAGTCGATCCGCATGAGCCTCCTCGAGGAGGCCATGACCGAACTCACCGACCGCGAGCGTCACATCCTGACCGAGCGCCGGCTGAAGGACGAACCGACCACCCTGGAAGCACTCGCCTCGCAGTATGGCGTCAGCCGCGAGCGGGTTCGCCAGATCGAGGTCCGCGCGTTCGAAAAGCTCCAGAAATCGATGAAGGCCGCAGCCCTCGACCGCAACCTCGTCGACGCCTGACGCCCGACCGGAGACGGGGTCCAAAGAGAAGAAAACCAAGAACCCACACGAACGCCACGAACGCGCTCGAGATGCCACCCGGCCGCAGGCCAGTTCACGTTTGCGCCGAACCAGGAAATCCTGGCGAACGGCGTCTCAACCGGCAGGCCGCGTTCGTGGTTTTCGTGTGGGTTCGTGGTTGAATCTTAAAGGCCGCCCCCGCCCGCCACGGCGACACCGTTGTGCCCGACCGCGCAATCCTCCGGAGACCGCTCCGCACCCGTTGCGGACGTCAGGCCGCCGCATCGGCGCGTCGAAGGAAGTCGGCGATTTCCCCGGCCACCTGGCCCGCTACTCTGGTCGCATCCACCGCCCGGCCGAAGACTGGGCTGAAGTGGGCGGCGACACATTCCCTCGATCGACGGCGCTCGAATTCACTGACCGATCTTCCGGCGAGTTGAGCCCGCCTTTCAAGCCGCTCTGTGACAATCTCGATAGGCGCGACCAGACATAGCGCCTCGACCTGCGCTTCCGTCGCCAAGGCCTTGGTCAACTCAGTGAAGTAGGTTGCGTCGGTGAAGGCCATGGGCACGATCACCGGACTTGCCGTCCGGTGCCTTCGCCTGATGCCGCGGGCGATCATCTGTCTCCACAACCCAAGGTCCTGATAGTCCTCCAGACGGTTGGCTCGCCCCAGAATCCACGGCGGTAACTGCTGCAGCAGATAGCCCCAGGACTCGGGATCATAGATAACCGCGCCCTCAATCCTGGCGACAAGCAGCCGGGCGACGGTCGTTTTCCCCACGCCGAACGCGCCGTTGAGAAGCAGGATCATCCTCGCATGCTAAGCTCCGCTCCACGGCGTGAGAAGCGTCCGCTTCCTGAGCGATCCCGCGCTCACCTGCCGGGGGCGCCGCCTTACGCCGCCACCGCCTCGTCCTTCGGCATGTAGCTCAGCAGCGTCGCGGCCTTGGCTTCGAGTTCGGCCTTGCCGTAGGGCTGGCCCTTCTTCTCGATGTCGTCGAGGTAGCGGCCGAAATCGATGGCCGCCGTGGTCAGCTTCAGGTCGGCGACGCTCATGCCGCATTTGCGCAAGGCCACCACCTGGGCCTGCATCGAGCGCATTGCCTGGACCGGATCGCTGACCACCGCATCGATCGCCGAGCGCAGGATCTTCAGCGCCTGGGCCATGCGTTCGCTGTCGGGCGTCTCACGCGCGTCGGACCGGCGCTTCAGCGCGCCGGTGTAGTCGCCGGAATTGAACCGCCGGCGGTCGGGGCCAATGTAGTCCACCGCCTCCACCCAGTCGCGCTGGCGCAGCGTCACGGCTTCAAGCCGGCGCAGCAGGTCCTTCATGGTGAAGGGCTTGCGCAGGAACTCGTGCACCCCGCCGTCGCGCGCGGCCAGGATGCCGGCCGCCGTCGCCTGGCCGGTGATGATGATAACGGGCGTGTAGCGCGCCGCGAGCGTGCTGCGGCGCAGCTCGCGGGTGAAGGCGATGCCGTCGATCGGCGCGGGCCCCATCTCGGCGAAGATGATGTGCGGGTCGTAGCTGGCGGCCAGCCGGATGGCCTTCTCATTGGTCTCGGCGACCCAGATCTGCGAGCGGGCGATGTCGCGCATCAGCTCGCCGATCAGCCGCGCGCCAGCCGGCTGCGGGTCCACGACCATCACCCGCTGCAGCTGCGGCGCCATGCGCTGGATGATCTTGGCGTCGTTGCTGAACACAGGCGGGCCGCTCCGGGTACTGCGTCCAATCTAACCTGGGTCAGGTAAAGAACGGATTGACGATAACCCTGTTCGCCCAGGGGTTTATCTCTCTCGCGCAGCGTCAGGAGGCAGAGCCCCTAATCCTGGAACGGATCGCGCATCAGGATGGTGTCGTCGCGCTGCGGGCTGGTGGACAGCAACGCCACCGGGGCCGCGATCAGCTCTTCGATGCGGCGGACATACTTCACCGCGCTGGCCGGCAGGTCGCGCCAGGACCGCGCGCCCTGGGTGGTCTCGGCCCAGCCCTCCATCTCTTCGTAGACCGGGACCAGCGCGCTCTGCGCCTTCAGGCCAGCCGGCAGGTAGCCGAAGTCCTGATCGCTCCCATCGGCCGTCTTGAGCTTGTAGCCGGTGCAGATCTTTAACGTCTTCAGGCCATCCAGGACGTCCAGCTTGGTGAGCGCGATCCCGCTGATCCCGTTCAGCGCCACCGATTGGCGCACCAGCGCGGCGTCGAACCAGCCGCAGCGGCGCGAGCGCCCGGTCACCGTGCCGAACTCCTTGCCCACCGTCCCCAGGTGCTGGCCGACCTCATCGAACAGCTCGGTCGGGAACGGCCCTTCGCCGACCCGGGTGGTGTAGGCCTTGACGATCCCCAGCACATAACCTGGCCCTTTCGGCCCCAGGCCCGAGCCCGCCGCGGCCTGGCCGGCCACGGTGTTCGAGGACGTCACATAGGGATAGGTGCCGTGATCGACGTCCAGCAGCGCGCCCTGGGCGCCCTCGAACAGCACCCGCTTGCCCGACTTCACCAGCTCGCCCAGCAGCAGCCACGCCGGCTTGGCGAACGGCAGGATCAGGGGCGCCATCCGCTCCAGCTCCGCCAGCAGGGCCGCGCCGTCGATGTCGGGCAGGGCCAGGCCGCGGCGTAGCGGGCCGTGGTGGGCCATCAGCCGGTCGATCTTGGCCTCCAGGGCCTCACGGTCGGCGAGGTCGGCCACCCGGATCGCGCGGCGGCCCACCTTGTCCTCATAGGCCGGGCCGATGCCACGGCCGGTGGTGCCGATCTTCTTCGTCGCTGCGGCCTCGCGCGCCTGGTCGAGGTCGCGGTGCAGCGGCAGGATCAGGCAGGCGTTGTCGGCCAGCACCAGCAGGTCCGGCCCGATCGCCACGCCCTGGGCGCCCAGCTTGGCGATCTCTTCCAACAGGTGCCAGGGATCGACCACCACGCCATTGCCGATCACCGACAGCTTGCCCTGCACCACCCCCGAGGGCAGCAGCGACAGCTTGTAGACCTGATCGCCGACCACCAGCGTGTGGCCCGCGTTGTGGCCGCCCTGGAAGCGCACCACCACGTCGGCCCGGTTCGACAGCCAGTCGACGAGCTTGCCCTTGCCCTCGTCGCCCCACTGGGCGCCGATCACGGTCACATTGGCCATTTGGGTACGATCCCTCTCCCTGCCGGAGAGAACCAGCCGCCCTTCGACAGGGACTCGGCGGATGGCCTGGATCAGTTGTGGCGGTTCAGCGAACCGAACGCGGCGGGTGTTTAGACCAGCGAAGCGAAGACCTCAAGCGCCCTCCTCGTCCCCGAGACGAAGTCCAAGGGGAGAGGGCAGGTTTAGGGGGAAGAGGAGTTTCGCGAAGCCGCCCACCGCGCTATCAGGCGGCCATGGACATTCCCCGCTTCCACCTGGCCTTTCCGGTCCGCGATCTCACCGAAGCCCGCGCCTTCTACGGGACCCTGCTGGGCTGTCCGGAAGGCCGCTCAAGCGACGAGTGGATCGACTTCGATTTCCATGGGCACCAGATCGTCGCCCACCTCGCGCCGGGCGAGATCAGCCCCCACGAAGGCAAAGGCGGATCAACCAACCCCGTCGATGGTCACGACGTGCCGGTCCGCCACTTCGGCGCGATCCTCAAGCCCGCCGACTGGACCGCTCTCGCCGAACGCCTGAAGGCCGCCGGGACCGCCTTCGTCATCGAACCGCACACCCGCTTCCCGGGCGAGGCCGGCGAGCAATCGACGATGTTCTTCCTCGACCCCTCGGGTAACGCGCTGGAGTTCAAGGCCTTCGCCGACGACGCGATGGTGTTCGCCAGATGAGCCGACCGGTCACCGTCAGCTTCGCCGATATCGAGGCCGCCGCCGGCCGCCTCAAGGGCCACGCGGTTGAAACCCCGCTGGTCGAGAGCCCAGCGCTCAACGAGCGCCTCGGCGGGCGCATCCTGCTGAAGCTCGAGACCCTGCAGCGGGTCGGGGCCTTCAAGTTCCGCGGGGCCTACAACCGCCTGGTCCAACTGACGCCCGACGAGCGCAAACGCGGCGTCGTGGCCTTTTCCTCCGGCAACCATGCCCAGGGCGTGGCGCTGGCGGCGAAGCTGCTGGGCATGCCCGCCCTGATCGTCATGCCGTCCGACGCGCCGGCCATGAAGGTCGCCAACACCCGTGGCTACGGCGCCGAGATCAGGCTCTATGACCGGCTGAGCGAAAGCCGCGAGGCCATCGCCGCCGAGATCGCCGAAAGCCGCGGCGCGGTCGTCGTGCCCGCCTTCGACGACCCGCACATCATCGCCGGCCAGGGCACGGCCGGGCTGGAGATGGCCGCCCAGGCCAAGGCCATGGGCGCCGCGTTCGACCTCGTGGTCGCGCCCGCCAGTGGCGGCGGCCTGATCGCCGGCGTCGCGGTCGCCATCAAGACCCTGTCGCCCCGCACCGAGGTCTGGGCCGTCGAGCCCACCGGCTTCGACGACCTGGCCCTGTCGCTACGGGCCGGCGAGCGGGTCACCCTCAAGCCCACGGGGCGCTCACTCTGCGACGCCCTGGAAAGCCCCGCGCCAGGTGTCATCAACTTCCCGATGCTGGCAAAGACCCTGGCCGGCGCCGTCGACGTCACCGACGCCGAGGTCGCCGACGCCATGCGCTACGCGTTTTCGACCCTCAAGCTGGTGGTCGAGCCCGGCGGCGTCGCGGGGCTGGCCGCTCTGCTGGCCGGCAAGATCGCGACCGAAGGCAAGACCGTGGGCGTGATCCTCTCCGGCGGCAACGTCGACCCGCGGCTGTTCGCCCAGGTGCTGCGCGGCGAACTCTAGGCGGCCTCGGCCCGCGGCCCGTCGATCTGCTGATAGATGCTCGCCCACGGCCCGCCGAGGATGGCGTACATCAGCGCCCCGAAGATCGGCAGGACGATCAGATAGGCCGCGATCACCGGCAGGGGATAGGCCAGCGGATGGCCGGCCTTGGCCGCCTCCGCCAAGCCCTTGAACGCGCCCGTGAGGCCCAATACCAGCATCGTCGGCAACAGGACGACCAGCTCCAGCGCCAGGATGATCACCACCTGGCAGAAGGCGACGCCGAACAGCTTCCAGCCCAGTCCCTGCGTCAGCGTCCAGGATTCCATCAGGACAAAGCGCCGCTCTGTGAAGGCCATCAACCCGGCCATCGACAGCCGCAGCGCCAGCCAAACCACCACGGCCAAGGCGCCGACGATCGCCAGGAAGGTCACCACGCCCGGCACGGACCGCGACAGCACGCCGATGATGATCGCGGCGACCCCCGTGAACGCCACGAACAGCACCAGCATGACCAGCAGGGTCAGCCCCAGCCAGAGTTCCTGGCGGCTCAGCCGAAGGTAGAAGTAGCGCCCGTCCTCGGGCGTCAGGACGGCGCGATAGACCGCCCCATAGGCAATCGCGGCGTGGGCCAGGCTGAGAATCCACAGGAACGGCATCCAGACCATCATCTTCGATATCGCCGTGAACGCCGCCTGCGGGTCGGCCGACATCGGGTGGCCGAGGCCGGGCATCAGCAGCATCGACGGGCCCAGGCCCACCACCAGATAGAATACCGCCCAGACCCCGATCGCCGCCGGATTGCGGGTGATCACCCGAAATCCCGACCCCAGGGCCTTCTCCATCGAGAAGTCCGCCACGCCCATCTCCCTACCCAGCCTGCGGCAGGATAGGCGCCGTTGCGCGGCCTTGCCTAGCCGCCGCCTACAGCCGGTCCTGCGGCGCCGCCGGCAAGGGCTGGTGGCGCGGCGTCACCAGCCTGGCCAGCTTGGGCTTCAGCCATTGCTCGAAATCATCAACGAATTCATAGACAACAGGAACCATCACGAGTGAAAGCAGAGTGGACGTAATCAGGCCGCCGATCACCGCCACCGCCATCGGCTGGCGGAACTCCGCGCCCTTCTCCAGCGCGAACGCGGTGGGCAGCATGCCGGCCGCCATGGCCAGGGTGGTCATGATGATCGGTCGGGCCCGCTCACGGCAGGCCTCGATCAGCGCGTCGTACTGGCTGTAGCCCTCACGTTCCCGCTCGATGGCGTATTCGACCAGCAGGATCGAGTTCTTCGCGGCCAGGCCCATCAGCATCAGGAAGCCGATCAACGACGGGATCGACAGCGACAGGTGGAAGGTCAACAGCCCCACGAAGGCGCCGCCGAACGACAGGGGCAGCGCGGTCAGGATCATGATCGGCTTGAAGAAGCTGCGGAACAGCAGCACCAGCACCGCATACATCAGGAAGATGGCGGTCGCGAAGGCCACCACGAAGCCGACGATCAGCTCGGCGAAGGCCTGCTGGTTGCCAATCGCCGCGGGGCGCACCCCGGGCGGCAGATGCTTCATGATCGGCAGCTTGTTCACGGCGTTCTGCGCCGGGCCCATCTCCACGCCGTTCAGCTCGGCCTTGACGGTCAGCTGCCGCTCTCGGTTCAGGCGGTCGATCCGGGCAGGCCCGGCTTCGAAGGCGATGTCGGCGACGCTGTCCAGCGTGGTGGTGCCGCCCGAGGCGGTAGGCACCCGCAGCCCCGCGATGCGTTGGATATTGGCCCGCGCGTCCTGCGGCAGGCGGATGCGGATCGGAATGCGCCGTTCGCCCTCGTTGAACTTGGCGACGTTGGCGTCGATGTCCCCGACAGTCGCGACGCGCACGATGGTGGCCATGACGTCCGGCGAAACGCCCAGGCGCGCGGCCTCCTGTGGCTTCGGCGTGATGACGATCTCGGGCGCCTCGGGCGGTTTGGCCGGATGCGGATCGGCAAGCTCGGGAAGCTTGCGCATCTCGATTTCCAGCTCCCGCGCCGCGGCCGCCAGATTGGCCGGGTTGTCGCCGGTGAGGATCTGCTGGAAGCCTGCGGCGCCCTGGAAGTCGAGGAAGGTCAGGCGCGCGTCGGGAATGGCGCGCAGCTTGTCGCGCAGCGCGTTGCGGATCTGGTCGCCGCTCTGGTGGCGGTGCGGGTCGAGCAGGATCGTGGCCGTGCCGCTGCGCAGGTCGCCACCGCCGCCGCCGCCCTGGCCTGGCCCGAACACCGAGACGGTCGAGCCGATCTGGATGAACACGTCGGTCACCGACGGCTGGCCGCGGAACAGGCCGTTGAGCCGCTTGGCGGTATCCTCCATGTCGGCGACAGAGGCGCCGGGCGGGCCCTGGATGTCCACATAGACGAAGTCCGGATCGCCGGCCGGCTGGAAGCCCTGCGGCAGCAGCGGCACCAGGAACAGCGAGGCGATGAACAGCACGCCGCCGGCGATCGCGGTGACGATCCGATGTTTGAGCGACCAGTCCAGCACGTTGCGGTAGAAGCCCGTGAACGGCTTGCGCTCATGGGCGCTGACCGTCGGCTTCAGGAAGTAGGCGGCCATCGGCGGGGTCACCAGGCGCGCCACCGCCAGCGAGAACAGCACGGCCACCGAGACCGTCAGGCCGAATTCCTTGAAGAACTGACCGGGGATCCCCGGCATGAAGCTGACCGGGGTGAACACCACGACGATCGCCATGGTGGTCGCCACCACCGCCAGGCCGATGGCGTCGGCGCCCTCGATCGCCGCCTGGAAGGGGCGCAGGCCCCGGGCGACACGTTTTTCGATGTTCTCGATCTCGACGATCGCGTCGTCGACGAGGATGCCGACCACCAGGGTGAGCGCCAGCAGCGTCACCATGTTCAGGGAGAAGCCCAGCAGCTTCATCACGAAGAAGGTGGGGATCAGCGAGATCGGCATGGCGACCGCGGTGATCGCCGTCGCGCGCCAGTCCCGCAGGAAGAAGAACACCACCAGCGCGGCCAGGAACATGCCTTCGGTCAGCACGTGCTGGGTGGCGTGGAAGCTCTCCCGCGTGGCGTCCACCGAGGAGAATATCTTGGTGAAGGTGACGCTCGGGTACTTCTTGTGCAGCGCCTCCAGTGTCTTGATCACCGAGTCCTCGGTGACCACGTCACTGGCTTCCTTGGTCTTGGAAACCTGGAAGCCCACCACCGGGCGACCGTTCAGCCGCGCGAAGCCACGCACCTCGGACGCCCCGTCGCCGATGTCGGCCACGTCGCTCAGCTTGACGAACTTGCCGCCGGTCGTCGGGATGTTCAGCTCGCGCAACTGCGCCACCGAGGCGACGTTGGAAAGCACCCGCAGGGTCTGTTCGCGGCCACCGATGTTGACGCGGCCGCCGGGCGCGTCGATCTGAAATCCGCGTAGCGCGGTGTTGACCTGCGTCGCGGTGAGGCCGTGCGCGGCCAGGCGGTCGGGGCTGACCACCACATTGATTTCACGGCTGACCCCGCCAACCCGGCTGATCCGCGACACGCCGGTGGACCCCTGCAGCTCACGCGACAGGGTGTCGTCGATGAACCAGGACAGCGCGTCGTCGGACATGGCCGGCGCCGAGACGGCGTAGGTCATGATCGGGGCGGCGTCGTCGATCTCGATCCGCTGGACGATGGGCTCGTCGATGTCGCGTGGCAGCGTGGCGCGCGCCTGGGCGATCTTCGAGCGGACGTCGTCAACCTTCTTCTGCAGGTCCTGGCCGATCTCGAACTGCATCGAAGTGGTCGAGACACCCTGTGTCACCGTCGACTGGACGGTCTTCACCCCGGTGACGCCGGCCAGGGCGTCTTCCACCGGCCGGGTGATCTGGGTTTCCATCTCGCCAGGCGCGGCGCCGTTCTGGGTGACGGTCACCGCCACCACCGGGAACTGGATATTCGGGTACTGCTTGATGGGCAGACCCATGTAGGCGATCACGCCGGCCAGGATCAGGCCGATGAACAGCACGGCCACCGGGACCGGATTGCGGATTGCCCACGCCGAAATAGCGAAGCTAGGCTGACGGACCTCGCTCATCGGCGGGCGGCCGCGGCTGAGGGCTTGGCCAGGCTGGGCGTGTCCGCGACGCCGGCCGCCTGCGGCCGCACCATGTCGCCGTCCAGCAGGAAGGCCGCGGCGTTCTGGACGATCCGCGAGCCGGCCGGCGGGCCCTTCAGCAGCTGCACATAGCCGCCGCCGCGCTGGCCGGTCTGGACCGTGGCCCGGTGTACGCGGTTGTCGGCGCCAACGACCATGACACTGGCGCCGTCGGCGTCATAGCGAACGGCGGTTTCGGGGGCGGCCAGCACCGCGCCGGAGACGTCGGTGAACACCGCGCGGCCGAAGCCACCGGCGCGGATGTCACGGCTGACTGGCAGATGCACGCGCACGATGCCAAGCTTGGTCTGCGGGTCGATCTGGGGGCTGACCAGTCGGACGACGCCCTGCACCGCCACGCCGCCCGGCAGGGTGACCTCGGCGTGCTGGCCGGGCCGGATGTTGGCCAGGTCACTGTCGGAAAGCTGGGCGGCGAGCTCTATCTCGCTATCCCGCGCCAGGCGGAACCACGGGGTCGCGCCGCCGGCCGCCGACATGTCGCCGGGCCGCACAGTACGTTCCAGGATCAGGCCCGAGACCGGCGCGGTCACCGCCAGCTTGGCGTTGCGGGTCCGGATGTCCTTCAGCGCGGCGGCCTGGGCGTTGGCCGTGGCCTGGGCCGCGCGCGCCTGGAACCGGCGCTGGTCGATGGCCTCCTGCGAGAGCACACCCTGATTGTCGAGGTCCTTGACGCGGTTGGCCTGGTCCTCGGCCTGCTTGGCGTTGACCGCAGCCTGGGCGGCCAGCGCTTCCTGCTGGAGCAGCTGGCCTTGGATCAGGGCCGGATCGAGCTGAACCAGGGTCTGGCCCTTGCTCACGTGGTCGCCGACATCGACCAGCACGCGACTGACCCGATAGCCGCTGACCTCGGGCAGCACGGCGGCCTCCTCGCGGGCCACCAGGTCGCCGGACGCGGCCAGGGCGCCGGTGATCGAACGTGTGTCGAGGGCGACGACGCGAACCGCGCGGGCCTGTTCGGCCTCCGTGATCTTCGGCGGCGGCTTCTTGCAGCCGGCTAGCGTCAGGGTCGCCGCCAACGGCAGCAGGAGAAGGAGCGAAGTGGATTTGAGCTGTCGCATGCGGGTCTCGGCGGCCATGTCAGCGGGCCTGCGCCTGGGTTGGGAACTGCTCGGCCGGCCAACCGCCGCCGAGCGCCTTGTAGGCCTGGACGGTGCGGCGGAACGCCTGCACCTGGGCCGAGGTGAGTTGGGTGCGGGTCGCGCGCCACGACTGCTCGGCGCTGAGCGCGGTCTGCAGGTCCGTGAGGCCCCGGTCATAGCCGATCTTCGAGGCGTTGTAGCCCCGGTGTGCGCGCGCTTCACCGTCGGTCAGCAGCAACACGCGCCGGCGGTCGGCGTCGAGCCGGACGAGCGTCCCCTCGCTATCCGAAAACGCCGTCTGCACGGCTTTCTCGTAGGCGATCACAGCCTGTTCGGTCCGTGCGTTCTGAGCCTTCAGTTCGGCGATCTTGGTCGGGATCGACAGCAGGGGCTGGATGACCGAGCCGCCGATGATCGCGCTGCGGGTCGTGGACGAGAACCCTGGCTGCGAGGTCTTCGACCAGCCGAAGCCCGGCGTGAAGGTCAGCGTCGGCAGGAACGAAAGCACGTCGGCGTCCGAGCGGCCGGCGGCCGATGCCACCCGGGCCTCAGCCTCGCGGACGTCCGGCCGGCGCTTCAACAGGGAACTCGGGATCGCGTCGGGGACCGCCGGCAGCACGCCGACGCTGGCGTCCACCTTGAGGTTGGCGGTGGGCTCGATCGTGCGGCCCGCCAGGATAAGGATGATC
Organism: Alphaproteobacteria bacterium; assembly: GCA_025359785.1. Classification (GTDB taxonomy): domain Bacteria; phylum Pseudomonadota; class Alphaproteobacteria; order Caulobacterales; family Caulobacteraceae; genus Phenylobacterium. The sequence goes on along the minus strand of JANYET010000074.1, from coordinate 79,826 downwards.
CGGCGCTGGGCCTGCAGCTCGGCTTCGAGGCCGGCGGCCTGGGCCTCGGCCTGCGCCAGGTCGCCGGCCACGCGGTCGGCGTCGGAGGTGGCCGCGATGCCCAGCGCCCCGCGCTTGGAGGCTGCGTCATAGAGCTCGCGCTCGATCCGCGCGGTTTCACGCGCATCGCCCAGCTGGATCGCCAGGCCGCGCGCCTGGAAATAGGCGTCGGCGACGCTCGCGGCGAGGCTGGCGCGCGCGCCCTCGTAGCTGAAGCGGGCCGCCGCGATGTCGCCGTTGACCGCCTTGCGGGCGGCGAAGAAGCGGCCGAACAGGTCCACTTCCCAGCTGATATTGAAATTCGCCGCCGACGCGGTGGTCGTGCCGCTCGAGGAGAAGCCCGGAAAGTTGATCACCGTGCCCGCGGTCTGTGTGGTGTCGGTGGACTTGGTCGAGCCGGTGACATCGCCCTGCGGCAGGTAGTGCAGGAAGCCCTCAATGCGGGTGGCGCGCGCCTCGTTCAGGCGCGCCGCGGCGCTGCGGGCGTCGGGATTGGCCACCAGCGCCTGGTCGATCAGGCCGGTCAGCTCCGCGTCGTTGAACGCCAGCCACCAGCGGTCGAGATCGATGGCGCCCTGCGGAGCCGAACCCGCCTGAGGCGCACCCTTCGGGGCCTCATAGGCCATCGGCAGGCTGAGGCTGGGCGTGCGCACATGGGCGCAGGCGCCGAGCGTGAGTGAGGCCAGCAAGGCGGCGGAAATGGCGGGACGCATGAAGACTTTTCGCGAGAGGGAACGGGATGCAGGCGCGGCGCTGGCGAGGGAGAACGCGTCCCTGGTCGCCGCCGGAAGGCCCATCGGATGCAAAGGCGACGCGTGCACGTCTAGCGACATGACCTGACAGACCCAGAGATGATGACGCCCCGCCCGCGCGTCGTACCACGGGGCGCCTCTTGGCTCGGGCCCCCTCGCGAGCTTTCCTCTGATCCAAACTCCGTATGTTGTAAAGTGTTATTCGACGTGTAGTTTACATCATGGCTTCGGAGTTCACAGGCAGCGGCGATCCGGGACGGAGCATTGCCCTGCTCTGGGGCCTGTCGGCCGCCGATCCGCAAAAAGGCGGGCGCCGCGGACCCAAGCCGCGTCATTCGGTGGAGGATGTCGTCCATGCGGCGATCGCCATCGCCGACGCGGATGGATTGGCGGCGCTGTCGATGCGGCGGGTGGCCGAGACTCTGGGGCTCTCACCCATGTCGCTCTACACCTATGTCCCGTCCAAGGCCGAACTGGTGGACCTGATGCTCGACCGGGTGGCCGGCGAGCCGCAGACGCCGGATCTGGCCGTGGAAGGCTGGCGCGCGGGCCTGGAACAGATCGCCCGCCAGGGCTGGCAGCGCGGCCAGCGGCATCCCTGGATGCTGCAGGTCAGCGTCCATCGCCCGCCGCTGGGCCCCAATGTGCTGGCCCGGGTCGAATCGACGCTGGCGGCCATCGACGGCCAGGGCCTGGACGAGACCGAGATGGACCAGATCACCTCCCTGGTCGGCGACTACGTCCGCGGCGCCGTGCGCGCGGCCCTCGACGCGCGCGAGGTGGAACAGCTGAGCGGCATGACCGACGAGCAGTGGTGGGCGATGAACACGCCCCTGCTGGACGCCCTGGTCGACCCCGCGCGCTACCCCACGACGGTCAGGATCGGCGAGGCCTACAAGTCCGGCCGCCTGGCCCCGCCGGACCACGAACGGAACTTCGAATTCGGCCTCCAGCGAGTCCTCGACGGCGTCGCCGCCTTCATCGAAAGCCGCCGCTGACCGCCGGGCGAGCGGCATCAAGGTTCAACCACGAACGCCACGAACAGGCTCTGCCGGCCGATGCGCCGCGTGCCCGTTTTCCGGGCTCGGAGGTTTCAGGATCTGGCCTTCGGCCGCTCCGCGTCCTGGAAGCGTTCGTGATGTTTGTGTGGGGTCGTGGTCGAATCTTATCTCGTCTCCGCGAGATGACCTGATTAGGGTCGCCGCCAACCTCCGCCGCCCCATTCAGAGTGATCGATGAACCAGCTTTTCCTGAGCGCCGCCGCCGTCTGCGCCGTCGCGACCTCGGCTTTCGCGGCTGACGTCAGCATCGACCCCAAGCTGCTCTCCGAGCACATCAAGGTGCTGTCCTCAGACGCCTTCGAGGGCCGCGGCCCCGCGACCGCGGGCGAGACCAAGTCGGTCGCCTACATTTCCCGCGAGTTCAAGGCCGCGGGCCTGCAGCCTGGCGGCGACAAGACCAAGGTTGGCCGGTCCTGGACCCAGGACGTCCCCCTCGCCCAGTTTGACATCAAGGGCCCGGTCACCTTCACCGCCAAGGCCGGCGGCAAGACCATGGCCTGGAACCAGGGCGTCGAGGTCGCCATCCGCGCGCCGCAGACCGGCGTCACCAGGATCGACGTGAAGGACGTCCCCGTGGTCTTCATCGGCTATGGCGTGAAGGCGCCGGAGCGCAATTGGGACGACTTCAAGGGTGTCGATCTGCATGGCAAGATCGCGCTCGTCCTGGTCAACGACCCCGACTACGAGACCGCGCCCAACTGCAAGAATGGGTGCGACTTCGGCGGCAAGGCTATGACCTACTACGGCCGCTGGACCTACAAGTATGAGGAGGCCGCGCGCCGCGGCGCCGTCGGCTTCATCGTGATCCACGAGACCGGCCCCGCCGCCTACGGCTGGAACACGGTCAAGAACTCCAACACCAACTCGGTCTTCGACGTCATCCGCAAGGACCCGACCAAGGTCCACGCCCCCCTCGAAGCCTGGATCCAGCGCGACCCGACGGTCGCCCTGTTCAAGGCCGCGGGCCTCGACTTCGAGGCCCAGAAGACGCTCGCCCAGACCCGCGACTTCAAGCCGTCGACGCTGAGCGGCGTCACCTTCTCCACCGCCTTCGCGGTCAACGCCAGGAAGGTGATCTCGCACAATGTGGTAGGCGTTCTTCCCGGCTCGAAACACCCGGACGAGCGGGTGATCTACACCGCCCACTGGGACCATCTGGGCGTCGGCCTGCCCGACGCCAAAGGCGACCGAATCTACAACGGGGCCATCGACAACGCCTCGGGCGTCTCCGGCCTGATCGAGCTCGGCCGCGCCTTCGCCCATGCGCCCCGCACCGAACGGACCCAGATGTTCATGGCCGTCACCGCCGAGGAAAAGGGCCTGCTGGGCTCGGAATACTACGCCACCACTCCGCTCTATCCGCTGGCCACCACGGTCGCGAACATCAACATGGACGGCGGCGCGACCAACGGCCCGGCCAGGGACGTGTCCACCGCCGGCGACGGCGGCCTGACCCTGCAGGACGACCTGATCAAGGTCGCCAAGGCGCACGGCCGTTATTTCACCCCGGACGCCCGGCCCGAGGCCGGCGGCTTCTTCCGCTCCGACCACTTCTCCTTCGCCAAGCAGGGCCTGCCGGCGATCAGCTTCAAGGGCGGCCAGGACCTGGTGCGCGGCGGAGTCGAGGCCGGCCGCAAGGCGGGCGAGGCCTACAACCGCGACCGCTACCATCAGCCCGCAGACGAATTCGACCCCAACTGGGACCTTTCCGGCATGAGCCAGGACCTGGCCATCGTCTACGACCTCGGCCGCGACCTCGGCAATTCCCGCGAGTGGCCGCAGTGGAAGGCCGGCTCGGAGTTCAAGGCCGCGCGGGACAAGAGCACCGCGGCCCGGAGGTAGCGGCCATGGCGAGCGGCAAAATCCGCGCCGGCATCGGCGGCTGGACCTTCGAGCCCTGGCGGGGCGTCTTCTATCCGGAAGGCCTGCGCCAGGCCGATGAGCTGAGCTACGCTGCCAGCAAGCTCACCGCCATCGAGATCAACGGCACCTACTACTCCAGCTTCAAGCCGGACAGCTGGGCCAAGTGGCGCGCCGCCACGCCCGAGGGCTTCAAGTTCGCGGTCAAGGCGTCGCGCTTCTGCACCAACCGCAAGGTGCTGGCCGACGGCGCCGAGAGCATGGGCAAGTTCCTGAACCAGGGCCTGTCCGAGCTCGGCGACCGGCTGGGTCCGATCCTGTGGCAGTTCGCCAACACCAAGAAGTTCGACGAAGCCGACTTCGAGGGCTTCCTGAAGCTGCTGCCGGACAAGCAGGACGGCCTGCCGCTGACCCATGTGCTGGAGGTCCGCCACCCGACCTTCATCGACCCGGCCTTCATCGCGCTTGCCCGCCAGTACGGCGCGACCGTCTGCCTGGCCGACCACCACGTCTATCCGCTGATCCCCGACGTCACCGGCGATGTGGTCTACGCCCGCCTGCAGACCGGTTCCGACGACGAGCCCACGGCCTACAAGCCCGCCGACCTCGACGCCTGGATCGGCCGGCTGAAGACCTATGCCGAAGGTGGCGCCCCCGCCGACCTGCCGATGGCCGACGCCGCCAATTCGGCGCCGGTCAAGCCGCGCGACGTCTATGCCTTCGTGATCCACGAGGGGAAGGTCCGCGCGCCCGCCGCCGCCATGGCGATCATCACGCGGGTCTGAGGGCCAAAACGCCAACGGCGCCCGAGATGGGACGCCGTCGCGGGGTTCGATACAAGGTTCTGGGGCTCAGGCGGCGACCGCCGTCGTGCGGCGCCGGCGCAGGGTCGCGCCGATCGCGCCGAAGCCCATGATCATCATCGCCCAGGTGGACGGTTCCGGCACGGCCGCCGTCCAGGCATAGGCGAAGGCCTGATGGTTGCTGTTGAGCGAGATGATCGTCTTCATCTGACCCTCGGCGATGAAGCCCGCCGCGTTCGGATCGGTGATCAGGGTGCGGGCGATGTAGGTGTTCATGAACGCATCGACGCCGGCGTTGTGCGAGGTCACCGTGTAGCCGGGATTCTCAACCTGCCAGATCGCGCCCTGGATGGCCGCGAGTTGCGCGCCGTTGGCCGCCATGTTGGTCTCGAAGCCGTTGGCGAGCGTCAACAGCTTGGTCATCCGGCTCAGCGTCGTGGCCGACAGCGCCGCGCCCAGGTGCTGGTTGTTGGTGTCGCGGTTGGTGCCGAGCGTCCAGGTCTCGTAGGTCAGGTTCAGATTGCCGAGCGTGATGTCATCGAACAGATCCACGCAGAACGCAGTCAGGTTGTAGGGTCCCGGATGGAACGCGTCGGTGACCTGGAAGGTCAGCGGACCTTCGTAGACGTTTTCGCCGGCCCCGGTGAACGGCGCGGCCGGGCCCTGAACCTGGGCCGTGTAGGCCGTGTTCATGGTGTCGCTGACCAGGATCATGGTCGATGCGGAGGCCGTACCGGCCGCCAACATCGTCGCGGCAGCAGCCGCTGCGGCGAGGACTGCGACGGACTTGGTCCCAAACTGAAGCACTGCACTACTCCCAACAGGTGTGTTGGTCGGGGCTTTGCAAGCTTCGGGCCGCCCGGCCCTGCGCAAGGGCGGCGGTCAACCGCGAACGTCGCGCCTGGCAACGCGCGTCGTAACGGGCGCTCAGATAGAGGTCAGGCGTTTCGTCAGGTAGGGGTCAGGCGGCGATAGCCGCGGCGCGGCGACGGCGCATTGTCGCGCCGACCAGGCCAAAGCCCAGGATCATCAAGCCCCAGGTCGCCGGCTCCGGCACCGTGGCCGCGAAGGCAAAGGCTTGGTGGGCGGGCAGGCTGGAGTCGAAGATGATTTCGATCTTGCCGACCTGGACGGTGTTCAGGAACGCCGACGAGGCATAGTAGGCGATATCGTTGGTGATGGTCGTGGCGTCAGCCGCCGTGCCCCAGGTTCCCGTCGCGCCGGTGAAGGTGAAGGTCGGGTTCTCGATCTTCCAGATCGCGGCCTGGACGCCGGCCAGTTGGTCGATAATCGAGCCGCGCGTGCCCAGCGAGGCGGTCGACAGGTTGTGGGTCGGGTCGGTCTTGGCGTCCAGGTTCCACAGGGAGGTGCCGTAGTTCACCAGCTTGCTGATGTTGTCCTTCTGCACCTGGGTGAAGACCACCAGATCCTGGCTGTACTGGGCGGCGTGCGCGCCATTATCGACCAGCGGCCCGGTATGGTAGGCGAGGTTCTCAACCCGGTTCGTATTGATGCCCACATTGATGCTGTCGTAGATATCGACGCAGAAGCCCAGGAACGTGAAGGTCTGATTGCTCGACGTCGTGCCGTAGTTGGCGGTGAACAGCACCGGCGCGTCATAGACCTTGGTCTTGGCGTAGTTCGCCCCGGCAGGACCCTGGATGTAGGCCGAGCCCGGATTAAACATCTCAGCCTTGTCGATATAGATATTGGTGGCCGCCGCGGCAGGAGTCGCGATCATGATCGCGAGCGCCGCGGCGACCAGCCCGCCCTTCAGCGCTACCTCTGTGCCAAAACGAAACACGACTGCCACCCTATATGCGTCCAACACGTTCGCGCGCAGATATTGCGGCGAGTCAACGCTGACGCTTGCTATCTGACATGCCGCAAGCTGGACCGCACTATGATTCACCACAGGCGCGAAAAGCGGCGAAAAACAGTGATTGTAGGCGGACCCCGCCGCGCGCCGTGTCGAGGCCGGACGCGGACCTGCCTCGCCCCCAACCTCGCCCCCAACCTCGCCCCTTGACCGACCTTGCGTCATCCCCACCCGATAGGAGCGGCAAAAGCCAAGAAACCAGGAAGAGGATGCCCCCATGGCCGAGTTCTCGATGGACGATCTGATGTTCCGGCCCGGCCTGATGCAGGGCCAGCGGATCCTGATCACCGGCGGCGGCACCGGGCTGGGCAAGGTGATGGCCGAGGCCTGCGTGATGCTGGGCGCCCAGGTCTACATCTGCGGCCGCCGGGGCGGCGTGGTCGAGGCCACGGCCAAGGAGCTCAACGAGGCCCACGCGGGCCTGGCGGGCGTCGGCCATTGCACCGGCGTCGCCTGCGACATCCGCGTGCCCGAAGCCATCGCCGAGATGATCGACACGGTCTGGGCCGACGGCCCGCTGACCGGACTGGTCAATAACGCCGCCGGCAACTTCATCTCTCGCACCGAGGATCTCTCGGCCCGCGGCTTCGACGCCATCTCCAACATCGTCTTCCGGGGCTCGTTCTTTGTGACCCTGGAGTGCGGCAAGCGCTGGCTGGCGCAAGGCAAGCACGCCTCGGTCATCTCGATCCTGACCACCTGGGTCTGGAACGGCGGGCCGTTCACGGTGCCCTCGGCCATGTCCAAGGCGGGCCTCAACGTCATGACCCAGTCGCTGGCCGTCGAGTGGGGTAACCGCGGCATCCGCTTCAACGCCATCGCGCCCGGCCCCTTCCCCACCGAGGGCGCCTGGGCGCGCCTGAACCCCGGCAGCGCCGAGGCCGACGGCGCGGCCCCGCCGCCGCCCGCCGACCCGACCATCCCGCTGGGCCGCAACGGCGAGATGCGCGAGCTCGCCAACCTGGCGGTCTATCTGCTGGATCCCGGCTCGGCCTATGTGAACGGCCAGACCATCGCCATCGACGGCGGCTCCCACCTGGGCGGCGGCGGCTTTGGCCGCCTGGCCGAATGGGGCGACGCGGAGTGGGCCGCGGCGCGCAACGCCATCCAGTCCGCGAACGAAAAGGACCGGGCGCAGCGCACGGTGTAAAGTGGGGACACGTACGACTTCGGCGTCCGGCGCGCGGCTCAGGTCGTCGTCATCAGCCTCGGTTCGGGGGGAGCCTTCGGCGGTCGGCCCATGGCGGGCGCTGACAGGTCCCGGCCTGTCGCGGTCTCGAGCGCCTTGACCCACGCCGCGGCGCCCAGCGGCCTGCCGGTCGTCGAGCTCGAAGAAGCTGGGCAGCGTGGCTCCGAGACGCTCGGTCAGGGGGTGCGCCATCAGCAGGGGATCGCCGCGCCCTTCGAGGTGCGCCCGCACGCTGGACCACGGCCAGTCGACGGCGCGGGCGCACAGGCCGGCCCGCACCGGGTTGAGGCCCACATAGCGCGCGCAGGTCAGCAGATAGTCTTCATCCATCGGGAACGAGGCGAACCGGCCTTGCCACAGGTAGCCGGTCCACGCCTCGCGCCGGTTGATCTGCCGCGGTAAGTGGGGACACGCACGACTTTGTAGCGACGCCGCATGACTCTGAGACGCTGGTCGGCAAAGTCGTACGTGTCCCCACTTATTGTCCCCACTTATACTCAACAACGGCAAGCGGGTCAGCGACCTGGACTATGCCGCGGCGATCACCGCGCGCCAGGCCGCGCCGCGGACCGGGGCCTACGCCTACGGGGCGGCCACTAGCTTCGCCGACTTCGACCAGAACTACACGCCGATCAACGGCTCGACCGACGCCGGCGCGGGCTCCAGCTACACGGTCGCCGACGGCGACACCCTGCGGTCCATCGCCCAGGCGCTGTGGGGCGATGCCAGTCTCTGGTACCTGATCGCCGACGCCAACGGCCTGAGCGCACGCGAGCCCGATCCGACAATAGAATTTGACGCCCCGCAATATCTGTGTTCTTGTTTTGTTCATGTCCAGCACCGCCATAGCAGAGGCGCAAGACCAAGCGCTCGGCATTTTCGCCGATGCCGTGCTGAAGCTCGCCCTGCATATCCAGCGCGAGGCGATGGTCGCCGAGGACCTCGATCAGGCGATCCGCGCCGCCGGCGCCGTTCATCGCCTCGGGCGTGGCCTGCGCCAGACCGTGGCGCTGCAGGCCAAGCTGGCTCGCGACGCGCGCACGGAGGCGGTCAAGGCCCAGGCCGAGGTTCGGCCCGCCCCGGCTTCGAAACCCGAGCCCGCGCCGCTGGATGCGAAGACGATCGCCGCGCGCCGCCGCCGCGACTGGCTGACCCGCGGCGTCGAACGCTGCGTCTGGAATGAATACGAGCGCGATGAAGACTCCGGCGAGTTCACCGGCGAGTCGCTGCTGGAAGACTTCCACGAGCGCCTGGCCGATATCATGGCAGACCCCGACGCCTTCCTGGCGCTCGATCCCGACGCCCTGGTCGTCCAGCTCTGCCAGGAGCTCGGCCTGACGCCCCCGAAATTCCATCCGCCCGCGCCGCCGGTCCCGCCGGTGGGGCCGCCGGTGGGGCCGCCGGGGACCGCCGCGCTCAACGGCCACGACTCGTCCTGACCGGCTGGGTTGCGGTGATGAGGTCTCGCGGGGCTCTCCCGCGCGGTGATCGCCGCGCGGAAGACGGCGCTGGCGTGTCTCGGGTCTGCGTTTGCATTCCTTCACCGCGCCCCTAGAGTGACACCCGTCACTTTCGAGTCTGTGCGGAGCCGAATGTCCCAGGTCGCCTACCTCAATCCCAATCTACTCGCCGGGGGCAAGCGCGAGCAGACCAAGGTCGCCAACCGGCAGGCGATCCTCAACGCCGCGCGCGAGGTGTTCGGCGAGCTGGGTTATGAGACGGCCACGGTGCGCGACATCATCCGCCGCACGGGCCTCGCGGCCGGCACCTTCTACAACTACTACCGTTCCAAGGAGGAGGTGTTCGCCGCCCTGGCCGACGACGGCGCGCGCCGCTTCGCCCCGATCCTGAAAGGCCTGCGCGGCAAGGGCTATTCCTTCGAGGAGTTCGTCCACCGCGCCATCAGCGCCTATTTCGGTTTTATCGCCGACGAGCACGCCACCTGGGCCGCGCATCGGCCGGCGGGCGAGCCGCATCTGCACATCCAGGGCGAGACCCCGGAGATGGCCGCCGTGTTCGCCGAGATCCGCGACGCCATGGCCGACGACATCGCCGGGCGCAAAGGCCCCTTCGCCGACCCCGACTACATGGCCGCGGCCTGTATCGCCATCGCCCGCGAGGTCGGCGACAAGATGCTGGAGCGCCGGCCCATCGACACCGCCGGCGCCACCGACTTCGCGGTCAGCATGATCCTCGGCGGCCTGAAGGGCCTGCCCAAGGCGCCCGCCTGACCATGGCCGGCGCCTGACGATGGCCAGCGTCTAACCATGGCGAGCGCAACGACCCAGCGCGTGGTGGTCCGCGCGCTGCTCAGCCTGCCGACGCCGGTGCTGCGGCTGATGGCGGGCGGCGGCGTGGTCTATCAGGGCGGCCGGACCCTGGACCCGCGCCTGCAATTCCTGGCGTCCCAGGGGCGCAACGCCACGCCGATGACCCGGCTCTCGCCACAGGAGGCGCGCCGGACCAGCGCCGCGGCGCTGGCGGCCCTGGCCGGCGACCTCGAGCCCGGTGTCCGCATCTCGCCTCTGACCATCCCTGGCCCTGACCCTGGCCCTGGCCCCGGCGGCGCCATTCCGGCTCGCCTCTACCGACCGGACACCCAGAACCCGGATGCGCCGGTCATGGTCTTCGCCCACATGGGCGGCGGGGTGATCGGCGACCTGGAGACCAGCCACGTCTTCTGCGCGATCCTGGCCCGGACGGCGCGCGCGCCGGTGATCTCCATCGACTACCGCCTGGCGCCCGAACACCGCTTCCCCGCGGGCCTGGACGACACCCTGGCGGCATTCCGCTACGCCCGCGACCACGCCAATGACTTCGGCGCGCCACGCGGCCGCGCGGCGATCGGCGGCGATTCCATCGGTGGCAATTTCGCGGCCGTCGTCTGCCAGGAGCTGAAGCGGCTGGGCGAACCCCAGCCGGCCCTGCAGCTGCTGGTCTATCCGTGCGTCGACGTCGCCTGCGAGCGCGCGTCCATGACCACCTATGCCGACGCCTTCCCGCTGAACCGCGCCACCATGGACTGGTTCATGGGCCACTACCTGGGTCCCGGCGACAGCCCGGACGATGCGCGCCTGTCGCCGTTGCGCGCGCCAGACCTGGCGGGCCTCGCGCCGGCCGTCGTGGTCACCGCGGGCTTCGACCCCCTGCTCGACCAGGGCGAGGCCTATGCGCGCCGGCTGAAGGCGGCGGGCGTGGCCACCGTCTACCGCTGCTACGACGGCCTGGCCCACGCCTTCGCGAGTTTCACCGGCGCCGTCCCCGCCGCGGACATCGCGGTCCGCGAAATCGCCGGCCTGGTCGGCGACAGCTTCGAAGGCCATGTCGTCGGATGAAGGCGCTCCCATGAAGGCTCTCCCATGAAGGCTCTGGTCGTTGAGCAACTGGCGCCGGACTACGCGGGCTGCGTCGTCAAGGACATCCCGACGCCAAAGCCAGGCCCCGGCGAGGTGCTGATCCGGGTCTGCGCGGCAGCCGTGAACTTCCCAGACCTGATGCAGACCCGAGGCGAGCACCAGCACAAGCCGAGCGTTCCCTTCACGCCCGGCATGGAACTGGCCGGCGAGATCGCGGCGCTGGGCGATGGCGTTCCAGGGGGGATCGACGGCTTCCAGGTCGGCGACCCAGTCTGCGGCGGCGGCCGTGGCGGCATGGCGGAGTTCGCCGTCCTGCCGGCGGCCGGTCTGCGGCGAAAGCCCGACGCCCTGACCTTCAGCCAGGCCGCCGGCTATCCGGTCGCCTACCTCACCGCCTACGTCGCCTTCGAACGCTGCGCCAGGCTCCAGCCCGGTGAATGGGTGCTCGTGCACGGAGCGGCCGGCGGCGTCGGCCTGGCCGCCGTCGACCTGGCCCAGATCATGGGCGCGCGCGTGATCGCCGCCTCCGCCTCCGACCACAAGCTCGAGGTCATCGCCCGCGAGTTCGCCCCCGACGCCACCGTCAACGTCACGCAGGGCTTCCGAGAGCGTGTGAAAGACCTCACCGGCGGCAAGGGCGCGGACGTCATCTACGACCCCGTCGGCGGCGACATCTTTGACGAGAGCCTCCGCTGCATCGCCTTCGGCGGCCGCATCCTGTCTATCGGCTTCACCTCCGGCCGCCTGCCGGTGCTGCCGGTCAACATCGCGCTGATCAAGGGCTTCAGCGTCATGGGCGTCCGCGCCGGCGAATACGGCCGCCAGTTCCCCGACAAGGGCGCCGAGAACCAAGAGGCCATCTGGAAGCTCGCCGACGAGGGCAAGGTGCGCCCCCGCGTCGATGCCGAATACCCGCTCAACGACTGGCGCGCCGCCTTCGACTCGCTCGCCGACCGCAAGGTGATCGGCAAGACCATTGTTCGGCCGGATCTGTAGCGGACCTCCTCGCCCCCGCGACGCGAAGCGTCCGAGAGGGAGAGGTCGGGTGAGGGCAGCGCAGCGGAACGGCCAAGGCGCGGCGCGTCCCAGGCCTCTCGGATCACCGCTTCAGTACGCAGAGGCCGCAATGCCCTCTCCCGACCTCTCCCTCTCTCGCTTTGCTCGGGGGCGAGGAGGCGTCTCGTCAAACCCCAGCTTAAATTTAATGCTCCCTCGGCCGTTTCGAAAGGCTGTGAAGCGATACAGGTCCTCAAGTACTACAGCGACTGCTCGGGTATGACCGCTCACGACGTAGCCGATACATGGGAGGTCTACAGAGACCTCCCCCCGGGGACGCGCGGCGTTGTTCCGCACGTGGTCGTGGCAAAGAAGGACGGTCGGGTGTTGAACTTCTATATCATCGACTAGCAGAGTCCCTCCCCAAGGTTGACACCGCTCTTCGCTTCCCCTATCCACCGCCGCTCGATTTTCGACCCCGGAGCCTACCCCGTGAAGCGGACTTTCCAACCTTCCCGTCTCGTTCGCGCCCGTCGCCACGGCTTCCGTCTGCGCATGTCGACCAAGAACGGCCAAAAGGTTCTGGCCCGTCGCCGCGCCAAGGGCCGCAAGCGCCTCAGCGCCTAAGGCGAACCTGCGCTAAGGTGTCGGTGTGTCCGACGCCGCCCAATTTAAAATCGAACGCCTGAGAAAGCGCCCGGATTTCCTGGCCTGCGCGCAAGCCGCCCATTGCGCGCGCGGCGCGGTGCTGGTCCAGGCTCGCCCTCGCGCCCCTCTTACTGAAGGCGAGGCGCCTCTGGTGCGCGCCGGCTTTACCGCCACCAAGCGGATTGGCGGGGCCGTTCAGCGAAATCGCGCGAAACGCCGGCTGCGCGAGGCGGCCCGCCTCTTGCTTCCGGATTTGGCGTCCCCAGGTTTCGACTATGTTTTCGTGGCCCGAGGCGGTGTGACGACCCGCCCTTGGCCGCGTTTGCTTGACGATGTGAAAAGCGCGCTGATAAGGCTCGCCGCCGACCGCGACCGCCCTGCGACGTAAGGGCCTTTCTCCACAGCCGGACCGCGCCCCTTCCATGAAAGACGATTCCAGCCGCAACACGATCATCTTCCTCGTGTGCGCGCTCGTGCTCTTTGTTCTCTACAACCAGTTCGTTCTGGGCCCGCAGCAGAAGGCGGCCGAGGCCGCGCGCAAGGCCCACCCGCCGGTGGCGGCTCAAACTCTGGCTCCAGGGGCGCCGGCCCTGGGCGCGCCGCCCGCGGTGACCCGCGCCGCGGCGCTGGCCGCCAGCCCCCGCGTGCCGATCCTGACGCCGGCGCTCAAAGGCTCGATCTCGCTGCGCGGCGCGCGCCTCGACGACCTGTTCCTGACCCAATACGCCCAGACCACCGCCAAGACTTCGCCGCCAGTCGAGATGCTCCGCCCCGAGGGCGCGCAGTTCCCCTGGTTCGTCGATGTGGGCTGGGTGGGCCAGAACGTGCCGGGCATGCCGACGCCGTCCACTGTCTGGACCCTGGCCCAGGGCGCCACGCTCGCGCCTGGCCAACCGATCGTCCTGACCTACGCCAACGGCCAGGGCCTGACCTTCACCCGCAAGGTGGAGGTCGACGAACACTACATGTTCACGCTCACCGACACGGTGGCCAATACTGGCGCCGCCGCCGTGACGCTGGCCCCCTATGGCTCGGTGCAGCGCCAGGGCGTACCGCCCAACGTCGGCAAGTCCGGCGTCGTGCACGAGGGCTGGATCGGCTACCTCGATGGCCGTGTCCGCGCCTTCAAATACAAGGACATCAAGTCTGACGGCGCGCCCCAGCAGTTTGATTCCGTCGCCGCCTGGACCGGCATCACCGACATGTACTGGCTGGCGGCCATGGTCCCCAACGCCACCGACCGCGTCCACGTCATCTTCCACGACACCAAGGTCGCGGGCCTCGACGTCTATGAGGCGAGCTACGCGGGCGGCGCGGTCAGCGTCGCGCCCGGCCACCAGATTACGGCGGCGCGCCACATCTTCGCCGGCGCCAAGACCGTGCCGCTGCTGCAGGCCTATCAGAAGACCCTCGGCATCGGTCACTTCGACGAGGCGGTCGACTGGGGGATGTTCTGGTTCCTCACCCGGCCGATCTTCGTCTTCCTGGAATATATCTTCGCCCACGTCGGCACCTTTGGCGTCGCCATCCTGCTGCTCACGGTCGCCGTGCGCCTGGCCTTCTTCCCGATCGCCAACAAGCAGTACGAGTCGATGACCAAGATGAAGAAGCTGCAGCCGATGCAGGAGGAGATCCGCAAGCGCTTCAAGGACGACCCAACCAAGCAGCAGCAGGAGATCATGGCCCTCTATCAGCGGGAAAAGGTCAACCCGCTGGCCGGTTGCCTGCCGATCCTGCTGCAGATCCCGGTGTTCTTCTCGCTCTACAAAGTGCTCTCGGTGACCATCGAGATGCGCCACGCCCCGTTCCTGAACTTCAGCGACCTGTCGGCCCGCGACCCGACCTCGATCTGGAACCTGTTTGGCCTGATCCCTTGGGATCCGGCGCATGCGCCACTGATCGGCCAGTACCTCGACGGCGCCCTGCATCTGGGCATCCTGCCGCTCGCCTACGGCTTCACCATGTTCCTGACCACGTCGATGAGCCCGCCAGCCGGCGACCCGGCCCAGCAGCGGATCTTCCAGCTCATGCCGCTGATGTTCATGTTCATCATGGCTCCCTTCGCCGTGGGCCTGCTGATCTACTGGACCTGGTCGAACGTGCTGACGACGCTGCAGCAGTACGTGATGATGCGCCGCTTCAAGGTCGATAACCCGATCGACCGCGCCTTCGCACGCCTCACGGGCAAGGCGTCCTCCGGATGAGGATTGGCGGGTGAGTGACGACAGTTTCACGGCTGACGAGCTGGAGGCCGCTCGCGTCCTCTTCGCCCACGAGGTGAGCTTCATGATGGGCGCGGTGGAGATTGCCGGCCTGCCGCCCGCCGACCTGCCCGAGGTCGCCTTCGCCGGCCGCTCCAACGTCGGCAAATCCACCCTGATCAACGCCGTGGCCGGCCGTCTGCACCTGGCGCGGGCCTCAAACTCTCCCGGCCGCACCCGCGAGGTGAACTTCTTCGTCGCCGACCAGAAGCTGCGCCTGGTGGACCTCCCCGGCTACGGCTTCGCCCGCGCCTCCAGGGGCGATGTGAAGAAGTTCCAGAACCTCGGCCGTGACTACCTGCGCGGCCGCCCGAACCTCAAGCGCGCCTACCTGCTGATCGACGCCCGCCACGGCCTGAAGGACGTGGACACCGAGGCGCTGGACGCCTTCGACGTCGCCGCGGTCTCCTACCAGATCGTGCTCACCAAGGCCGACAAGCTGAAGACTTCGGAAATTGAGGCGGTGACCGCGAGGACGCTGGCCGCCATCGCCAAACGCCCGGCCGCCTTCCCCCGCGTGCTCGCGACCTCCGCCGAAAAAGGCTGGAACATCCCCGAACTCCGCGCCGAAATCGTCGCCGCCTGCGCGGTCTAGAGGGTTGGATGTTCCCCCCGCAGGGGGAGGTGTCGCGAAGCGACGGAGGGGGTTTCACCCGCCAAGCCCGCGACAGCCGACATCCCGGGCGCCGGAGAGGAAACCCCCTCAGTCAGTCTTCGCTGACAGCTCCCCCTGAGGGGAGCATCTAGAGGCGTCTAGCCGGACCCAGGGTCAGGGCGCTAAGAGACCCCCATGCTCACCACCGACACTCGCAGCGTCTATGACGCCGACCTGAACCTCTTCCGCGACCAGGTCCGGAAGTTCTACGCCCGCGCCCTGATCCCCAACCTCGACCGCTGGGAAGACGACGGCGTCGTGGACCGCGGCTTCTGGCTGGCGGCGGGCGAGGCCGGCATCCTCTGTCCGCAGGTGCCGGAGGCCTACGGCGGTCTGGGCGCGGACTACCGCTACAACGCCGTGATCGGCGAGGAGCTTTCCTACGCCGGCTCGTCGGCCGGGATCACCCTGCAGTCCGACATCGTCGTCGACTACATCATCAACTACGGCTCCGAGGAGCAGAAGCAGCGCTGGCTGCCGGGCATGGTCTCGGGCGAGGTGATCACCGCCATCGCCATGACCGAGCCGGGTGCCGGCTCCGACCTGCAGGGCGTGCGCACCACCGCTTTGCGTGACGGCAACCACTATGTGGTCTCCGGCTCCAAGACCTACATCACCAACGGCCAGTCGGCGGACCTCATCGTGGTCATCGCCAAGACCGACCCGACCCAAGGCTCCAAGGGTATCTCGCTGATCCTGGTGGAAGGCGACCGGGCAGGCTTCAAGCGTGGCCGCAACCTCGACAAGATCGGCCAGAACTCCGCCGACACCTCGGAACTGTTCTTCGAGGACTGCCGGGTGCCGATCACCAACTGCCTGGGCGAGGAGGGCAAGGGCTTCGCCTACCTGATGAACCAGCTGCCGCAGGAGCGCCTGCAGATCGCCATCGCGGCCCAGGCCGGCGGCCAGCGCGCCTTCGACGAGGCCGTGAAGTTCACCAAGGATCGCAAGGCCTTCAAACAGACTGTCTTCGATTTCCAGAATACCCGGTTCACGCTGGCCGGCCTGAAGGCCAAGCTGCAGGCCGGCTGGGCGCACCTCGACTGGTGCATGGCCCGCCACCTGGAACGCAAGCTCACCGCCGCCGAGGCCTCGGCCGCCAAGCTCTTCCACACCGAGCTGCAATGGGAGGTCTGCGACGCGGCCCTGCAGCTGCACGGCGGCGCCGGATACATGAACGAGTACCCCATCGCCCGCCTATGGCGCGACGCCCGTGTCCAGAGGATCTACGGCGGCACCTCGGAGATCATGAAAGAGGTCGTCGCCCGCTCGATTTAGCGACGCAACAAGCGGGGCTTTAGCGCGTTTACCTCGGCGGGACAGCCGGGGAGACAGAACGCCAATGACCGGATTGATGACCGCGCCGCTGATCGCTCTCGGATCACGCAGCTTCCTGCGCCAGGCCAACCGCCTGCTGGCCGCGCTGGGCGCTCGCGAGTTCGAGGTGCTGGAGCCGCATCTGGAACCGGTGACCCTGCCGCGCGGCAAGGTGCTGTTCGAGCCGGGCGATGACGTCACCACCACCTATTTCCCCTGCCGGCGCACCATGGTCTCGCTGCTGATCGTCACCGGTGACCGCCGCGAGGTGGAAGCCGCCACCATCGGCCGCGAGGGCGCGGTCGGCGGCATCGTCAGCCAGGGTCACAAACCCGCCTTCGGCCGCGCGGTCGTCCAGATCGGCGGCGAGGCCCTGGCCATCCCCACCAGCCACCTGGACGCGGCCAAGATCGGCTCACCCTTCTTCGGCGACCTGTTCGCCCGCTACGCCGACGCCCTGCTGGCCCAGATGATGCAGGGCGTGGCTTGCAATGCGCTGCACCGCGCCGACCAGCGCTGCGCCCGCTGGCTGCTCGCCAGCCACGACCGCGCCGGTGACGGCGTCATCCACTTGACCCAGGAATCGCTCGCCGAGATGCTCGGTGTCCAGCGCACGACGGTCACCGGCGTCACCGCCGAGCTGCAGTCCAGGGGCCTGATCCGCACCCATCGCGGCCGCGTCGAGATCGTCGATCGCCCCGGCCTCGAACGCGCGGCCTGCGAGTGCTACCGCGCCGTCGAGAACCACTTCGCCCGCGTCCTTCCCGAGGTGACGGTCTAGCGGATTGGAGGGGCCATGGCCCCGCGAACGTGACAGGGCCCGCAGGGTCCGCTATCGGAACGCACCCGTTTTCGAAGAGCGCGACAGCCTGTGACCGACGATCCGCAAGAGCAAGCGCCACAGGAGCAAGCGCCCCAGGAGCAGGGATGGGCCACCGCGCGAACCCTCGCCGAGGCCCTGCCCTATATCCAGCGCTACGACCGCGAGACGGTGGTCATCAAATACGGCGGCCACGCCATGGGCGAGGAGCAGGTCGCCAAGCAGTTCGCCGCTGACGCGGTGCTGCTCAAGATGCTGGGTCTGCATCCGGTCATCGTCCACGGCGGCGGGCCGCAGATCTCCGCCATGCTGGAACGCGCCGGCGTCAAGTCGACCTTCATCGATGGCCTGCGGGTCACCGACGCACCGACCATGGAGGTGGCCGAGATGGTCCTCTCCGGCGCGATCAACAAGGAGATCGCCAACTGGATCACCCTGGCCGGCAAGGAAGCCGACGTGCGCGGCGTGGGCCTGTCCGGCAAGGACGCCCGGCTGATCACCGTCGAGAAGGTCACCCGCACCCAGAGGGACCCCGACTCGCTGATCGAGAAGGAAGTCGACCTGGGCTTCGTCGGCGATCCCAAGCGGGTCGATCCGAAGCTGATCGAGGCCCTGATCTATGCCGACGAGGACTACATCCCGGTGATCGCCCCGATCGGCGTCGCCGAGGATGGCCAGACCTATAACATCAACGCCGACACGGTGGCCGGCGCCCTGGCCGGCGCGCTCAACGCCAAGCGCATGCTGCTGCTCACCGACGTGGCCGGCGTGCTGGACGCGAACGGTGTGCTGATCCGTCAGATGACCGTCGCCGAGGCCAGGGCGGCCATCGCCAGCGGCGTCGCCACCGGCGGCATGATCCCCAAGCTCGAGACCTGCATCGCCGCCGTCGAGGCCGGCGTCGGCGGCGTGGTCATCCTGGACGGCCGCCGCCCCCACGCCATGCTGGTCGAACTGTTCACCGAGCACGGGGCGGGTACGCTGGTCAGCGCATGAGCGCCAATCCTGGCCGCGCCGACCTGCGCCACGTCGGCACCTGGCTGTTCGACCTGGACAATACCCTCTACCCGGCGGACTCGGGGTTCATGGCGCAGTTCTCAGAGCGCATGACCCAGTATGTGGAAAGCCTGACCGGCCTGCCCCGTGACGAGGCGTTTCGCCTGCAGAAGCAGTATCTCGCCGACTACGGCCTGACGCTGGGCGGCCTGATCGCCCACCACGGCGTCGATCCCAAGGCCTTCCACGAACAGTTTCACGACCTGTCGCTGGAGGTGCTGGCCCACGATCCGGCGATGCTGGCCGCGCTGGCGGGCCTGCCCGGACGCCGGCTGATCTTCACCAATGCCGATGCGGTCCACGCCGAGCGCATCCTTGCGAAGCTGGAGATCGAGCACCTGTTCGAGGGCGTCTTCCACATCGGTTCGGCAGACTATGTGGGCAAGCCGGACGCCAGCGCTTTCGCCAAGATCGTCGCGGCCCATGCTATCGACCCGGCGGCTACCGCCTTCTTCGAGGATAGCGAGCGCAACCTGAAACCCGCCGCCGACCTCGGCATGACCACCGTGCTGGTCGGCCCCGCCGCGCCGGCGTCGACAACCTCGTTCATCGACTACAAGACCGACAATCTGGCGTCCTTCCTGGACGACGCCCTCACGAGCAAAGCCCGCGCCTGATGCACACCGACCTGAAAGCCGTCATCGAAGCCGCCTGGGAAGATCGCGACGCGGTCAACCACGCCACCACCGGCGCGGTCCGCGAAGCCGTGCTGGAGACCATCGAGCGCCTCGACGCCGGAACCCTGCGCGTCGCCCAGCGCGAGGCCGACGGGACCTGGATCACCAACCAGTGGGCCAAGCAGGCGATCCTGTTGTTCTTCCGCCTGACGCCCAACCAGCTCACGGCCTCCGACACGCCCGGGCCCTACTGGGACAAGGTCCCGATGAAGACCTCCGGCTGGGACGCCGCCCGCTTCGAGGCCGCGGGGTTCCGCGCCGTCCCGGGCTGCCTGATCCGCAAGGGCTCGTTCCTCGGCAAGGGCGTCGTGGCCCTGCCCAGCTTCGTCAACATCGGCGCCTATGTGGGCGAGAACACCATGATCGATGGCTGGGCCACCGTCGGCTCTTGCGCCCAGATCGGCGCTAACTGCCATATCTCCGGCGGCGCCGGCATCGGCGGCGTGCTCGAGCCCCTGCAGGCCAACCCCACGATCATCGAGGACAACTGCTTCATCGGCGCGCGCTCCGAAGTCGCCGAGGGCGTCATCGTCCGCGAGGGCAGTGTGCTCTCCATGGGCGTCTACCTCACCTCGACCACGCCCATCGTTGACCGGAAGACCGGCGAGACCATCACCGGCGAAGTGCCGCCCTACTCCGTCCTGATGTCCGGCTCGCGGCCCAGCCCGCACGAAGGCATGCCCTCGACCTACTGCGCGGTGATCATGAAGACCGTCGACGAGCGCACCCGCAGCAAGACCAGCATCAACGAGCTGCTGCGGGACTGAGCAATTTTACCAGCAGCAGCGTGGTCAGCCCGCTATCCCACTCCCCGTCAGGATAGCGCTCCGCCTCGACGTAGCCGCGCGCGCGATAGAAGGCCTGGCTGCCGAGGTTGAAGGTGTCCGTCTCCAGGCGCGCTGCCGCGAACCCTTCCGCCGCGATCGCCGCCTCGGCCACATCCATCAGCCGCGCGCCGACGCCCTGCCGCGCATGATCGCCCCGAACGTGCAGGGCGTTCACGAAATCGCCCTGCCAGTCCACGAAACCCACGACCTCGCCGCCGTGCTCGGCGACCCGGAACTGCAGCCCGCGCCGGCCCACATAGCCCGCCGGCCGATCCTCCACCCGGAACGCGGCGGCGGCGGCTGGTGTGACCTGCGGCGCCCAGGTGCTCTCGAAGGTATCGAGCAGGATCGCCCGCAGCGCCGGCGCATCGACCGCCCGCGCAGGGCGCATGGTGATGATTTTCTGGGCTGTCATCGCCCCATGCTAGCCTACCCAAGCTCCACGTGAGGAGACCCCATGGACCGTTTCGTCGTCATCACCGGCTGCTCCGGCGGCGGCAAGTCGACCCTGCTGGAGGAACTCGCCCGGCGCGGCTACGCCACCGTCGAGGAGCCTGGCCGCCGGATCGTGCGCGAGGAACTGGCCCGCGGCGGCCAGGCGCTGCCGTGGATCGACGGCGGCGTGGCGTTCCTGCGCCGCGCCATCGAGATGGCGCTGGCCGACCGCGCAGCCGCCCAATCCCTGCAAGGCTGGGTGTTCTTCGACCGGGGCCTGATCGACGCGGCGTCCGGCGTCACCCTGCTCACCGGCGAGCCAGCGCTGACCACGCTCGGTCACGCCCACCGCTACAACCGCCGCGTCTTCATGACCCCGCCGTGGCCCGAAATCTACGTCACCGACCCCGAGCGGCGCCATGGCCTCAGCGACGCCGAGCCCGAGTACCATCGCTTGCTCGCCGAATATCCGACCCTCGGCTACGCGCCGGTCGTTCTGCCCAAGGTGAGCGTCGCCGACCGGGCCGATTTGATCCTGCGCAGATTGGGCGCGTGCGCTTGACGCTCGGACGACTACGGACGCCTCGGGCGCTGCTTCGCCGACACCGACTTGATGATCAATCGGCCTTCGCCATCGCTCGGCATGGGCGTCTTGGCCAAGCCCGCCGCGGCGTCGATCAAGGCCGCGACCTCCGGTTCGAGCAGGGTGTCAGCCGAGTCCAGGCGTACGAAGCGGTTCTGGTTTCCCGACCCCAATAGCCGTCCGGTCGGGTCCGACACCGACGCGCCGTGGTAGAAACTCAGCGCCACGCCGCGCGGCCCGACCGCCAGCGACACCACACAGTCTGAAGCCCGCTCACTTGAGCTGTAGCCCACCGCCAGGAAGTTGTAGTTGTCGTAGACCAGCTCCAGCGCGGTCGGGAACCGCCGCCGCATGATCGCACGGGCGCCGCGCGCGACCTCGGCGACCTCCGGCGTGTATTTCACGATGAAGCTTTCGAGTTGGGTTTCCGCCGGATCGTCCACGGCCGTCACCGGCTCCGCGCCGTCTGGGTGTCCAGGTATGGCGTTCCGTCCTTATGCCGGTATTCCATCTCGCCGGTCGCCAGCATCAGGTCGATGTCCGGATAGTCGCAGCCGTCCTCGTCCTCGCGCCGCGAGCCGACCTCCAGCAACACGGCCTCGGCGTCCGAGCGGTTCTGCAGGTGGTGCCCGTTGGGCGCGCCGGCCGGGAAGCCCGCGCAGTCGCCGGCCCGGAGCAGCTGTTCGCCGGCGTCGGTCACCAGCACCACCTCGCCGGAGACCACCCAGACGAACTCGTCCTCGGCGGTGTGCCAATGCCGCTGGCTCGACCAGACGCCGGGCGCCAGTCGCTGCAGGTTGACCCCGAACTGGGTCAGCCCCGCCGCGTCTCCCAGCTTCCAACGCTTCCGCTCCAGGCACGGCGCGTCATAGGGCGGCGGATAGCCGGTCCCGAAACGGGTCGGGGCGGTTTCGATGTCGATCTTGGGCATGGGATCATTCCACTCAAGGACGGGCCGGTCTAGGACAGGCGCCAGACTACCAAACGCGACGCCGGGGGCGAGCTTGATCGACGCGATCAACCTGACGAAACAACTGATCCGCCGCCCGTCGGTCACACCCGCCGACGCCGGCGCCATGGACGTGGTGCAGGAGGCCCTGACGGGTCTGGGCTTCGTCTGCCGGCGCATGAAGTTCGGCGAAATCGAAAACCTCTACGCCCGCTACGGGACGGCGAGCCCCAACCTCTGCTTCGCCGGCCACACCGACGTGGTGCCGGTCGGCGACGCCGGCGCCTGGAGCCAGGACGCCTTCGAGGCCGCCGTCGTGGACGGAATTCTGATCGGCCGCGGCGCCGTCGACATGAAGTCGGCCATCGCCGCCTTCGCCGCCGCCTGCGCCGCAGCCCTCGCGGCGGGCCAGGTGACCGGCTCGCTATCCTTCCTGATCACCGGCGACGAGGAGGGCGTGGCAACCCACGGCACCCGGATGGTCGTGGAAGCCTTGGACCTCGAGGACGAGGTCATCAGCCACTGCGTGGTCGGCGAGCCGTCCTCCAGCGCGGTCTTCGGCGACATGATCAAGGTCGGCCGCCGGGGCTCGATCAATGTCGAGATCGCCGTCCAGGGCGTGCAGGGTCACGTGGCTTATCCGCACCGCGCGGCCAACCCCGCGCCGGTGCTGCTGCGGCTGTTGCTGCGCCTGCAGGATCGCCGCCTCGACGAAGGCTATCCGGAGTTCCAGCCGTCGAACCTGGAGATCACCCGGATCGACGTCCCCAACACCGCCACCAACGTGATCCCGGGCACAGCCAGCGCACGGCTCAATATCCGCTTCAACCCCAACCACACCGGCGACGACCTGGCCCGCTGGATCCAGGCCGAGGCCGACGCCGCCGCCCGAGATTTCAACGGCTCGGTGACGGTCACCCCACAGATCAGCGGCGAGGCTTTTCTGACCGCGCCTGGCCCCTTCACCGATGTGGTCGCCGCCGCTGTCCGCGACGTAGCCGGCCGCGATCCTGAGCTTTCCACCAGCGGCGGCACGTCCGACGCCCGCTTCATCCGCGCGCTCTGCCCCGTGGTCGAACTGGGCCTGGTCGGCGCCACCATGCATCAGGTCGACGAACGCGCGCCCATCGCGGAAATCCTGCAGCTCCAGGCGACCTACGAGCGCCTGATCGAGCGCTACTTCGAGGCGTTCGGGGAGGCCTGAAAACCTCCCCCGCAAGCGGGTGAGGTATTACTCCGCGTAACTCACCCCGGTCAGATAGAGCCCGTCGGCCGGCGCGACCGGGCCGCAGCGGGTCCGGTCCTTGGCCTCCAGCGCCGCGCGCAGGTCGTCGGCCGTCCATCGGCCGACACCCACCTCGGCGAGCGACCCGGTCATCGAACGCACTTGCCGATGCAGGAAGGACCGCGCCGCGAAGACCAGCACCACCTCGTCGTCCTCGCGCCACACGCTGGCGACGTCCAGCGTCTTCATCGGCGACTTGGCCTGGCAGGCCACGTCGCGGAAGGTGGTGAAGTCGTGGTGGCCCACCAGCCCCTGCGCCGCCGTGTGCATGGCCTCGGCATCCAGCGGGGCCTTCACGTGCCAGACATGGCCGCGCTCAAGGCCCGCCGGGCCGACCCGGTTCTGGATACGATAGCGGTAGCGCCGCTCGGTGGCCGAGAACCGGGCGTGCCAACCTTCGGGCGCGACCTGCGCCTCCAGCACCACGATGGGCTCGCCGCGCAGGTGGAAGTTCAACGCATTGCGCACCGTCTCCGCCGGCCAGGTCTTCTCCAGGTCGACATGCGCCACCTGGCCCGTGGCGTGGACGCCGGTGTCCGTGCGCCCCGCCGCGTGGACGCGCACGGTTTCGCCGCAGAACTTCGTCACGGCGCGCTCCAGCCCGCCCTGCACCGTCGGCAGGCCCCTCTGAGCCTGGAAACCGCGGTAGGGGCCGCCGTCATACTCGATGGTCAGCTTGTAGCGCGGCATCAGCCAAGCACGGTCCCGGCCGCCACGCCCACGCCGCGCAGGAAATCCGCCGCGTCCTGCGGCCCCTTGCCCTCGCGCTGCACCCGCAGCAGCCGCACGGCGCCCTTGGCTGTCCCCACCAGCAGCCGGTCGTCCAGCACCTGGCCCGGCGGCCCTTCCGCGTCTTCGAACGCCGAGAGCAGGGCCTTCACCCGCACCGGGCCTTTGTCGGTCGGCAGCGCGAACCAGGCGCCCGGAAACGGCGACAGGCCACGGATCTTGCGGTCGATCTCGACGCCAGGCCGAGTCCAGTCGATCCGCGCCTCCTTCGGCCGGATTTTCTTGGCGTAGGTGACGCCGTCCTCGGTCTGCGGTGTCTCGATGGCGGTCCCGGCTTCGATCAGCGGCAGGGTCCTGGCCAGCAGCTCCGCGCCGATCGCCGCCATCCGGTCGTGCACCGCGCCGGCCGTATCCAGCGGCCCGATGCGCAAGGTCTCCGAGGCCAGCACCGGGCCCTCGTCCAGCCCTTCGGTCAACCGCATCACCTCGACGCCGGTCACCGGGTCGCCGGCCATCACCGCGCGCTGGATCGGCGCGGCGCCCCGCCAGCGCGGCAAGAGCGAGCCGTGCAGGTTGAAGGTCCCCAGCAGCGGCGCATCGATCACCTCGGCGGGCAGGATCTGGCCGAAGGCCACCACCACCGCGGCGTCCAGCTCCAGGGCCTCGAACGCCAGGACCTCGCCGGGGTCCCGCATCGAGACAGGCGTCCGCACGATCAGGCCCTGGTCCATCGCATAGGCGTGCACCGGCGAGGCCTTGAGGGTCTGGCCCCGGCCGCGCGGAGCCGGCGGCTGGGAATAGACGCAGGCGATCTCATGGCCTGCGTCCGCCACCAGACGGCGCAGCGCGGCCAGGGCGAAGTCGGGAGTTCCCAGAAAGGCGATCCGCATGGGCGGGGTTCTACCCGCGGGCGGCGGGCCGCGCAAAGGCGCCGCTCTTGCACAAGGCGGAACCTCGGCCCGAGCTTAACCGTTGGTTAACCGTAATTCGAAGGAAGCCCCCATGAAGCCGGTCATGCGCAACTCTCACCTCGCCGTCGTTCTGGGCCTCTGGCTGGCGCTCGCCGCCTGCTCGAAGGCCACCCAGGACAAGACCGGTCAGGACCTCAAGGCCGCGGGCTCCGAAGTCGGCGCCGCCGCCAAGGGCGTGGTCGCCACCCCCGCCGTCAAGGATCTGGGCTCCGACATCAAGCAGGGCGCCCAGGAAGCCGCCGCCAAGACCGCCGTCGCCGCCGACCAGGCCGGCGAGAAACTCAAGGAAAGCGCGAAGGACGCGGGCGCAAAACTGAAGGACGGCGCCAAGACCGCCGGCGACAAGACCGACGCGGCCCTCAACAAGGCCAAGGACGACGTCCAGAAAAAATAAGTCTGGCTGTCATCCCGGAAGCGGCGCAGGCGCTGTCCGGGACCTATAGACGCCGTCGCCGCCACCTTGAGCGAGGCGTCGCGGCCTACTTTCGAAATCTGTGGTCATGGGTCCCGGTCTTCGCGTTCCGCGAAACCGGGATGACACCCGGGTAGATGGCTAGGCCGCCTTCGCCTGCTTCTTGACCTTCTTCACCGCCTGCTCGCGCTTCAGCCGCGACAGATGGTCGATGAACAGCACGCCTTCCAGGTGGTCCATCTCGTGCTGGATGCAGACCGCGAACAGGCCCTCGGCGTCCTCCTCGACGGTCTCGCCCTGATAGGTCGTGTAGCGCAGCTTCACCCGCGCCGGCCGCTCGACCTCGTCATAGATTTCCGGCACCGAAAGGCAGCCCTCCTCGTAGGGCGCTGTCTCCTCCGAAGCCCAGAGAATCTCCGGATTGACGAAGCAGCGCGGCGCCGGCGGCTCGTCCTCGCGCGCGAGATCCATGACGATCACCCGCTTGGGCACCCCCACCTGGATCGCGGCCAAGCCGATGCCGGGGGCGTCGTACATGGTCTCCAGCATGTCATCCATCAGCGCGCGCAGGGCATCGTCGACCATGTCAACGCGCGCCGAGACCTTCTTCAGGATCGGGTCAGGGACAGTGAGGATGTCTCGTAGCGCCATGCGCGGGGAGTTAGGGGCGCTATGCCCGAGCGTCAAGGTGGGCAAGGGGCCTCACGCCCCAGATCACGCCTCGTCGCCGGCCACCAGCCGCACCTGCGGCGCGGGCTCGGCAGGCAGCTTGGCAAGCGGGCGGACCGCCGTATCCAGCGGCTCCAGAACCTCGACCTTGCGGCCCTCGTGATCGACCTTCAGCTCCTCGAACCGGCGCGCCTGGGTCAGCACCTGGGTCTCCAGCGAGCCCACGAACTGGTTGTAGCGTGCGACGGCCTGCTCCAGCGCCTTGCCTACCGAGCCGGCGTGCGCGCCCATGGTGGCGATGCGCTTGTAGAGCTCGCGGCCGAGCTCGGCGATGGTCCGCGCGTTGGCTGCCTGTTCCTCGACCCGCCAGCCGTAGACCACCGCCTTGCACAGCGCGAACAGCGTGGTCGGCGTGACGATCACCACCTTGCGGTCCATGGCCTCGGTCATCAGCGCCGGCGCGCGGTCGACCGCGGAGGCGAGCGCCGAGTCCAGCGGCACGAACATCGCCACGAAGTCCGGCGATCCGTCGAACTGGTCCCAGTAGGCCTTGGCCGAGAGACCGGC
Source organism: Alphaproteobacteria bacterium (assembly GCA_025359785.1). Taxonomy (GTDB): domain Bacteria; phylum Pseudomonadota; class Alphaproteobacteria; order Caulobacterales; family Caulobacteraceae; genus Phenylobacterium. The sequence goes on along the minus strand of JANYET010000074.1, from coordinate 53,030 downwards.
GACGTGACCCCGCACGCTCTGCACATGTCGCAGGCCTGCCGCCTCGCGCGCCTCGTCGGTCTCGGCGTCCTGCAGCTCCAGGAAGGCGTTCAGCGAGCACTTCGCATCGATGATGAACACGCCGCCGCCCGGCAGCTTGACGATCACATCGGGGCGCCGCCGGCCCTCCTCGCTGTCGGTCGACGCCTGTTCGGTGAAGTCGCAGAAGCTCGACAGCCCCGCCTGCTCCAGCACGTTCCTCAGCGTCTGCTCGCCCCAGCGCCCCTGCACGCCGGCCCCGCGCCGCAGCGCCGACGATAGCTTCCGCGCCTCGTCCTGCGTCGCCGTAGAGGCCAGCAGGAGGGCTGCGATCTGCTCCTTGAGGCCACCGGTCTCCTCGACCCGGACCTTCTCCACCCGCGCGACATGCTCCTGAAATTTCTGCAGGCTCTCAGCCACCGGCTTCAGCTGCGCCTCCAGCCGCGCCTGGGCGAGCTGCTCACGGCCGGCGATCGCCTCCTCGTTGCGCTTGAGGATCGCCTCGGCCACGCCGGCCGCCGACAGCGCCACCTGACTGGAGACCAGCTCGGCCTGGGTGCGCGCCATCTCCGCCTGCATCCGCCCGCGCGAGCGCTCCCACAGAGCCCAGGCGACCGCCGCCACCGCCACGACCGCGCTGACAAACGCCAGGATCAGATACCCGTTCATGTTGCGTTCCTAGCGGGTTTGCTGAGTCGGAACCATCCCCCAGGGCGCGGCGCTTGAGAGCATCTGAGCGAACAGGTTTTTCGAAGAACGCTGTTGCTCAAAATGGGTAGCCCGGTCCGCCACGGTGGCGCTTGGCCTGCTATGGCTCGTGCAGTCAGTTTTCACGGGGGTACAGTATCGTGTTCAAATCCAATCAGCTTCTCATCGCGGCCATCGCCGCAACGGCGCTTGGCGCCAGCGCCGCTCAGGCCAACACCATCACCACGCTCTTCAACACCGGGGTCGATTCGGCGGGAACGCCACAGGCGAACAACGCGCTCGACACGCACTACGCCCTGGTCAGCGGGCCGGTGACTCCGGCGCTCCGTTCGGCAACGACGGCCAACGGCTATCCGGTCGATGTCTGGGGCGGTGACGACGGCGTCTCGAACTGGATTGGCCCGGTCGGTGACGGCCACCTGGACGGCCCGGTCGGCTACTACGACTATCAGGTGTCGTTCTCCCTGGCCGGCCTCAACGCCGCCACGGCGCTGATCACCGGCCGCTGGGCCACGGACGATCACGGCTACGATGTGAAGATCAATGGGATCAGCACCGGCCAGAACGCCGGGTTCGCCACGAACTGGACGGCCTTTTCGATCACCTCCGGCTTCGTCGCCGGGACCAATACCCTGGACTTCATCGTCTACAACAGCGGCGGCCCGACCGGCCTGCGCGTCGAGATGGCCGGCACGGCTCGCGGCCTCGCGGGCGGGGTGCCGGAGCCGGCCAGCTGGGCCCTGATGATGCTGGGCTTCGGCGGCCTGGGCGCCGTGCTTCGCCGCCGCCGCGCGGACGGACTGCGCGCCGCCTGATCCGAACGCCAAACGACACTGGACTATCGTCTAAGCCCCGACCTTCCTCCGAAGGTTGGGGCTTTTTCGCGCCTCAAGCCGGGCGCCGCGCGCGCATCGCCTGGGCGATGGTGCCGTCGTCCAGCCAGTCGAGTTCCCCGCCCACCGGTACGCCGCGCGCCAGCATGGTGACCGACACATTGGCCTGCGCCAGCCGGTCGGCCAGGTAGTGGGCGGTGGTCTGACCATCGACCGTGGCCGGCAGCGCCAGGATCACCTCGCTGACGTCGCCGCTCGAGGCCCGCGCAATCAGGCCGCCCACCCGCAGCGCCTCCGGCCCGACCCCGTCCAGCGCCGACAACAGGCCGCCCAGCACGTGGTAGCGGCCGCGAAAGGCGCTCGCGCGCTCCATGGCCCAGAGCGCGCCCACCTCCTCGACCACGCAGATCAGTGCGCCATCACGCCCGCGATCAGCGCAGATCGCGCACGGGTCTTGCGTGTCCAGCGAGCCGCAGGTCGCGCAGACCTTCACCCGCGCCGCGGCCTCGGCCAGGGCGTCGGCCAGCGGCGACAGCAGCTGGTCGCGCTTCTTCAGCAGCGCCAGCGCCGCGCGCCGCGCCGACCGAGGCCCCAGGCCCGGCAGCTTGGAGAGCAGGCTGATCAGCCGCTCGATCTCGGGTCCGGCGGAGGCCGCCATCAGAACCGCGGAATCCCCGGCATCCCGGCCAAGGGTCCAGCCGCCTGCTGCATCAGTGAGGAAAGGTCCTTCATTTCGCGCCTCCGGACCTAGTCATCGTCGTCCTCGACCTCAGTGGCCGCGCCCTCGGGGGCTTCGGCCTGCGGCAGGGTGCGGACGCTGATGATCTCGGCGCCGGGGAAGGTGGCCATCACCGACAGCACGAACGGGTCCTGCTCGACCTGGGCGCGGACCTCGCGCTCCTCGCGCTTCTGGCGTTCCCAGAGGCTCTCGGCCCCGCCGCCGCCCTGGGCGGCGATCAGCCACCGCTCGCCGGTCCATTCCTTCAGCCGGCCCACCAGCCGCTGCGCCAGGTTGTTCGGCGCGCCGGGCGCGGCCTCATACTCGATGGCGCCGGGCCGGAAGCTGATCGGGCGGACGAACCGCTCCACGTCGAGCTTCAGCGAGATGTCACGCTTGCGGTCGATCAGCGCCAGCATCTCCTCGAAGGTGTTCAGCACCGCCACCGGCTCTGTCGTGGTTTGCGCCTGGGGCGCCGCGAAGCCGCGCGCCACCGTCGTCCCGCCGCCGGAGGCCACCGCCCCGCCGCCACCACCGCCGCCGCCGCCCAAGGGACCGCTCGGCCCCAGCCCTGGCGAAGCAAGGTCACCGGCTTGCAGCCGCTTCAGCGCCTCTTCGGGCCCCGGCAGATCGGCGGCATAGGCCAGCCGGATCAGCGCCATGTCCGTCGCCGCCGCCGCATCCGGCGCGCGGCGCACCTCCTCATAGGCCTTCAGTGTCAGCTGCCAGAGCCGCGACAACGTCCCCGCCGACACCGCCGCGCCGATCGCCGCCAGCCGCGCCGACTGGTCCTTCGGCATGATCAGCGCCTGCGGCCCGATGGCCTTGGCCACCGAGGCGCCGTGGCAGTGATCCAGGAGGTCCAGCATCACCTGGTCCGGATTGGCGCCATAGCCATAGAGCGTCCGGAAGGTCTCGATCGCCGGCCCCGCCTCGCCGCGCATGACCTGTTCAAACAGCGCGATGGTCTGGGCGCGATCGGCCAGACCCAGCATGTCGCGGATCACCGCCGCGGTGACGGTCTGGCCGGGCTCGGCCTGGACGATGGCCTGGTCGAGCATCGACTGGGCGTCGCGCACCGAGCCTTCCGCCGCGCGCGCGATCAGCATCAGCCCATCGGCCTCCACCCGCGCGCCCTCGGCCTCGGAGATCATCTCCAGGTTCTTGACGATCACCTCGGGCTCGACGCGCCGCAGGTCGAACCGCTGGGTCCGCGACAGGATGGTCACCGGCACCTTGCGGATCTCGGTGGTGGCGAAGATGAACTTGGCGTGCGGCGGCGGCTCTTCCAGCGTCTTCAGCAGAGCGTTGAACGCCGCTGTCGACAGCATGTGCACTTCGTCGATGATGTAGACCTTGTAGCGGGCCGAGGTCGGGGCGTAGCGCACCCCGTCCAAGAGCTCGCGCATCTCATCGACCTTGGTCCGCGAGGCGGCGTCGAGCTCCAGCACATCCATGTGCCGCCCCTCGATGATCGCCCGGCAGTTCACCCCTTCCTCGGTCAGGTCGAGGTTCGGCTCGTGGACCGTGGCGCTCTCGTAGTTCAGCGCGCGCGCCAGCAGCCGCGCCGTCGTCGTCTTGCCCACCCCGCGCACCCCGGTCAGCATGAAGGCGTGCGCGATGCGGCCGGACGCGAACGCGTTCTTCAGCGTCCGCACCATGGCCTCCTGGCCATAGAGATCGTCGAAGGTCTTGGGCCGGTATTTCCGCGCGATGACCGTATAGGCCGCGGATGCACCCTCGCTCAGGGTTGGGTCGCTCAGGGTCGGCCCCTTGTTGTCGCCGAACATGTCCAGCGAAGGCGGCCCGGCGGCCAGCCCTTCGTCCTCGTCGCGCGGCGCAAGATCGTCCTCGTCGGCCATGGCCCCATGTAAGAGGACGCCCCGCGCACGGCAAAGCGGAAACCCCGCATGGGCGGCGAATGCTCACAGGAAAGCGGATGATGCAGGCTTGCCGCGCCGAAGACCGCAGGGCGAAGGCGGGTGGAGACCGAACGGCGACCCGGAGCGTAGATCGTTGTGGCTGCTGCCTTCCGGCCCTGACCAGGTTGGCGAAGCGCCCGCCCGCCGCCGATCTCCGCGCGGGGATATGGCGGATTGGCAGGCCGGAGGCAAGAGCGGCGCGGCCCCCGGCCCTCATGCTCATCTGCGAACGACTCTCAACAAACCCGCGCGCGGAACCGCGGCGCGCGCCGGGGATTTTGGCCCAGCAACCCCTGGAGAACCCTCATGGCCACCGCCCCCCAACTCGACGCCGTCGCTCTGCTGAAGGCTGATCATCGCAAGGTCGAGGACCTGTTCGCCAAGTTCGAGGCCGCCAACGGCGACGGCAGGAAACAGGCCCTCGCAGAGCAGATCTGCATGGAGCTGACCATCCACACCAAGATCGAGGAGGACATCTTCTACCCCGCCTGCGAGGGCAAGGTGGAGGAGGCCCTGCTGAACGAGGCCTACGTCGAGCACGACGGCGCCAAGGTGCTGATCGCCGAGATCGAAGCCGGCGGTCCCGACGACAAGTTCTACGACGCCAAGGTCAAGGTGCTGTCCGAGGAGATCGAGCACCACGTCGCGGAAGAGGAAAAGCGCGTCGAGGGCATGTTCGCCCAGGCCCGCAAGGCCGGTCTCGACATGGACAAGCTCGGCCAACAGATGGCCGACGAGAAGGCTCGTCTGCTGGCGGCCTACAAATCGGGCGGAACCCCTCGGCCGGAGGCGCCGACGCTGCAGGGGACGTCCCTGGCCTGACAGGCGCGCGGCCCGATCCAGATCTAACGCCTGGCTCGGGCCAGCAAACCTCGGAGCCTGGAGCGGCCGCGCCGCCTGATCGGTTGTCGGTCTCCCCAGGCGCCGGCCGCTGGGCTATCCTTCCTGCATCCACGCAGGAGCCCCAGCCCATGTGCCGCAATATCAAGACGCTGTTCAATTTTGACCCGCCGGCGACGGACGCGGAAATCGGGGCGGCCTCGCTGCAGTTCGTGCGCAAGCTGTCCGGCTTCAATTCGCCGTCCAAGGCCAACGAAGCCGCGTTCAACGCCGCCATCGCCGAGGTGTTCGAGGCCGGCCAGCGCCTGCTTCGCAGCCTGGAAACCCACGCCCCGCCGCGCGACCGCGAGATAGAGGCGGTCAGGGCCCGGGCCCGCAACGCCCAGCGCTTCGGCGACCGCACGCCGGCCTAGGGTTTTTTGGCCTGACGTTTTTTGGCCTGGCCGGGTTGGCGCCGAACTTGAGAGGGAGCGTTGGCACGTAAGGCATTTGCGCCTTTTCAAGACGTCACGTGCGATCGCTCTCCCGACTGGCGTTGCGTTAGTATCGGTCGGGAGAGCGCCCTCGCCTCGCCATCCTCTTCGCGAACGCTTGCGCCGCGCCCCGGCCCGGGCCGCTGCTCAGCCGTCCGTGCCGAATTCGCGGATGCGGTAGAGCGCGTGGACCTCGGCGGCGGCGGCCGAAAAATCGCCTGCCCAGCTTAGACCCCGGGCGCGGAGCAGGTCCGCGGTGGCCGCGTCCTTTTGGTACTCCAGCCGGGTTCGGCGATGTCCGTGCCAGGCGAACTGGGCGGCGCAGGCGACGCCCACGCCGGCCAGCGTCAGGGTCCGGCGCCGCGCGCCCACGTCGGCCCCGCGCAACGCCTGGGCGGCCTCGGTGTGCAGCGCCCAGGCGAACCACATGATGTCGCCTTCCAGCGTGTGGCGCCCGGCCGTGGGCTTGCGGGGGTCACTCTCGACGATGCGGGCGTCGCGCTCGGTCGCGGGCGGCAGGGTGTCGATAGCGAAGCGGAACACCGCCTCCAGATAGTCCCGCTGCGCCGCCGGGCTGGCGGCGTCGCCGAAATGCGTGGCGAACAGGCGGGCCAGCAGGTCGTCGACCTCGAGGATGGCCGCGCTGACCGCCTCTTCGCGCACCGCCGCCACGAAGGCTGTCTCGGTCACGGCCCCGCTGGCGTCGCCCGCGCTGAGCGCCATGGCCACCCAGGCGGTCCACGGCGGCGGCCGCCCGTCGCGCGGCAGGAACCGGCCCAGCAGGCCGGGCGCGCCCGCGCCATCGCCGAAATAGAACCGGCCGTGGGTCTCCGGATGATAGACGTCCCAGTACTCAGTCCAGGCGTCGAGGTCGTGGAAATAGGCGGCGTAGCGACGGCCGGCCTCGTCCGGGCCGCCGTCGCTGCCCCGGTTGGCGCGCACGCCCTCCGAGGCGCCGGTCAAGCGTGCAGGACCACCACGTTCGCGGCCCCGCCAAGATGGTCGCCGAGCTGTTGTTCGATGAGGCTGCCGACGCTCTTGATCACCGCCGAGGCGAGCCCGTTGGTCTTCAACCGCGACGCGGCGCTGACCACATGCAGGCTGTTGGCCAGTTCGCGCATCAGCTCCGGGTCCCAGCCGGGGATCCGCTTGAGGACGAAGCCGCCGTGACCGTCCGGGACGATCTGGATGCCCGGCGCATCCGTGCCGCCGATGATGGTGATGGATTGCAGAGCCTTGGTGACCATGTTTGCGTCTCCTGCCTGGCCCGCGCGGCCTCGCGGCGAGAAAATCTCGCCTCATATCCGCGTCGGACATGAACTTGGGAAAGCCTTGGGTGATGCGCTCCAGTGTGCGCGCATCCGACGATTACTCTACTCTAGGTAAAGCCGACGCCAATGCCTGTCTGCGAAAAGCTGAGCCTTCTCACACCGAAGTGATCCGGATTTCTCTTCTAGCGTGTATTTTTAGCGGCTGGCGCGAGATGGCGTCGCCGAAAATCCGCCGGCGTCCGAACTTCGAGATCGGGACGCTAGCCCAGCATGACCTCGTCTTCGCCGGTCGTCGGCAGGACGGCGGCGATCGTCTCGAACAGCGCGGTCATGTTGACGGGCTTTCTGAGCACCCGGTCGGCGCCGGCGGCCAGGCATTCGGCCTCGATGGTCAGGCCGTCATCGGCGGTGATCACGACCACCGGCAGCCGGGCCTTGTCGTCGGGGCGGGCGCGCATGTGGCGGATGGCGGTCAGGCCGTCCATGTTCGGCATGCGCAGGTCCATCAGGACCACGTCGAAATCATGCATCTCGATCATTTTCAGGCCGGCGTAGCCGTCCTCGGCCTCGGCCATTTCGATCCCGCCGGCGCGCAGCATCTCCTTCACAACCAGCCGGTTGATCGGGTTGTCCTCGACGAAAAGTATCCGCATTCCGGACGCTCCTGGGGCCGGCGCGCAGGCCTATGGCCCTACGTCGACTGGCCGGCATGCTCTACGATCAAGCTTAAGGCGGGATTGATTATCGGGCGGAAACAACCAGGTCTGAGGCGCCAGTCGCGACGATTGCGCGAGAGTTGAAGCCCTGGCGCAACGCGTCGGCGAGCGCCGACGCCGCGATCGGCTTCTTGATGATCTGGTCGGCGCCGGCTCCCAGCAGCCGTCCGGCCTCGTCTTCGCTGACTTCCGGCGTCATCACCACGATCAGGGCGTTGGGCGCGGCGGCGGCCAGCTCGCGCAGCGCCGACAGTCTCGCCTGGCGCTCGGCGCCGAGGGCCGCGGCATCGGCCAGGATCAGGTCAAAGCGGCCCTCCGGCCCGGCGACGAGAGCCGCCTGCCAGCCGTCGACCGCCTCAATGCCGCGGGTCACCGGTTGCAGCACGGTCTTGATCACCGCCTGGGACATCGGGTTGCCGTCGCAGATCAGCACCCGGCAGCCTTCCAGGCCGCGCGGCGCGGTCTCGATCTCGTCGGAGGCCGGGACCTCGGCCCGCGTCAGCGGCACGCGCACGCTGACCGTGGTGCCGCGGCCCACGACGCTGTCCAGCGCCACGTCGCCGCCCATCGCCTGGGCCAGCCGGCGGCAGATCGCCAGCCCCAGGCCCGTCCCCTCATAGCTGCGGGTCGTGCTGGAATCGCCCTGACGGAAGGACTCGAACACCTCCTCCAGCTGCTCGGACGGAATGCCGACGCCGGTGTCAGCGACGGCCAGCACCAAGGTCTCGCCCTCCGCGCCGGCCTCGACGGTGACGCACAGGGTGACGGAGCCCGCCTGCGTGAACTTGATGGCGTTCGACATCAGGTTGAACAGGATCTGCCGCAGGCGGCCGGGGTCTTCCACGATGCGGCGCGGCGCGGCGCCGGCGTCCAGCACCACCTGCAGACCCTTGGCGGCGGCTCGCTCGCGCCACAGGTTGGTGGTCTCACGGCATAGCTGCGGCAGGTCGAACTCGCTGGCGCGCAGCGTCACCCCATCGGTCTCGATGCGGGCCATGTCGAGGATGTCGTCCACAAGCGCCCGCATGGTCTCGGCCGCGCCATGCACCAGGGTGACCTTGGCGCGGGTATCCGCGTCGAGCGCGCCACCCGCCAGGATCACCTGGGTCATGCCCAGCACGCCGTTCAACGGGGTGCGGATCTCGTGACTGGTGGTGGCCAGGAACTCGGTACGGGCCTTCAGCGCCTTTTCCAGCGCCGTGTTGGCCTGCGAAAGCTTGCCGTTGGCCGCGCGCACCTCGTTGCGGCTGCGGCGGATCGACAGGAAGCTGACGGCCAGCAGCAGCGCGATCATCACCGAGCCGATCAGCAGGACCGTGGTGATCACGTTGCGTGAGCGGGCCAGGGCCACGTCGCGCTGCAGCTCACCGGCCTTCAATTGGGCGATGCGGGTCTTCTGGTTGGCGAAGTCGAACTGCGCCGACATCAGGGCCGCGGTGGTGGAGGCCGCCAGATCGCGGGTCTGGTCATCCAGGCGCTTGAAGGCCCGCAGATGGGCCAGCGCCCGCGGGTCGTCGTGCAGCGCCGTGAACGCCTGGTAGGCGGTCTCGTGGAAGTCGCGGAACGGCGCGGGGCTGGCCGTCAGATCGACGCCCTGGAAGGTGTGGGCGAGCTCCTGGGCGGCGGCCTTCGGCTGATGCCGCGCCAGCTGAAGCTGCGCCGCGACGCCATGGATGAACGGCAGCTCGTCGTGGCCCGACGGATCGCTCTGCGCCAGCCGCTGGCTTTCGCCCAGGTGCCGCTGAGCCTGGTCGAGCCGGCCCCACTGAACCTCCGAGGCCGCCAGGTTGGTCAGCACCTCGATCTCGAGCTGGGTCGAATGCATCTTGCGCGCGATCAGCAGCGCTTTTTCGAACTCGGCAGCCGCCTCGGCATATTTTTTCTGAAACTGCAGCGCGCGGCCGATGTTGTTTTCGGCCGCGATCAGCAGCGCCAGGTCCGCCGGATAGAGGTCGGCCGACTGGGCGTAATATTCCAGCACCTTCGCGTAGTCGCCGGCGTCCTGGTAGATCGAACCGATATACTGCAGCGCCATGGCCTGGCTGCGTGGCTGCTTGGCCTTGCCAAAGATGCGGTAGGCGGACTGCAAGCCCGCCAGCGCCTTCTGCACATCACCCGTCATGCCGAGGTAGTCGGCCTGGGCCATCATCAGGTCGCCGTGCAGCTTGCTGTCGGGCGCCCGCGCCGCGGCCGTCGCCAGGCCTTGCGCGATCACTGGGCCGGCTTCGTCCAGGCGGTTGAGGCGCAGCAGCGCCGAGGCTTCCAGCCACTGGGCGGTCGCCACGTGCTCGGCCTGTTTCGGATTGCCCGCCTGACTGTGCGCCAGATCCAGGGCGGCCAGCGCGCCCTTCAGCCCGGCGCGCGGATCGGCCATCATCGCGGACTTGGCGGCCGCGACTGAGGCGTCGAAGGCGTCGGCCGGCGCGGGCTTGGGCGCGGTTTCGGGCGCCGCGGCGCGCGCGGCGGTGGACGCGGCCAGCAGAAGCGCTGCGGCGGCGACGGCGGCCAGTCGTCGAGAAATCATCGCCGCTCCCCCGCGGAACTCAGCCCGCCAGGTTAGCCGCTAACCTTTAAGGCGCCTCTAAAGCCCCCTCGGGTGTCAATCGACCCTAGAAGCGCAGGCGATAGCGCGCGCCGGCGGTGTAGGCCTGCGCCTGGCCCGCGTTGGTCAGCGTCTCGGCGCGGCCGAACAGCGCCACGTAGCCGTCGCCCTTCTGCACCGGGAAGGCATAGAGCGCCTCGCCCGCGATCCGCCGCTGGCCGGAGATGTTGATGTCGTGGGTCACGACACCCAGTTCTCCGGTGTCGCGGTCGACCACTTCGACGCCGGTCAGCTTGAGCGCGCCGCGCTCGATCACCATCGGCTGCGAGACGGTCAACTGCAGGCGGTCGCCCTTGCGGAACAGATCCTTGCCCTGCACGCCCGCCTCGTAGGACGACGTGGTCAGGCCGTCGCGGCTGACCGCCAGTTGCTGGCTGCCGTCGGTCTGACGGGTGTGACCCAGCGTGCCCATGCCGACGAACGAGAGCTTCGGCGAGACCGCCCAGTTGAAGCCCAGGCTGTAGCCGTCCGTGGTCGAGCCGTTGCCGAAATCCGCCGGGTCGAGCGACTGGATGCCCAGCAGTCCGGTGGCTTCGTGCAGATGGGTGTAGCCGGCGCTCAACGTCAGCGCGTCGGTGGGTCGGTAGTTCAGGCTCATGATCTGAGCGCCGGCCTGATAGGTGTCGCTCGCCGCGCCCGACCGGCGCAGCATCGGCAACAGGTTCGTGTCGCGGCGCTCGCTGCGCTCCAGGATGCCGGCCGAGACCTCCAGCCGGTTCGAGAGCTTGTAGCCCCAGCCCGCGTAGCCGCCGCCCGACGCCAGGCCCAGCAGCACGTTGGCGCCGCCACGGGTCGCATCATAGTCGGCCGACTGGGTGAAGCCGGCGCCGGCCCCGAAGGCGGCCAGCGCGGGCGCGCCGTCGCCATAGCCGAACATCAGATGGGCCTTCTCGCCCTGCACCTTCAGCGAGGACTGGAAGTCGGGGCCGTCGTCGACGAAGCCCTGGCGCTTCCCGCGCGGCGCCAGCGTCAGCGTCATGTCGGCGCCCCAGCGGTTGGCGACCTGGGTCTCCATGGAGTTGAAGCCATTGAAGGCCGCGAAGCCGTTGGAACTCTTGGCCGTGGCGCCCGTCGCCCAGGCGTCCATCCGCGACAGCAGATAGGCCTGGAACTGGTCCTGCGAACCATTGGCCGTGGTCACGTTCTGGCCGATCAGCTTCGCCGACAGCGGGATCGCGAAGTCGCGCTGGGTCGCGCCAATCGCCTCGAAGGCGTAGAAATAGGCGCCCTTGGCGTCCCAGGTGCTCTGGCTTTGGGTCGTGTAGGCGGTCAGCACGGCCTGGCGCGACTGGGCCGTCTTCTTGCCGCTGGCGTCCACCGCGTACCAGGTCAGGTTGTTGAAGTTCAGCGGCGACTGCGAGGCCGTGACGTCCAGCTCGCCGTGGCCGTAGACGTCGTCCACACCCGGCGCGCCCAGGTCCTTGGCGCTGTCGAGGATGATCTTCACCGTCTCGACGGGGTAGTTGGCGAGCCAGGGCCAGCGGTTCTGCAGCAGCGCGATGGCGCCGGAGACCAGCGGGGCGGCGAACGAGGTGCCGCTTTCGCGGATCACGCCGCCATGGCCGTCGGAGACCAGGATCATCTCGCCCGGCGCCACGATGAAATGGTCGCGCAGGTAGTCGCCGAGGCAGAGGCCCACGGCCGCCGTCAGGCAGGCCGAGCCCGGGGTGTTGGAGAAGTTGGAGATTTTTCCGGTGACGTCCACCGAGCCCACCACGATGAAGCCGGGCTTCAGCAGCGGGGTCCAGTTGATGTCCTTGGTTTGGACGACGCCGTCGTTGCCGGCCGCGAACACGAAGACGGTGTTCTTCAGCGTCAGCAGCACCTTCAGGTCGGTGAAGACGTTGTTCCAGCCCGGGTCGAAGGTCGAGCCGGGAACGCCCAGCGACATGTTCACGACGCTGGCGCCGCTCGCCTTCAGCATCTGCACCCCGTTGGTGATGTCGGTCCAGCCGGCGGTGCCGGTGGCGTCGAAGGGGTTGTAGGCCACGACCTGGGCGCCGGGCGCGATGCCCATGGTGCCCTGGCCGTCGTGCGGGCCGATGATCAGGCTCGCCACCGCCGCGCCGTGGCCATTGGTGAAGTCGGAGATGCCGTTCGCCTTGACGATCGACTTGGTCAGCGTCGCATCGCCAGCCACGGTCATGTCCAGCAGGCCGACGATGGTGTGGGTCCCATTGCCCTGCTGTTGCGTCAGGGCGGGTGTCCAGTTGACCGATTTCATCCACCAGTCGACGTGGTCGGCGCCGGAGAAGTTCATCAGGCCGTCGTACCAATCCAGGAAGAACAGGGCCTGGTCGGTCTGGTCCAGCTTCGACAGCGACGTCGGGTCGGCGAGGTTCAAGCCGTACTTGGCGAGCACCGTGTTGGCGAAGCCGTCATCGAAGCTCTTGCCGGTCTTGGCCTGCACGGCCGAGTTCCAGAAGGTGCGCGAGCTGTCGACGAGCGCCTTCAGCTGGGTGGTCGCCGCGCCATAGTCCGCGGCGCCGGTCTGCGGGCTCCAGGTGGTGAACAGCTGGTCCCAGCTGCCGCCGGCGTTGGTCCAGAAGTCGCCGATCGCCAGATAGTTCGGCGCGCCGGCGCCCACCGTCGGGACCGTGACGCCCCAGAAGGACTTCAGGTCGCCGTAGAACGCGCCGGTGTCGCCCCAGAACGGCTTCAGGTTGCCCCAGAACGGCTTCAGGTTCCCGTAGAAGGGCTTCAGATTGCCGTAGAACGGCTTGAGGTTCCCGTAGGACGGATCCACGTCGCCGTAGAACGGCTTGATGTTGCCGTAGAGCGGCTTGACCGGATTGGGGGTGGGCGCGGGCGCGGCGGTGCTCGGAGCCGGGCTCGGGGTCGGGGTCGGGGTCGGCGACGGCTTCAGCAGGCTGCCCAGAAGCTGGGCCGAGGCCGGCTGGGCGAACGCGATGGCCACCGCCGACACGCTCGCCAGCGCCGCTAACCGAACGCCGCCGCGATGGGTCTGTTGGTCCCGAAACATAGCAATCCCCCAGCCGGTCTTGTCCGACATGCGAGGGAAGATCGCAGAGAGAGGTTAAACCTCTGAATATAATTTCAGTTAAAATCCGTAAACCACAAATATCCCGAATTAATTGCGATATACTATGTTAATTTACAAAATAAATAACAAGGAAAACTCTTGTATAGAGAAATCAATATATAGTAAAATACCATTTTTTATCGGCCTTGAGATCTCATCTTGTTCTTATTTTGCTGTAATTTTATAGAGTATATCTATCAAAATATTTCTCGATATCGTCGCATTTCGATTCAAATCGATGGGGGCGTGTACCAGATCGGCGAGGTCCAGGCCCGTTCCTGGATCGTCGCGGGCGCCTTGGCCGGGATCGGCAGGTGGTTGGCGATCGCGGTCAGCGTGCTCCACCGGGGCGTTGGGACCTCCAGCACGCGGGCGTAGTAGACCGCCGGTGTCTTGGCGTCGAACGCCGGGTCGCGCCACACCGCGCTCAGCATCCTGGCTCCGATGGTGTTGTCGTAGGCGCCGGTTTTCAGATCGACCGTATTGCCCACCGGCGGCGCCTTGCCGGTATTCGGGTCGACCGTGCGGCCGCCCGACAGCACCGCGTCGAACACCTTTTCCTTGAACCCGTCGGCGGTGAGCCAGACCTTGACGATCTGAATGCGGTCGAGGTTCGCGCCGGTCGGATCTTTCAGCGCCTGGATCGCGAACCGCGGCGAGGTCTTGCCCGCAGGCGCGCTCAGGTCGCCGCCCATGGGCGTGCCGTGCGCATAGGCCTGGGCCACCCAGTCCCTGGCGGCCATCGCCTGCGGGCCGAACGTCCAGCCGCCGAACATCCGCACCCGGATCCGTGTGCCAGAGGTCGCGAAGGTCTCCTTGCGCTTCAGCGCCGCGAAGATCGCCGCCCGGGTGTTCTCCTCCGCCCAGACGCCGGTGATGCCAGCCGAGGCGAACTGTAGGGGATCGTTCTCCCGCTGGCCGTTCGGGCGCACGGCCTCGCCGTCGCCGATCAAGCCCAGCGCGGCGCGCAGCTTCTGGCCGGTGATCCCCATGGTCTTCTGGTCGAGGCCGTTGGACGAGGGACCGGTGGATTTCTCGTCGCTGACGCTCAGGCCGTTGTGGATGTCAGAGGCGCCGACCATCCCCATCTTGAAGGGATTGGCGCCCAGCTTCGACTGCAGCACCAGGCCGCGCCCATAGCCTTCGCGGACATAGGAGCCATGTTGCCGGGGCCCAGCCTCGCCCGCGTAGACCCGGTCCATGATCTCGAAGTTGGCGAACTCGTCGCTGGGCGATAGCTCCGGCGTGGTCTCCGACGTCCCCTTGGTCTGGGCTATTTCCACCAGCGGCTCGTTGCGGGCCTGCTGCAGGGCGCGGGCCCGGTCGATGGGCTTGCCGTCATAGCCGTTCCAGTCGAACTCGAGGCCATCCGACAGGTTCGAATTGTGCGGGATCGCCAGCACGTCCAGCCCGCCGCGCCGCACCCCGTCCATGAAGGTCCACAGATCCACCGGATTGTTGGAATCCACCGAGGTGAACGGCGCCGGCGCCGTGTTGGAATTGAAGATCACGTTGCGGTGCATGTGCACGCCCCGGCCCGGCGTCGAGGTCCACTCGTAGGCCAGCAGCGTCGTGAACTTGCCCGGCTGGTAGTTGTCGTTCACCGCCTTGATCTCGACGCTCCAGCCGTTCGCCGCCTGCGCGGCGGCCTTGAGATCGGCTGAGGTCTCGTTGTTGACCCCGCGCATGGCCTCGCCCGCCGCGAAGAAGGCGGCGCGCCCGCCGGTTTTCAGCCGCTGGCCGATGCCGGTCCTGGCGAAGACACTGTCCGGGTTTTCGAGCTGGGCGACCGCGCCCAGATACTCGGCATGGTCGGTCACCGCCGCGAAATCGAGCGGCCAGGCGCGCCTTGCCGGAACGGGCGCGGCGCTGGTGCGCCCCTGCTCCTGGGCGAGCTGGGTGGGTGAGATCATCACGGTCTCGCCGCGGGCGAACCTGTAGGCCTCGTCCGGCGTCACCTTGGTGCCGAAGGTCCAGGCGTCGAAGGACATCGTGGTGTGCAGGTGCAGCTCGCCGAAATAGACCCGCCGGTCGGCCGGGCCATGCCCCGGGGCGGTTTCCGTGGGGCTTGTGGCCGGCGCGGTGCTCGCCGGGGCGGCCGCCTTGGCGCCGATCGCACCCACGCCGCCCAGCGCGGCCAGGCTGGTCGTCAACAGCAGCGCGAGCAGCACCGGCGCAGGTTTCATGACGTGTCTCCTCAGCGCCTTGCGGCGGCCAGGAGGATGGCGCTCCGCGGCCCGAGCGCCCAGCCCTCGTTTTACCGACTCCGCTGTGCGGAACGCCGTCTCAGACGCGATTGGCGCTTTGGCCGCGGACCCGGCGACCGCGCTGCGGAGGGTCTCTAGCCCTGGAACCGCCGGTTCAGCTTGCGCATGCCGCCGATCCAGCGGTCGTAGTCGCCGGTCTTGTTGCGCATGTAGGTGATCACCTCGGGGTGCGGCAGGATCAGGAAGGTCTCCGTTGCGAGCCCCGCGACGACGGCTTCGGCCAGCACCTCCGGCTCCATCATCCCGTCGATGCTGGCGACGCCGTCCGGGTTGCCGGCGGTCATCGCCGTGCGCACCGCCTGCGGACAGAGCACCGAGACCTTGATGCCCTGGTCGCCGTGGGTGATCGCCAGCCATTCGGCCAGGCCGACGGCCGCATGCTTGGTCACCGCATAGGGCGCCGACCCGATCTGCGAGAGCAGGCCGGCCGCCGAGGATGTGTTCAGCAGATAGCCGCCGCCCCGTGCCGCCATCAGCGGGACGAGATGCCGCGCGGCCCAGACGTGGGCCATGACGTTGATGTCCCAGATCCGCTGCCAGTCGGCGTCGGGCGTCTCGGCCCCGCCGCCCACGCCGATGCCGGCGTTGGAGCAGAACAGGTCGATCGGTCCGTGGTCCCTCTCGACGCTTTCGATCAGGCCCTGGATGTCGGCCTCCTTCGAGACGTCCACCTTGGCCGCCACGCCGCCCATCAGCTTGGCGGTCGCCTGGGCGCCCGGCTCGTCGCGGTCGGCGCAGACCACCAGCTTGGCGCCCTCGGCGGCGAACCGCACCGCCAGCGCGCGGCCGATGCCGCTCGCCGCGCCAGTCACCACGATGATCTTGTCCTTGAGGTCCATGACCCTTGTTCCCTCCGCCCGCGCCTGTTCTGAAAGCCTTTAGCCGCCAGCCTTAGCCATCCGCCTTCGCGGGCGCGAGCTTGTCTTCGGTCCGGGTCTCGAAATCGCTGGCCTCGTGGCGTTCGCGCAGCTGGCTGGACGGCTCGCCAAACGTGCGGTTGACCATCCGGCCGCGCTTCACCGCCGGGCGCTGGGCGATCTCGTCCGTCCAGCGCTGAACGTTCTTGTAGTCGGCCACGCCGAGGAACTCGCCGGCGTCGTAGACCACCCCCTTGGCCAGCGCGCCGTACCAGGGCCAGACGGCCATGTCGGCGATGGTGTAGTCCTCACCGCCGAGATAGCGGCTCTCGCCAAGGCGGCGGTCCAGCACGTCCATCTGGCGCTTGGCCTCCATGGCGTAGCGGTCGATGGCGTATTCGATCTTGGTCGGCGCATAGGCGTAGAAGTGGCCGAAGCCGCCACCCAGGAAGGGCGCCGAGGCCATCAGCCACATCACCCACGACAGGCACTCGGCCCGCGCGGCCGGCTCGGTCGGCAGGAAGGCGTTTCCGAACTTCTCCGCCAGATAGATCAGGATCGCGCCGGATTCGAACACCCGGATCGGCTTGGGCCCTGAGCGGTCCAGCAGCGCCGGGATCTTCGAGTTCGGATTGATCGCCACGAAGCCAGACCCGAACTGGTCGCCGGCCCCGATGTTGATCAGCCAGGCGTCGTACTCCGCCCCGGTGTGGCCGAGCGCCAGCAGCTCCTCCAGCATGACGGTCACCTTCACCCCGTTGGGCGTGCCCAGGGAATAGAGCTGAAGGGGATGGCGGCCGACCGGCAGCTCTTTCTCGTGGGTCGGCCCGGCGATCGGCCGGTTGATCGCGGCGAAGCGCCCGCCGGCGTCCTTGTTCCAGGCCCAGACCTTCGGCGGGGTGTAGGCGGTATCGTCGGCCACGGCGGTTCTCCTGCAAGCAGCGAAACCTCCGATGTGGGCGACCGCGAGCCGTTTGGCTAGTCGCCACCTTTCGGTGTGCGCTGCAGCACGCTAGAACCTTCGCCCATGGCCCTCGACGTCTTCCTCAACACCTTCGCCGGCAATCCGCTGGATCGCGCCAGCGACCGGCGCGGCAATGCCGAATGGATCGCCGAACAGCTGGCGTCTTCGGAGTCGCTCGGCATCGCGCTCTGGAACGGCCGCCCCTTCGTGGAGCCGGCCCCAAAAAGCGAAAACGGGGATGGTGGCCAGCGGATCGCCTATCTGCCCGCCAAGCTGGTGGGCGAACTGGCTGGCGGCCAGGAGCGCCTGCTGTTCATGGGTCTGTGGAAGGAGACCGCCGTCTTCGCCGTCGATCTGGAAGACGCGGCCGATCCGGCCGAGGGCCCCTTGCAGGGCTTCGGCAAGTTCGAGGACCTCCGCGCCGTGGCCCTGAAGCTGCCGGCCACCGAGGCGGCCATCGTCGCCACCGCCAAGCAGATGTTCGAGTGGCGCAGGCGTCATCCCCACTGCGCCGTCTGCGGCCAGCGGACCCAGACCATGGACGGTGGCTGGAAACGCCGATGTCCGTCCTGCGAGACCGAGCACTTCCCGCGCACCGACCCGGTGGTGATCATGCTTCCCTACCACGGCGACCGCTGCATGCTGGGCCGCCAGGAAGCCTGGCCCAAGGGCATGTTCTCGGCGCTGGCCGGCTTCCTCGAGCCCGGCGAGACCATCGAGGAGGCCTGCGCCCGCGAGCTCAACGAAGAGGCCGGCCTGCGCACCCGCAAGGTCCGCTACCACTCCACCCAACCCTGGCCCTACCCGTCCTCCCTGATGATCGGCCTGATCGCCGAGGTGGAGGACGACGAGGGCACGCCCGACCAGACCGAGCTCTCCGAAGTCCGCTGGTTCACCCGCGACGAGGCCCGCGACCTGCTGGCCGGCAAGATCGAAGGCGTCACCGCCCCCAGCCGCCTCGCCATCGCCATGCAACTCATCAAGGCCTGGGTCGAAGAGGGCTAGAACGTCCTCCCTCCCCTTAATGAGCAGCGACAGACCGCGCAGCGGTCAGGGTGGGGAAGTCAGGGCCAGGACGGTGAGTCAGAGTTCGATCGCGACCGCCCCACCCTGGCGGCTTCGCCGCCTGTCCCTCCCCATTAAGGGAGGGAAGGGAACCGGCCTCGATTGATCGCTGAAAAACCTCAGGCTTAGGCTGCGAGCGCCATCGCGCGGCGCCGGCGCATCACCGCGCCCAGGCCACCGAAACCCACCAGCATCAGGCCCCAGGTCGCCGGCTCCGGCACGGCCACATCGTTGTGAATGGTGATGCTCAAGTCAGTCGCGACATGTATGTTTTGGGCGACGACATTGAACGGGTTGGGCCCCTCGATGCAGTAAAGCGCCCCGCAGTCGTAGAGTGGGTTCACCCCGGGGAAAAATTCATAGAGGTTGTAGAACCCGCTGGCGGTCGAGAAGCCGATACCGCTGCTGGTGACCAGGATCGGGGACGTCGGGAACGCTTTGAAGTCGGGGCCGTCGTAATCGAACAATGTCACCGCCTCGCCACCGATGGTCCCGGTCACCGACGTCACGTGGAAGATATCGGGATCGATGGCGTCCTGATTGGCGGTGAAGGTGCCGGCGCCCGATGCGCCATCGAGCACTGTGAAGCTCCAGTCCAGCACCGTCGCGTGCGCCGCCGTCGCCTGGAGGAGGGCGATTGCGCCCGCCAACGCCAGAAGCTTCGTTTTCGAAACCATGCCCAATACCCTCTCGGCCGCGCGGCCACAGTTTTGATGAATTCTTTATGTCCCGGTTAGTTCGCTATCACTTGGCTCCGAGGGTCAATGGACTTCGCGTCCGAGGGGAATTCCCCGGGCCCTAACCCCGCGTCCGGAACGGATCTGCCGGATAAACGCCCAGAATCTCGAATTTCTCGGCGAAGAAGCCCAGTTCCTCGAAGGCCAGCGCCAGGCCACGGTCCTCGGGCCGCCCGTCGGCTTCGGCGTAGAAGAAGGTCGCCGTCCAGGCGCCGCCCTCCATGTAGCTCTCCAGCTTGGAGATGTTCACGCCGCTGGTCGCGAACCCGCCCATCGCCTTGTAGAGCGCGGCCGGCAGGTTGCGGACCTTAAAGGTGAAGCTGGTGATGCAGGGCGCGGTGAACGGCGGCGGCGCGGGCGCGGTCTCCGCCGTCATCACCAGGAACCGCGTGGTGTTGGAATGCTCGTCCTCGATGTCGCGCGCCAGGATATCGAGGCCATAGATCTCGGCGGCGAGCGCCGGCGAGATGGTCGCCCGCGTCGGATCCGGATGCTCGCTGAGAATCCGCGCGGCGCCGGCCGTGTCGCCCGCGGCCTCGGTCCTGACCTGCAGCCGCCGGATCGTCTTGCGGCATTGCGCCAGGGCGATCGGCATGGAGGCGACGGTCTTTATGTCCTCCAATTTCACGCCCTTGTTGGCCATCAGCTGGAAATGGATCGGCTTGAACCGCTCGCCGATGATCTTCAGGCCGGACGAGGGCAACAGGTGATGCACGTCGGCGACGCGGCCGGCGATGGAGTTCTCCACCGGGATCATGCCCAGTTGGCAGTCACCGCTCTTGATGGCGTCGAAGGCCTCTTCGAAAGTGGCGTGCGGGATCGGCGCCATGTCCGGATAGGCCGCGGTGCAGGCCTCGTGGCTGTTGGCGCCCAGTTCACCCTGGAAGGCGATGCGCGGCTTGGTCAGGTCGGCCTTGCTCATCCCAGCGTCCTAGCATGCGCCCGCGCGCGCTCAAGGTCCGCCGGGTTGTCCACCGAGATCGGCGCCGCGTCGATCACCGCCGCCCAGATCGACAGGCCGAGTTCCAGGGCGCGGAGCTGCTCAAGCCGCTCGCGTTTCTCCAATGGCGAGGGCGGCGCGGCGCAAAACCGCTCCAGAGCCTGCCGCCGGAACCCATAGATGCCGTGATGCAGCCAGACGGGCGCGTCGCCATAGAGCACCGAGCGGGTGAAATAGAGCGCGCGCGCCGAGCGGCCGTCGGCCTGCATCGCGGCCACCACCTTGGGGATGTCCGGGTTGGTCCGCTCAGCGGGATCGGCCTCGGCGACCATCACGGTCGACAGATCGCAGCCCGGCTGGGCCTCCAGCAGACGCGCCACGGCCCGCACGGCGTCCGGCCGCACGAAGGGGATGTCGCCTTGCAGGTTGATCACCACGTCGTGGCGCCGGTCGGGGTCGAGTTCGGCCAGGGCGGCCACGATCCGGTCGGAGCCGGACGGCAGGTCGGGGTCGGTCAGCACCGCACGACCGCCCGCCGCTGTGACGGCGTCGACGATCGCCGAATCACCCGCCGCGACCGCGACGGGCCCCACGCCGGCCGCCTCAGCCTGGCGCAGCACGCGGACGATCATCGGTATGCCTTCGATGTCCGCCAGCGGTTTCCCGGGCAGGCGGGTCGCGGCCATGCGCGCGGGGATGATGACGATGGGCTGCATTGAGACGCCTGGGCGGTTGCGCGAGCGCCGGTAGCGTGTAAGAGAGCCGGACGCAACAAGGGGCGGGATTCCCGCGCTTTCGCTGGTCCGTGACGCCAGCGCTTAGAGGGCCGATTTCGGGACGATGAGCGACAGCCTAGCCTTCAACAAGTACGCCGGCGCGGTGCTCGCCACCGGCTTCCTAATCGCCCTGCTGGTCAATGCCTCCGGCATCGTCTTCAGCCAGGAAAAGGTGGCCAAATCCGGCTACAAGGTCGACGTGGTGGAAGAGGCCGCCGGCGGTCCGGCCGCGCCGGAAGTTCCGCCCGACTGGGGCACGGTGCTGAAGACCGCCGATGTCGCCGCCGGCCAGGCCACCTTCGCCAAGTGCCAGTCCTGCCACAACGCCGACAGTGGTGGCCCGAACGGCACCGGTCCCAATCTTTGGGGCGTGGTCGGCCGCCCGCCGGGCAGCCACCCGGGCTTCGCCTATTCCGACGGCATGAAGGGTTTCGCCGGCAAGCAGCCGATCTGGGACTACGAGCACATCTATCAGTTCGTGAAGAACCCGCAGGCCTACATCTCCGGCACCAAGATGTCCTTCGTGGGCCTCAAGCAGCCGCAGGACCGCATCAACGTCATCGCCTTCCTGCGCGAGCACGGCGGCACCCTGCCCATCCCCGCGCCAAACCCGGCCGCCGCCGCGGCCCCCGCCGCGGACCCCAAGGCCGATGCCCCCAAAACCGATGCCGCCAAGGCGCCCGCGCCGGTCAAATAGCCCGCTGATCGAAGCCAACCCGCTGATCGAAGCCAAATAGCCCGCTGACCGAAGGTCGGCTCGATCTGGCCGCTGGCAAAGCTAGGCGGCGGCGGTTTGCGCGTGCTCCACCGGGACCTCGATCTGGTTTTCCCACTTGGCGACGACGGCGGCGGCGACGGAATTGCCGACCACATTGGTCGCCGAGCGGCCCATGTCGAGCAGGTTGTCGACCGCCAGGATCAGCAGCAGGCCGGCCTCCGGCAGGTGGAAGTAGGTCAGCGTCGCCGAGATCACCACCAGCGAGGCGCGGGGCACGCCGGCCACGCCCTTCGACGTGATCATCAGCAGCAGCAGCATGGTGATCTGCTGGCCCAGCGTCAGTTGGATGCCGTAGGCCTGGGCGACGAACAGCGTCGCGAAGGTGCAGTACATCATCGTGCCGTCGAGATTGAACGAGTAGCCGAGCGGCAGGACGAAGCTCGCCACGCGCTTGGACACCCCCCACTGCTCCAGCGCCTGCAGGGTGCCGGGGTAGGCGGCCTCCGACGAGGCGGTGGAGAAGGCCAGCAGCGCCGGGCTGCGGATCGCGGCGATCAGCCGGAGCGCGCGCGGACCCACGAAGATCACCGCGGCGGCGATCAGCAGCGCCCAGAGCAGGAACATCGAGACATAGAAGCCGCCGACGAACTTGGCGTAGGTGGCCAGCACGCCGATCCCCTGGGTGGCGACGGTGGCGGCCAGCGCCGCGAAAATCGCCAGCGGCGCGGTCTTCATGACGTAGCCGGTGACCTTCAGCATGATCGCCGAGACCTGCTCGACCAGCGCCAGGACGGCCGGCGCCTTGTCCTCGAGGGCCGAGACGGCGGTGCCGAAGAAGATCGAGAAGATGACGATCTGCAGGATCTCGTTGTTGGCCATCGCCTCGACGATCGACTTCGGGAAGATGTGGGTGACGAAATCCTTCAGGTTGAACTTGGTCATGTCGACCGCCGAGGCCGCCTTGCCCCCCATCGGGCCCGCATCGGGGATCGCCAGGTGCATGCCGGCGCCGGGCTGGATCAGATGCACCATGATCAGGCCGATGGTCAGCGATACCAGCGAGGCCGAGATGAACCAGAACATGGTCTTGATCCCGACCCGGCCGATGGAGGCGGCGTCCTCCATGTGGGCGATGCCGGCCACCAGGGTCGCGAACACCAGCGGCGCGATGATCATCTTGATCAGCCGCAGGAAGACGTCGGTGACGATCGACAGGTTCTTGGCGATGTCCTTGGCCTGATCGGGGGCCGCGTACTGATGCACCGCCCAGCCGACGAGGACGCCCAGCACCATGGCGACGATGATGAGGATCGTGAAAAGGCGATTCATGAAGGTCCCGGCCCGCTGTTCTGCCGGCCTTTGTCGCCGGGAAGCGACGCGGCGTCCATCCTATCCGCCGTAAGGCGCGGGTTCCGGCGCGACTGCTTGCGCGCGGGGCAGATTCGGTGCGCTCGCCAAGCTTGGCCCAGGGCGGCTATAATAGGGCGATGACATCACAGACAGACGCCGCCGGCATCGTGGACCGGCTTGAACAAGAGTACCGCGCCACCGTCGAGGCCCTGCGGGGCGCGCTCAAGGAATTCCTGGCCGGGGGCCCGCCGCCCGACCCCGCCGTCCGCGCCGCCGGCGCCTTCGTCTATCCGGAGCTTCGGCTCTACTGGCCGGCGGGCGAGCCGTTCCCGCGGATCAGCCGCGCCTATGCCCGCATCGGCGCGCCGGGCCACTATGCGATCACCATCACCAAGCCGGCGCTGTTTCGCGGCTACCTGATCGAGCAGCTCAGCCTGTTGATGCAGGACTTCAAAGTCGAGGTGGAGGTCGGCCGATCGCAGCAGGAGATGCCGTTCCCCTATGTGCTCGATGGGACGGCGGCCGAGGCGCTGGCCGATATCGGCTCAGCGGAGATCGCGCGGCATTTCCCGACCACCGAGCTGGCCTTTATCGGCGACGAGATCGCCGATGGGTCGTGGGCCTACGACGCCGACGAGCCCCGGCCGATGGCGCTGTTCGACGGGCTACGGACCGACTTCTCGCTGGCTCGCCTGGCGCACTACACCGGCACGCCGGCGAGCCACGTCCAGCAGTACATCCTGTTCACCAACTATATCCGCTACGTGGACGAGTTCGTGCGCTGGGGGTGCGAGCAGATCCAGGATCCGAAAAGTCCGTACACGGCGTTGTCGGCGGCAGGCAATGTGCTGGTGGACGCCACCACCGAAAATCCGGAGGCCGTGGTGCAGGCCGCCGCCTGGCGCAAGCACCAGATGCCCGCCTATCACCTGATCGCCGAGAACGGGACGGGGATCACGCTGGTGAACATCGGCGTCGGGCCCTCCAACGCCAAGACCATCTGCGACCACCTAGCGGTCCTGCGGCCGCAGGCCTGGCTGATGATCGGCCACTGCGGCGGCCTGCGCGGCAGCCAGACGATCGGCGACTATGTGCTGGCTCACGCCTATCTGCGCGACGACCACGTGCTCGACGAGGCGCTGCCCACCGAAATCCCGATCCCGCCGATCGCCGAGGTGCAGGTGGCTCTGAACCGCGCCGCCGAGATCGTCACCGGCGAAACAGGTGAGGTGCTGAAGCGGCGCCTGCGCACCGGTACGGTGGTGACCACCGACGACCGTAACTGGGAGCTCCGCTATTCGTCGAGCGCGCTCAGGTTCAACCAGAGCCGGGCCGTCGCCATCGACATGGAAAGCGCCACCATCGCCACCCAGGGCTACCGCTTCCGGGTGCCCTACGGGACGCTGCTCTGCGTGTCCGACAAGCCGCTGCACGGGGAAATCAAGCTGCCGGGCCAGGCCAACGCCTTCTACGACCGCGCCATCGGCCAGCACCTGCAGATCGGCATCGCGACCATGGACCTGTTGCGCCAGGAAGGCCCGCGCCTGCACTCGCGCAAGCTGCGCAGCTTCGACGAGCCGCCGTTCCGATAGGTCTTGGTCGAGGCTCTCCTAGCCCCTTCGGCCGCGCAGGAAATGCAGCACCACCAGGATCACCGCGATCACCAGGATCAGGTGGATGGCGGCGGCGGTGATGTGGAAGGCCAGGAAGCCCAGCAGCCAGAGCACGACGAGGACGATGGCGATGATACCCAGCATGGTCTGCCCTTTCGCGGCCGCTGCGCCACGCTTGGCGAGCCTCATCCCAATGCCTCGTGATGGCGCAGGTTCCGGCCGGGATGGGGTCGGGCCTGGTGAGCGCCTCCGTCAGGCCACATCATTTCACCCATAGTCAACATCGACTACTAAGCAGTGGAGTTTATATACAGTATTCAGTGTGATCAATTCGTAACATGACTTGATAATATCGGCGGTGATCGCCCATGAACGTTGACCGCCGTCGATACGCCTAAGTAACTCTCCCGACGTCGAGGCCGCATTTGCGATCTCGCGACCTGATTTGTGGGGCTGGCGGCTCGATTGGGGCGGCCGATGGAGGGTTTAGACTTGAAGATTCATTCCACTCGGGAGCGCCTGCTGGCCTCCTCGATGATCTGCGGCGCGGCCTTCCTGGGCCTGTCGGCCACTCAGGCCTATGCGGCCGCGGCAGACGCCGCGAGCGCCGAAGTCTCCGAAATCGTGGTGACGGGGACGAGAATTCCCTCGCCGAACCTGACCTCCATCGCGCCGGTGACGACCGTCGGCAACGCCGAGATCAAGGCCCAGGGCGTCACCCGGATCGAAGACATCACCAACTCCCTGCCGCAGGTGTTCGCCGGTCAGGGCTCGTCGATCACCAACGGCGCCAACGGCACCGCCACCGTCAACCTGCGTGGCCTGGGCTCGTCCCGCACCCTGGTGCTGATCGACGGCCGCCGGGCCCAGCCGACGCCCGCCGACCTGAACTTCATCCCCGCCGCGCTCGTCGAGCGGGTGGACATCCTGACCGGCGGCGCCTCGGCGACCTACGGCGCCGACGCCGTCTCGGGCGTGGTCAACTTCATCATGCTGAAGAACTTCGAAGGCGTGCGCATCGACGCCCAGTACTCCGGCTACCAGCACAGCAACCACAGCGGCGCCGGCGTGGCCGCTCTGAGGACCGCGCAGACCGTCGGCATCATTCCGTCCGAGTTCGCTATCCCGGCGAAGGACATCTGGGAAGGCGAAGGCTCGGAAGTGGCTCTGGTGCTCGGCGTCAACGCGCCGGACGGCAAGGGCAACATCACCGCCTACGCGACCTATCGCCAGAACAACCCGATCCTGGAAGCCGACCGCGACTTCTCGGCCTGTACGCTAGGCTCCAACGCCGCCGGCTTCGTCTGCTCGGGGTCCGGCACCTCCTACCCGGCCCGCCTTGGGACCTTCACGGTCGACCCGGCCAACTTCAACACCATCCGCCCGCGGAACTCGACGACGGACGTGTTCAACTTCGGCCCGGCCAACTTTTTCGTCCGTCCGGACGAGCGCTACAGCCTGGGCGCCTTCGCCCACTACCAGATCGCGCCCTGGGCCGAGGCCTACATGGACACCATGTTCATGGACGACAACTCGACCGCCCAGATCGCGGCGGGCGGCATCTTCGCCGGCACGTTCAGCATCAACTGCGCCAACCCCTTCCTGAGCGCTCAGGAAAAGAGCCTGCTCGCGGCGACCGCGGCGACCGGCGGCGGGACCTGCGCCACCAACCCGGGCGGGACCTTCACCAACACCGTCGCCCGCCGTCTGCTCGCCAGCGAGCAGACCGGCCGCCTTCAGCAATTCCGCCGCAACGACTACCGCATCGTGATCGGCCTGAAGGGCGACCTGGGCAAGAACTGGAACTACGACGGCTACCTGCAATACGGCTCCGTGCAGTTCAACAACCGCCAGTCTGGCAACTTCGCGACCCAGCGCATCAACCAGTCGCTGAACGCGGTGACCAACGCGGCCGGTCAGATCGTCTGCAACCCGGCCGCCAATCCGGATCCGGGTTGCGTGCCGATGAACATCTTCTCATCGCCCACCATCTCGCCGGCGGCGATCAGCTTCCTGTCGATCAACTCCTTCAGCCAAGGCAACACCAACGAGCGCGTCGCCAGCCTGGCCTTCACCGGCAAGCTTGGCGACTATGGGATCAAGAGCCCGCTGGCCTCGGAGGGCGTCGGCGTTGCGTTCGGGGCCGAGTATCGCCGCGAGCACCTCGACAGCGTGGCCGACTTCCTCGCCACCAACGGCCTGGTGAACGGCAACGGCGCGGCCAACCCGCCGGTCAACGGCAGCTTCGACGTCTACGAGTTGTTCGGCGAAGCCCGCGTGCCGCTGATCAGCGACATGCCCTACGTCAAGGAGCTGTCCCTGGAACTGGGCTACCGCTTCTCGAACTACTCCTCGATCGGCGACACCAACACCTACAAGCTGGCCGGCGAGTGGCAACCGGTTGATGGCCTGCGCTTCCGCGCCGGTTACAACCGCGCCGTCCGCGCGCCGAACATCGGCGAACTCTATGCGCCGCAGAACGTGGTGCTCGACGGTACGCAGGACCCCTGCGCCGGCCTGGCCGCGACCCCGAGCAACCCGCTGGTGGCCACCTGCGCCAACCTCTTCCACCTGAGCACCGCCCAGGTCCTGGCCATCGAGAAGAACCCGGCCAACCAGTACCAGGGCCAGACGGGGGGTAACCCGAGCCTGAAGCCGGAAATCAGCGACACCTACACCGTCGGCTTCGTGGCTCAGCCGAAGTTCATCCCGGGCCTGAGCTTCTCCGTCGACTACTTCAACATCAAGGTCGACAGCTTCATCGCGGGCATCGGCGCCACGCTGATTCTCACCAACTGCGTCAATACGGCGAACCCCTTCTTCTGCAACCTGGTTCACCGCTCGCAACAGGCCGTGGGCTTCGGCTC
Organism: Alphaproteobacteria bacterium; assembly: GCA_025359785.1. Taxonomy (GTDB): domain Bacteria; phylum Pseudomonadota; class Alphaproteobacteria; order Caulobacterales; family Caulobacteraceae; genus Phenylobacterium. The sequence continues at coordinate 25,732 of JANYET010000074.1, read as the reverse complement.
GCTGTTCCTGAACCCGGACGGCTTCGTGCAGGACACGACGCTGAACACCGGTTCGCTGAGGACCACCGGCGTCGACGTCAGCGCCAGCTACCGCACCGAGCTGTCGAACATTGGCCTGGGCGACCACGGCTCGATCTCGGCCAGCATCGTCGGCACCTGGCTCGACACCCTGATCACCCAGCCCCTGCCGGGCGGTCCGTCCTTCGACTGCAAGGGCCTCTACGGCGTGACTTGCACGATCCCCAACCCGGAATGGCGCCACAAGGCGCGCCTCACCTGGAACACCCCGTTCGCCTACGGCGACTGGGTGAAGAGCGTGAACCTGTCGGCCCAATGGCGCTACTTCGCCAAGGTGACCGCCGACTCGTTCGACGCGAACCCGCAGCTCAACAACCCGGGCGCGCAGTTCGTGAACGAGCAGCGGTTCGCAGCGCAGAGCTACATCGACCTGTCGATGAACTTCACGGTCCACAACAACCTGAACTTCCGGGCCGGCATCAACAACGTGTTCGACAAGGATCCGCCGCTGGCCGGCGCGAACCTGCCGGGTGGGGTCGGCAACGGCAACACCTTCCCGCAGGTCTATGACGCCCTGGGCCGCTACGTGTACTTCGGTCTGAGCGCCGACTTCTAACAGCCAGCAAAACGGCGCCGGCTGGGCGTGGCGCGAGCGAAGGGCGGCGGAGCAATCCGCCGCCCTTTGTGCTGCGGTCGGGCTCGTTCCCTTGGCAGTATAATAAGCCGTAGCGAAAATTGACTACAGCGTATTGCCTATTAAATACAATATTCAGTGTGCCTATTCCGTGACAATGCTAAACAATATTCAGCTTTTGCTCTGCGACACATTGACCGTCGCCAATCCTTATCAGTAACTCGAAGGCGTCGATCTCGCCGCCGCTTGGCAAGCATCTGACGTCCGGGGCGTCGCACCAGCCCCAGTGTGCCGATGGAGGGCTTAGACTTGCCACTCAACACCCTGCGGGAGCGCCTGCTGGCCTCCTCGATGATCTGCGGCGTGGCCGTCCTGGGCCTTTCCGCCACCCAGGCCCGGGCGGCCGCCGCGGTCGCCGCGGCCGAGGGTGAGGTCGCCGAGATCGTGGTGACCGGGACGCGCATCCCGTCGCCGAACCTGACCTCGATCGCACCGGTGACAACGGTCGGCGCCAGCGACATCAGGGCGCAAGGCGTCACCCGCGTCGAAGACATCACCAACGCCCTGCCCCAGGTATTCGCCGGCCAGGGCTCGATGATCTCCAACGGCTCCACGGGCACCGCCTCGGTGAACCTTCGCGGGCTCGGGTCGTCGCGCACCCTGGTGCTGATCGACAGCCGCCGGCTGATGCCGGGCGATCCCACCTTCACCGCCGCGGACCTGAACTTCATCCCGGCCGCCCTGGTGGAGCGCGTGGACGTGCTGACCGGCGGCGCCTCCGCGACCTACGGCGCCGACGCCGTCGCCGGCGTGGTCAACTTCATCATGCTGAAGAATTTCGAGGGCGTGCGCGTCGATGCGCAATACTCGGGCTACCAGCACACCAACCATGCCGATGGCATCCAGAGCGTGGTGCGCACCGCCGCGGCCGGGGCCACCGATCCGCGCCAGTTCGCGCTGCCGGCGCACAGCCTGTTCGGCGGCGAGGGCTCCGAGGTCAGCCTGACGCTGGGGGTCAACGCCCCGGACGGCAAGGGCAACATCACCGCCTACGCCACCTACCGCCAGAACAACCCGATCCTGGAGTCGCAGCGCGATTTCAGCACCTGTTCCCTGAACTCCGGCGCCACCTTCGCCGAGAACGGCTGCGGCGGCTCCGGCACGGCCTACCCGGCCCGGGTCGGCGGCTTCATAGTCGACCCGGCGACCTTCAACACCTTCCGGGCGCGCACCGGCGCCGACGTCTTCAACTTCGCGCCGCAGAACTATTTTGTCCGGCCCGACGAGCGCTATTCCCTGGGCGCCTTCGCCCACTATGAGATCGCGCCCTGGGCCACGGCCTACATGGACACCATGTTCATGGATGACAATTCGACGGCGCAGATCGCGGCCGGCGGCGTCTTCGCGGGCACCCAGACGATCAATTGCGCCAACCCGCTGCTCAGCGCCCAGCAGCGCGGTCTCCTGCAATCCACCAACGGCATCAGCTGCGCGGCCGATCCGACGGGCGTGTTCCGGGGCACGGTCGCGCGCCGCCTGCAGCCCGGCGAGGGGACCGGCCGTCAGGCCCAGAACCGTCACACCGACTACCGCATCGTGATCGGCCTGAAGGGCGACCTGGGCAAGAACTGGAACTACGACGGCTACCTGCAATACGGCTCGGTCGCGCTGAACACCAAGGCCACCGGCAACTTCAACGCCAACCGGCTGGCCCAGGCGCTGAATGTCGTGGGCACGGCGGCCAACCCGGTCTGCGCGCCCGGCGCGGAAGCCGGCTGCGTGCCGCTGAACCTGTTCACCGCCCGCACCATATCGCCGGCCGCGCTGAAGTTCCTGAACGCCGACAGCTTCCTGAACGGTAACACGACGGAGCGGGTGGCGAGCCTGGCCTTCACCGGCAAGCTCGGCGACTACGGCGTCAAGAGCCCGCTGGCGTCGGAAGGCGTCGGCGTGGCGTTCGGCGCGGAATACCGCCGCGAGCATCTGGATTTCACCGCCGACTTCCTGGCCGCCGCGGGCCTGATCACCGGGGCTGGGGCCGCTGCGCCGCCGGTCCAGGGCGGGTTTGACGTCTATGAACTGTTCGGTGAGGCGCGGATCCCGCTGATCGGCGACATGCCATTCGCCAAGGACGTCGCCATCGAGCTGGGCTACCGGTTCTCGAGCTATTCCTCGATCGGCAAGACCAACACCTACAAGGTGGCCGGCGAATGGGAAGTGATCGATGGCCTGCGCCTGCGCGCCGGCTACAACCGCGCCATCCGCGCGCCCGACGTGATCGAACTGTTCTCTCCGCAGAACGTGGCGCTGGATGGGACCCAGGACCCCTGCGCGGGGCTGACCGCCGCCAACCCGCTGGTCGCCACCTGCGCCAGCATCTTCCACCTGACCGCGGCCCAGGTCCTGGCCATCGAGAAGAACCCGGCCAACCAGTATTTCGGCCAGCTGGGCGGCAACCCCGCCCTGAAGCCGGAGACCAGCGACACCTATACCGCCGGCGTCGTGTGGCAGCCGAGCTTCGCGCCCGGCCTGAACGTCAGCCTCGACTACTTCAACATCAAGATCGACCAGTTCATCGCCGGCATCGGCGCGAACCTGATCCTCAACCAGTGCGTGACGACGCAGAGCCCGTTCTTCTGCGGCCTGGTGCATCGCTCGCCAGGCAACAATTCGCTGTTCATCGACCCGACCGGCTTTGTGCAGGACACCACCCTGAACACCGGCTCGCTGAAGACCACGGGCGTCGACCTCAACGTCAACTACCGCACCGACCTGTCGCGGCTGGGCCTCGGCGACAACGGCTCGGTGGCGGTCAGCCTGGTTGGCACCTGGCTCGACCACCTCGATACCCAGGCCCTGCCGGGCGGTCCGACCTACAACTGCAAGGGCCTCTACGGCACCACCTGCGGCGTGCCCGCACCGGAATGGCGCCACAAGCTGCGGGTCACCTGGAACACGCCCTACGCCTACGGCGACTGGGTGAAGAGCCTCAGCCTGTCGGCCCAGTGGCGCTATGCAGGCAAGGTGCGGCTGGACGCCTTTTCGAGCGACCCGCAGCTGAACAACCCGGGCCTGCAATACGAGACCGACCGGACGTTCTCGGCGCGCAGCTACGTCGATCTGACGGCCAACTTCACGGTGCACAACAACCTGAACTTCCGGGTCGGCGTGAACAACGTGTTCGACAAGGACCCACCGATCGTCGGGTCGTCCAACTGCCTGGCGATCCTCTGCAACGGCGGAACTTTCCCGCAGGTCTACGACGCCCTGGGCCGCTACGTCTTCGTGGGCATCAGCGCCGATTTCTAAGGGCGTTGCGGCCATCCCATTTCCGCGTAGGCCGATTCCGGCTAGGCCAGCGGCCATGACCCGGCACATCGACTTCGACGGCATCGAGAACTTCCGCGACTTCGGCGGCTATGACACCGCCTGCGGCCGCCCGGTGAAGCGCGAGGTGCTCTACCGCTCCGCCAACCATGCCTATGCGTCGGAGGCCGACCTGGCGCGAATGGCCGATCTCGGTCTGGCGGCGATCATCGACCTGCGGCGGACCGAGGAACGGACCCGCGAGCCCTCCAAGCGCTGGCCGGGCTTCGGCGCCGCGGTGATCGAGAACGACATCCTTTCCGATCACGCCGACTGGGCCGACGCCATGAAGGACGTCGCGGTGAACGCCGCCTGGTTCTTCGACGACGCCATGGCCTACTACCGCCGCGCGCCGTTCGAGCCGCGCCATATCGACCTGTTCAGCCGCTATTTCCGCACCCTGGCGCAGACCTCTGGCCCGATCGTCGTCCACTGCGCGGCGGGCAAGGACCGCACCGGCCTGATCTGTGCGCTGACCCACCACATCCTGGGAGTCAGCGAGGCCGACATCCTGGCCGACTACCTGCTGACCAACGACGAGGCGCGGATGGCGCGCAAGATCGGTTTCCTCGGCCCCTGGCTGCGCGACACGGTGGGCAAGACGGTCGACGAGGCGGGGCTTCGCGTCGCCGTGTCAGTGAACGCGGCCTATCTGGAGACCGCGTTTTCGGTGATCCGCGACGCACATGGCTCGCTGGACGGCTACCTCGCCGAGGCCTTGGGCGTCGACGAAGGCCTGCGCCAGGCGCTACAAGCCCGGCTCCTCGCCTGAGCTAAGGATCCAACGATGCAGAGCTTCCAGCCGCCGCGGCGGATCCTGATGGGTCCGGGACCGTCCGATGTCAGCCCGCGCGTGCTTGCGGCGCTCTCCCGTCCGACCATCGGCCACCTGGACCCCGAGTTTCAGGGCTTGATGGAGGAGATCAAGGCGGCCCTGCAGCGCCTTTTCAACGCGCCCGACCACGCCTGCGTGCCGCTGCCGGCGCCGGGCACCGCCGGGATGGAAGCGGCGATCATGAACCTGCTGGAGCCTGGCGACCGGGCGGTGATCGCGGTCAACGGCGCCTTTGGCGGACGCATGGCCGACATGGCCGGCCGCGCGGGCGCGAGCGTCGTCACGGTGGACCACGACTGGGGCCAGCCGGTGGATGTGGCCCGATGCGAGGCCGCGCTCGCCGAGGCGCCGACCAAGGTCTTCGCCTTCGTGCACGCCGAGACCTCGACCGGCGCACGCAGCGACGCGGGGCCGCTGTGCGCCATCGCCCGCAAGCATGGCGCGCTGTCGATCGTTGACTGCGTGACCTCGCTGGGCGGCATCGTCGTGGACGTGGCCGGCTGGGACGCCGACGTGGTCTATTCGGGGACCCAGAAGTGCCTCTCGGCGCCGCCGGGTCTGTCGCCGATCGCCCTGTCGAAGCGGGCCCAGGCGGCGATCAGCGGGCGTAAGGAAAAGGTCCGCAACTGGCTTTTGGATTTCAACCTGCTGATGGCCTATTGGGGCGGTGACGGCGGGCGGACCTATCACCACACCGCGCCGATCAACGCGCTCTATGGCCTGCACGAAAGCCTTGTGGCGATCTTCGAGGAGGGCCAGCAGGCGGCCATCGTGCGCCATGCGCGGATGCACGCGGCGCTGGTGGCCGGGATCGAGGCGGCGGGGCTGTCCATGCTGGTGGCCGAACAGGACCGCCTGCCGCAGCTCAACACCGTGCGCGTGCCGGCCGGCGTCGACGAGGCCGCGGTGCGCACCCACGTCCTGAAGCACTGGGACCTGGAGATCGGCGCGGGCCTCGGGCCGCTCAAGGGCCAGGTCTGGCGGATCGGCCTGATGGGGGCCTCGGCCACGGCCTGGCACGTGCGCCTGTGCCTGACGGCGCTCTGCGAGGCGCTCACCGCCCAGGGTTACGCCGCAGACGCCAAGGCCGCGCTGGCCGCGGCGGACGCGAAGCTCACCTAGGACCCGGCCGCTAGCGGCCTTCACGATTCAACCACGAACCCACACGAACACCACGAACGCGCCCATCAAGCTGATCGGCCGCAGGCCAATGCCCAAGACCACCGCGCAAGGTGAAGCTGGCGAGCGGCCCATCAACCGGCAGGGCGCGTTCGTGGTGTTCGTGTGGGTTCGTGGTTTTCTTTCCCCGGCGAAACCGGCAACCTCCTCCAAACCGCGTTTTCAAAAAAGCGGATGCCTGGGAGGGCGAGCCTTTGACCGAACCGACAGCTGCCGAGAGCCTGGGGCCGGCGTCCGTGGCCACGGGGCCCATTGCGGCCGACCTGGGCGGGAATGCGAAGCTGAACCGGGGCGGGATTTCCTGGTCGATCTTCGAGGGCGCGCGCGACCCCTACGTCATCCTGATCACGATCTACGTCTTCATGCCCTACGTCTCGGCCAGCATGGTCGGCGATCCGGTGAAGGGGCAGGAGCTGATCTCGCGGTTCCAGCAGTATACGGGCTGGATCGTCATGGCGACGGCGCCCTTCCTGGGGGCCTCGATCGACAAGCTCGGGCCACGCAAACTCTGGCTCGCGCTGGCGGTGATCGCGATGGTCCCGCTGATTTTCTCGCTTTGGTTCGCCAAGCCGGACGGCAGCGGACTTTCGATCATGACCACCATGACCATCTCCATGGTGGTGGGCGTGCTGTTCGCCTACACCGAGGTGCTGCACAACTCGATGCTGATCCGGGCGGCGGGCCTCAAGGGCGCGCACAGCGCCTCGGGCCTGGCGCTGTCGCTGGGCAACGCCGCCTCGGTCGTGGCGCTGGGCTTCAGCGCCTGGGCCTTCGCCCTGCCGGGCAAGGTCAACTGGACCTGGGTGCCGCACGCGCCGCTGTTCGGCCTGAACGCGGCGACCCACGAGCCGGAACGGGTGGTGGCGATCCTGTCAGCAGTTGTCCTAGCGGTGGGTGCGATCCCGATCTTCCTGTTCACGCCCGACGCGCCGAAGACCGGGGTGCCGGCCCTGCGCGCCTTCGCCCAGGGCGCGAGCGACCTGTGGTCGATGCTGAGAACGGTGCGCAAATACCGCGACGCGGTGGTCTTCCTGGCGGCGCGGATGCTGTTTTTCGACGGGATGAATGGGGTGCTGTTCTTCTTCGGCGTGCTGGCGGCCGGCGTCATGCATTGGGGGCCGCTCGACCTGCTGCTGACCGGCATCATCCTCAGCATCGTGGCGGTGTTCGGCGGCATGGTCGGGCGCTGGCTGGACCACAACCTGGGGCCCAAGCGGGCGCTCCAGATCGAGATCTTCATGACCATCCTGGGGCTGATGGCGCTGCTGGGCACCTCGCCGACCCAGATCCTCTGGTTCTGGCCCTATGACGCCTCGGCCCACGCGCCACTGTGGAACGGGCCGGTCTACCGCACCCTGCCGGACCTGATGTACCTGCTGATCGGCTTCAACAACGCCATCTTCATCACCGGCCAATATGCCTCCAGCCGCACGGCGCTGACCCGGCTGACGCCGCCGGCCCAGACGGGCGCCTTCTTCGGGGTCTATGCGCTCTCGGGCGTGGCGACCGCCTGGCTCGCGCCGACGCTGGTGAACATCGGGACGAAGATGACCCACAGCCAGCAAGGCGGCTTCGCCTCGATCGTGCTGCTGCTGTCGATCGGGCTGATCGGGCTGACGTTCGTGAAGGGCGGCGGCCGCGAGGTGACCGAGACCGCCTAGGCGCGAGCGCCTCAGGGCAGCAGCGTCACCGAGGGCGAACGGCGCGGCTTCAGATAGAAGGTGTCCCTGAAGGTCAGCGCGTTGGGCAGGGTCATCCTGAGCGGCGAGGTGTAGGCGTACTGCACGTCGGCCATGATGATGCTGTCGCCGGCGGCCAGCAGGTTCGCCGGGACGCCCGAGACCGCGGCGCCGCCAGTCAGCGCGCCCAGGCCGTGGCCTTGGCTCCAGGTCACCCGCGCCACGCCCTGGGCATCGGCGGTCACGCTGGTGACCCGCAGTTGCAAGGGGGTCGCGGTGAAGGGATAGATGATCGAATTGCCGATGTTGAAGATGTCGGTCATCTGGGCGACGGTGACCGACGGCGTCTGTGACACCAGGTCAGCCACCACCGAGGCGGTGTGGGCCGCGCGCCGCTCGGCCATCATGGCCATGGTGAGTTCGGCGAAGCCGCAATAAAGCAGTATGGCGACCGGCGCGATCAGGGCGAACTCGATGGCGGCCACGCCGCGCTGGTCGGACCCCAGATGCTTCAGCGAGGAACGCTTCGGAAGGGCGCGTTTCAGAAGGGAATGCTTCACGTGCATTTCGCTCCCACCGGCGGGTTGTCGTTGAACGGCTCGTTCCGGAAGGCAGTGGTCGAGGAGATCAGGCGCTTGCCCGATCCTCCGCCCATGTTCTCAAACATCGGCAACAGCAGCGGCGTGATCAGATCCCATTGAAAATAGCCGCGCACCAGGACGATGTCGGTCGGGGCGCCCGCCGAGAAGCAGAGCGCGTTCGGATTAAAGGTGGCCGCACTCGGCGGCGGCAACGCCGCAAGACTGTTGAAGTCCGCGAAGGTGCGGACGTCGAGCCACAGCGCGGTCGCGCACTGCGGCTGAAGCCACGACATTCGCGCGCACACTAGGGCTTTGAAATTCGCCTTGGTTGGGATTGCGGTGTTTTGAAACTCCCCGGTTCGAATCTGGCGCGCAGCCGATTGGGTGGCGTTGTCGAGAGTCGTGGTGACCAGGAAAACCAGGCCCAATTCCAGCAACCCGAAGATCATCACGAGTAGGGGCAGACTGATGAGGGCAAACTCGACCATCGTCGCGCCGCGCTCGGCGTGCGCGAAACGGCCGGCGAAACGACGAAGGCGTGAAGAGGGGAGCTGGGGCACGGCATTCTCTCGGAAACTGTTAGAACAGTATCAGAACCGTAGCTAATCAAGCTTTAAGTCGATCATAATTGAGCAACATGCCGATTTTTTTCTGCAAACGACACCTAGGTTAATCGAAAATAATGGTAAAAATCAATTTACCAAAGAAAGTTATTGTCTCAACGCCGATATTTACTGACGATTAAGCCAACTCTGCGATCTTGAGGCTGTAATCCGGGTGAGCAGGCAATCCCGCTTGAAGCCCCAAAATCACTGCTCGCTTAGAAGGAGATGAGTTTTGTCCAAGTTCGTTTCGCGCTTCATCACCGATGAATCCGGTGCCACGGCCATTGAATATGGCCTGATCGCCGCCCTTGTCGCCGTAGCTCTGGTAACCGCTCTGACAGCGATGAGCGGCAAGTTGACGACGACCTTCGGCAAGGTCACCGCGGCGCTTCCAGCCTAAGGCCCATCGCCAGAAGGAGTTGCCTATGTTCCGGTTTGTTAATCGCTTCCTGAAGGATCAGTCCGGCGCCACCGCTATTGAGTACGGCCTGATCGCGGCCCTCGTCGCCGTGGTCCTCGCGGTCGCGGTCGGAGCGATGGGCACCAAGCTGTCGGGCACCTTCCAGAAGGTATCGGACTCGCTGCCCGCTTAGTCGCGATCCAGTCGAGCCCAAGACACCCCCGGCGAGCGATCGCCGGGGGTTTTGTTTGAGCGGGGCATGGCATGGGGTCGTGCGGACCGCGAAACGCTCCGTTCACCGGCAGGCTCTAAGGTCGGGGCGTTACGGAGCCACCGCCATGATCCACGCCCTGCAATCCCTGCTGCTCTTGATCTTTCCGGTGCTGGTGATCGTCGCGGCCCTGCGCGACGCGACCAGCTACACGATTCCCAACTGGATCTCCCTGGCCCTGCTGGCCGGCTTTCCGCCGGTCGCCCTGGCGCTCGGCCTGCCGCTCAGCGTCATCGGCCTGAACCTCGGCATCGGCGGCGTGGCGCTCGCAACCGGCATGGGCATGTTCGCGCTGGGCTGGATCGGCGGCGGCGACGCCAAGCTGTTCGCCGCCGCCGCGCTCTGGCTCGGCTGGCCCGCGGCGATCAGCTATCTGGCGATCACCGGCATGGCCGGCGGCGCGTTGGCGGTGGGCCTGCTGGGCCTGCGCTCGATCTATGTGCGTCCCTTCGTCCCGGCCGGCCCGGCATGGTTCGCGCGGCTGGCTCAGCCCGGCGAGAACGTGCCCTATGGGGTGGCGATCGCGCTGGGCGCCCTGATGGCCTTCCCGGCCTCGGCTCTGGTGGCGCGCCTCTAGCGCGTTAGGCGCTCAGGTTGACCTACCCAAAGCGCGTCATGACCGTCCCTTGTGGGTCTGCCCTCGGGCGGGTCGCGCCGCGCGCGACCCGGGGGCATCCAGAAACGCCGACGCGCGCTGTGGGAAACACCGCGGCGCCGAGCCTCGTCCTGCATCGCCAGCGTTCCTGGATTCCCGGCACGGCGTCGCTGCGCTCTTGGGCCGAGAATGACGAGCAGGATGGTAGATAGCTCGCGCTCCAACTCAGCCGTCGAAGGCGCTGGCGCGCTGCGCCGACCTGTTGCGAGACGGGCTGAGATGAGCCTAGGAGAGGGCCAGTCCCTCCCGTGACCAGTCCCTTTCGTGATAGGAGTGCGCTTATGTCCGATGTGATCCTCGACGCCGCCGACGGCCCCGTGGTCCCGGTGCATGCGCTGCTGGAGTCGGATGTCGTCGTCGCCCTCGACGCCGCGCCGGCCTTCGTGAAGGCCTTCGCCGCGCTCTCCGAGTTCAAGGGCAAGGCCGGCCAGGTGCTGATCGCGCCCGACCAGCAGGGCGCGATCTCGGCGGTCTATTTCGGGCTGGGCGCGGGCGGCGATCCGATGGCGTTCCGGACGCTGGCCGCCAAGCTGCCCGCCGGGACCTACCGTATCGCCACCGCGCCGCCAGCCATGGCCGCCGACCAGATCGCGCTGGCCTTCGCGCTGGGGAGCTACGGGTTCGACCGCTACAAGGCGTCCAATGGGCGAACAGGCGGCGGCGAAAAGCCGAAGCTGGTCGCCGAGGGCGTCGATGCGGCCGAGGTGCGGCAGGTGGCGCATGCCTGCGCGCTGGCCCGCGACATGATCAACACGCCGGCCAACGACATGGGGCCCCTGCAGCTCGAGACCATCGCCCGCGAGATCGCCGAGCAGCATGGCGCGAGCATCGCGGTGGTCACCGGTGACGATCTGCTCAGCGCCAACTATCCGGCGGTGCACGCGGTGGGCCGGGCCGCCGATCCGGCGCGCGGTCCCCGGATGATCGAGATCGCGTGGGACGGCCCAAAGGGCGACCATGGCGCCGACAAGCCGCTGGTCTGCATCGTCGGCAAGGGCGTGGTGTTCGACACCGGCGGCCTCGACATCAAGCCGTCGGCCGGCATGCGTCAGATGAAGAAGGACATGGGCGGCGCGGCCCACGCACTGGCGCTGGGCCGGATGATCATGGCGGCGAACCTGCCCGTGCGGATGGTGCTGCTGACCCCCGTGGTCGAGAACGCTATCTCCGGCGACGCCATGCGGCCGGGCGATGTGCTGGCGTCGCGCAAGGGAATTTCCATCGAGGTGGGAAATACCGACGCGGAAGGCCGGCTGATCCTGGCCGATGCGCTGACCCGGGCCTGCGAGCTCAAGCCGGCGCTGACCATCGACCTGGCGACCCTGACCGGCGCCGCGCGAGTGGCGCTCGGGCCGCAGCTGCCGCCGTTCTACACCGACGATGACGCGCTGGCCGGCCAGATCGAGGCGGCGGCGCTGGCGGTCAGCGACCCTCTGTGGCGGATGCCGCTGTGGAAGGGCTACCTGGACGCGCTGGACAGCGACGTCGCCGAGATCAAGAACGACCCGGACGGCTGGGCGCAGGCGGGCTCGATGACCGCGGCGCTGTTCCTGCAGCGGTTCGCGCCGAGCGGTCCGGACTGCGGCCCCTGGGTGCATCTCGACATCTTCGCCTGGAACCCGCGCAACCGGCCGGGCCATCCGGCGGGCGCGGAGGCGCAGGCCATCCGGGGCCTTTACCGCATGATCCGCGACCGCTTCGCCTAGTGGGCGTGTTTGCCGAAAGGGATGGGCGCGTGACCCCCTTGCGAGATGGCGTCGCCGGCCGGTCGCTCGAGGGGATCGTGCGCGCCGAAGTCTATCTGGACCCTAAGACCATGGTCTGCGCCCTGCCGGCCGCCGGACTTCACAAGGCGCCCGACGCGGCGTCCGAACAGATCAACCAGCTGCTGTTCGGGGAACCCTTCGAGGTCATCGAGGAGGAAGGCGCCTATCTTTGGGGCCAGGCGCCGCGCGACGGCTATGTGGGCTTCGTGGCCGCCTCCGGCCTGCGTCCGCTGGCGGCCACCCCCACGGGCGACGGCGAGGGCGACGGCGAGGGGGACGGCCGACCGACCCACCGCATTTCGGCGATCCGCACCTACGCCTTCGCCGGACCAAGCATCAAGAGCCAGGCCCGCGGACCCTATTCGATGAACGCCCTGGTGACGGTCGAGGACCTGGACGGCCGGCTCGCCAAGGTGGCGGGCGCGGGCTGGATGACGGCGGACCACCTGACGCCCATCGGGGTCTTCGAGACCGACTGGGCCGGCGTCGCCGAGCGGTTCTTGGGGGCGCCCTACCTCTGGGGCGGGCGTGAGAGCCTTGGGCTCGACTGTTCGGGGCTGGTGCAGGCGGGGCTGTTCGCCTGCGGCATCGCCTGTCCACGCGACGCCGACCAGCAGGCGGCGCTGGGCCACGAGATTTCGCCCGGCGACTTCGGGCGCGGTGACCTGGTGTTCTGGAATGGCCACGTAGCGATCGGCCTCGACGCGAGCCGCATCGTCCACGCCAACGGGTTCCACATGGCGGTGGCCATCGAGCCGCTCGAGGGGGCGATTGCCCGGATCGACGCGGCGGGCGTGGGAATGCCGACCGCCTATCGGCGGATCGCCTAGTATGCTGGGTCTGAAGTTCGCCTGCTTATGGACAAGCTTGCGGGCCCGATGATCGTGGCGCTCCGAACGATCGCGACCGCCGCGGCCCTGGCGCTCGCCTGCGCCGCCACGCCCGCCGACGCCGCGGCGCGGAAGGCCAGGGTGCAGCAGGGCTATTCCGCCGGCGCGCAACAGATTCTCGCCCGCGCCCGGGCCGCCACCGGCGGCGCCGGCTGGAGCCTGCTGCGTGGCTGGCACGAAACCGGCCACATCGGCGGCCCGGGCGGCTCTTGGGCCTATGAGGCCTGGTTCGACACCCTGCGTTACGGCTCGCGGATCGAGACCCATGGCCCGGAAAGCCAGGGTGGCGGCGTCAGCGTCCGCGGCTTCAACGGCCAGGGCGGCTGGACAATTTCGCCCGGCGGCGCCTCCACCCCCATCGACGATCGCGCCCAGGCCGCCCAGATCCGCACCGAGGCCTTCCTGGGCGGCGGTGGGATCTTCTACACCAGCCGCTTCGACGCCCATGGCGAGACCCTCGGGCCCCGCCAGCTCCACGGCCGCACCTTCGACGTGATCAATGTCCAGCCCTGGAGCGGGGCTGCCCGCGAGCTCTGGTTCGACCGCGCCACCCACCGGCTCGCCCGCATCGTCGACCGCACCACGCCGCGGCCGGTCACCACCGAGCTCTCCGATTACCGCAAGGTGGGGCCCCTGCTCGTCGCCTTCCACGCCCGCATCGAAGGCGCGGGGCCGCCGCAGGACCGCCAGATCGACACCGTCATCTTCGCCCCCCCCGACCGCGCCCTCTTCAGTCTGCCCAGGACGCCCTAGTCTCCCCTCTCGCTTCGCGGGGTGAGAGGAGGCTACGGTGGCCCCATGAACCGCTTCTGGACGCTCGCCGACCGCCCGCTCGATCCCTGGCCGACGCCGGAGACCTTTGAACTGCGCACGGCGGCGATGCCTGTGCCCGGCCCCGGCCAGGCGCTGACGCGAACGATCTACGTCTCCCTCGACCCCTACCAGTGGGGCTACAAGAAGCGCGGCGTCGAGCCGGCCGGCGCGCCCTGCCACGCCCGCACCGTCAGCCAGGTGGTCGAGAGCCAGATGGAGGGCTTCGCGGCCGGCGACCTGGTGTTCAACACCAACGGCTGGTCGGAATACGGCCTGATGGGCGCAGGCGTCGCTCGGCCCGGCTACATGATCCCGCGCAAGCTCGACCCGGCGCTGGGCCGCATCTCCCAGGCGGTGGGCGTGCTCGGCATGCTGGGCCTCACCGCCTACGCTGGCATGATCCTGCAGGCCGAACCCAAGGCCGGCGAAACCGCCGTCGTCTCCGCGGCCTCCGGCGGCGTCGGACAGATCGCGGGCCAGCTCGCCCGCCTGCGCGGCGCCCGCGTCGTCGGCATCGCCGGCCGCGAAGAGAAATGCCGCTTCGTCACCGAGGAGCTCGGCTTCGACGCCTGCGTCTCCCACCTCAGCCCCACCTTCGCCGCCGACCTCGCCGCCGCCTGCCCGGCCGGCGTCGATGTCTATTTCGAGAACGTCGGCGGCGCGGTCTTCGACGCGGTCCTGCCGCTCTTCAACATCGGCGCCCGGATGACCCTCTGCGGCCTGATCGCCCACTACGGCGACGCCGAAGGGACCGACGCCCGCGCCGCCCTGGTGGCCCGGGGCGCGGAGATCTTCCGTACCCGGAACGTCACCGTCAAGGACCTCTTCGTCGGCGACTTCGTGGCCGGCCACGAGGCCCAGTTCCTGCGCGACATGGGCGCCTGGGCGGCCGCCGGCCAGGTGCGCTACCGCGAGGATATCCGCCAGGGTCTGGAAACCATCCCGGCCGCCTTCGCCGAGCTGCTGAAGGGCGGCAATTTCGGCAAGATGCTGGTGCAGGTGAGCCCCGACCCAACGCTCTGAATCCAGCCCGACGCTCTCAACCAAGAACGCCCCCGGGTGTGGTTGGGGGCCCGGGAGCGCTCAGGGAGACCCGGCCCGTAGGTCGGGCGCCTCCTTGAAATAACGCCGTGCTCAGGCCTGCGCCTCAGTCCGTCGCGGCGGCGCGATGTGGAACTGGTGAGCCGGCCCGATCCGGTGCAAGCTCACGCCCGAACAACCCGGAGACGTCCCATGTCGCGCAGAACCTTCCTCGCCGCCGCCGCGCTCGCCGTCCTTGCCCTGGGCCTGCCCGCCACGGCGACCTACGCCCAGCCGCCCGCCGCCGGCCAGGACGCCCTGACCGACCCCGGCATGAAGGGCCCGGAGGTCATCGCCTTCATGCAGCTCAAGCCCGGCGCCAAGGTCGCCGACATCGTCGCCGGCCGCTTCGTGCGCGCGCTCAGCCAGGCCGTGGGCCCCAAGGGCAAGCTCTACGCGGTGATGCCCGCCGAGGTGGTCAAGGCCCACCCGGAAGTCGTCGGCATGCTCAACAAGACCGCCAGCGACCCGGCCTACGGCAATATCGTGGTCACCACGCCGCCGGTGAACGCCATGGACCTGCCCAAGGGCCTGGACGCCGTCTTCATCCGCCAGAACTACCATGACCTCTACGACAAGTTCATGGGCCCGGCCGACGTGGCCGCCTTCAACAAGCAGGTGTTCGCGGCCCTCAAGCCCGGCGGCGTCTACGTCGTGCTCGACCACGCCGACGCGGCGGGTGCGGGTCTCACCGGGACCGAAGGCCGCCACCGCATCGAGGAGGCCAAGGCCAAGGAAGACATCCTGGCCGCCGGCTTCAGGCTCGACGCCGAGAGCGACATCCTGCGCAATCCCGCCGACGACCATACGAAGTTCGTCTTCCATCCCTCCGTCCGCGGCAAGACCGACCAGTTCCTGCTGCGCTTCAGGAAGCCGAAATAGCCTCTCCGAAATAGGGGTCCCGTGCGGGCCATGGACTACGGCGACTACCTGCGGCTCGACACCCTGCTCTCCGCCCAGGCCCGGGCGACGGAGGAGCATGACGAGCTGCTGTTCATCGTCATCCACCAGGCCACCGAGCTTTGGCTGAAGCTGTCGATCCACGAGATCGCCTCGGCTCGGGCCCATGTCGCCGCCGACGACCTGCGCGCGGCCTTCAAGACCCTGTCGCGCGTCGCCCGCATCCAGGCCCATATGATCCAGGCCTGGGAGATCCTGGCCACCATGACGCCGGGCGACTACGCCAACTTCCGCGAGGCCCTGGGTGCCAGCTCCGGCTTCCAGTCCGTCCAGTACCGCCAGCTCGAGTTCCTGCTGGGCGCCAAGGACCGCGCGATGCTCGAGGTGCATGACCAGGGCTCGGCCCGCCACGCCGACCTCGCCGCGACGCTCGCCCAGCCCAGCCTCTACGACGAGGCGCTGCGCCTGCTGGCCCGTCGCGGCTTCGCGATTCCCCAGGCCCGCCTCAACCGCGACTGGACCCTGCCCTACGAGGCCAGCCCCCAGGTCGAGGCCGCCTGGCTCGACATCTACCGCAACACCGACCGCTACTGGGACCTCTACGAACTCGGCGAAAAGCTCGTCGACCTGGAGTATCGCCTCCAGCAGTGGCGCTTCACCCATATGAAAACCGTCGAGCGGATCATCGGCTTCAAGCGCGGCACCGGCGGCTCCGACGGCGTCTCCTACCTGGTCAAGGCGCTGGACCGGAAGCTGTTCCCAGAGCTGCTGACCCTGCGCACCGCCATTTGAGCCGGCATGTGAGCCGCGCCTAGAAGGACTGCAATTCACCACGCGCGGGAAAGATTCCCGCGACAGGGGTTTTTCGGGGAAAAACCTGGTTCGACCTGCCTCTTTAGGCAATGGCGGCGCCGGTCGCCGTCTGCAATCACCATCGCTGGCTGGGGGCTTTCGTCGTCCCGGCATTGGAGATTGTGCGATGAAACTCAGCATGCGGGCCGCAGCGGCCCTGGCCGGCTCGGCCGTCGTGGCCCTGATGGCCTTCTCGGCCGCCCCGGCCTTCGCGGGCGAATGCGATGACGGGTGCGGGCCCATCGGACCGCAACTGCCCCCGCCGCTGCCCGGCATTCCCGCCGCGGTCACCACCAACGGCACCTATTTCGTGGCCCTGGGCACGATCCAGAACCCGCAGTACCAGCAGGGCTACTACCAGAACGGCCAGACCACCTTCTTCGGCGGCGGCGCTTACCATCCTATCGGCGGCGACGGCCGCACGCTGTCGGTCGGCGGCGCGCTCAACAACATCACCCTGCAGCCGACGCTGGACCCGCTGGCCGCGGTCCGCGTCACGGCCACCGCGCTGACGCCGCAGGACCCGAACTTCCCCGGCTTCGACATCGTCGCGCGCGGCAGCCTCTCGCTCGGCTATCTCGTGACGCTGCACGCCAACACCCAGGCCGCGGCCGACGCGCTCACCGCGATGATCGGCGTGGACGGCGGCATCGCCCACGTCGAGGGCCAGTACAGCCTGACCGCCACCGGCGCATCGTGGGGCTCGGTCAGCGCCACCACCGGCACCGGCGCGGGGGCCAGCCTGGTCGACAGCTTCAGCCGCGCCTGCTCGCTGATCAACTATGGGGGCGCCCCCGGCGGCTGCGACGCGGGCGGCTACAACCTGGGCCTCAACTTCGCGAACGGCCTGGAGTTCGCCGGCGGCAACGGCCTGGACTTCTACAGCGCCATCACGCTTTCGGCTTCCGCCAACGCCGGCCCGCCCAACCTCGGCTACTACCCGGGCACGCTGGACGCCTATATCGATCCGCAGATCTTCTTCAACGCGGGCCTGGACCTCAGCCAGTACAGCCTGTCGGTGGGCGGGGTGAACGCCCCGCTGGTCCCGACGGCCGGCGGCGTGCCGGAACCGGCCGCCTGGGCCATGCTGCTGGTGGGCTTTGGCGGCATCGGCGCGGCGATGCGCCGGGCTCGCCGCCCAGGTTTCCGCCACCCGACGCAGGCTCGGGTCTAGGCCACCCCGGACCGCGCGGCGCGGCCCGGTCGCGCCGCCGCGTCCACCCCGGCCGCTCGGCGAGGTTCCCTTTGCGAGCCCGGCTGGACATGCGTCACGTCTGGTCTGCCGTGACATCGCGCAATAAGGCGTGCCTGGGAGCCGTGGGTCAGGAGGAGTCGTGGCCGCTGGCGGCGGGGATCCCCGGTGATGCCGGCGGAACGGGCGGCGCGCGCGGGTGAAACGTGGGCGGTGTCAGGCCGAGCTCCTTGCAGAGCTCGACCGCCAGCACGTCGGGATCGAGCGCCAGGAAGGCGTTGGGGTCGGCCATCAGATCGGCCAGGCGCTCGTGGAAGTCTTCCAGCAGCGACTCGCCGATGAACTCGCCGGACTCCTCATCGCGCTCGTATTCGTTCCAGACGCAGCGTTCGACACCGCGGGTCAGCCAGTCGCGGCGGCGGCGGACTGCGTGGGTCTTCGGATCCAGCGGCTCGGGCTCGGGTTCCGGTTCCGGGGCGGGCCGAACGTCGGCCTGGGCCTTCGCGGCCTCGATGCGCGCCTCGCGGCCGAGCTTGGCCTGCAGCGCCACGGTCTGCCGCAGGCCCCGGCCCAGGCGATGGACGGCGCCGGCGGCGCGGATCGCCTGATCGAGGTCGTCAGCGGCCATCGCCTCGCGCTGGATATGCAGGGCGAGCTTCAGCACCGCGTCGGCGAAGATGCCGAGCGCCTGTTCCCGAGCTTCATCAATGACCATCGCGTTCATGAACAAAACAGGAACGCGAAGCCGGCCCAGAGTCAAATTTTGATTGGGGATTCGACATCGACGGTGGGGAATGCGGACGCACACGCGCGACACGAGGATGCGCGTCCCGAATTCCAGATCCTCCGTCGGGCGGAAGACCGATTGAGGGGCCGGCGGATCACGCCTATGTCTGGCGATCCAGGGAGCGTGGCGCGGCATGAGCGAACCCGACACAGCGGCCGGGATCGAGGTCCTCGCGGTCGCCCTCTACGAAAGCGACTGCCGCGAGCGCGCGGGCGACATGGCGCGCCGCACGACCCTGTCCCGGATCCGGGCGCACTACGCCTTCCCATCCTGGATGAACCTGCCGCCGCGCGAGCGGGACGCCTGGCGGGCGAAGGCCCAGAAGATGCTCGACGAACAGGCCGCCTGGCGCGCCGACGAAGCCCAGTGGGACGGACCCGGCCAGGGCCATTAGGGCGACCGGATACCTCTTGGGCAAAGTGGCCGCGGCCCGGCGCACCCCCCCAATGACCGTCATCCTCGGGCTTGTCCCGGGGATCCATAAGCACCGACCCCGCAGGCAAACCCCCAACGCCGACGCGTCTGGATGGCCGGGACAAGCCCGGCCATGACGATCAGCAAGGCGACCCAGATCCTCCCCCAGCGCGCAGCGCGATTTGGGGGAGGTGGATCGCGGCAAAGCCGCGAGCCGGAGGGGGTTCAAGCCCACGCCGCGTCCCGCCGCGAGCGGCATTCACGCCGCCACGGAGACCGCGGAATTGGCTGGGCTCGAAGCACCGCCATCGCCGTGGCTGCAACCCCCTCCGGCGCTTCGCGCCACCTCCCCCTCAATCGGCCTTCGGCCTGGGGGAGGATCTGAGAGAGGGCGTAAGGCCAGACCCTCCGACAAATCTCATGGCGGCCATTCTGCCTGCCGGCCTTGACTTGGCGAGGCCGGCAGGCTCGCTTCGGCGGTGAGATTTGGCGGACGGTTGATTGCCCATCTATTCAAGGCCTCGAGCAGATGAAGATCACAGATTGGCTTCAAGCGATCTCGGCTTTGGCCGTCGCCGTCCTCACATATTTCCTTTGGCAAGTCGGTAAGCGACAGGCCGAGCTAACCAATCAAAACGTGAAGATTGCGAAGGAGGCCGCTGATGCCGCCACTCAGGCCGCTCGCGCGGCAGAAAGCGCAATCAAGCAAGGCGCTGAAACCGCCAAACGTCAGCTCCGAGCTTACGTCCACAACGAAGGCTACCACTTTGAGCCGCGCATCTCTGGCGCTGGGTTGGAATGGCATATCCAAGTTCGATGGAAAAACGCGGGCCTTACACCCGCACTCAAGACGATTTCAACGGGCAATTGGGCCGAATTGCCGGATAATTACAAAATCCCGGCGGGTTTCGATTTCCCAAACCTTCCCGATGCACAGTTTCATCCGGGCAATATCGGCCCTGGCCAGCTGGTCTCTACTCATGTGGACATTTCGGCGGAGAAAATCTGGGACGCCTATTCTAACAGTCGGAGCATCGCTGTTTGGGCCTGGATGGAGTATGGAGACGCCCTTGATCCGGACGTGCGGCGTCGGACCGAGGTATCAAACTATCTCTTTGTCCATGGCGATCCCCGCCAACCAACCTGCGCATTCAGCTTGGCGCTGACAGCTCTCTTCAACGGTGTGGATGACGATTGCTTGAAGCCCATTGAGACGACTAACACCTGAGCCCCCCTACGCCCCCAACACCCCCTCCGGCGCCGCACCCTTCTTCACCTGCATCGCGTCAAAGCTCGCCCACACGCCCTCGCCGCCATGCCACTGCCCCCGGGTGGCCGCCTTGGAATACTCGGTTGACCGCGCCTCGAAGAAGTTCGCGTGTTCGACGCCGCTCAGCATCGACTGCAGCCAGGGCAGCGGGTTTTCCTTCACGCCGTAGACTTCCGGCAGGCGAAGCTGGCGCAGGCGCCAGTCGGCGATGAAGCGGATGTAGGCCTTGATGTCGTCGGGCGTCATACCCTGGATCTCGCCGGCCTCGAAGGCCAGGTCGATGAACTTGTCCTCCAGGCCGACCACCGTCTTGCAGCAGTCGACGATGTCGGCGGCGACGGACTTGGTCACGCAGCCGGTCTCGGCGGCGAAGGCGTGGTAGACCTTGATCATCCCCTCGCAGTGCAGGCTCTCGTCGCGCACGCTCCAGCTGACGATCTGGCCCATGCCCTTCATCTTGTTGTGGCGCGGGAAGTTCATCAGCATGGCGAAGCTGGCGAACAGTTGCAGCCCCTCGGTGAAGCCGCCGAACATGGCGATGGTGCGGGCGATATCGGCCTCGGTCTCGACCCCGAACTGCTGCATGTAGTCGTGCTTGTCGCGCATCGCCTGGTAGTCGAGGAAGGCCGTGAACTCGGCGTCCGGCATGCCGATCGTCTCGAGCAGCAGGGCGTAGGCGGCGATGTGGATGGTCTCCATGTTGGAGAAGGCGGCCAGCATCATCTTCACTTCGGTCGGTTTGAAGACGCGGGCGTAGCGCTCCATGTAGTTGTCGTTCACCTCGACGTCCGACTGGGTGAAGAACCGGAAGATCTGCGTCAGCAGGTTGCGCTCTTTGTCGTTGAGCTTGGTCGCCCAGTCCTTGCAGTCCTCGCCCAGCGGCACCTCTTCGGGCATCCAGTGGACCTGCTGCTGCTTCTTCCAGAACTCGTAGGCCCAGGGATAGCGGAACGGCTTGTAAGCGGCCGACGGCGTCAGCAGGCCAGGCAGGGTTCGGATATTGGAGACGGGCGAGGGACTCATCGAGCTATATCCGCGGCTGGTGGATTCCGGTGTCCACTCAGATGACACCACATGTTGTAGGTCGTAAAGGCCCACCACGCCGCATCTAGCGATTATCCACGAGCTTGTGATGCGCGGTGGATATCTGCGGGTCAGCGGCGATGGCGCGAGACGGTCTCCACGGGTGGGTGACCGTCGCCATCCCCCCTTTCGGATCGCGATAGGTTGGCTGGCCCCGGTGGATGCGTCTTCAGACACCGGTTGGGCAGGGCTGGCGATCCGTTGTTCTGGCCGTGACGTGTCCCGCCCCATGAGGCCGCCATCGTCCCATGCCTTTGCCGACGTTGGCATTTGACGCTCGGCGCCAACTCTTTGACCTCCCCGTTCAACCGTCGCTGGGTTTACCCCGGTATCTTGGCGGACAAGGTTCTCAGGTTGAGGGTTTGACCATGCGTCTTCATCTCGCGTTCGCGGTGGCGGCCGTCGCCGGCGCCCTGGCGTCTCCGGCCTCGGCGCTTACGCCCCTCTCCGGATCCGCCCAGGTCCAGTCCCAGGCCTTCGTCAACTTCCTGGCGACGACGGATACCCATATGGATGCGGGCAACTGGGTGAGCGCGCCGCAAGATCTCTTCGTGTTCGCACACGCCGAAGCCAGCTATCAGGGCCCGGCGATCGGTGTCAGCTCGGCTTCGGCCGTCGGCGGCAACGTCGCGCGGTGGGGTGCGGACGGCAAATCCGGGTCCGTGGACCTCGAGTGGCGGTGGAACTTCGGTCAGATCGGCGGCGACGGCGACCCGGACCCGATGCTCAAGGGCGCGGCGTTCGACGGCCTCAATCCCAATTGGTCGTACACCTTCAGGGCCGACGGCGACGGTCTGTTCCGATGGGAAGGACAGGTGCGTCCCGATACCGCCGTACCCCCGAACACCGTCGGAGTGCCTGCCAACACCCCCTTCGGCCTCAGCAGCTGGAACCTTCAGCTCAACGGCGTGACCGTCATCGACCTGTTCGACGTCACGGGCGCGGGACCCCGCACGGGCGACCGTGATTTCGCGCTCGTCGCCGGCCAGACCTACACGTTTTCCCTGGTCAACAACTCGAACATCGCGGGCTCCAACTTCGGGCGGGCCTATCGCGGCGCCATGCTGGGTGATTTCTTCTGGGATATCGTCGAAGCGCCTGCCGCGCCCATCCCTGAGCCGGGGACCTGGGCGCTGATGATCGCCGGTTTCGGTCTGGCCGGCACAGGCCTGCGCCGACGCCGGGCCACGGCCCTCACCCCGCCACGCCCGACCGCCACCGCCCGGGGCTGACCCCCATGGCGCGCTTGAACGCCCGGGCGAAGGCGGCTTCGCTGTCATAGCCGACGTGTTCGGCGACGCGGGCGATGTTGTCGGGGCCTTCGCGCAGCCGCTCGCCGGCCAGTTGCAGCCGCCAGCCGGCCAGGTATTCGATGGGCGGCTTGCCCAGCACCGCGTTGAACCGCTCGGCCAGCGCGGTCCGCGAGGCGCCGGCCTCGCGCGCCAGGCCTTCCAGGTCCCAGCGCCGCGCGGGGTCGGCGTGGATCGCCTGCAGGGCGCGGCCGATCACCGGGTCGGCGAGCCCGGCCAGCAGGCCGGTAGCGCCCGGCGGCAGCTTGGCGGCGTGGCGGCGCAGGGTCTCGACGAACAGCAGTTCCATCAGCCGGCCCAGCATCAGCGGCGCGCCGGCCTGGGCGTCGTCGAGCTGGCGCAGGATCTCGCGCACGGTCGCCACCATCATCCCGGTCATCGGGTCGTCGCCGGTATGTTCGATCACCACCGCGGGCAGCGAGCGGAACAGTGGGGCGGCCAGCATCTCGGCGGATTCCAGCAGGCCGCAGACGAACCGTGTCTTCTCCCCGTCGCCGCCGCTGAAACTGGAGGTGTAGATGCCGTCGATGGGGCCGGGGACCAGCACTTCGACGGCGTCGACAAAGCGTTCCGGATCGCCCGCCCACAGCCGGTGCGCGGCGGTAAACGGCAGCAGCACCGCATCGCCGGTCTCCAGCTGGAAGACCTCGCCCTGCGCCGTCTCCAGCATGCAGCGGCCTTCGGCGATCAGGTGGAAGACGCTGGCGTGGCGCAGGTGCGCGGTGGGCTGGGCGGCGTCCCAGCGGGCCGGGCTGATCACCCCGAAGGGCGCGCCGAAGCGGGCGTCCAGGAACACCGAGCCGCTGAGCCGCACGGCGCGCAGCACCTCGGACAGCACGTCGGCGGTCGAGGCGACCGGGCCCCGGACAATGGCTGGCGGCATCAGGCCGGCCGGTAGATCGGCAAGCTTTGCTTGTTGTGCGGTCATGGTGCTCTCGTCGCAGGGACAGGTATCAAAGCGTGACCGGGGCGAAACGGCGTTCGCCGCGCCCGCAACCTATCCGAGTGACCCCCATGCGCATTCTGGCCATCTTCTACGGCGCTGTCGCCTACATCTTCTTCACGGTGAGTTTCCTCTACACCATCGCCTTCATCGGCGACTTGGCCGTGCCAAAGACCATCGACAGCGGACCGGTGGGGCCGCTGGTCCCCAGCGCGCTGATCGACCTGGGGCTGCTGGGCATCTTCGCGGTGCAGCACAGCCTGATGGCGCGCCCGGCTTTCAAGGCGGTCTGGACGAAGATCGTGCCGCCGGTGATCGAGCGGTCGACCTATGTGCTGTTCTCGACGCTGGCGCTCGACCTGATCTGCTGGCAGTGGCGGCCCCTGCCCGCCACGGTCTGGGACGTCGGCCCCGGCCTCGCGACGACAGCGCTCTGGGGCGTGTACGTCCTGGGCTGGGTGGTGCTGCTGTCCAGCACCTTCATGATCAACCACTACGACCTGTTCGGCCTGCGCCAGGTGTGGACCTACCGCCGCAGCGGCGAGGTTCCGCCTTCGGAATTCCAGACGCCGCTGTTCTACCGGCTGGTGCGCCACCCGCTCTATCTGGGGTTCCTGATGGCCTTCTGGGCGGCGCCGGTGATGAGCCAGGGCCGCCTGCTGTTCGCGCTCGGCAGCACGGTCTACGTGCTGGTGGCCATCCAGTTCGAGGAGCATGACCTGATCAACGTGTTCGGCGACCGCTACCGGGACTATCGCCGCCGGGTCTCGATGATCCTGCCGCTGCCGCGCGGCCGGTAGCGGGTTTCGCCTAGAGGTGCGGCCTGATCGACAGCGAGAAGGCCACCACTGAGTCGGACTTGGGATCGACGCCGAACAGCATGTTCTGGCCCTTCACCTCGCGGTGGATGTAGCCGAACGAGGTCTGCATCGCGCCCTTGCGCCAGCCGACGCCGACCTGGGCGTCGCCGGTCAGTTTGGAGGTGGCGTCGGTGGTCCAGCCGGCGCGGTTCCAGCCCTGGTCGCCGTGCAGCATGTTGAGGCCCACGGCCCGGCCGCTGGCGGCGGCGAACAGGTACCAGCGGCCCTTGTCGCCGAAGCTCGACGCGCCGTCGCGGATGCCCAGCGCCTTCAGCCGCGCAGTGGCGTTGGCGTCGCGCTGCATCAGGCGAAGGGTCGCCCCGGCCTCGGCCGAGCCGCCGACGCTGGTCACGCCGACGCCGGCGTGCGGGGTCAGGTCGATGCCGAAGCCGCGGCCCTCGAAGGCCAGGGCCGAGGGCCAGTCGTGGGTCAGGGCCACCTCATAGGCCGAGGCGTCGAACTGACCGTTGGCCGGGTTGAGCGGCAGGCCGCCTGGCGCCTTGAGCGTGCCGCCGACGCTGATCCGCAGCTGGGTGTTGCCGGCCAGCGGCGCCTCGCCGGTGGTCCAGCGCGCCGGGCCCGCGCCGGGCACATAGGCCTCGCGCGACATCATCCGGTCGATGGGATCGACATAGGCGCTCGGGGCCGGCGGCGCGAAGGCCGCGCTGTTCAGCAGCGCGCGCTCGGATGATGCCGAAGACAGGGAAGACAGGGATTGCGCGCCCGCGGCGCTGGCCGCTGCGCAGGTCAGGACGGTGGCTGCTATCGCCAGCGGCCGCATCGTCATCTCCCCAGTCCGCGGCGCGAACACACGCTGCGGTTCCCCAACGCAAGCCTAGGCGCCTGCCTGGGCTTGCGCGAGTCAAATCGACGACTTGCAAGACCCGTGCCGGTGCGGCGCACCGACGCAGTTAATTTTTGGGCGCCCGGCGCCGGCGTGTTATGCTGGAACCTCGTCGCCTACTGGCAGGCGAGGCATTCCTCGTAGTCGGTCTTCGCGGCCCCGGACATATCGACGGCCACCTGCGTCTCGCCGCCCGCATGGCTCGCCCGCTGCACCGACTTGGACCGCATGTAGTAAAGCGACTTGCACCCGCGCTCCCAGGCGGAAAAATGGAGCATGTGCAGGTCCCACTTATCCACGTCGCCAGCCAGGAAGATGTTCACCGACTGCGACTGGCAGATATCGGGCGTGCGGTCGGCGGCCAGTTCCACCACCCAGCGCTGGTCCAGCTCGAAGGCGGTCTTGTAGACGTCCTTGTCGTCGGCCGAGAGGCAGTCCAGGTGCTGGACCGAGCCCTCGTTCTCGAGGATCGAGTCCCAGATGGCCGCGGTGTTCTGGCCCTTCT
>JANYET010000072.1 GCA_025359785.1 Alphaproteobacteria bacterium | reverse complement strand
CAATGGACAGCCTCATGGGCGAAGGTCGCCTGATAGTCATCGACCGTGTCGAACGCCTCCTGGGCCGGTAGGCAGATGACGTCGCGGGCGCGGTTGTAGCAGGCCACGCCGCCGCCAAGTTCGATCTTGGCGGGGATCGCGTCCAGCAACGCGCTACGCGCCGCAGCCCGAACGGCGGGATCGATCTTTGGAGCCCGAAGGTAGGGCTCCGGGCAATCCGTCAGCTGCTCGGCGTTGAAAACCGCGTAGGCCTTCAGGTAGCGCAGCACCCTCGGATCGTCCTCGGAGGCCGCAGGCGAAGCGGCGTCGCCGCCGTCGAGAACGCGGGTTTTGTAGAGGATCGCCGGTGAGCTCTTGGCTCCCTTCTTGACCGGCGCGCCGATGCCAAGCGCCTGACGGAAGGTGAACCAGTAGGGCGAGGCATAGCCGCCCATGGCGCCCGCGAACGACAGCAGCCAGGCATTGCTGCCGGTGAAGGGCTGGCCGTCGGAGCGCAGCGGCAGGCTGGGATCGGCGCAGGCGACCCAGGCCTGCCTCCAGGGCGGAACACCGCGTTCGATGCGCGCGATGAGATCGGCCATCATCGGCTCAAGGGGATTGGTCATGGGGTCCTCGGAGGTTTTTGCGCCGGGCCTTTTCCCGGATCGCTCAACCCTTTCGGTCCCTGCCTTTGTCCTTTCCCGGCTCAGCCGGCCGGCCCGATGCGGCGGGCTAAGCTCCGGCAGGATAGCTACATCAGCCCCAACGCCTTGAAGCTGGCGACGTCAGCCCGCCCGACAACCACATGGTCATGCACCGCGATCCCCAGGGTCCTCCCGCCATCGACGACCTTCCGCGTCATCTCGATGTCGGCGGCCGACGGTGTCTGATCGCCGGATGGATGATTGTGCACCAAGATCACGGCAGAGGCCGACAGTTCCAACGCCCGACGCATAACCTCCCGGGGATAGACCGGGGCATGATCGACGGTGCCGTGGTTCATGATCTCGTCGGCGATCAACTGGTTCTTCTTGTCGAGGAAGAGCACCCGGAACGCCTCGCGCTCGCAGTGGGCCATCGTCAGCTTCAGGTAACCGATAAGGGCTGACCATGAGGACATGACCGAGCGTCCTGGCAGTTCGGAAGCGGCGAGGCGGCGCGCGGCGTCGTAGATCAGCTGAAGGTCGAGGGCGACGCCGGCGCCGACGATCATGCACAGGGCGGCGAAGTCAGCCGCCAGAACCCTTCGCAGACAGCCGAAACGACCCAGCAGCGCTGCGGCGTTGGCCGGAGCGCCACAAGGCATGGACCGCGAGAGCAGGAGTTCGAGCGCCTCTGCGTCGTTGAGAGCAGCAAGACCGCCGGCTTCGGCCCTTACCCGAAGCGATGCGGTCGAGGTGACGGCCCGGGAGGGGCCGGCGTAGCGCGCGGCCACCTCGCCCACGCCTGGAAGGTGGCCGAAGAGATCGGGCGCCTGAAGATGGGGGGAGAGCTTGGACATGGGAGCCTTGGGTCGTCGGCGCCGGACCTCTTCCCGGATCGCTCACCCCCCTCGGTCCCTGCCTTTGTCCTTTCCCGGCGCAGCCGGTTGGCCAAGGCGCCGGAGGCCGACGGTAGAAGGCCGTGAGCTCCAAAGCCCACAGCCCCCAAGTCACTCAGGCGGCGGCCGGGAGCAGCGTCTGCGGCGGCCACTTCGCCAACAGCGCCGACAACACCTGCGGCTTCTCCACCGGCACGAAGACGCGCGGCGTGTAGTTGATGATCTCGACGAAACAGCCGAGCAGCGTGAAGGCCGAGCGGTCTGCGGCGGCCCCCACCACCTCGATCCGATGACGATCCATCACCTTGGCGCGTCTCAGCCAAAACCCGCCGGTCAGCATGATCGAGGTGTTTTCAGTCAGGACCAGATGGACGGCGTTCGGGCCTTCGCCGACCACGCTGGCCACGTCGCTCAGGCCCAGTGCGATCTTCAGGCCCGGGACCTGCCCGGCGTCGAGCACCCGGCCCAGCCAGCGGCGACCGTCCGGCGCCTTGAGGCGCCGCACCGAGGCCTGCTTGGCGGGCAGGCTCTCCCAGACCGGCAGGAGGAGGCCGGTCACCAGCACCAGCTCGCGCGTGATCCAGGGATCGGCCGCGGCGATCTCGGCGTCCCAGGCGGCCTGCCAGATCGGTTCAGGCACGATCTCCCAAGCCGATTCCTCATAGACCTTGAGGGGCGAGACGCTGCGCTTCTCCGGCCGGATGATCCGCACCGCCGGCACCAGGCGGTCGTCGTCGTCCGTCGTGGTCAGGCCCTTCACCACCAGGCCGGCCCGCCCCGAGCGGGCGTTAACCACATACTCCAGAGCCT
>JANYET010000070.1 GCA_025359785.1 Alphaproteobacteria bacterium | reverse complement strand
CCGGCGAGGACCCAGAACCTGGGCGTGCGCTTGGCGAGCGTCGAGCGGGGAACGCTCTCCACCGACGCGACGGCGGCAGGATCCCTGGAGTTCAACGAGCGTGACGTCGCCATTGTGCAGGCCAAGGCCGCCGGCTTCGTGCAGCGGGTCTATAGCCGTGCTCCCGGCGACGTTGTGGCCGCTGGCGCGCCTCTCGCCGACATCCTGGTCCCCGAATGGGGGGGCGCGCAGAATGAGTTCCTGGCAGTCCGGCGTACGGGTAACGCCGCGCTGACCTCCGCGGCCCGGCAAAGACTGCTGTTGCTGGGCATGTCGCCGGCGACGGTGGCGCAGATCGAACGCTCTGGCCGGCCGCAGACAGTCGTGACGGTGACCACACCGACGGGGGGAGTGATCAAGACCCTCAACGTCCGAAACGGCATGACCGTGTCCGCCGGCCAGACCCTGGCCGAAGTGAACGGCCTCTCCCGCGTCTGGCTTAACGCCGCCATGCCCGAGGCGCTCGCCGCGCAGGTTCGGCTGGGGCAGAGCGTGACAGCCACGCTGTCGGCCTTCCCTGGGGAGACCTTCTCCGGCCGCGTCTCCGCCATCCTGCCGCAGGCCAACGCCGAGAGCCGCACCCTGACGGTTCGGGTCGAGCTGCCCAATCGCGGCGGGCGGCTCCGCCCAGGCATGTTCGCCACCGTCCAACTTGGCGGGCCTGACGAGCCGGCCGTCCTTGTGCCCTCCGAGGCGGTTATCCGAACCGGTCGGCGCACCCTGGTGATGATCGCGCAACCCGGTGGTCGATACCTTCCCGCCGAGATAAGCATCGGCCGTGAGGCCGGCGGCAAGACGGAGGTGCTGGGTGGTCTTTCCGAGTGCGAAAAGGTGGTCGCCTCCGGACAGTTCCTGATCGACTCCGAGGCCAGCCTGTCTGGCCTGCAACCACGTGTGACGGGCGTGGAAACGGCGGCGCAGGGGAGGGCGCCCGTCGCGGCGACCTACGAGACGGTTGGACGGATCGAGCAGGTGGCCAGCGACAAGGTGACCCTCTCGCATCAGCCGGTTCCCGCCCTGCAGTGGCCGGCCATGACCATGGCCTTCCGGGTGGAGGACCCAAGCTTGACGCGAGGCTACAAGGTCGGCGACCAGGTCCGCTTTGGCTTCGAACAGACCCCCACGGGTCCGACCCTGCGCCGCATCAGCCGGGCGGGTGGCCAATGATCGCCGCCCTCATCCGCGCGTCCGTGCGAGCGCGCTTCTTTGTCCTGCTCGCCACCCTTGGCCTGGTCGCCATCGGCGTGTGGGCGGTGCGATCGACGCCGGTCGATGCGTTGCCCGACCTCTCCGACGTCCAGGTGATCATCCGCACCTCCTACCCTGGCCAAGCCCCGCAGATCGTCGAGAACCAGGTCACCTATCCCCTGACCACCACCATGCTCTCTGTGCCGGGGGCCAAGACGGTGCGCGGTTATTCCTTCTTCGGCGACAGCTTCGTCTATGTGCTGTTTGAGGACGGCACGGACCTCTATTGGGCCCGGTCGCGGGTGCTGGAATACCTGAGCCAAGTCCAGAGCCGCCTGCCGGCCTCAGCCAGGCCAGCGCTCGGACCCGATGCCACCGGCGTCGGCTGGATCTACGAGTACGCCCTGATCGACAAGACCGGCCGCCATGATCTTTCCCAGCTCCGGGGTCTGCAGGACTGGTTCCTGCGTTATGAACTGAAGACCCTTCCGGGCGTGGCCGAGGTCGCAAGCATCGGCGGCATGGTCCGTCAGTATCAGGTGGTCCTCGACCCCGTGAAGCTCGCCGGTTACGGCGTCACCCACAGTCAGGCGGTCGCCGCCATTCAGCGCGCCAACCAGGAAGCCGGCGGCTCCGTGCTGGAAATGGGCGAGGCCGAGTACATGGTCCGGGCTTCCGGTTACCTGCGGACCGTCGATGACTTTCGCGCCATCCCTTTGCGGACCGCCGCGGGCGGCATCGCAATCACGCTTGGCGACGTGGCCACCCTGCAGGTCGGTCCGGAGATGCGCCGTGGCGTCGCCGAGCTGAACGGTCAGGGCGAGGTCGCTGGCGGCGTGGTGATCCTGCGCTCGGGCAAGAACGCCCGCG
Source organism: Alphaproteobacteria bacterium (assembly GCA_025359785.1). Lineage (GTDB taxonomy): Bacteria > Pseudomonadota > Alphaproteobacteria > Caulobacterales > Caulobacteraceae > Phenylobacterium. Next base: position 2 of record JANYET010000070.1, on the reverse strand, counting down.
AG
>JANYET010000017.1 GCA_025359785.1 Alphaproteobacteria bacterium | reverse complement strand
GTTGATCGCCGCGCGCCTCCTGCAGGGCTGCGCCGGCGCCATGATGGGCCCCGTGGGCCGCCTCGTGCTCCTGCGCACCACGCCCAAGAGCGAGCTGGTGGGCGCGATGTCGGTGGTGACCATGCCTGCGCTCCTGGGCCCTGTGGTCGGGCCCGTGCTGGGCGGCGCCATCGTCACCTTCGTGAGCTGGCGCTGGATCTTCTTCCTCAACCTGCCGATCGCGCTGATGGGCCTGGTCCTCGTCACGCGGTTCATTCCCGACGTTCGCGAGGAGGACACCCCGCCGCTCGACTGGCCGGGCCTCGTCCTCACCGGCTTGGGCATGGCCGCCGTGGTGTTCGGTTTCGAGACCCTCGGCCGAGGTCCCTTGCCGCTATGGGCGGGTTTCACGCTGATGGGGTTCGGCGCAGCGTGTCTGTGGGCGTTCGCGAGGCATGCCGCCCGCACGCCGCACGCAATCCTCGATGTGAGTCTTTTGAAAATCCCGACCTTCCGCGCGTCGACCGTGGGCGGCGCCTTCATGCGGATGGGAATGGGCGCGACGCCGTTCCTGCTGGCTCTGATGCTGCAGGTGGCGTTCGGACTGTCGGCATTGCAGGCCGGCCTGATGACCTTCGCGAGCGCGGCGGCGGCGCTGGTGATGAAGACGTGCGCGCCGCCGATCCTGGCGCGGTTCGGCTTCAAGACCACCCTCATCGTCAACTCGGTCATCGTGGCGATGACCTTCATGGCCTATGGCCTGTTTCGGCCCGGTACTTCCCACTGGATCATCTACGCGGTTCTGCACACGGGAGGGTTCTTCCGATCGCTGCAGTTCACCAGTCTGAACGGGATGGCTTTCGCGGACGTCGACCGCGTCCAGATGAGCCGGGCCTCCACCCTATCCACCATGGGCCAGCAACTTTCGCAGAGCATCGGAATCGGCATGGCCGCCCTGCTTCTGCACGCCTTCATCGTCCGCGCCCACGCCAGCCACCCGACGGCGTCGACGATAGCGCCCGTCTTTGTGGTCGTGGGTGTGGTTGCTCTCGTATCCACCCTGTTCTTCCTGCCGCTGCCCCGCGACGCGGGGGCGGGACTGCATGGGGCTTCGTCGCGAACCGACCGTTGAGGCCTAGGGGCCGTTGCGGGCGCCGGCCGAGGTTGGTTTTCCCGGTGCTGTCGACTCAGGAGGCGTCCAGATGTCGAAGCCCCTCGCCGCGATGTCGCACGCGGCCACCCTCCCCGGCGGCATGGCGGCGCCGGCCACGGCCCAGGCCTACGGGCGCCACCATCACTGCCGCAGACCGGCGTCCAGACCGACCAGCGATCGCTGACTGACCGCCGTCAGGCCGGCGTCCGGCCGGTCGAGGTCGTCGACGATGGTGATCACCGTCACGAACGCCACCGCAAGCACGGCGTTCGAGACGGTGTTGCGCGCGCCCTTGGCGCCGCCGACGAAGCCCAGGTAGCCGAAGGCGACCAGGGCCAGCCCGTACAGGGTCACGCCGACCACGGCGGGGATTTCATTGTAGTCGGCGGCGAGCCGCTCCTGATGGGCTTCGCTGATCGCGTCGAGCGAGGTTAAATAGGACGCGACGAGGATCGGTTGCAGCCCGTGCAGCGTCGCCAGGCGGCCTTCGTCCCAGAGTTGCGCCTGAAGCGTCTCGGAACGGTGGGCCAGTTCCTCACGCTGCCTGGGACGTCCGCCAGGCGCGCCGATCTCGATCCTGACCCGCAGATAGTCCGCCAGCAGCGCCCGGGTCGCGCCGGCGTCGGCGCCCGGCAGCAGGCTCGCGCGTCCGATCGCCGACTCGATGGCGGTGGTCTCGTGAACCACCGCCGACTGCCGCGCCTGCCAGCGCGACAGCGACACGTTCAGCGTGAACCCGATGATCAGCGACAGCAGGCCGAGCAGAACGCTCTGGGCGGCGGGCAGGTGATCGGCGTTGTCGGCGTCGCGCAGACGGGCGCGGGCCCCCAGCCGGCGGCCGGCCCAGGCACCGCCCAGCACGAGGGCGACGGTCACGGGATAGAGGATCCACGGATTGATGAGGGCGAACTGCTCGATCACGAATGACTCCTCCCGCGCCTCACGCCGGGGGCCGACGTTTCGGTTGCGCCCTTGACCGGCGCACCCGGCTGGGCTGCAAACACGGCATGAGTTCAAACGCCGTCCCTGTCATCCCCCTCGCCGCCGGATTTCCCGCCGCCGACGGCGAAGCCTGGCGCGCGCTGGCCGAAAAGACCCTCAAGGGCGCCACGGTCGCCAGCCTCGCCCGAACCATCGAGGGTGTCGAGATCGAACCCCTCTACGTCGCCGCGCGAGGCTCGGACGAACCGCCGCTGAGTCTTCCCGCGCGGCGAGATCGCGATCGCGCGCGGCCGTGGGACGTCCGCGCGCCGGTTTCGACGAACGCCGCGGTGCTGGAGGCCCTCGCCGGCGGCGCGGCCTCCGTTCTCCTGAGCGTCGGTCCGGGGACGGATCCCGCCGCCCTGCTCGACGGCGTGCTGATCGACGTCGCCCCGATCGCCCTGGACGCCGGGGAGAACGGACTGGCCGCTGCCGCGGCGCTGTCGCAGACGGCCAAATCGTCACCCGCCGCGCCGCTCGCCTTTCATCTCGATCCCTTGGGGACTGACGGCGGCGATGCGGACGCGATCGGACTGACGGCGTCGAAGGCCGCCGCCCTCGCTCAGACCTATCCCCGCGCCAGCCTGTATCTCGCCAATGGCGCGCGCATCCATGACGCGGGAGGAGAGCCCGCCTGGGAACTCGCCTTCGCCGTCGCCGCGGGCGTCGCCCATGCCCGGGCGCTGACCGACGCCGGCTTGCCGATGGCCGATGCCTTCGCCCGGATCGTTCTGGCGCTGGCGGTCGACAACCGGCCGCTGATCGGCGTCGCCAAGCTGCGCGCCGCGCGGATGATGTGGGCGCGGGTCACCGACGCCTGCGGCGCGCGAACGTCGGCGACCCTCGAGGCGCGCTCGTCCAACCGTATGCTGACGATCGCCGATCCGTGGTCGAACCTCGTGCGCGTGACCCAGGCGGGTTTCGCCGCGGCGGTCGGCGGCGCGGACGCCGTCGTGCTCTACCCCCACGATCGCGCCAGCGGCGGCGCGGACCCCCGGGGACCGCGCTACGCGCGCAACGCCGGCCTGATCCTGATGGAGGAAGCCCACCTTGGCGCCGTGGACGACCCCGCCGCCGGGGCCTTCGCCTTCGAAGCGTTGAGTGGCCAGGTCGCGCGCACGGCGTGGACCGTGTTCAACAGCATCGAGCGCGCGGGCGGCGCGCGCGAAGCCCTGCGCTCCGGCATGATCGAAGACGCCGTGGCCGCCTCCGTCGCCGCCATCGAGGCGTCGATCGTCGGCAGGACAACGCGGATCGTCGGTGTCACCGATT
>JANYET010000062.1 GCA_025359785.1 Alphaproteobacteria bacterium | reverse complement strand
GATGAACCTGACCCAGGCCTCCGTGGACCATCTGGTCTCGGCCTACCAAGCGGCCATTGGGGGCTAAACTTCAGATGACCTTCTCCGCCGATCTTGGCCTGGCCTATCCCGAACTGATCCTCGCCATCGGCGCGCTGGTGCTGCTCGTCGCCGGCGCGTTCGCCCCGAAGGCCGCCCGCGCGGTCGGCTGGGGCGGCGGTCTGGTGCTGGCCGCCGCGGCGTTCCAGGCGGCCACCGGTCCCCTGGGGCGCGGCTTCTCCGGCGGCATCATCGCCGACGATGCGTCGGCCTTCGCGCAGGTGGCGATCTTCGTGGCCAGCGCCATCGCCATCCCGCTGGGCCAGCCCTGGTTCGAGCGGCGAGGGGTGCATAATTTCGAATTCCCGGTGCTCATCGTGCTGGCCGCGCTCGGCATGGGGATGATGGTCTCGGCCGGCGACCTGATCTCGCTCTACATCGGGGTCGAGCTGCACAGCCTGGCGCTCTACGTCCTGGCCGCCATGCACCGCGACAACGCCAAGGCCTCGGAAGCCGGCCTGAAGTATTTCGTGCTGGGCGCGCTCTCGTCCGGCCTGCTGCTCTATGGCGCGAGCCTGGTCTACGGCTTTGCCGGATCGACGCTGTTCACCGATATCGCCGCGGCCGTCCAGCACGGCGCCCACACCGGCGTGCTGTTCGGGCTGGTCTTCCTGATCTGCGGCCTGGCCTTCAAGGTTTCCGCCGCGCCGTTCCACATGTGGACGCCGGACGTCTACGAGGGCGCGCCCACCCCGGTCGTGGCCTTCTTCGCCGCCGCCCCGAAGCTCGCCGCCATGGTGCTGTTCGCCCGCCTGCTGGGCCAGGGCTTCGGCGGAGCGGTCGTCCAGTGGCAGCAGGTGCTGGTGGCGCTCGGCTTGATCTCGGTCGCGGTCGGCGCCTTCGCCGGCCTTGCGCAATCGAACCTCAAGCGCCTGTGGGCCTATTCCTCCATCGCCAACGTCGGCTACGCGATCATCGGCCTGTCCTCCGGCACCGCCGAGGGCGTCCAGTCGATGCTGATCTTCATGGTCCTCTACATGGTCGACGTGACCGGCTTCTTCGCCTGCCTGGCCGCGCTGTCGCGCCGCGGCAAGGCGATGGAAAGCTTCCAGGACATGGCCGGCCTCTTCAAGGAACAGCCGGGCATCGCGCTGGCCATGACCGCGTTTTCGCTGTCGGCGCTGGGCCTGCCGCCGTTCTCCGGTTTCTGGGCGAAGTATTTCGTCTTCAAGGCGGCGCTGAACGCCGGTCTGCCGGTCGCCGCGGCCCTGGGTCTCGTGGGCTCCGTCGTGGCCGCCTTCTACTATCTGCGCCTGATCAAGGTGATGTGGTTCGACGCCGGCGAGGGGGCGACCGACAAGCCGCCGTTCGAAGCCCGCGCCGTGGCCGTGGGTCTGGCGTTGTTCTCCTTCCCGCTGGTCCTGGGCGCGCTGGTCTGGATCGAGCCCGCCGCCAAGAAGGCCGCGCACGCCTTCGGGCTTGCCTAGGGCATTGGCCGACCATCCGCCGATCGAGGCCTACGACGAGATCGACTCCACCAACGCCGAGGCGCGGCGCCGCGCGGAAGCCGGCGAGGGCGGTCCGGTTTGGATCACCGCGACGCGGCAGACCGCCGGCCGGGGCCGCCGGGGCCGCAACTGGTCGACAGAGACCGGCAACGTCGCCGCGACCCTGCTGACCACCACGGACGTCGCGCCCGCCGAGGCGGCGCAGCTGTCGTTCGTCGCCGCGCTCGCCGCCTGCGACCTGGCCGACGCCTGCCTGGGCGGCGGCGCGGCGCGGCTGAAATGGCCCAACGACGTGCTGGTGTTCGGCCGCAAGGCCGTGGGCATCCTGGTGGAGTCCGGCGCGCGCGCGGATGGCCGCCTGTGGCTGGCGGTCGGCATCGGCATCAACCTGGCTCACGCGCCCGGCGACACCGAACAGCCCGCGACCGCCTTCGCCGACTACATGCCCGGTCCGCCGCCGAAGCCCGAGGCCGCCATCCAGGTTCTGGCGTCGCGGTTCGAGGCCTGGCGCACGCTCTGGGCGACGCAAGGGTTTCCCCCCATCGCGCAGGCCTGGACGCTGCGGGCCCATGGGCTCGGCCAGCGGTGCGAGGCGCGCCTGCCCAATCGCACCCTGGCCGGCGTCGCCGAGGGCATGGACCCGGACGGGGCGCTTCGGCTACGGCTGGACGACGGCGCGCTGGAGCGCATAACGGCCGGCGACGTCTTCTTCGGAGAGGCCTGACCTCATGCTGCTGGCCATCGAACAGGGTAACACCAACACGCTCTTCGCCGTGCATGACGGCAAGGACTGGATCGCCCAGTGGCGCTCGGCCACCCATTCCACCCGCACGGCGGACGAATACGCCGTCTGGTTGTCGCAGCTGCTGGCCATGGCCGGCCTGCAGTTCGGGGTCTTTGACGGCTGCATCGTCTCCAGCGTGGTGCCGCAGTCGATCTTCAACCTGCGCAACCTGGCGCGCCGCTACCTGAAGGTCGAACCCCTGGTGATCGGCGAGAACGTCGACCTCGGCATCGAGGTGCGGATCGACAAGCCGTCGGAAGCCGGCGCCGACCGGCTGGTCAACGCCATCGGCGCGCACGTGCTCTATCCCGGCGACCTGATCGTCATCGACAGCGGCACCGCCACCACCTTCGACGTCATCGCCGCGGACGGCGGGATGGAGGGCTGCGCCATCGCGCCGGGCATCAACCTGTCGATGGAAGCCCTGCACCAGGCGGCGGCCAAGCTGCCGCGCGTGGCGATCCAGCGGCCGCGCGGCAACACCGCCATTGGCAAGGACACGGTGGCGGCCATGCAGTCCGGCGTCTTCTGGGGCTACATCGCGCTCATCGAGGGCCTGGTGACGCGGATCAAGGCCGAGTGGGGTAAGCCCATGACGGTCGTCGGAACCGGCGGCGTCGCCTCGCTCTTCCACGGAGCGACCAGCTCCATCGACCACTTCGATCCCGATCTGACGATCCGGGGCATGCTCGAAATCTACCGCCGCAACGCGGCCGTGAAAGCGTAAATGACCAAAGTCTCCCCAATACCAAGTAAGGGCGCCGACGAACTCGTTTTCCTGCCGCTCGGCGGGTCGAACGAGATCGGCATGAACTTCAACCTCTACGGCTTCGGGCCGCCGCACGACCGCAAGTGGATCGTGGTCGACCTCGGCATCACCTTTGGCGACCAGACCACGCCCGGCGTCGAGGTCATCCTGCCCGACCCGACCTTCATGGAGGCGAACGCCCATCGTCTGCTGGGCATCGTGCTGACCCACGCCCACGAGGACCACATCGGCGCGGTCGCCTGGCTCTGGCCGCGGTTCAAGGCGCCGATCTACGCCACGCCCTTCACCGCCTTCATCCTGCGCGAGAAACTGCGCGAGGCGGGCCTGCTGGAAGAAGCCCAGATCACCGAGGTCCCGCTCAGCGGCAAGATCTCGCTGGGCCCCTTCGAGCTGGAGCTGATCACGCTCACCCACTCGATCCCCGAGCCCAATGGCCTGGCCATCCGCACGCCGCTCGGGACCATCCTGCACACCGGCGACTGGAAGATCGACCCCGACCCTCTGCTGGGCGCCGTGACCGATAGCGACGCCATTCAGAAGCTGGGTGACGAGGGTATCCTGGCCATGGTCTGCGACTCGACCAACGTCTTCGTCGATGGCCACGCCGGCTCCGAGGCCGAGGTGCGCAAGACCCTGATCCCGCTGATCGGCAGCCTGAAGGGCAAGGTGGCCGTCGCCTGCTTCGCCTCCAACGTGGCGCGCATGGATTCCATCGCCCGCGCGGCGGAAGCCAACGGCCGCCGCGTCTGCCTGGCGGGGCGCTCCATGCACCGCATGTCGGCCGCCGCCAAGTCCGTGGGCCTGATGCAGGGTCTGGCCCCGTTCCTGGACGACAGCGAGGCCAAGAAATTCCCGCCGGACAAGGTTCTGTACCTGTGCACCGGCAGCCAGGGCGAGGGCAGGGCGGCGCTGGCCCGCATCGCCGACGGCACCCACCCGCACGTGAGCCTGAGTGGCGGCGACTCCGTGGTGTTCTCCAGCCGCGTGATCCCCGGCAACGAGATCCCGATCCGCAATCTGCAGGACAAGCTCGCCGACCGCGGCGTGCGCCTCTACACCGAGCGCGACCACCCGGGCATCCACGTCTCCGGCCACCCCTGCCGCGACGAACTCGCCGAGATGTACCGCTGGGCGCGGCCGGAAATCGCCGTCCCGACCCATGGCGAACGCCGCCATCTCTTGGAACACGCCGCCTTCGCCCGTGACCTGCAGGTGCCGCAGCAGGTGACGCCGCGCAACGGTGACATGGTCCGCCTGGCCCCTGGCCGTGCGGCGATCATCGACGAGGTCCCCGCCGGGCGGCTCTATGTCGACGGCGGCATGGTGACGGCGGAGAACGGCGACGCCCTGCGCGAGCGCCGCCACGCCGCCTCCAACGGCATGGTCGCGGTCTCGGTCGTCCTCGACGGCAAGAACAAGATCGTCTCCGGCCCGCAGGTCCGCGCCATGGGCCTGCCGTCGGAACCGGACTATCCCCTCGACGATATCCTCGACGACTTGGCCGACGAGGCCGAACAGGCGCTCGGCCGCCTGCGGGGCGAGCAGCGCGATGTCGACGAGGATGTCGAGGCGGCCATGTCCCGGGCGGTGAAAAAGGCCGCACAACGCATCTGGGGCCGCCGGCCGGTAGTCGAGACGACGGTGCTGCGGCTGTAGTGAATTATCGTTTGACAGAAATTATTTGATGTAAGACGCTGTGGGTCTTCTCTGAGGAGACCGCCGATGTCCACCATCGTCGACTTGCCGCCGCCTGTGGCCGAGTCGCCCAGTCCCAACGATCTGAAGATCCGCGGCGCCGGGCGCAGCCTGCAGCCGTTGTTTGCGATCTTCTTCGGCCTGTCCGTGGCCGGCGTGGCCGCGACGGCGATCCAGATGGTGGCCGACGGCGGGCAGGTGCTGAAGGTTGGGCCGGCGCTATTCACCCTGGCCGCCGATCGCTCGCATCTCCTCCTGCACGACACCCCACCGGGCCGGCGTTGCCTCTATGCGCTGCTGACAATTGTGCGGTCGGCGCCGCTGCTGGTGATCCTCTGGAACCTGCAAGACCTCTTCGACCGCTTCGGGAAGGGCGAGGTGTTCAGCCGCGCCGCCGCGAACGCGGTGCGCGCCGTGGGCATCTGGCTGATCCTCGACGCGGCGGCGGCTCAGGCCTGGCAAGTGATCCTGACCGGACGGCTGGTCGTCGAGTCGCGGGTGCAAGGCCTCTGGGAGCCCGCGCTCGGCGTCGTGGTGATCGTCGCGGCCCTGATGATGCGGGCCGGCCGGGAGATCGAGGAAGACCGCGAGGGCATTGTCTGATGGCCTCGATCGTCGATATCGCTCCGCCGCGGCCGGCGCCGACGCCCAGCTTCCGCAAACTGCGCGCCGCCAGCCGCGGGTTCGAGCTGCTCTTCGCCATCCTGTTCTGGGCCTTCGTCGCGCTGGCAGTCTTCAGCCTCTGGGTCTTGTTTTTCTATCGGGGCGAGATGATCGCCATCGGGCCGCGCGGCGGCCTGCTCACCACCGATCCGCTGCCGGCGGACTTTGTGCCGTTCCACACTTGGCGGTCCGATCAGCGGCTGGTCTACGCGGTGGACGTGCTGATCCGCGCCGCGCCGTCGCTGGTGCTGTTCTGGTCGCTGCGTTCGCTCTTCCGGCTCTACAGCCAAGGCGCAGTGTTCACTGCCCGCAATGCGCGGCTGATCCAGGGGATGGGGCTCTGCCTGATCGCCGACGCGGCCCTGCCGTTCCTCTGCCACCTGGTGCTCAGCGCCACCGGCTACGAGATCGACAAGATGTGGGCCCACATGGCTGCGGTGCAGGAGCTGATCCTGGGCGCGGTCGTCTTCGTCATCGCGCTGGTCATGCAGGCTGGACACGAGATCGAGCAGGACCGCGAGGGCTTCGTCTGATGGCTATCGTGATCCGCCTCGACGTGATGATGGCCCGGCGCAAGGTCCGCTCCAACACGCTCGCCCGCGCCATCGGCATCACCGACGCCAACCTCTCGCTGCTGAAGTCGGGCAAGGTGAAAGGCCTGCGCTTTTCCACCCTGGAGGCGATCTGCCGGTTCCTGGAGTGCCAGCCGGGTGATCTCTTGGAATTCGTGCCCGACGAGCACGCCGCGGCCGCGGACGTCGAACCGCTGCGAATAGCCAGCTGACCTGACCCCCTTAGGACCGAATGAAGGAGAACGACCGATGATCGGGCGATTGATGGCGCTTGTCTGCGCGCTAACGTTTTCGACGGGCGCCGCGCGGGCGCAGATGGTCGATGTCGACGGCGGCCAGCTTTCCTACGAGATTTGCGGCGAGGGTCGCCAGGATACCAACAAGCAGGCCATCGTCCTGATCCACGATGGCGTCATCAACTCCGCCAGCTTTGACGACCTGTGGCCGATCCTCTGCAGGGATTTCCGCGTCGTCCGCTACGATCGGCGTGGCTACGGCAGGTCGCCGGCGGCCAAGGCGCTTTACGCTCCGCAGGACGATCTCGCCGCGGTCATGGCCGCGGCGAAGATGGAGCACGCCAGCCTGGTGGGCTTCTCGTTCGGTGGCGGCCTGGCCGTCTCCTATGCCGTCCTGCATCCCGAGCAGGTGGACCGCCTGATCATCTCGGGCTCGGTGATCAACGGCTTCCAGATGTCCAAGCACTTCAACGACCGCAACCTGCACATCGCCCTGCCGATGATCATCGGCAACTTCGACGGCGTCGTCGCCAACGCGCGCAAAGACCCCTGGCTAATGGCCCCTGGCCACGAGGCCGCGCGGGACAGGGCGGTCGCCTTGGTCAAGGCAAACCCCCAGGACCTGAAGCATCAGTCGAACGACAAGATCAAAGGCTGGCCCTCGGACCTCAAACGCCTCCCGGACCTGAAGATGCCGACCCTGATCCTTGAGGGCGAGTGGGATATCCCCGACGTGCACGCCATCGCCGGCGCCGCCGCCGTGCTGATCCCCGGCTCGACCCGGCTGGTGGTCAAAGACACCGGCCATCTGATGCAGATCGAGCATCCGCGCGAGGTGGCAGGCCTGATCGCCGACTTCGTCCGCAAGGGCCGCTAGGGTTCATGATCTCGAGCGACGCCCAGCAAGCGCCGGACCGATGCGATTCGCGATCTGGGTCCCGGCATTCGCCGGGATGAGCGGAGCGGGATTTAGCCCTCCGCCAACCCCAGCGCGTCGATCGCCGCGACCTGAGCGGGCTCCAGGCCGCCGGCGGCCTCGCCGGCCAGGCACTGGGCCAGTTCGTCGCGGTTCTTCACGCCCAGCACGACGGTGTCGATGTTGGCCATGCCGAGCGCATAGCGGTGCGCCACGACCGCCGGGTCCTCGCCCCACTGAGCGCAGAGGGCGCGGAAGCCGGTGGCGCGGGTGAAGTCGGTGTTGTCAGGGTTGTTGGCCGACAGCGGGCGGTCGATCCCGGCGGTCAGCGCGCCGGCCTGCACCGCGCGGATGCCCATGACGCCAAGGCCGTTCGCGCGGGCCTTGGCGGCGATCTCCCGGGGTCGCGCCGGCTCGGTGTAGCGCTTCAGCGCCCCGGGACTGTCCATCAGGTTGGCGATGGCCTGCACCGCGTCGGGGCGGACCGCGTGGTCCAGCGCCCGCAGCACCGCGGTCGGCACGCCGATGCCGGTGATCCCCCAGGCGCCGATCCGGCCCTGGGCCTTCAGCCGCGCCATCGCCGGGACGACCTCGCCCTCGTAGAGCGACCAGTTCGTGGAGAACGCGTCCTTGTGCGCGTCCCCATGAGCATAGGCAAAACCGTCCAGGTGCAGGTTGGAGTGCAGGAAGAACAGGTCCACCCGCTCCAGCTTCATCGCCTCCAGACTGGCCGTGAGCGAGGCCTCCAGCCGGCCCGCCACCTCCGCCGCCGGCGGCGAGCCCAGCTGATGCTTGGTGGTCACCTTGACGCCGGCCGGCAGCCGGCCGCCGAACGCCTCGCCGATGAAGGCCTCGCAGTTGTGATACATCGGCGCCGCGTCGAGCACCGTGATCCCGCCGTCCAGCGCGGCCACCAGCGTCGCCAGCGCCTCGTCCTTGGTATTCTGGCCCCAGATCTGGCCGATGCCGCCGCCGCCCAGCGTCAGCCGGCTGACCTCGCCCAGGGGGCCCAGTGTCGCGGTTCTCATGGCGGACTTTCCTCAGTGGTGATCTGCGGGCCGCCCAAGACTGCGATGAGACTGGAGAGGCGGCTCGGCTGGTACTATACCCGCCCCATGATCGGAAAACTGAACCATGTGGGCGTCGCCACGCCCTCCATCGCAGCCTCGGTAGCGATTTACCGCGACATGCTGGGCGTCACCGATATCGGCGAGCGCTTCGCCTTGCCGGAGCAGGGGGTCTGGGTCTGTTTCGTCAACCTGCCGAACAGCCAGATCGAGTTGATCGAGCCCTACGGAGATGCGTCCCCGATTACCGCCTTTCTGGAGAAGAACCCCAAGGGCGGCCAGCATCACATCTGTTTCGAGGTCGAGGATATCCTGGTGGCCCGCGACGCCATGCGGGCCAAGGGCGCGACCGTTCTGGGGACCGGCGAGCCGCGCATCGGCGCCCATGGCGTGCCGGTGATCTTCCTGCATCCCAAGGACATGGGCGGCGTTCTGGTCGAACTCATGGAAACACCCCGGGGGCATTCGCTGTGAATGCCCCCTCAGAAAGCAAAGATTCAACATTCGCCAAGGTGAATGTTGGGGGAGTCCACTGATGGGCGGGCCAATCACGCTGATCGCCATCTACCTGACCATCTGGTGGACGGTGCTGTTCGCCGTCCTGCCGATCGGCGTGCAGAGCCGCGCCGACGCGGGCCTGCCGAACGACGGCTCCGACCCCGGCGCGCCGGTGGACCCGAAACTCAAGAAGAAGTTCATCACCACGACGTGGATCTCGGCGATCATCTTCGCCATCCTGTGGCTGGTGATCCGGCTGCACTGGATCGACCTGTCGCGCCTGCCCGGCCCGCATAGCTGACCGCATAGCTGACGGCGCCCCAAAACTGAGGTTTGCCAAGCCGAGCAGGCGGAGGCTATCAGAGCCCTCCGCTCAACGGTCCTATTGGAAAGCCATTAGCTCATGCGCCTGTCGCGCTACTTCATGCCCACACTGCGCGACGCGCCCGCGGACGCCCAGATCGTGTCCCACCAGCTGATGCTGCGCGCCGGCATGGTCCGCCAGGAGGCGGCCGGCATCTACGCCTGGCTACCGCTGGGCCTGAAGGTGCTGAAGAAGATCGAGCAGATCGTCCGCGAGGAGATGGACCGCGCCGGGGCCATCGAGGTGCTGCTGCCCACCTTGCAACTCGCCGATCTGTGGCGCGAGAGCGGCCGCTACGACGACTACGGCGACGAGATGCTGCGCATCAAGGACCGCCACGACCGCGACCTGGTCTACGGCCCCACCGCGGAAGAGGTGATTACCGAGATTTTCCGGGCTTACATCAAGTCGTACAAGGACTTGCCGAAGAATCTTTACAACATCCAATGGAAGTTCCGCGACGAGCGGCGCCCGCGATTTGGCGTCATGCGCGGCCGCGAATTCCTGATGAAGGACGCCTACAGCTTCGACATCGACGAGGCGGCGGCGCGCAAATCCTACAACCGGATGTTCCTGGCCTACCTCAACATCTATGCGCGGCTGGGGCTCAAGGCGATCCCGGTGAAGGCCGATCCCGGCCCGATCGGCGGCGACCTGTCCCACGAATTCATCATCCTGGCCGAGACCGGCGAGAGCGAGGTCTTCGCGCACGGCGACCTCGTGGAAATGGGCGCGCCCGGCCCCGACATCGACTGGGACGGCGACCTGGAACCGCTGGTGACCCAGCGCGCCAGCCTCTACGCGGCGTCTGACGAGATGCACGACGCGGCGCGCTTCGAGGCCGAGGTGCCCGAGGGCAAGCGCATGACCGCGCGCGGCATCGAGGTCGGCCACATTTTCTACTTCGGCGAGAAGTACTCCAAGCCGATGAAGGCTCTGGTCACCGGCCCTGACGGCAAGGACGCGCCGATCCATGGCGGCTCCTACGGCGTCGGGGTCTCGCGTCTGGTGGCCGGCATCATCGAGGCCAGCCACGACGACGCCGGCATCATCTGGCCCGACGCGGTCGCCCCCTTCGGTGTGGCGGTCGTCAACCTGCGCCCCGGCGCGGCCGAGGTCGATGCCGTCGCCGAGCAGGCCTACAAGGCGCTCGAAGGCCTGGGCAAGGAGCCGCTGCTCGACGATCGCGACGACCGCCCGGGCGCCAAGTTCGCCTCGCTCGATCTGGTCGGCATCCCCTGGCAGCTGATCGTCGGCCCCAAGGGGGTCGCCGAGGGCACGGTCGAGCTGAAGCGCCGCGCCACCGGCGAACGCCAGATCCTGCCCCTCGACGCCGCCCTGAAGGTCATCGCCGGGTGAGCCCCTCATCCGGCAAAGGCCGAAGGCCAATTTTTCCAACCAAGAACACACACGAAAAACACGAACATGCCCTGCCATCTGAGGCGCGGCGGCAGATCGCAAGCACGAACCGGTTCGTGTTTTTCGTGTGTGTTCGTGGCTTCAATTTGCTGAGCGGCGGTTCTCACGGGCTGGGCGCATGAGCGAAGCCATCCCGACCTCGACGGCCCCGCCGTTCGGCCAGTGGGAGCGGATGCTGGCCAACCGCTATCTGCGGGCCAAGCGCAGCCAGGGCGGCGTGGCGCTGATCTCGATCATTTCGTTCGCCGGGATCATGGTCGCCGTCGCGGTGCTGATCGTCGTCATGTCGGTGATGAACGGTTTCCGGGCCGAGCTGCTGGGCAAGATCCTCGGCTTCAACGGCCATGTCTTCGTGACCGGCGGGGTGCTCGACGGCGGGGCGCGCGACCCCACCGTGCGGCGCATCCTGACGGTCCCGGGGGTCACCCAGGCGATCCCGGTCATCGAGGCTCAGGCCATCGCCATGGGGCCCGGCCAGATCACTGGCGCCATCGTGCGCGGCGTCGCGCCCGCCGACCTGAAGTCCACGAAGATCGTCGCCGGCAACCTGACCAAGGGCAGCCTGAGCGGGTTCGGCGACGGGCCATACGGCGGTGACGTCGTGGTGGTCGGCGCCCGGCTGGCCGAGCAGCTTGGCGTCAAGCCCGGCGACACCCTGACCCTGATCTCGCCTTCCGGCGGCGCCACGGCGTTCGGTGGGACGCCTTTGCAGAAGATCTATACCGTCGGCGCGACCTTCTCGGCCGGCATGAGCCAGTACGATCAGGCCTACATTTTCATGCCCCTGCAACAGGCCCAGCTGTTCTTCGGCCGCGAGGATACCGTCGACGCCATCGAGGTGCGCCTCACCGATCCGGACAAGGCCGAGCGCCTGAAGGCCGCGATCAGCCGCGCCGCCGGCCCCGCCGCCCTGGTCGCCGACTGGACCCAGCGTGACGCCTCCTACTGGGGGGCGCTGAAGGTCGAGCGCAACGTCATGCGGTTGATCCTGATGCTGATCGTGGCGATCGCCGCGCTGAACATCATCTCCGGCCTGACCATGCTGGTGAAAAACAAGGGCCGGGACATCGCGATCCTCAGAACCATCGGCGGCGGGCAGGGCGCGATCCTGCGGATCTTCTTCATGGCTGGGGCCAGCATTGGCGTGCTGGGCACCGCGGCGGGCCTCGCGCTCGGCGCCCTGGTCTCGATCTACATCGGCCCCATCCAGCAGGCTGTGGAGTGGGCGACCGGCCAGGCGGTATTCTCCTCCGACGTCTATTTCCTGAACCGCCTGCCGGCCAAGGTCGACTGGGTGGAGGTGGCGATCATCGTCGGCTTCGCGCTCGCCATGTCGATGATCTGCACCCTGCCGCCGGCCTGGCGCGCCTCGCGCCTCGATCCGGTGGAGGCGCTTCGCTATGAGTGAGCCCTCGGCCGACAACGCCGTCCTGTCGATCCGTGGCCTGGAGCGCTCCTATGTGACCGGGGCGGGGACCCTGACCGTCCTGCGCGGCGCGGACCTGGACATCATGCCGGGCGAGATCGTCGGGCTGATCGGGCCTTCCGGTTCGGGCAAGTCGAGCCTGCTGCACGCCGCCGGTCTGCTGGAACATCCCAACGCCGGGCGGATCAGCATCCTTGGCCGCGACTGCACCGACCTGCCGGACCGCGACCGCAGCCGGGTGCGGCTGGCGACCATCGGCTTCGTCTACCAGTTCCATCACCTGCTGCCGGAGTTCTCGGCGCTCGACAACGTGGCCCTGCCGATGATGATCGCCGGCGCCACGCGCGCGTCCGCCCAGGCGCGGGCCGCGGAACTGCTCGGCGAGCTGGGTCTGGCCGAACGCACCCACCACCAGCCCGCCCAGATGTCCGGGGGCGAGCAACAGCGAGTCGCCGTCGCCCGCGCGCTGGCCAACTCACCGCGCCTGCTGCTGGCCGACGAACCCACCGGCAACCTCGATCCGCACACCTCGAGCGCGGTGTTCGAGAACCTCTACGCGCTCGCCCGGCGCACCGGCGTCGCGGCCCTGGTCGCCACCCACAACCTCGACCTCGCCCGCCACATGGACCGCGTCTTCGCCCTGAAGGACGGTCATCTGGAACAACAGCCGAAGGGCTGAGCGCGGTGAGATCGCCAAAAGGCGGCTTGACGACAGGAACAAAAGGAGAATAAGAACGAAAACGGAACGGGATACCGGCTTGTCCACAGCCGCCCCACAGGAAGGAAGCTGAGCATGGTTCGTCTGGCCCGAGAATCACTGGCCTTTGCGTCGGTGGCGAGTTTTGTCTGGATGATGTGCTCGGTGGCGGCGCACATGGGCTGACCGCCATGCGGATGGGAGAGGCGGCCAGCGTGGATACGGAGCGGAATGAGGGCTTCGTCCACCTGCGGGTGCGCTCCGCCTATTCGCTGCTGGAAGGCGCCATCAAGGCCGACAAGATCGGCGTCCTGGCCGCGGAAGCCGGCTCTCCGGCTGTGGCGATCGCCGATCGAGCCAACCTGTTCGGCGCCCTTGAATTCTCCGTCGCCACCAAGGAGGCGGGCGTCCAGCCGATCGTCGGCTGCGCGCTGCCGGTCACCGGCATCGGCGAGCCGCCGACCGAGCGCTGGGCGAAGGTTCCCACGATCGTCCTGCTGGCCCAGAACGAGCAGGGCTACGCGAACCTCTCCGAACTTTCCTCGGCCGCTTTCCTGGAGATCGATCCGGCCGACGAGCCCAACGTCCCCTGGGCCAAGGTCTGCGAACACGCCGAGGGCCTGATCCTGCTCTCCGGCGGCCCTGACGGCCCCGCCGACCCGCTGTTCGCGATTGGCAAGGCGGCGGAGGGCCGTGCCGTCCTCGCCGAAATGCAGCGTGTGTTCGGCGACAGATTCTACGTAGAGTTGCAACGGCATGAACTGTCAAGCGAGGCGGCCGCCGAGCCTGAGCTCGTCAGGTTCGCCTACGAGGCCGATGCCCCCCTGGTCGCCACCAACGATGTCTACTTCAAAAGCCGGCTCATGTTCGCCGCCCACGACGCGCTGCTGTGCATCGCCGACGGGGCCTTCGTCGGCCAGGACGAGCGCCGCAGGGTCACCGCCGAGCACGGGTTCAAATCGCCGGCCGACATGCGCGCGCTGTTCGCCGACTTGCCGGAGGCCTGCGACAACACCCTCGACATCGCGCGTCGCTGCGCCTTCGCGGTGCCCAAGCGCGATCCGATCCTGCCACGCTTCCCGACCGAAGGCGGCCGCTCCGAGAACGAGGAGCTGAGCCACCAGGCCCGCGAGGGCCTGAAGGCGCGGCTGAAGATCAACGCGCCCTCGCAGGACCTGCAGGTCTACGAAGACCGGCTCGAAAGGGAGATCGGGGTCATCACCTCGATGGGCTTCGCCGGCTACTTCCTGATCGTCTCGGACTTCATGAAATGGGCGGTGGCGCATGGCGTCCCCGTCGGCCCGGGGCGTGGCTCCGGCGCCGGTTCGCTGGTCGCCTGGTCGCTGATGATCACCGGTCTAGATCCGCTGAAATACGGCCTGATCTTCGAGCGCTTCCTGAACCCGGAGCGGGTCTCGATGCCCGACTTCGACATCGACTTCTGCCAGGAGCGCCGCGACGAGGTGATCACCTACGTGCAGCAGCGCTATGGCCGCGACCGGGTCGCCCAGATCATCACCTTCGGCACCCTGCAGGCGCGCGCCGTGCTGCGCGACGTGGGGCGCGTCCTGCAACTTCCGCTCGGCCAGGTGGATCGCCTGGCCAAGATGGTGCCGGCCAACCCCGCCAATCCGGTGACGCTAGCCAAGGCCATCGAGATCGAGCCGCGTCTGCGCCAGGCCCGCGACGATGACGAGGGCGTGGCCAGGCTGCTCGATATCGCGCTGCAGCTCGAGGGCCTTTACCGCAACGCCTCGACCCACGCCGCCGGCATCGTCATCTCCGACCGGCCGCTGACCCAGCTTGTCCCGCTCTACCGCGACCCCCGGTCGGATCTGCCGGCCAGCCAGTTCAATATGAAGTGGGTGGAGAGCGCCGGCTTGGTGAAGTTCGACTTCCTGGGCCTGAAGACGCTCACCGTCGTCGATCGGGCCATGAAGCACCTGGAGCGTCGTGGCGCGGGCTTCGCGTTGGAGACCCTGCCGCTGGACGATCCCGGCGCCTACGAGGTGATGGCCTCCGGCGCGACGGTGGGCGTGTTCCAGATGGAAGGGCAGGGGATGCGCGACACCCTGCGCCAGCTCCGCCCGCAGTCCCTGGAAGAGGTCACCGCGCTGATCTCGCTCTATCGGCCGGGCCCGATGGATTCGATCCCCGCCTACGTCGACACCAAGATGGGCCGCAAACCCCTCGACGTGCTGCACCCGCTGCTGGAGCCGGTGCTGACGCCGACCTTCGGGGTGATCGTCTACCAGGAACAGGTGATGCAGATCGCCCAGATCCTGGCCGGTTACTCCTTCGGCGAGGCGGACCTTCTGCGCCGCGCCATGGGCAAGAAGAAGAAGGAGGAGATGGACAAGCAGCGGGAACGCTTCATGTCCGGCGCCGCCGAACGCGGCGTGACCCCCGAACTGGCTGACCTGCTGTTCGGGCTGATGGAGAAGTTCTCCGGCTACGGCTTCAACAAAAGCCACGCCGCGCCCTACGCTCTGATCGCCTACCAGACCGCCTGGCTGAAGGCCAACGCGCCCGTCGAGTTCTTCGCGGGCTCCATGAGCCTGGACCTCGCCAACACCGACAAGCTGTCGGCCTTCTACCAGGACGCCAAGCGCTGCGGCGTGAAGATCCGCAGCCCCGACGTGAACCTCTCCGGCGCCGACTTCGAGGTGGCCGATGGCGAGGTGCTGTATGCCCTGGGCGCGATCCGCAACGTCGGCTTGCAGGCGATGGAACACGTGGTCGCCGAACGGCGTGAACACGGCCCGTTCCGCGACATCTTCGATTTTGTCGAACGAGTGGACCCCAAGCAGGTCAACAAGCGCACCTTTGAGACCCTGGCGCGGGCCGGGGCCTTCGATTCCATCAATCCGAACCGTCAACTGCTGTTCCGCGCCGCCGAGGTGTTGATCGGCTATGCGCAGAGCGTGGCCGCCGACCGCGCGTCGTCTCAGGTCAGCCTGTTCGCCGGCGATCAGGCCGATGCCGCGCGGCCGCGCGTCGCCAAACACGACCCCTGGACGCCGGTCGAGCGGCTCGACGAGGAACTGGCCGCGGTCGGCTTCTATCTGTCAGGCCATCCGCTGGACGATATGGTCGAGGCGCTGCGTCGGCGGCGCACGGACCTGCTGACGGACGCCATCGCCAAGGCGGAGGCCGGCGCGGAGGCGTTGCGCATGGCCGGTGTCGTCCGCCGCCGCCAGGAACGCGCCGCCCAAAGCTCCGGCGAGAAATTCGCCTTCGTGACCCTTTCCGATCCGACCGGCGAATACGAGGTGCTGTTCCCGCCGGAGAGCTGGCGGCGCTGCCGCGACCTGCTTGAGCCCGGGGCGGCCGTGGCCATCACCGTGCGCGCCAAGGCCAAGGACGGCGAGGTCCGCTTCTTCGGCGACAGCGCCGAGCCGGTCGCCAAGGCGGTGGAGAACGTCGTGGCCGGCCTGCGCATCCACCTCGCGCCCCGCAGCGCCGAGATCGAGGCGCTCAAGAAGCGGCTGGAAGGCGTCAGCAATCCGCGCGGCGGCGAAATCGTCCTGGTAGCCGGCGTCGGCGCCGGTCGCGAAGTGGAGATGAAGCTTCCCGGCCGGTTCACCCTGAACGGCGCCGTCCGCGGCGCGATCAAGACCGCGCCTGGCGTGGTCTTCGTGGAAGACATTTAGGGCTAGAAGGGGTTGAGCGTTCCGTCGCGCCTGGCTGCGGCGCGGGCGCGTTTCGCCTCGGCGGCCGGCGAGAATGGCCCATCCTTCGGGACGGCGTTCTCCCGGCGCTGGCGGCGCGCTTCGCCCTCGGGCGAGAACATGCCGCCGCCGTAGACGCTGGGGGGAGGTTTCGGCGGCTCGTAGGGCTTGAACGCCGCCGGCGGCTTCGGGAGCCCAGGCGGCTGGTAGCCTTGATAGCCCTGGTATTGGGCCTGCGCCGCGCCGGCGGTCAGGCTGACGATGGCCGCAATGGTCAGGAAAGAACGCATCCGATGCCCCCAAGTTGTCAGCCGGGATAATACAACGCCAGGGCTAAGCTTCAAGCCGCTGGGGGTCTATCGCACGCAAGCTGTTGATTTTTTCGGCCCGACCGCTTATTTGGCCGCCTTCAATCCACACGCAGGCGTTTGGCGACGCGGCGGGGAGACATCCCGCCCGCTTCCATTCCGGTCCCTTTCCCAAACTGTTTGGCGGAGGGGGTGCCTGCGGAGGTTCAACCGGATAAAGGACGACACGACCCATGGCACTGCCTGATTTCTCTATGCGCCAAATGCTCGAAGCCGGCGCCCACTTCGGCCACCAGACCCACCGCTGGAACCCGAAGATGGAGCGCTACATCTTCGGCAGCCGCTCCAACATCCACATCATCGATCTGTCGCAGTCGATCCCGCTGCTGCACCAGGCTCTGGTGAAGGTGCGCGAAGTCGCAGCCTCCGGCGGCCGGATCCTGTTCGTCGGCACCAAGCGTCAGGCCTCCGAGCCGATCGCCACGGGCGCGCGCCGCTGCGCCCAGTACTATGTGAACCACCGTTGGCTGGGCGGTACGCTCACCAACTGGCGCACCGTCTCGGGCTCCATCGCGCGCCTGCGCGAACTGGAAGGCGTGCTGGAAACCGAAACCGGCCGCACCAAGAAGGAACTGCTTCAGCTGAAGCGCGAGCACGACAAGCTTGAGCTTTCCCTGGGCGGGATCAAGGACATGGGTGGCATCCCCGACCTGATGTTCGTGATCGACACCAACAAGGAAGCGATCGCCATCCAGGAGGCGCGCAAGCTGAATATCCCGGTGATCGCGATCCTGGATACGAACTGCAACCCCGACGGCATCACCTTCCCGATCCCGGGCAACGATGATGCCGCCCGCGCGATCCAGCTCTACTGCGACCTGCTGGCTGACTCCGTGCTCGACGGCCTGGCCGCCGGCCAGTCGGCCTCGGGCGTTGACCTGGGCGCCTCGGAGGCTCCGATGGAGCCGACGCTGGCCCGCCAGATGACGCCGGAAGCCGTCGCCGAAGCCAAGCCGAAGAAGGCCAAGGCGCCCGTGGCGGAAGCCCCTGCCGAGGTCCCTGCCGAAGCTCCGGCGGAAGCCGTCGCCGAGCCGGTGGCTGAAGCCGCGCCGGAACCGGTCGCTGAAGTTGCGGCTGAAGAGCCTGCCGCCGTGGCCCCCGCCGAGGAAGCGCCGGCCGCCGAGCCGGAACCCGCCGCGGCCGCTGCCAGCGAAGAACAGGCTGGCTGAGGCGCGAAAGCGTCGCATCGACCGAGTACCCCTTGAGGGGCGGAGTCCCTAAGGCCTCCGTCCGACCTCTATAGCTTTGAAGGAGCTGACCATGGCGGAGATCACCGCTGCGCTGGTCAAAGACCTGCGCGAAAAGTCCGGCGTTGGCATGATGGATTGCAAGAACGCCCTGCAGGAAACTGGCGGCGACATGGAAGCCGCCATGGAATTGCTGCGCAAAAAGGGCCTCTCCAAGGCCGAGAAGAAGTCCGGCCGCGCGGCTGCCGAAGGCCTGGTTGCCGGCAAGGTGAGCGCTGACGGCAAGACCGGCGCGCTGATCGAGCTTAACGCCGAGACCGACTTCGTCGGCAAGAACGACACCTTTCAGGGCGCGGCCCGGGATATCGCTGAAGTCGCGCTGACCTCGGAAGGCGTCGAGGCCATCGCCGCGGCCAAGACGGCCAAGGGTGAGGTCGTGTCCGATGTCGTCACCGGTATGATCGCCACCATCGGCGAGAACATGCGCCTGCGCCGTTCGGCTCGCCTGTCGGTGAGCCAGGGCTCGGTCAGCCTCTATCTGCACAACGCGCAGGGTGACGGCGTCGGCCGGCTGGGCGTGATCGTGGCGCTGGAAGGCGCCGGCGATCAGGCGACGCTGAAGGAAGTGGGCCGTAAGATCGCCCTGCACGTGGCCGGCACGCCGACCCCGCCGCTGGCGCTTTCGCCGGACGACCTCGATCCGGCGGCCGTCGAGAAGGAAAAGAAGTTCCTGACCGATCAGGCCGTCGAAAGCGGCAAGCCGATCGGCGTGGTCGAGAAGATGATCGAAGGCCGTATCCGCAAGTGGCAGGAAGAGGTCGTGCTGCTGAAGCAACCCTTCGTGATGAACCCGGATCAGACCATCGAGCAGCTGGTGGCCGAGACCGCCAAGCAAACGGGCTCGCCGGTCTCGCTGAAGGGATTCGTGCGCTTCGCGCTCGGCGAAGGCGTGGAAAAGGCTGAAAGCCCGGACTTCGCCGCCGAGGTGGCCTCGCTCTCCGGCCAGAGCTAAGCTTCGCCGAATCCTATTTGGGGGCGCGGTGCGTTTGACGCGCCGCGCGCTCAAGTCATGCACTCTGTGTATGTTGCGTTCGACACGAGAGATCCATTCCAGATGCCTGACGCCGCGCCGCGCTACAAACGCATCCTGCTGAAGCTTTCGGGCGAGGCGGGCGTCGGCGGCGACGGCTTCGGCATCGATCCCAAGACCCTGCAGGCGGTGTCCGAGGAGATCGCCGAGGTCGCTCGGGCCGGGATCCAGGTCTGCGTGGTGGTTGGCGGTGGCAATATCTTCCGCGGCGCCACCTTGGCCGAGGCCGGCATGGAGCGCGCCAGCGCCGACTACATGGGCATGCTGGCCACCGTCATGAACGCGCTCGCCGTCCAGGCGTCGCTGGAGAAGATCGGCGTCTACACCCGCGTCCAGTCAGCCATCCCGATGGAAGCCGTCTGCGAGCCCTATATCCGCCGCCGCGCGCTGCGGCATCTGGAGAAGGGCCGCGTGGTGATCTTCGCGGCCGGCGTCGGCGCGCCGTTCTTCACGACCGACTCGGGCGCGGCGCTGCGGGCGGCCGAAATGGGCTGCGACGCGCTTTTCAAGGGCACCAGCGTCGACGGCGTCTACACGGCCGACCCGAAAAAGGACCCCGACGCCAAGCGCTACGAATCGCTGAGCTACAAGGAGGTCCTGTCGAAGGATCTGCGCGTCATGGACACCTCCGCGGTCAGCCTGATGCGCGACAATCACATTCCGATCGTGGTTTTCTCGATCCGCGAGCGGGGCAATCTGCTGAAGGTGTTGAAGGGCGAGGGCGTCTTCACGACGATCGCCTAGCCGACGCCGGCGCAGGGAGGAAGGGAGCGAACATCATGGCCATCGTGGAAAAGCCAGATCTGGCCAAATACCGCAGCCGCATGGACAAGGCGGTTGACGCCCTGAAGGAAGAATTCGGCAGCCTTCGTACCGGCCGGGCCTCGGCCAGCCTGCTCGACCAGATCCAGGTCGAGGCCTACGGTTCGCAAATGCCAATCAACCAGGTGGGGGCGATCTCGGTGCCGGAGCCGCGGATGATCAGCGTCAGCGTCTGGGACAAGGCGTTGGTGATCGCGGTGGAAAAGGCGATCCGCTCGTCGAACCTCGGCCTCAACCCGGTGACCGACGGCCAGAACCTGCGCATTCCGATCCCACCGCTCACCGAGGAACGCCGCAAGGACCTGGCGAAGATCGCCGGGAAATATGCCGAGCAGCAGCGGATCGCGGTGCGCAACATCCGCCGCGACGCCAACGAAGACCTGCGCGCCGCCGAAAAGGCCCATGTGATCAGCCAGGATGAGGAAAAGCGAATGGAGACCGACGTCCAGAAGCTGACCGATGAGGCGATCCGGCGCGTGGACGAAGCCTTGAAAACCAAAGAACAAGAGATCATGCACGTCTAAGCCGCGCGCCGCCGAAAGCCGTTAGGACCTCTTCGATCTCCATGGCCGCCCCACAGAATAGCTTGACCGCGGGCGCATCCTCCAAGGGCGCAGGCGAGGCCTTGCGCCTGCACGTGGCGATCGTGATGGACGGCAACGGCCGCTGGGCCAAGCGCCGCGGCCTGCCGCGAACCGTGGGGCACCAGGCCGGCGTCGAGGCCCTGAAGCGGATCGTTCAGGCCGCCCCCGATCTCGGCATCCAGTGGCTGACGATCTTCGGCTTCTCGACAGAGAACTGGAGCCGGCCGGTCGCCGAGGTGGCCGAGCTGATGGCGCTGCCGCAGCGATACTTCCGCAGCGACCTGCCCAGGCTGGAACGCGAGGGCGTGCGGGTCCGGGTTGTCGGTCGCGAGGAGGGGCTGTCCCGCGACCTGTTGAAGATCTGTCGCGAGGCCGAGGCGCGCACGGCGCACAACAGCACGCTCGACCTCACCATCGCCTTCAACTACGGCGGCCAGGCCGACATCGCCGACGCCGCCCGCCGCTTCGCCGAAGATGTGGCGGCAGGCCGCGTCAAGGCCTCCGACATGAGCGAGGCGAGGTTTGCGTCCTACCTCTCGACCTCCGAACTGCCGCCGCCGGACCTGATCGTGCGCCCCTCGGGCGAACAGCGTCTGTCCAACTTCGTCCTGTGGGAGGCGGCCTATGCGGAGTTCGTGTTCCAGGATGTCCTTTGGCCCGACTATTCCGCCGAGCACCTGAGGGCCGCGATCGCCGAGTACCGCACGCGTGATCGCCGGTATGGCGCCGTCGTGGCCGATGACGCCCTTGCCGCGGGCTAGGCGCTTCGACTGGTCGAACCTGGGCTTGAGGATCGCCTCGGGCTTCGTTCTGGTGCCGACCGCGCTCTACGCGACCTTGGGTAAGCACCAGCATTGGGTCCCGGCGTTCCAGGACCGCCAGGAAGCCTTGCCCTACCTGCTGATGATCGCGGTGGCCGTGGCGTTGCTGTCGATCGAATGGGGCGCGATGAGCGCGCCGGGCGCGCCGATCCGGGTCTCCGCCGCTGTCACCGCCGCGGTGCTGGCGGCCGTCTTCCTGGCCTACGAAACACACAAGCTGAGCCACTATTTACTCGCCTGGGCGGTCATGGCGGTGGGCGCCCTGGCCTCGGCCCTGGTGGCGCGCGGCGTCGCCGAGCGGCCGGCCGACGCGGCTTACGGGGTGTTCTACATCGGGCCGGCCGCGCTCTGCCTGGTCTGGCTGCGCGCCACCAATCAGGGGGTCTGGTGGACCTTGATGCTGTTCGCCTGCACATGGGGCGCGGATATCGGCGCCTTTGCCGTGGGCAGCGTGCTGAAGGGCCCCAAGCTCTGGCCGAAGTTTTCACCCAATAAGACCTGGTCCGGCTTCTTCGGCGGTCTGGCGACAGCGATGCTGGCGGGCACGGCCATGGCCTCGTTGCCCTATTTCGAGCTCAGCCTGTGGGCCGCGGCTTTCATCGGCCTGTCGGTCGGGCTGGCGACGATGGCCGGCGACCTCTGGGAATCAGCTCTGAAACGGCGGTTCGGCGTTAAGGATTCTGGCGACATCATCCCGGGGCATGGCGGTTTGCTGGACCGGGTGGATGGCCTGATGTTCGCCGTGGTGGTGATGGCCGCCGCCCGTCTGGCCAATGAGATCGGATGGGGCCATTGAGCCTGCCGCGTAAAGTCAGCGTTCTGGGATCAACCGGCTCCATCGGGGTATCGACCCTCGATCTGTTCGAACAGGCCAAGGTTCAGGTCGAGGTGGTGGCGCTCGCCGCCGGACGAAACGTCGAGCGCCTGGCGGAGCAGGCGCTGAAGTGGCGCCCACAGATCGCCGTCATCGAGGACGAAACGGCGTTGCCGCGCCTGCGCGACCGGCTGGCAGGCTCGGGCATTCGGGCGGCTGGTGGCGCGGCCGCGGTCGTCGAGGCTGCCGCCATGGACGCTCAGTGGGTGATGTCGGCCATCGTCGGGTTCGCGGGCCTCGCCCCGACCTTGGCCGCTGCGCGGGCCGGGGCCATCGTCGCGCTCGCCAACAAGGAAAGCCTGATCTGCGCGGGGCCGCAGCTTCTGCGCACGGCCAAGCTGGCCGGCGGCGTGGTGATCCCGGTGGACTCCGAGCATTCGGCGATCTTCCAGGTGTTCTCGCCGTCCAACGCCCAGCATGTCGCGCGCCTGATCCTCACGGCGTCCGGCGGCCCGTTCCGCGGGTGGACGCGCGAGCAGATGGCGCGGGCGACGCCGGAGCAGGCGCTGGCGCACCCCAACTGGAGCATGGGCGCCAAGATCTCCGTCGACTCGGCGACGATGATGAACAAGGGCCTGGAGGTGATCGAGGCGGCCTACCTGTTCGCCATGCCGCCGGAGAAGATCGACGTGGTTATCCACCCGCAGTCCATCGTCCATAGCCTGGTGGAATATGCCGATGGCTCGACGCTGGCCCAGCTCGGCCCGCCGGATATGCGCAGCCCGATCGCCTGCGCCTTCGCCTGGCCCGATCGGCTGCCCTGGCCCGCTCAGCGTCTGGACCTGGCGCGCGCCGGGCCGCTCACCTTCGAAGACCCCGATCCGGCGCGGTTCCCCGCCCTGCGAATCGCCAAGTCGGCGCTGGTCGCCGGCGGCGCCGCGCCCGCCGCGATGAACGCCGCGGACGAGATCGCCGTGGCCGCCTTTCTGGCGCGGCGCATCGGCTTCCTTGATATTGCCGCAACTGTCGAGGAAACCCTCGGCCGAATGGATCGCCAAAACCTGCTCAGACCCGCCGAGAACGACCCCGTCGAGGCCGCCCGCGTCACCGATGCGGTGGCTCGCCGCGTGGCGGACGAGGTGGTTAGCGGCCTCATGGCGCCGCAGCATGCGTAACGGTCCGCGCCCGAAGAGTCTGGAGCAGTAGACGCCCGATGGCCGCCTTCCTGTCCTACGTCGCCTTTTACACCCTGCCATTCCTGCTCGCGGTGGGCGTGGTGGTGACTGTCCATGAATTCGGCCACTTTCTGGCGGCCAAGGCGCTGGGCACCAAGATCGACCAGTTCTCCATCGGCTTCGGCAAGGCGTTGGCGCACTGGACGGACAAGTCGGGCGTGGAATGGCGGCTGGGTTGGCTGCCGATCGGCGGGTTCGTCCGCTTCGCCGGGGATGAAAACGCCGCCAGCGTACCGGACCAAGATGATCTGCAGGTGTTGCGGGGCGAGGTCCTGAGGCGCGAAAGCGCTGCAGCGCTCAGCCGCTATTACCACTTCAAGCCTCTTTGGCAGCGCGCGGTGATCAGCGCCGCGGGACCGTTCGCCAACTTCGTGCTGGCGATCTCGGTGTTCGCAGCCCTGCTGATGACAGTCGGGGAGCCCGTTTCGCCTGCGCGAGTCGCCGCCGTCGCGCCGGGCGGCCCGGCTGCGGAGGCTGGTTTTCAGGTCGGAGACGTCATCGTCAAAGCGAACGGCAAGACGATCCGCTTCTTCGGCTCCGTCAAACAGCTGATCATCCTGCGCTCCGACCTGCCGACCAAGTTCGTGGTCGATCGCGGCGGCCAGGAGATCGAACTGACCGCCACGCCGCGGCGCGGCGCGGTTCAACTCGGCGTGGGCAAGGTTCACCAACTGGGCCGTCTGCAGATCGCTTTCCCCGAGAACCCGCAGATTCGAGTCGAACGAGTCGGTCCGCTGCGCGCGCTGCTTGGTGGCTTGGAACAGACCCGCGACGTCGTCGACACCACGGTCTTCTATATTGGCCGCATGCTCTCCGGCCGCGAGAGCGCCGACCAGATTTCTGGTCCTCTGGGCATGGCGCAGATGTCAGGCGATCTCGCCAAGCAGACGGTGGAGTCGTCCAAGGACCCCGGAACCGTCGCGATCAACGGCCTTCTGACCCTGCTCAGCTTCATCGCCAACATCTCGGTGGGCATCGGATTCCTCAATCTGCTGCCGATACCTGTGCTCGATGGGGGACACCTGTTGTTCTACGCCTATGAGGCGGTCGCCCGACGCCCACTTGCTGCCAAGGTTCAGGCGGTAGGGTATCGCGTGGGCCTTGCGCTGGTTCTCGGATTGATGTTGTTCGCGACCGTGAACGATCTGCAGCGCCTGCGTGTGTTCAATTTCATCGGCGGGCTATTCTCTTAACCCCCGACTTTTCCCAAACGGCTGATTCGATGCACAGACACCGCGCCCGCAGCGCTGCGCTAGCTTCCGGTCTTGCCGGTCTTTTGGCGACCACCGCACTGGCTACTCCAGGCCTGGCTTTCGCGCAGGCTCCGGCCGCGCCAGCCGCGGCCGCGCCAACCCAATCCGCCGCGCCCCCGACACCTCAGGCGCCGCCCCCAGCGCCGGTTCAGACCGGGGTGATCCAGCGCTTCATCGTGAAGGGCAATGAACGGATCGAACCCACCACGGTGATCTCCTATCTGCCGATGCAGCTGGGCGAGACCATCGATCCGGCCAAGCTCGACGCCGGCGAAAAGGCGCTGTTCCGCACCCAGCTGTTCTCCAACGTGACGCTGGACCTGGAGAGCAACGGCGACCTGGTGATCAACGTCGTCGAAAATCCGATCATCAACCGGGTGCTGTTCGAGGGGAATTCCTCGATCAAGGAAGACAAGCTGAAGGACGAGGTGAGCGTGCGCCCACGCGGCATCTTCACCTCCGCGAAGGCCCAGTCCGACGTCGGCCGCATTGTCGAGCTCTATCGGCGCGCGGGCCGCATCTCGGCTGAGGTGACGCCACAGATCGTCGAGCTGCCGCAAAAGCGCGTCGACCTGATTTTCAAGATCGACGAGGGCCCCAAGAGCGGCGTGCTGCGCGTCAACTTCCTGGGCAACAAGGCGTTCGCCGATAACGACCTGCGCGACGTGGTCGTGACCGAACAGAGCCACTGGTACAAATTCTTCTCGTCCAACGCCAACTATGACCCCGACCGGCTGGAGTACGACAAGGAGCAGCTGCGGAAATACTACCGCAATCGCGGCTTCTACGACTTCCGCGTGGCCTCGGCGGTGGCGGAGCTATCGCCGGACAAGAACGGCTTCGTGATCACCTACACCCTCGAAGAGGGGCCGGAGTACAAGTTCGGCAAGATCGACGTTCAGACCGACCTCAAGAAGCTCGACAAGAACGTGCTTCTGTCGCTGATCCCGCTGCGTCGCGGCGACCTCTATCAGGACGAGCGGATTGAGCAGTCCACCGATGCGCTGACCTTCGCGGCCGGCTCCGCGGGCTTTGCCTTCGTGGACGTTCGCCCGCGCTACACACCCAACCGCGCCAAGGGCACGGTGGACGTCACCTTCGACGTGAAGGAAGGCCCACGGGTCTATGTCGACCGGGTCGATATCGTCGGCAACACGCGGACGCTGGACTACGTGATCCGGCGCGAGATGAACGTCTCGGAAGGCGATGCCTACAACCGCGTGCTGGTCGACCGCTCGAAGAACCAGATCAAGTCGCTGGGGTATTTCAAGGACGTCGAAATCACCGAGACGCCGGGCTCGGCGCCGGACCGCACGGGCCTGCAGGTGAAGGTGACCGAACAGCCGACGGGCGAACTGTCGTTCAGCGCCGGCTATTCCTCTGTCGATCAGCTGGTTATCGATCTGGGCATTACCGAGCGCAACTTCCGCGGCCGGGGCGAGGACGTCCGCGCGCGGGTGTCCGTGGGCTCGATCCGCCAGCAGGTGGACCTGTCCTTCACTGAGCCCCGGTTCCTGGGCCGCGACCTCGCCGCCGGCATCGACAGCTACTACTACAAGTACGATCTCACCCAATATTCGGCGTACAAGCAGCAGACCCTGGGCTCCGGCATCCGGCTCAACTTCCCCCTGAGCCTGAGTTCCCGCGGGTCGCTCAACTATACGATCCGGGAAGACGACGTGCAGGTCGATCCCGCTTTCTGCGACACGACCCAGATCGTCGTATCGACCTCGCTTTGCGATCAGCGCGGCAACTTCCTCACCTCTCTGATCGGATACGGCTTCCGGTTGGATCGCCGCAACGACGGGATCAACCCGACCCGCGGTTACTACATTCAGATGAACCAGGATTTCGCAGGCCTCGGCGGCGACGTGAAGTACGTCTCCACCACGGCTGACGGAGGCTGGTATTATGGGTTCAACAAGACGTTCATTCTCAGCGTCACCGGTCAGGCCGGCGATATCGAGGCCTGGGGCGGCGACCACGTCCGGATCAACAACCGCTTCTACAAGGGCGGCAACACCTTCCGCGGCTTCCAGACCGCCGGTATCGGTCCGCGCGATCTGAGCCTCAGTTCCAATGGCCAGAACAATTCCGCGCTGGGCGGCAAGGTCTATGCGATCGGCTCGGTCGAGCTGACGATCCCCACCTTCCTGCCCGAACAGTACGGCATCCGGGCCGCGCTGTTCTCCGACTTCGGCACCGAAGGCCTGCTGGACGCCCGCGACAAACGCACAATCGATCTGACCACCGGGCTGACGCAACGCAACCCCTTGATCCGGGATGACCTTGGCCTGCGCGCTTCCGCCGGCTTGAGTATCTACTGGAAGTCGCCGATGGGTCCGATCAAGTTCGATTTCAGTCAGATCCTCAAGAAGGAGGATTACGACCGGACCGAAACCTTCAAGTTCTCCACCTCAACCAGGTTCTAGGAATATCATGACGTTCAAACCCCTCGCCGCCGGCCTGTGCGCCGCCGCCGCTCTGACCGCGGGCTCCAGCGCGCTCGCCCAGACCCCCGCCGCTGCTCCCGCCGCGCAGGCCGCTGTCCACGGTCCGCCGATCGCCAACATGTGCATCATCTCCGTAGAGACCGCGATCGGCGGCTCGACCGTCGGCAAGTATGTCGACAGCCGGATGCAGCAGATCGTGGCCCAGACGAACGCCGAACTGACCGGCGAGAAAAACGCCATCGATGGCGACGCCAAGGCGCTCGACGCCCGCCGTGCGACGCTCGACCAGAGCACCCTCGAGCAGCAGGCCTCGGCCCTGCAGGTTCGCGCCAATTCCCTGCAGCGCAAGGCCCAGTTGCGCGACCGCGAGGTCTCGGCCACCGAGCAGAAGGCCGTGAGCCGCATCGGCCAGGAAATGGAGCCGCTGATCCGGCAGGTCTACCAGCAGCGCAACTGCTCGATCCTGTTCCAGCGCACGGCCGTGGTGATCGCCAATCCGGCGATGGACATCACGCCGCAGGTGATCACCGCGCTCAACGCCAAGATCACGCAGTTCGCCTTTGATCGCGAGCGGCTCGACCAACCGCAGGCCGCGACCGGCGTCGGCGGCGCGCCGCCCATCGTCCAGACCCCCGGTCCGGCCCGTCCGGCGCCGGTGAAGAAGTAACACTCGCCTCCGAGGACGCGGATCGCCGCACGCAACGCCATGCCCGATCCGCGTTTCTTTGAAGACCTCGGCCCGGTCACACTCTTCGACCTGGCGGGCCTGACCGGCGCCGTGCTGACCGATCCGTCGCAGGGTGTGCGGCAGGTCCAGGCGGTGTCGGTGATGGCCGGCGCGGGCCCGGACAGCGTGACCTTCGTCAGCGGCCGCAAGTTCGTCGCCCAGGCGCGCGAGACCAAGGCCGCCGCCTGTTTCATCACGCCCGATAGCGTCGATGCCCTTCCCCAGGGGTGTGCGGCCGTGGTGATGGCCTCGCCGCAGGTGGGCTATGCCCTGGCGGCGGGCCGCCTGCATCGCCCGCGCATGGCGACGGGCGGCAAGGGCGTGCACCCGGGCGCAGTGCTCGAACCCAACGTCCAGCTCGGTCCTGGCGTCGTGATCGGCGCGGGAGCACAGATTGGCCGCGGCACGCGGATCGGCGCCAATACGGTGATCGGTCCAGGCGTGGCGATCGGCCGTGACTGTGAGATCTCCGCCAATGTCACGGTGGGCTTCGCACTGATCGGCGATCGTGTGCGGGTTCTGGCGGGCGCGGTCATCGGCGAACCGGGTTTCGGCGCGGCAGTGGGCCCGACCGGGCTGATCGACATTCCACAGCTCGGCCGGGTGATCCTCCAGGACGGCGTCGGCATCGGGGCCAACTCGACGGTCGACCGCGGCGCCTTCGAAGACACCGTGATTGGCGAGAACACCAAGATCGACAACATGGTGCAGATCGCCCACAACGTGCGTATTGGACGCAACTGTGTGATGGCCGCCCATACCGGAATCTCCGGTAGCGTCACGATCGGCGATGGCGCGCAGTTCGGCGGACGGGCAGGGGTCGCCGACCACTTGACCATCGGCAGCGGCGCCCGGATCGGCGCGGCGGCCGGCGTGCTCAGAGATGTGCCGGCCGGCGAAACCTGGGGCGGATTTCCGGCTCGACCTGTCCGGCAATGGATGCGGGAAACCGCTTGGATCACCCGTCAGGTGAGCCGCAAGGAAGGGGATTCATGAGCCGTAAGGCCCCGGTGAGCGCAGCTCCCAGCGTGATCGACATCACCGAAATCATGAGGCGAATTCCGCACCGGATTCCGTTCCTGCTTGTCGATCGCTGCGAAGACTATGTCGCCAGCCAATCGATTGTCGGCATCAAGTGCGTGACCGTTAACGAGCCGTTCTTCGCGGGTCACTTCCCCGACTATCCGGTCATGCCGGGCGTTCTGATCGTCGAGGCGATGGCCCAGACCAGCGCGGTGCTGATGTCGAAATCGCTTGAGGTCGACACCACGGGCAAGGCGATCTTTTTCATGTCACTCGACAATTGCCGCTTCCGGACCCCGGTTCGGCCAGGCGCGGTGCTACGCATGCCCGTGGAAGTCACGCATTCGCGCCGTGACATCTACAAGTTCAAGGGCCGCGCCATGATCGACGACAAGGTCGCCGCGGAAGCGGAATGGGCAGCCATGGTGGTGGACACGCAGTGAGCATCGAAATCCATCCGACGGCGATCGTCGCCAAGGGCGCCGAGCTTGCTGACGGGGTCAGCATCGGGCCGTTCTGCGTCATCGGGCCAAGCGCCAAGATCGGCGCCGACACCATCTTGGCGTCACATGTCGTCGTCGAAGGTTCGACGGAGCTCGGCGCGCGAAATCGCGTCCACCCCTTCTCGGTGCTTGGCGGGCCTCCTCAGCACACGGCGTATCGTGGTGAAGATACCCAACTCATCATCGGCGACGACAACGTCATCCGCGAACACGCCACGATGAACATCGGAACCGTCAACGGCGGCGGTGTGACCCGGGTCGGCTCGCACGGCTTTTTCATGATCGAGTCTCACGTCGGGCACGACTGTATCGTCGGCGACAACGTCATCCTCATCAAGCAGGCCACACTAGGTGGGCACTGTCAGATCGCCGATTTTGTGATTGTTGGGGGTCTGGCGGCTGTCCACCAGTTCACCCGGGTTGGCCGTCACGCGATGATCGGCGGCCTCGCCGCGGTCGTAAAGGATGTGATCCCGTACGGTTCGGTGTGGGGCAACCATGCCCACCTCGAGGGTCTGAATCTTGTGGGGCTGAAGCGTCGAGGGTTCAATCGTGAAACCATCAACACCCTGCGCGCCGCCTACCGTCTCCTCTTTGCGGACGAAGGGACCTTCCAGGAGCGCCTGGATGATACGGTCGAGACCTATTCGAGCTCAGCCGAGGTGATGGAGATCATCGACTTCATCCGCGCGGACGCCAACCGTCCGCTCTGCCTGCCCGAACGCGAGGTCTAGATGCGCAAGCTCGGGCTGATCGCCGGCGGCGGGAGCCTGCCCGTGGAGATCGCCGAGCACTGCGAACGCTCCGGGCGTCCGCTGTTCGTCATTCGCCTCAAGGGCTTTGCCGGCGCCGGCCTCGAGCCCTTCACCGGCGATGAGGTTGGGCTCGCCGAGCTCGGAAAGTGCTTCAAGGCCCTGAAGCGCGCCGGCTGTGAGGCCGTCTGCCTGGCCGGGCAGGTCGCTCGCCCGGATTTCACCACCCTGATGCCCGACTTTCGCGGCCTGCAGGCCCTGCCGGCCGCCATCGCCGCGGCCCGTAAGGGCGATGACGCGCTGCTGCGGATGCTGGTCGGAGAGTTCGAGAAGGAAGGCTTCGCGGTCGAGGGCGCGCACGAGGTGATGGACGACCTGGGCCTCGGCGCTGGGCCGCTGGGCGCTATCTTGCCTGGCGAAGACATCGCGGCCGACATTGCCCAGGCCATGGACGTCGCCCGCGCCATCGGACGCCTCGACGCGGGCCAAGCCGCCGTGGTCTGTCGGGGGTTAGTGCTGGCGCTGGAGGCCGCCGAGGGCACCGACGCGCTGCTGGCTCGCGTCGCCGAGCTCCCCGAAGCCCTCAGAGGTCGGCCCGGAGCGCCGGCCGGCGTGCTGGCCAAGGCGCCCAAGCCCATCCAGGAACGGCGGGTCGACCTGCCGACCATCGGGCCGGCGACCGTCGAAGCGGTGGCGCGGGCAGGGCTCGCCGGAATCGTCGGCGAGGCGGGCCACCTGCTGGTGCTGGACCGCGAGACGGTGATCAGCCTGGCCGACGAACTGGGCCTGTTCATCGTGGGCCTGGAACCGCCGGCCTCGTGAGCCAGCCGCTCACCGTCATGCTGGTGGCGGCCGAGGCCTCTGGCGACGATCGAGGCGCGGGCCTGGCGCGGGCGCTGAAGGCCAGGCTCGGCGATGGCGTCCGCTTTGTCGGCGTGGGCGGTGAGCGCATGGCGGCCGAGGGCGTCCAGAGCCCGTTCGATATCGCCGACATCTCGATCCTGGGACTGGTGGAGGGCCTGCTGGCCTATCCGCGTATCGTGAAGCGTGTCGGCGAGACCGTGGCGCTGGCGGCCCGGGAAAAGCCCGATGTGGCCGTGCTGATCGATTCCTGGGGCTTCACACTGCGGGTCGCGCAGGGGTTGCGCCGCCTGGATCCGAAACTGCCGTTGATCAAATATGTCGGACCCCAGGTCTGGGCGACCCGGCCGGGCCGGGCGAAGACCCTGGCCGCGACCGTCGATCACCTGCTGTCCATTCATGCCTTCGACGCCCCGTGGTTCGAGGCGCAGGGCCTGCCCGTCACCTTCGTCGGCAACTCGGCGCTCAGTCTGGATTTCTCCACGGCGCGGCCTGACAGGCTCCGCGAGCAGATCGGTGCGGGCCCGCTCGATCCGATCCTGCTGGTCCTGCCTGGCAGCCGGCCCGGGGAGATCGAGCGCGTCCTGCCACCCTTCGAGGACGCCGTGCGCCGCCTCAAGGCGGAGCGTCCGGCCCTGCACGTGGTGATCGCGGCCGCGCCCACGGTCTCCGCGATGGTCAAGGCCAGGGTCGCCGGCTGGCCGCACCGGGCCCATGTGATCGAAGGCGATGAGGGCAAACTCGACGCGATGAAGGCGGCCACGGCGGCGCTCGCCTGCTCGGGGACCGTGACGACCGAACTGGCGCTGGCCGGGGCCCCGATGGTCGTTGGCTACCGACTGGGCAGGCTCACCTACGCCATCCTGAGACGCCTGATCCGAACGCCCTACATCACGCTGTTCAACATCGCTGCAAAGGCGTTTGTCGCGCCGGAACTGGTGCAGGCGGACTGCACGGGGGCAAAGCTCGCCCAGGCCGTCGCACAACGCCTCGACAACCCGGACCTGCGCCGCCGCCAGGTGGCCGCCCAGTACGCCGCGCTCGATACGATGGGGCGCGGCGGTCCCGATCCCTCCGAGGCCGCCGCCGAGGCGGTGCTGAAGCTGTTGGTTGAGCGGCGGGTTTAGGGCGTCTTGACCTTGCCGAACGATGCGCCTCGGAACTGGGCATAGATTTCGTCAAGCACCTTCAAGGTCGCAAGTTCAGGCGGGAGCCCGGCGGCGATTGGATCGTCCAGCCTCAGGATCAGCCCTCCGGTTGCGTCGAACCTCGGCCAGGTCGGTAAGCCGGGGCCGTTGGGGTCGCCAGACCGCGCGAAATTTACCCAATAGCCAGCAATGGCGTCCGCCAGCATGCGATCCGACGTGGTCCACCGCCACTGTTCCTGGTCAAGATGATCGAAAACGTACCAGAGCTCGGCGAAATGCGACGCGCCCCAACCGGCGCGAACCGAGCCGGCCGGAAACGGCGGCCGGTGTTCGAAGCGATAGGCGTAGGCCGGTGAGCCAGCGGCGGCTTGCAGTCTTGCCCAGCTCCAATTGTCCCAGGCGAAGCGCAGGTCACGCTCGAAATCGGCACGGCCCTGGATCGCTTGTGTGTCATCCGCGTGGGGATAGGCGTCTATGAGAGCGGAGGGCAGTGGCCCGAAGGCTTTGCGGATGTCCTCGGCAAAGCTCGCCGCGCGGACCTTGCTGAAATCGGTGAGCGAGCGCGCCTCTTCGGCGTTCCAGCCCACTAGGATCGGTACGCGCGTCTGACGGCCGGTCACGAAGGCGCCGTAGGGTGACAGCGGCAGGGCGTAAGGCTCGATCACCGGGTGGGAAACTCTGCCGAGGTCACCCTTCAGCAGTTGCGTACCAGAAAGGCGCCGAAGCTCGGCCAGCGATGTTGCCCCCACGGACTTCGCGAAGGCCACGCCATCGCGCTCGGCGACCCGCAAGCCGTAGTTGGGCGCCAGCTGCAACGGCTCGAACAGCCCGCCGCTCTCGCCGATGGCTCGTTGAAAGAGGCCCTGGGCCAGCGGCGAGGCCATCAGCATGCTGACCGACATGGCTCCAGCCGACTGGCCGAAGATAGTCACCCGAGCTGGATCGCCACCGAACGTCTTGATATTACGCCGGACCCAGGTCAGGGCAGCGGTTTGGTCCATCAGGCCATAGTTTCCAGAGCTTTGGTGCGGCGATTCCGCAGTGAGCTCGGGGTGGGCCAAGAAACCCAGCGGCCCTAGGCGGTAGGACAACGTCACCACCACCACGCCGCGTCGGGCCAGCCGGTCTCCCCAATAGAGCGGCAGAGAGGTCGCGCCGTTGGTATAGCCACCACCCGGAATGAACACCATCACGGGCCGGACTGCGCGCGACCTGCCGGCCGGCGCCCAGACATTCAGATAGAGGCAATCCTCGCTGGTCTTCGGATCAGGCTCGCCCGGCATGGAGACGCCGCGTTGCAGGCAAGCCGGCGCGAAGGTGGTGGCGACGCGCACGCCCGTCCAGGATTGGACGGCCTGGGGCTCGCGCCAGCGCAAACGCCCCACGGGCGGCGCAGCGAATGGAATACCTTTATAGGCTGCGACGCCGTTGCCTTGTAGGCCGCGTATAGGCCCACTGTCGATCACCACAGTCGCTGCCATACCGACGGCGGGTAGGGCGAATAGTCCAATGACCAGTCCGCTCAGGGCTCCGATCACTCTGGGCCGTGGCTCGGGTCCGGAAATTGTTAGCGCTTATCGACCGGAACGTAGGCGCGTTGCAGGGCGCCGGTGTAGAGCTGGCGGGGGCGGCCGATCTTGTAGGCCGGGTCCTCGATCATCTCTTTCCACTGGCTGATCCAGCCGACGGTGCGTGCCACAGCGAACAGCACCGTGAACATCTCGGCCGGGAAGCCCAGGGCGCGGAGCGTGATGCCCGAATAGAAGTCGACGTTCGGGTAGAGCTTGCGCTCGATGAAATACTCGTCGGAGAGCGCGATCCGCTCGAGTTCCATCGCGACCTTCAGCAGGGGATCGTCCGCATCGCCGACCTCGGCCAGCACCTCGTGACAGGTTTTCTGCATCACGGTCGCCCGCGGATCGTAGTTCTTGTAGACGCGGTGGCCGAAGCCCATCAGCCGGTAGCGGCGGTCCTTCACACCCTGGATGTATTCGGGAATCCGATCGACGGTCCCGATCTCCTTGAGCATGTTCAGCGCCTCTTCGTTGGCCCCGCCATGCGCGGGGCCCCAGAGGCAGGCGATACCCGCGGCGATACAGGCGAACGGATTGGCGCCCGACGAACCAGCCAGGCGCACGGTCGAGGTGGACGCGTTCTGCTCGTGGTCGGCGTGCAGGATAAAGATGCGGTCCATGGCCCGCGTCAGCACCGGGTTGGGCTTCCAGTCCTCGGCTGGGACCGAGAAGCACATGCGCAGGAAGTTCTCCGCGTAGGACAGGTCGTTACGCGGGTGCACGAAGGGCTGGCCGGTGAAGTATTTAAAGGCGCGCGCCGCGATCGTCGGCATCTTGGCGATCAGGCGGTGGGCCGAGATCATCCGCTGCTGCGGATCGTTGATGTCGGTGCTGTCGTGGTAGAAGGCTGAGAGTGCGCCAACCGCGCCGGTCATGATCGCCATCGGGTGAGCATCCCGACGGAAGCCTTGGAAAAACCTATCGAACTGCTCGTGCAGCATGGTGTGATAGGTGATCGTATGTTCGAAGTCCGCGTACTGCTTGGCGTTCGGCAATTCACCGTGCAGCAGGAGGTAGCAGGTGTCGAGGAAGGTGGATTTCTCGGCCAGCTCGCCGATCGGATAGCCGCGATGCAGCAGAACACCGGCGTCGCCGTCGATGTAGGTGATCTTGCTTTCGCAACTCGCCGTCGAGGTGAAGCCCGGATCGTAGGTAAAGGCGTCGCTTTCGGCGTAGAACTTGCGGATGTCCACGACATCCGGGCCGGTCGTGCCCTTCAGGATCGGCAAGTCGATCGTCTTGCCGCCGATGCTGATTTTTGCTGTGTCGGCCATGCCTGCCCCCTCGAAATTGGTCGTCGTGAAACGCCCGTTCGAAACGGCTTATAGCGCGTTACCCGTTAAGCGAAAGCGCATCGTCGAGACGCCCGAGACTTTCATCTTTTCCGAGCGCTACGAGGGCGCCGGCGAGGTCTGGCGCCGGCGCGCCGCCCGACAGCGCGGCCCGCAATGCGGGACCGAACTTGCCCATGCCGACGCCCTCGGCCTCGGCGAAGCCGCGGTTGACGCCTTCAAGGGTCGCCACATCCCAGGCGGGCGCCGCGGCCAGGGCGTGGCGAAGGCGGCCTAGACGTTCGCGGGTCTCTGGATTGGTCACCAGCTCGCGCGCCTTGTCGGTGAACCCCAAGGGCCGCCGGGCCAGCGCGAAGACCGTGGCGTCCGCCAGCTCCAGCGTGGTCTTGGCCCCGTCGCGCACGAAGGGGATCACGTGAGCCAGGGCGGTGAGATGATCGTCGTGCAGGGTGAGGTCGCGGCTCCGGTGAATGTCCGCGACCAGGGCTGCGAGCCGCGCCGGCTCGGCCAGGCGGATGTAGTGGTTGTTCAGGTGGTTGAGCTTGGCCCAGTCCAGCCGTGCGGGCGCGCCCACAACGTCCTTGATATCGAACCAGAGGGCGGCCTGGGCGTCATCGAAGATCTCGTCGTCGCCGTGGCCCCAGCCGAGCTTGGCCAGGTAGTTACGCATGGCCTCGGGCAGGTAGCCCATATCGGCGAACTCGCTGACAGCCTGGGCGCCATGGCGCTTGGAGAGCTTGGTCCCGTCGGGACCGTGGATCAGCGGCAGGTGCGCCCAGACGGGCGGCGTCCAGCCGAGGCCCTGGTAGATCAGGGTCTGGCGCGCGGCGTTGTTCAAATGGTCGTCGCCGCGGATCACGTGGGTCACGCCCATCTCGTGGTCGTCGACCACGACGGCGAGGTTGTAGGTCGGCGTGCCGTCCGTGCGCAGCAGGATCAGATCATCGAGATCCTTGTTCTGGAAGGTCACGGGGCCCTTCA
Source organism: Alphaproteobacteria bacterium (assembly GCA_025359785.1). Classification (GTDB taxonomy): domain Bacteria; phylum Pseudomonadota; class Alphaproteobacteria; order Caulobacterales; family Caulobacteraceae; genus Phenylobacterium. Next base: position 9,330 of record JANYET010000062.1, on the reverse strand, counting down.
CCTGGTCGTCGATCAGGGTCGCGCCGGTAAGCGGCGCCTTCAGGCGCACCACAAACGGCCGGTCCGGCGCGTCGTTGGGCGTCAGGTCCCTCCACGATGATCGCACCACGCGGCCCTCGGCGCGCGCATGGGTGCGTTCAGCTTCAAGCTCGTCGGGGGTCATGTAGTCACGATAGGCGCTGCCCCGCGCCAGCATCTCATCGACGGCCGTGGTGTGGCGCTCGGCGCGGCTCGCCTGGAACACTGGGGTTTCGTCCGCCTCGAGGCCCAACCAGGCCAGACCGTCGAAAATCACCTGCACTGCGGCTTCGGTAGACCGCTCGCGGTCGGTGTCCTCGATGCGCAGCAGGAACTTGCCGCCGGTGTGGCGCGCATAAAGCCAGTTGAAAAGTGCCGTGCGAGCCGTGCCAATGTGCATGGCGCCGGTCGGCGAGGGGGCGATACGGGTGACGACGGATTTGTCGGACATCGGAAACGAAAAGCCTGGAGACGCTGCGGCGGCGAACGCCGGGGCGGCGCCTCTTAGCATGCGGGGTCCCGCGCGTCCTAGCCCGAGCGGCGCCTGGCGGTGGCTGGGCCAGCAGATCGAACGGCAAGCCGACCGCTGGACGCTCTGGACGCCGGTGGCGTTCGGCTGCGGCGCCGGCGTCTATTTCGCTCTGCTGCGCGAGCCGCAGATCTGGACAGGCTTTGCCGGCCTGGCCCTGGCCGCCGTCCTGCTCCTGGCGGTCAACCGATGGAGCCGATCGCGGGTGCTGACGGCGAGCGTCGTCCTGGCCGCCTGCTTCCTGGCCGGCCTGGCCATGGCGACCTTGCGGACCGAAGGCGCCAAGGCGCCGGTTGCGCCGGCTGAGGCCCGGCCACAGCGCCTCGAAGGCTGGGTGATGGATGTGGCGAGCCCGGGGCAGGGTGGACCGCGCCTGCTGATCGCGCCCTCGCGGATCGGCGACTGGGCGCCGGCCGCCACGCCGATCCGGGTCCGGATCACGCTTCGTGGCGGCTATCTGCCCGCGCCGGGCGAGCCGATCAGCGTGCTGGCGGTGATCAACAGCCCACCGCAGCCGGCCAGCCCAGGTTCCTACGATTTCGCCCGGGACGCCTTCTTCCAGAGCGTCGGCGGGGTCGGGTTCGCGCTGGGGCCTGTCCAGACCTGGTATCCGCGCGAGCTGCCGCCTTGGCGTCTGCGGATGACCATGCGGGTAAACGCCCTGCGCTGGGCGCTGACCCGGCGGATCGTGGACACCCTGGGGATCAGCACCGGCGGTCTGGCCGCGGCCATGACGACAGGCCACGAGGCCTTCATTCCCAAGGCTCAGGTGGACGATCTGCGCGCTGCCGGCCTGGCGCACATCATCTCGATCAGCGGCCTGCACATGGCGATCGTCGGCGGCTTCGTCTTCGCCCTCGCGCGGTTCGGGGTCGCGGCCTGGCCCTGGCTGGCCTTGCGCATCTCCGGCAAGAAGCTGGCGGCGGGTTTGGCGCTCGCATCCGTGCTGGCCTATCTGATCCTGTCCGGCGCGCCGCCGCCGGCGGAGCGGTCCGCGGTGACCGCCGCCGTGGCCTTTGGCGCCATCCTGGTGGATCGCCAGGCGATCAGCTTGCATGCCCTGGGGCTGGCCGCCTTTGTCGTCCTGATCCTGCAGCCGGAGGCGGTGACCCAGCCAGGCTTCCAGATGTCCTTCGCCGCCACCGCCGCCCTTGTGGCGCTGGCCGAGGCCTGGCCGCATCCAGTGAAGGAAATCAACACGCCCTGGCCCATCCGGATCGTGCAGGGGCTGTGGACCTGGACGCTGGCCGGCGCGGCCGCGAGCTTCGTCGCCGGCACGGCGACCAGCCCGTTCGCCATGCAGCATTTCAACCGGGTTTCCACCTGGGGTCTGATCTCCAACCTGGTGACCGAGCCGATTTCGGGGTTCCTGATGATGCCGGGCCTGGCAATCGGGGCGGTGCTGGCGCCCTTCGGCCTCGGCAAATGGCCACTGGAAGTCGCGGGCTTCGCCATCGATCTGATGAACCGGGTCGCGCACATCGCGGCCACGGCGCCTTACGCGGTGCTGAATGTCGCCAGCGGGCCGGAGTGGGCGCTGCCGGTCGCCTTCCTGGGCCTGCTATGGCTTTGCCTATGGAAAGGCCGCCTGCGTTGGCTGGGCCTGCCGTTGGCGCTGGCGGTCAACCTCGCCCCGAAACCGCCGACGCCCGATGCCTGGGTCGATGGCGCCGGCGCGGCGGTCGCGGTCCGCTCCGGCGGCGACGCGGTGCTGTTCCGGCCCGACGTGAAGCTGTTCGGCGCGGAGCTCTGGGCGCGGCGGCGTGGCCTTGCCCCCCTGAAGACCGAAGCCGCGCGGGATGTGAACTACGACTGCGACCACTGGAGCTGTACCCCGCTGGCGACCGCGCCGCTGAAGATCGCCTCGGCCTGGAATGTGAAGCGTCCGCTCAAGGACGGCCGCTTTGCGCAGATGTGCGGCTCGGCCGAGGTGGTCATCCTTCGCAACGACTTCCCGGCGGAAAGCTGCCCGGCGCCGCTGGTGTTGACCGGCGCCGACTTCGCGCGCGGCGGGTCGGCCGAACTCTATCGCCAGGCGCCGGGCAGATGGCGTGTCGTCTGGGCGCAAGACCAGCGCGGCCGCAGGCCCTGGACCTGGGGCCCAGACCTCAGAAGATCGCCATGATGTTCGCCAAGCGTTTGCGTGAGCCGGTGCGGCGCGGAGAAATAACCTGCAGCATCCGCATCTGGCGCCAACCGCGGGTGAAGGTCGGTGGCCGCTATCCGATGATCGGTGGCGGTGAGATCGAGGTGACGTCGATCCGCGAAATCAGCCTCCGGGACGTCACGCCTGAACTGGCGCGGCGGTCCGGCTTCCTGGGCGTCGTGGATCTGCTGAAAGTCGCCAGGCACGGCTCTGGCGAACGGGTGTACCTTGTGGAATTCGAGCACCATGCGGCCGGGCTGTAAGCCGGGCTCTGAACGGCGGTGGAGCCCCGGCCAAGGCCGAGGCTCCGAAGTCGCTTACTTCTTCATCGCGGCCTTTTCGCCAGCCTTATCCGCGCTCTTTTGAGCATCGGCGGCCTTGTCGGCGTGGTCGGCCGCCATCTTCGAGGCGTCCTTGGCCGCCGTGGCGTCCGCCTTGGCGGCCTCCGGCGTCGGCGCAACCGCGGCGGCGCTGGCGTCCTTTGCGGCCGTGTCCGCCGCGGTGGACGCGGCGGCCGATTCGGCGGTCGCCTTCGTGGATTCGTCAGCGGCCTTCTCTGCGGGCTTGGTGCAGGCGGCGGCGGTCAGGCTAAGCGCGGCGACAGCCGCCAAGGTCAAAATGCGCATTCTTGGTCTCTCCCAAACGACGCCGCATGGGTGCGGCGTCTTCGATAGCGAGAGCGATTGTCATTGCAACCACCCCAGCCCAGCGCCGAAACGCTGAGCCAAGGCGAAAGTTGCACGCATCCAAAGGCTAATGATAGCGGCGGATCAGGCCGACGAGCTTGCCCTGCACGGCCACCTGATCGGGACCGAATATACGGGTCTCATAGGCCGGATTGGCGGCCTCCAGGGCGATGGACGCCCCCTTGCGGCGCAGGCGCTTCAAGGTGGCTTCCTCGCCCATGATCAGGGCCACCACGATGTCGCCGGACGTCGCCGTGTCGCCGCGGCGAATGACCACGAAGTCGCCATCGAGAATGCCGGCGTTGATCATCGAGTCGCCCTGGATTTCGAGGACAAAGTGCTCGCCCGCGCCCAGCATGCTCTCCGGAACCGGAATCCGGTCCCGCTCCTGCTGGATCGCCTCGATCGGCGTGCCAGCGGCGATGCGGCCCAGGATTGGCAATTCGCGGGTATCGTTGGCCGCCACGGGCATGGCCGGCCCCCCATCGACAAGTTGCGGCTTGAAGGGCGCTCGGCCCTTGGGCGGCGCGGCCATGGTCGCCTGCTGCGGCAGCTTGAGGACCTCCAAGGCGCGGGCCCGGTGCGGCAGGCGGCGCAGGAACCCGCGCTCCTCCAGGGCGGTGATCAGCCGGTGAATGCCGGATTTCGACGCCAGATCCAGCGCCTCCTTCATCTCATCGAAGGAGGGCGAGACGCCGCTTTCCTTGATGCGTTCATGGATGAACATCAGAAGTTCGTGTTGCTTGCGGGTAAGCATCGGACCGGGACCTCGAGCAAAGCGCCCCAACCAGGAGCGTTGAGAAGAACAAAGCACAAACGTTGCAGATGTTCTCTAGGTGTTCCGGATTAATGTCAAGTTACCGCCCGCGTCGCTGAAATTTCACGGAAAATCCGGCGGCGATGATTAACGCGCGCCTCGACTCAACAGCCTCGACTCAACAGCCGCGACTCATACGGCGAACAGGCCGCGAGTCGCGGCGGCGACGTCGGCCTGCCGCATCAGGCTTTCGCCCACCAGCATGGCCTTGGCGCCGGCGGCCTCCAGCCGCGCCGCGTCGTGCGGCGTGAAGATGCCGCTCTCGGTCACCAGCAGGGCGTCACGCGGCGCGGCCGCGGCGAGGTGCTCGGTAATCGCCAGGTCGACCTCGAAGGTCCGCAGATTGCGGTTGTTGACGCCGATCAGGTCAGCTTTGAGCGCCACGGCGCGCGTCATCTCGGCCGCGTCGTGGGTCTCGACCAGCACATCCATGCCATGGGCGTGCGCGGCCTCCATGAGGTCGGAAGCCAGGGTATCGTCGACCATCGCCAGGATCACCAGGATGGCGTCGGCCCCTAGCGCGCGGCTCTCCGCGACTTGCCAGCGATCCACCAGGAACTCCTTGCGGAGGCAGGGCAGGCCGGTGGCGGCGCGGGCGCTCACCAGATAGCCGTCCGCGCCCTGGAAACTGGGCGTGTCGGTGAGCACCGAGAGGCAGGCCGCGCCGCCTTCTTCATAGGCCCGCGCCAGGGCGGGCGGATCGAAGTCGGCGCGGATCAGGCCTTTGGAGGGCGAGGCCTTCTTGATCTCGGCGATCAGGGCCAGGCGGCCGGGGCCATGGGCTCGCTCCAGAGCGGCGCGGAAGCCGCGGGGCGCGGAGGCCTCGCGGGCGGCGGCTTCCATCGCGGCCAGCGGCCTAGCGGCTTTGCGGCTCGCCACTTCGTCACGCTTGTAGGCCGCGATCCGCTCGAGGATATCGCTCATCTCGCGGCAAGGCTCGCGAGCTTGTCGAGGGCGCCTTGGGCCCGGCCGTCGTCGATCACCGCGGCCGCAAGGTCGACGCCTTCGCGCAGGGTTTCGACCTTTTCGCCGACCAGGAAGGCCGCGGCGGCGTTCAGCAGGACGATGTCGCGGTAGGGGCCCGTCTCGCCGGCCAGCAGCTTGCGCAACGCCACGGCGTTCTCTGGCGGCGTGCCACCTGTGAGGTCGGCCAGGCCGACGCGCGTCAGGCCGACGGCTTCCGGCGTGACGGTGAACAGCCGGACCTGCCCGTCCCGCAGCTCGGCGACGCTGGTCTCGCCGGTCGTGGTCATCTCGTCGAGGCCCGAGCCGTGCACGACCCAGGCCCGCTCGGCGCCCAGCACCTTGAGCGCTTCGGCCAGGGGGGCCACCCAGCGCTCGGCGAAGACGCCGACCACCTGGCGCTGCGCACCGGCTGGATTGGTCAACGGCCCCAGCAGGTTGAAGATCGTGCGGAAGCCCAGTTCCGCCCGGATCGGCGAAACGTGGCGCATCGATCCGTGGTGGGCGGGCGCGAACATGAAGCAGATTCCGGCCTGATCCAGCGCCGCCAGCTGGCGCTCGGCCGGCATGTCGATATCGACGCCGAGCTCGGCCAGCACGTCGGCCGTGCCGGACCGGGAGGACAGCGCGCGGTTGCCATGCTTGGCGACCTTCAGCCCGCCGCCGGCGGCCACGAATCCCACGGCCGTCGAGATGTTCAGGGTATGCAGGCCATCGCCGCCGGTGCCGCAGACATCGATGGTCGGATAGGCCGGGCTGATCTGCACGGCGGCCCGGCGCATGGCGTGCGCGCAGGCGACGATCTCGCCGAGTGTCTCGCCGCGCATCCGCATGGCGGTCAGCGCCGCGCCGACCTGCGCCGGCGTCGGCTCCCCGCGCAGGCAGGCCGCGAAGAACTCACCGGCATTGTCCTCCGACAAGGTGCCGCCATCGGCGAGCAGGCTCAGCAGGGGCTTAAAGGCGTCGGACATTCGCGGGCCGGGTCAGGCGTCGGCCAGGCGCTTCACGCCGGCGATCTCGAGGAAGTTCGCCAGCAGCTCATAGCCGCATTCTGTCGCGATGGATTCGGGGTGGAACTGCACCCCGAATACCGGGCGAGACCGGTGCTGCACGCCCATGATCTCGCCGTCCTCGGTCCAGGCGGTGATCTCCAGGTCCGGCGGCAGCACATCCTTTTCCACGGCCAGGCTGTGATAGCGCGTCGCGGTGAAAGGATTTTTCAGGCCGGCGAAGACGCCCTTGCCGCCGTGGTGGATCGCGCTGGTCTTGCCGTGCATCAAGGCCTTGGCGTGGACGACCTCGCCGCCATAGGCTTGGCCGATCGACTGGTGGCCCAGACAGACGCCGAAGATCGGCAGGTCGGCCGGCGCCGCGGCGATCAGGTCCAGGCAGATGCCCGCCTCGTTGGGGGTCTTCGGACCGGGTGACAGCAACACGCCCTGAGGCCGCATTCCGAGCGCCTCGGCGACGCTCATGGCGTCGTTGCGCGCGACATGCGTCTCCGCGCCCAGCTCGTTCAGGTAGTGAACCAGGTTGTAGGTGAAGCTGTCGTAGTTATCGATCACTAGGATCATGGCCGCCTATCTAGGCTGTAGGGCCGCCCGCGCCAAGCGCGGCGATGTTGGCGCGCGGTGCGACTCCGTTGAACGTAGCGCCCATGCCGAGCCCGTTCTCCGCCCTGGATGCCGCCGCGATCGAAGAGGCCAGGGCGCTGCTGATCGCGCCATCACGGCCTGAGCGCATGTGGCCGGTGCTGGGGGCGGCCGGCCTGCTGGCCGCCTCTGCGCTGATTTTCGCCACCGCCATGGTCATGGCCCCGCCGCTGACCAGCGAGCACGTCGCCCAGGCGCACAACGCCAACTAGGGCCTGCAACGTCCGCCAGGGGCCGCGCCGCGGAGCGCCACAAAACCTCTGGTGCTTCCGCTGCGGCAGGGCGCACACTCCGCGTAACGAGCACAAAATCCGGGAGGATGCGCCATGCGGGACCTGATTATTCGCGGCGGAACCATCGTTGATGGAACCGGCGACGAGCCCTTCGTGGGCGACGTGGCCATCGATGGCGACCGCATTGTCGAGGTGGGCAAGAGCCTCGGCCCGGCGCGTCGCGAGATCGACGCCACGGGCCTGATCGTGACGCCGGGCTGGGTGGACATCCACACGCACTACGACGGCCAGGCGACCTGGGATCCGTTGCTCGCGCCGTCCAGCTGGCACGGCGTGACGACCGCGATCATGGGCAACTGCGGCGTCGGCTTCGCACCCGTCCGGCCGGACGCGCACAATTTCCTGATCGAGCTGATGGAGGGCGTGGAGGACATTCCCGGCATCGCCCTGCACGAGGGCATCGACTGGAAGTGGGAGACCTTCCCCGAATACCTCGACGCCCTGGAGGCCAAGCCGCGGGCGATCGACGTCGGCACGCATGTGCCGCATGCGCCGGTGCGGGCCTATGTGCTCGGCGACCGGTGCAACACCGACTATCAGCCCAACGCCGCCGAGATCGCCGAGATGGCGCGCCTCGTGCGCGAAGGGGTCGAGGCCGGCGCCCTGGGCTTTTCCACCTCGCGCACCCTGCTGCACAAGGATCTCAAGGGCGTCCACATGCCGGGCACGTTCGCCGGCTCGGACGAGATGCTGGCCCTGGGCATGTCCATGAAGGGACTGCGGCACGGCGTGTTCGAGATGGTCTCCGACCACCTGGGCGACGACGACGAGTGGATGTGGGTGAAGGGCTTCGCCGAGCAGACCGGTCTGCCGGTGACGCTGGTGGCCACCTCGGCCGGCGCCTACGAAGGCAACAAGATGTACAATATCGCCGAGGAATCCCGCCGCCACGGCATGGACATCCGCCCGCAGATCGCAGGAAGGCCCACCGGCATCCTCCACGGCCTGACCTCCAACTTCCACGTCTTCATCGCCAGCCCGACCTTCAAGACACGGATCGAGCCCCTGGCGGTCGAGGACCGCGTGGCGGAGATGCGGAAGCCCGAGGTGCGCGCGGCCCTGCTGGCCGAGGACAGCCCGCTGATCCGCGCGGCGCTGGGGACCAGCCCGAGCGACGCCTCGCTGGCCACCTCTCTGGGCGCCGGCAGCCTGCTCTGGCGGATCTTTCCGCTGGGCGAGCGGCCGGACTATGAGCCCGACCGTTCGGGCAGCGTCGCGGCCCTCGCCGAGGCGGCGGGCGTGACGGCGCTGGAGATGATGTACGACCTGCTGATCCGCGACGACGGGCGTGAACTGTTCTATCAGCCGCTCGGTGGCTACGTGACCTACAACTTCGATTTCTTCCGCAAGAATATGCAGCATCCCAATGTGTTGTTTGGGCTTTCGGACGGCGGCGCCCACTGCGGCGTGATCGCCGACGCCGGCATGCCGACTTTCATCCTGACCCACTGGGCGCGCGACCGGGTGAAGGGCGACAAGTTCCCGCTGGAGTTCCTGGTCCGGAAGCTGTCGAGCGATACGGCCCGCGCCTACGGCCTCAACGATCGCGGGCAGCTGAAGCCCGGCCTGCTAGCCGACGTGAACGTCATCGATTTCGAGAACCTGCGCCTGCATCGCCCCGAAGCGGTCAACGACCTGCCGGCCGGCGGCAAGCGGCTGGTGCAGCGCGCCGAGGGCTACCGCTACACGGTCAAATCCGGCCAGGTGACGTTTGAGGATGGCGTCTCCACCGGCGCTCTTCCGGGCGGTCTCGTGCGCGGCGGCCGCGAAGCGGTGATCCTGCCGATGGCGGCGGAGTAGGGCTCTCTCTAGCTTCCCCGCCATTGCGACGTTCGCTATTCAACCCTAGCTTCGTCGGCCTTCGGTAGAGCCTGTGCCTCTGGAGTCAACGAAACCATGTGGTTCAAAACTCGAGTTGGATACTACTCCATATCTGAACCTATGGAGATTAGAGTTGCTAAATACGAGAATGAAAAAAAGCCAAATTTCCTAATATTTGCGCAATCGCTAAACGACCCCAAGATTGAATATAAGGGTATAATTGGAAAGATGAAGGTTTCGGGTCGCTCCGTTTTCCTGGCGAAATTCCTGATCTCAGATTCCTCTGGCGCAGAGATTTCTGCGTGCATGAAATCAATTGAAGAGGCGATTGCGACTGAAGCCAAGTTTTGCGACTTGAGCTCGGCGGGCGACCCTGCCGCATGGGACAGTGAGTGGAATCTCATA
>JANYET010000056.1 GCA_025359785.1 Alphaproteobacteria bacterium | reverse complement strand
GGCCGCGGACGGCGACCTCAACCGGCGAAAGATGATCGTGGTGATCTGCCGGGGCGGCATGGACGGCCTGTCGGTCGCCCCGCCGATCGGCGACCGCGACTACCCGTCCCTGCGTGCCGGGCTGGCGCTCAGCGACGCCGCCTTGCCACTGGATACGACCTTCGGCCTGCACCCGCAGTTGTCGACCGTGCATGCGCTCGCCAAGGCCGGCGAAGCACGCATCGTCCCGGCCATCGCCACGCCAGACCGCGCCCGCTCGCATTTCGAAGCGCAGGACGTGCTGGAGACCGGCGCGGCCGGGGTCTATTCGACCACCTCCGGCTGGCTGAACCGCGCCGTCGAGACCTTGTCGGCGCAGCGCAAGGTGGACGCGATCTCCATTGGCCCGACGGCGCCCCTGCTGCTGCGCGGCAAGGTCCAGACGGCCTCCTGGTCGCCGGGTCGCGGCGTTGACGCCGAGGCGCGCCTGCCGATGCTGCTGCAGGACCTCTACCGCAACGACCCGTTGCTGGGCCCCGCGCTGGCCCGCGGCCTGGCCACCGAAACCATGGCCAAGGACGCCACCGCCGGCCTGATGGGCGACAGTTCGATGATGGCCGCCGGCGGCAAACCCTCCGGCGGCGTGAAGGCTGGCGCGGGTCCCGGCGCGCAGCAGGGCCGCGAGGCGGCCAAGACCCTCGGCGAGGCCCTGGCCGGCTTCATGCGCGAGCCGAACGGCCCGACGGTGGCGGCGATCTCGCTCGATGGTTTCGACAGCCACGCGAACCAGGCCGGCCTGCTGACCCAGCGCCTGGCCTACCTCGACGCGGTGCTCGACGGCATCCACACCGGTCTGGGTCCGGAGTGGAAGAACACCGTGGTGCTGGTCGCCACCGAGTTCGGCCGCACCGCGCGCGCCAACGGCACCGGCGGCACCGACCACGGCACGGGCTCCACCGCGCTGATCCTCGGCGGGTCGCTGAAGCCCGGCGGTATCGTCGGCGACTGGCCGACGCTCAAGGCCAATGCCCTCTATGAGAACCGCGATGTGGCCCCGACCGTGGACATGCGTGGGCTCTTCAAGGGTGTGCTGTCCGAACACATGGGCGTCGACCGCGCCGCGCTAGACACCGCGATTTTCCCGTCGAGCAGCGGCGTGAAACCGGTCCTGGGCCTGGTCTAGCCGCGCCTAACGCGGCACGGCGTCGAAGGCGATCGACAGGCGCGTCTCGTCCGAGGTGAACGGCACGGTGCCGTGCCACATATAGGATGGGAACAGCACCAACCGGCCGGGCTTGGGCTTGATGAAATGGTCCGGCGGCAGCGGCGGATCGGTGATGAACGGCGGCTGGCCGAAGCGGATCCAGCCCTGCTTGTCGTCGCCCTGCGCCGCCTCGGGGACCTCGACGTAGAAGGCCGACGAGAGCCAGCCCTCCGGATGGTAGTGATCCTTGTGGAAGCCGCCGGAGCGCAGCCGCACCGACCAGGCGCCCTGGATGCGGTAGTCGAAGGTGTTGCGGCGGCGCAGGGGATCGGTCCCGGCGCCGAGCCTGGCCATGTGCTCGCGCAGCGGCCCGTCCACTGCCTGGAAAAAGGCCCTGACCGCCGGATCGTCCGACCCAGTCAGCAGGTGCATGGTCTGGCTGCCGTGGCGCAGCGACTGGTTGGTCGGATGCTGTCCATAAGGATGCAGTGTTTTCAGCACCTTGCCGAGATCACCTAAGAATGCTTCGAGGCTCGCCCAGCCCTCCGGCGTCGGCAGATCGTAAGCGGTGACCATGGCGTCGTAGTCGCAAAGCTCGCCATAGAGCGGGTCACCCACGGCGCGGGCCGCGGTCGCCGCCCAGCCCCACAGGGACTGATCCTCGGGATAGGTCTCCAGCGCCTCGCGCAGCTTGGCGAGCGCCGCGTCCGGCCGCGCCTGGGCCAGATCGACGATGGCGGCATACTGGATCACCGCGCGTTCGCCCGGGCCGGCGGCCTCGGCAAGGCGGACGAAACGCTCGGCCTCATCGACCCGCTCCAGGCGCAGCGCGAAGTCGGTCGCGGCCATCATCACGATGACCTCGTCGGGCATCTTGCGGCTCGCGGCGTCCAGCAGCGTCATCGCGCGCTCGGTGTCGCCGGCGGCGTCATAGAGCGTGGCCTTGGCCACCAGCAGGGGCGCGGGCGGCGCGCCACCGTGGAAGGCGAGGTCGAGGATGGCGTCAGCCTTGGCGACGTCGCCATGCTGCATCCACAGATAGTTGGCGAACTCCACGGCGACGGCATTTTCGCCCGGCGCCCGCATCAGGCTCTGGCGATAGGCATAGTCGGCCCGCGGATGATTGCCGGCCGCGCGCAGGGCCCGGGCATAGACCGCGAAGGTCTGGGCCGCGTCCATGCCCCGGCGGAACGACTGCTCGCAGGCCTCCACGGCCTCGGCGGCGCGGCCCAGGTCATCGAGGGTGGCGGCATAGTTGTGCCAGGCGACCGGGCTGGTCTCGAACCGCTGGATGGCCTGGCGGTCGAAGACCAGGGCGTCGGCGACGCGGCCCGAAAGCTTCAGGGCGCCGGAATGCGACGCCAGCGCCAGATGCGTCGGCGCATCGCCGGAGACCAGGGCCTCGGTCAGCGCCAGCGCCTCGGCCGTGCGCCCTTCGGCCATCAGCGCCTCGGCCCGCTCCAGGGTGGCGGCTTCACTCATCGACGGTCTTTCTTCGGACGGGACTTGAAGGGGTCGGGATCAGCCTCATGCTCATCGAAGCCGAAGTGTTTGAATCCGGCGCGCATTTCCGGGCTGAGCGGCGCCTCCAGAACCAGCTGGCCCCGCGTCGGATGGGCCAGCACCAGGCGCCGCGCATGCAGTTGCAGCTTCAGGGGACCGGAGAGCGCGGAGGAGGCCTCGGTGGCGTATTTCGGATCGCCCAGGATCGGATGGCCCATGGCCAGCATGTGGGCGCGAAGCTGGTGGGTGCGTCCGGTATGCGGATAGAGCGCCATCCAGGCGACCCGGTCGCCGGCCCGCGACAGCGTCACGAACTCGGTCTGCGCCGGCTCGGCCTTGGGGTCGGAAAGGTCGGCCGGCTGCACCATCTCGCGGTCGCCAACGCCCTTCTTGGCCAGCGGCAGATCGAGGAGGCCCTGCCCCGGCTTCGGAAAGCCGGCCACCAGCGCCCAGTAGGTCTTCTGCGCGCGGCGCTTGGCGAAGGCGCCGGCGAGCTTGGCCGCCGCGCCGGGTGACTTTCCCAGCACCAGCACGCCGGAAGTGTCGCGGTCGAGGCGGTGAACCAGCCGGGGCCGGGTCAGGCCCTCGCCCCAGGCCGACAACAGCCGGTCGATGTGTTTCGAGGTCTTCGTCCCGCCCTGCACGGCCAGGCCGGCCGGCTTGTTGAGCACCAGCACCTCGTCGTCCTCGAACAGCACCAGGGACTTGGCGAAGGCGATCTCGCGGCGATCCAGCGCGTCCCGGTCGCGCGGCTCCGGTGCGTCGGGCAGCGGCGGCACGCGGATCTGCGCCCCGGCCGCCAGCCGCGTGTCCGGCTTGGCGCGGCCGCCATCGACGCGGATCTGGCCGGAGCGGGCGAGCTTCTGGATCTGGATATGGTTCAGGTGCGGCCAGCGGCGCTTGAACCAACGGTCGAGCCGCACCCCGTCCTCGCCGGCGTCCACATAGAGGGTGCGAACCTCCTTCACGCGAAGATCCGGCGCATCAGCATCAGGCCGGCGAACAGCGCGACCACCGACAGCACCACCGAGGCCAGGCTGTAGGCGGCGGCCTGGCCATAGGCGCGCCGCTCGATCATCAGGGCGACGTCCAGGGAAAACGCCGAGAAGGTGGTGAAGCCGCCCAGCACCCCGACGCCCAGCAGCACCCGCCATCGCTCCTGATCGGCGCCGCCGCGCTGGGCGAGGTAGCCGACCACGCAGCCCATCGCGAAGCCGCCCACGACGTTGATCGTGAAGATGCCCGACGGCCAGCCCGTCCCCAGCAGGGTCCGGACCCGGTCATTGGCGACGTAGCGCACCACCGAGCCGATGGCGCCGCCCAGGGCGACAAGCAGGAGATTCAGCATCGCGCCCCTTATGCGACGGCTGACGCGCCGCCGCAAAGGCCGTCAGCCGAGGCCGAGCGCGCCGATCAGCGCGGCCATGTCGGCGGGGATCGGCGCTTCCAGGCGTTTCTCGCCGCCCGACGGATGCGGAAAGATCAGCGCGGCGGCGTGCAGCATCAGGCGCGGCACAGCATGGCCCCCGACCACCAGCGCGCCGCCATAGCGCGCGTCGCCGGCGATAGGACGGCCGATGGAGGCCAGGTGCACCCGCAGCTGGTGCATCCGCCCGGTTTCCGGATCAAGCTCCAGCAGCGCGGCGCCTGGGGCGTCCGCCAGCGTCCGATAGCGGCTGCGCGCGGTCTCGGCGTCGGGATGCTCGGCGGTGCAGACCCGCATGTAGGCCTCGCGCCCCTGCTCGTCGCGGCGCAGGGCGACGTCGATCACTCCGGCCGCCGGCTCCGGCGCGCCGGGGGTGACGATGGCGCGGTAGGTCTTGGCGAATTTGCGCGCCATCATCGCCTTGCCCAGGAAGCCGGCGGCGGGCTTGGTCCGCGCGGTGAGGATCACGCCGGAGGTGTCGCGGTCCAGGCGATGGATCAGCCGGGGCCTGGCCTTGCCGGGTTTCGCGAAGGCCCACAGCAGCTCGTCCAGGGTGTGCACCTGCCCGCGGCCGCCTTGACTGGAAAGACCCGACGGCTTGTTCAGCGCCACGATGTGAGGGTCCTGATAGATCACCAGGCCGCGGACGAATTCGATCTCGGCCTTCGAGAGCTGGACCGGCGTCACCGGCGCCCGGTCCGGCGCCCCGTTTTGCGGCTTGGGCGGGCGGCGGCTCAAGACCGTTCCTTGCGCAGCGCCGCCCAGCGCTCGAGCCGTTCCTTGATCCGCGCCTCCGAGCCCTCGCCCTTCGGCGCGTAGAAGGTCTGGCGGTCCATCTCGTCGGGGAAATAGTCCTGGCCGGAGAAGCCGTCGGCCGCGTCGTGGTCGTAGGCGTAGCCCTTGCCGTAGCCCAGGTCCTTCATCAGCTTGGTCGGCGCGTTGCGGATATGGGCCGGCGGCATCAGCGAGCCGGTCTCCCGAGCCGCCTTCATGGCCGCGCCATAGGCCCGGTAGACGGCGTTGGACTTGGGCGCGCAGGCCAAGTGGACGGTGAGCTGGGCCAGCGCGATCTCGCCCTCGGGCGACCCCAGGAAATCGTAGGTGTCCTTGGCGGCGTTGGCGAGCACCAGCGACATCGGATCGGCCTCGCCGATGTCCTCCGCCGCCGCCCGGATCAGCCGGCGCGCCACGAACAGCGGATCCTCGCCGCCGGCCAGCATGCGGGCCAGCCAGTAGAGCGCCGCGTCCGGGTCCGACCCGCGGATCGACTTATGCAGCGCCGAGATCAGGTTGTAGTGCTCCTCACGGTCCTTGTCGTAGGCCGGGCTACGCTTCTGCAGCACTTGGCCCAGGTCCTTGGTGGAGAGCGGCTTGGCCGTGCCGATGTTGAACAGCGTCTCGCTGAGCGTCAGCAGATAGCGGCCGTCGCCGTCCGCCAACGCGGTGAGCGCCTGCCGGGCCTCGGGCTCCAGCGGCAGAGCGCGGCCTTCGAAAGCCTCCGCCTTCTCCAGCAGGGTCTCCAACGCCGCCTCATCCAGGCGTTTCAGCACGAACACCTGGCTGCGGGACAACAGCGCCCCGTTCAGCTCGAAGGACGGGTTCTCGGTCGTGGCGCCCACCAGAGTGACGATCCCCTCCTCGACGAAGGGCAGGAAGCCGTCCTGCTGGGCGCGGTTGAAGCGGTGGATTTCGTCGACGAACAGCAGGGTCGACTGGCCGGCCAGACGCCGCACGCGGGCCTGTTCGAAGGCCTTCTTGAGGTCGGCGACACCCGAAAACACCGCCGACAATTGCTGGAATTCATACCCCGCTTCCTTGGCCAGTAGGCGCGCGATGGTGGTCTTGCCGGTGCCGGGCGGACCCCAAAGGATCATCGAGGACAGCCGCCTGGCCTCGGCCATCCGCCGGATCGGCCCCTGTGGTCCCAGCAGGTGGTCCTGGCCCACGACCTCGTCCAGCCGCTGCGGACGCAGGCGGTCGGCGAGCGGTGACGGCGCCTGGGGCGTCAGGCCCGCGGCTTCAAAGAGGTCGGCCATGACCGATGTTTAGCAAATCGCCCCGGTCCGCGTCAGGAAGATTAGGCCTCAGGCGGGCCGCCGCAGGTAGTCGACGCCGGACGCGATGGCCCGCTGCGGCCGTCCGTCCAGCATCGCGTCGAACATCATCCGCTCCGGCGACCAGTCGTCGTCGCCGGCCCGGAAGACGCCGCCGCCGATCGGGACCAGCGGCGTCGTGCCGTCCAGGAACAGCTGTTCGCCCTGGGCCAGCACCCGGAAGGACCCGCGCCAGACGTCGTCGTTCTCGTAGTAGCCGGTGAGCGCTTGCAGGGCGGCAGGCGTCGGCGGGCTGAAGGCCACGCCATCGCGCACATATTCCGTCTCGCCCCACCAGGCGCGAACCACCGCCTTATCCGGGCCTCGGAACACCAGCCGCATCGGGGTGGCGGCCGGGTCCACGGCGGAAAAGGCGCCGGGGCCGCTGGGCGCCATGACCAGGCGCTGGCCGCCCCGCGTGGCCGCGACGCCCGCCACGTTCGCCGCCACGTCCAGGGTCTCGCCGCCGCGCGCCGTGAAGCGTCCGAGCACCGGGGTCAGGTCCCCGAGCCCAGGCGGCGCGGGCTTGGGCTCTGGCCCCGGGACGCCCTCCAGCGCGGCCCGCATCCGGGCGCAGGCATAGGCGGTAATGTCCCGCGGCCGATAGTCGAAGGATCCCATGTTGGTGCTGGCGAAGGCCGCGACGCCGGCGATGGGGTCCACGTGGATCGCCGAGTTGAAGATGATCATCCCCCCGGTGTGGTGCAGCAGCTTGCGGCCGCCCACATCGACCACCGCCAGGCCATTGGCGTACTGCCCGCCGCCGGCCCCCCAGCCCGGAGCCTCCACCGTCGCGGCGGTGAACCGCCTGGCGTCGGCGTCGGAGAGTAGCGGCGCGCCATGCCCCTGCCCCGCCGCGATCAGGAAGCGCGCATAGCGGGCCATGTCGTGGGCGGTGGAGGCGACGGCGCCCGAGCCCTCGACCATCTCGGTCCAGGTCCCCGGCGCGATCCGGCCGCCCGGCGGGTAGTCGCGGTTGCTCGCGAAGGGCGCATAGCCGGTGGCGTAGACCGCCCGGTCGGCGGTGAGGATCGCGGGCTTGGTCTGCGTCATGCCCAGCGGCGTCAGGACCAGGGCCTGCAACGCATCCGGGAACGGCCGGCCCGACAGCCGCGCGACCAGCGTCGAAAGCAGGCCGAACCCCAGGTTGGAGTAGGACCAGTGGCTGCCCGGCTCATAGCCGCGCCACAGCCGCCCGTCGCCGGCGCGCGGATAGACCGGCGCATCGTCCGGCAGGCCGGAGCTGTGGTTCAGCAGATGCTGGACGGTGATCGGCGCGCCGTCCGGCAGCGGCACGCCAGGCAGCAGCGGACGCACGTCGGCGCCCAGGGTCAGCTTGCCGTCCGCCACCAGTCGGAAGATCGCCAGTGCGGTGAACGACTTGGAGATCGAGCCCACCTGGAACAGGTGGTCGGGCCGCACCGGCTCGCGGCGGTCCAGGTCGGCATGGCCGAACCGCATATAGGCGGTGAGCCCATCCGGCCCGACCACCGTCAGGGTCAGACCCGGCAGGCTGTATGCGGCCATGTGCCGAGCCGCATAGGCGCGGATATCGCCCAGCGCGGCGCGGTAGCGGCCCGCCTCGCCCTCGATCTCCAGGCTTCCAGCCGGCGACCCGTCGGCCTTCGCCGAGGCCGCGATGGCCAGCCCTCCAGCCGCCAACCCCCCAGCCACGAACCCAAGGCCCAGCACGGCCCGACGCCCCGTATCCATCCGACTCTCCCAGCGACAACGCCCGATGAGAGCCGCGCCCGACCCGCCGATGCAAGCGCGGATGGCCAAGCGCCGGCGGCGATTCCCACGCGCTCGAGCCTTCGCAGGCTGAGTTGGATCGCGATCTCTCCACAATTCTGCTCGTCATTCTCGGCCCAGGAGCGCAGCGACGCCGTGCCGGGAACCCATAAACACTAGCGATGCAGGACGAGGCTCGGCGCCGCCGCTCAGGCCACGACCGTCGTGGAGATCTCCCGCCCGTTGCGCTCGATGGTCAGCTGCCAGGCCTGCACCGGGACGACCACGGCGTTGGTCAGGTCGGTGACGCTCTTGATGCTGCGTCCGTTCACCGCGCGGATGATATCGCCCGGCTGGACGCCCAGCCGGCGGGCCGCGCCGTCGGCGGTCTTGGTGACCATCACGCCGGCTCGGGCGAAGGGATCGACCCCGACCTCCTCGGCCACGGCGGGCGAGAGATTGACCACGGTCGCCCCCTGCAGGGGATTGCGGCCGGCGATCACGTGCTCGTCGCGGGCGGGGGTGGCGGGCGCGGGCTCGGCGCGGACACTGAGCGCCTGTTCGCCGGCCCCGCGGCGCACGCTGATCTTCAGGGTCTCGCCCGGCCGATGCGTGCCGAAGGCGTAGTTCAGCGCCGCGGCGTCCACCACCGGCGCGCCGTCCAGGGTGGTGACCACATCGCCCTGCTTCAGCCCCGCGCGCGCCGCCGCGCCATCTGGCCAGACATCGGCGATGATCGCGCCCGAGGGCGTGGCCATGCCCTTGGCCTTGGCGATCTCCGGGGTCACGCTCTGCAGGCGCGCGCCCAGCCACGGCCGCACCACCGCATGGCCGCCGCCCATGGCGGTCTCCACCACTCTGCGCACCACCACGGCGGGGATGGCGAAGCCAATGCCCGAAGACTGCCCGGACTGCGAATAGATGAAGCTGTTCACGCCCAGCAGGTCGCCGTCCATGCTGACCAGCGCGCCGCCCGAGTTGCCCGGATTGATCGCCGCGTCGGTCTGGATATAGGCCCCGCCGTCACCATCGGGGCTGGCGGTCCGGTTGGTGGCCGAGATGATCCCGTTGGTCACGGTCTGGCCGACACCGAAGGGGTCGCCGATCGCCAGCACCAGGTCGCCGACCTGGGCGTCGGTGCGCTCCGAGATCGCCATCACCGGCAGCTTCTCACCGGGCGGCAGCTCGATCTTCAGCACCGCCAGATCGGTACGCTCGTCGGCCAACAGGACCTTGGCCAGGAACTCGCGACGGTCCGACAGCGCCACCGTGATCTCCTCGCCGCCGGCGATGACGTGGTTGTTGGTGACGATCACCCCGTCCGACCGCACGATAACGCCGGAGCCCAGCGAGCCTTCGATGCGGTTGCGCGGCACACCCATGCCCAGCGCCTGCCAGAAGGGATCGACGCGCTGGCGCACGGTGCGCTTGGACGAGATGTTCACCACCGCCGGCGCGGCGCGCCTGACGATCGGGGCGAAGGACTGTTTCATACCCACGACGCTCGTGGGCGCCACGCGGCCGCCGTCGGCCAGCGGCGCGGGGCTCGCGCTCGCCATGGCGCTCGAGGCCAGCAGGGCCAGGGCGGGGATCAGGACACGATAGGCGCGCATGGCGGCTCCAACCTCGGACGGTCCCGCAGTGCGCCCGGGTTTTCAGGCGCTTTGATGGCGGGTTCAGCCCACTGTAGCAGGCTCCGGCGCGGCCTGAGGCCGGTGCGGATGAGCGACACCCCAGGCGACCAGGAACGCCAACACCAGCAGGCCGCCGGCGATATAGATCGCCAACCCCGGCATGTGCAGCGTCGCGTCGTGGCGCAGCGACCAGGCGAAGCTTTCGCCGAAGATCAGCGGACCAATGCACGAAGCGATCCCCTGCAGGCTCTGGTTGGCCCCCTGAAGCTGGCCCTGCTGGTTGGGCGAGACACGCTGCGTCATCAGCCCCTGCAACCCGGGCATGATGAAGCCTGAGAAGGCGAACAGCGGCGCGCCCAGCATGTAGAGCCAGCCGTTTGTGGCCGCGCCGTACCAGAAGAAGCCCAGCGCGCCGGCCACGCAGCCGATCAGCACGATCCGCCGCTCGCCGAACCGCGCCACCGCGGGCCCCACCAGGAACATCTGCACGATCACCCCCATGATGCCGGTGATCGGGAAGGTCAGGCCCAGGACCCATGTCGGCCAATGGAACCGGTAGGTCGTGTAGAGCACGAAGACCTGCGGCAGCACGATCTGGGCGAGCTGAAACAGGAAAGCGACGCTCGCCAGCGCCAGCAGCCCGCGGTGCGATTGCAGCAGCCGCAGCGACCCAAGCGGATTGGCCCGGCCCCAGTTGAAGGTGGCCAGGCGTTTCTCCTTCGGAAGCGACTCCGGCAGGATCAGCAGGCCGTAGAGCCAGTTCAGCGCCGTGATCCCGGCCGCCACGAAGAACGGCAGACGCAGGCTGTAGGCGCCCAGGAACCCGCCGAGCGTCGGTCCGACCAGGAAGCCGAAGGAGAAGGCCGAGGTCAGCATGCCGAAGCTCTTGGCGCGGCTTTCCGGCGCGGTGACGTCGGCGAGGTAGGCGCCGGCCGTCGAGAAGCTGGCGGCGGTCATGCCATTCAGGATCCGGCCGACGTAGAGCCACCACAGCGACGGCGCCAGGGCCATGAACAGGAAGTCGACCGCCAGGCCGAAGTTGGAAATCAGCAGTACCGGCCGCCGGCCCACGCGGTCGGACAGCATGCCCAGGATCGGGCCCACGACGAACTGCATCAGCCCCCAGGTGGTGGCGAAAAGCACGTTCCATTCCGACGCCGCGGCTGTGTCGCCGCCGGTGAACTGTTTGATCAGATTGGGCAGGATGGGGATCATCAGCCCGAACGACACCGAGGTCATCAGCGCGCTGGCGAAGATGAAGCCGAAGGCGGCCTGCCGCTGCGGCCGGCCGACGGCCGGTATCGGATCGCTCATGATTTTTCCCCTTGGCCGACCATGAGACACGCCCGAAAGCCACGCAACGGCTTATCCCAGCGCCTGGCCGATAGCGTCGATCTGGCCGCGCCAGAAGTCGGCCAGCCGCATCATCAGCACCGGATCGGGGAAGCCGTGGCGCACCGCGCCGGCCGGGACCCTGTCGAAGCCACGATGCTCGACACTGACCCGCGTCTCCTCGCCGACCGCCTGGAAGCCCACCTCCACCTCGGTGTGAAGATCGAGCGGGAAGTTCGCCTGCCGCCAGGAGAAAACCAGCCGGTCAGGCGGCTCCCACGCCATCACCTTGCCGATCTCGAAGACCTTGCCGCCGGCCCGCGTTTCGATCAGCCGGCCACCCTCGCCGGGCGGGCCTGCGCCAAACTCAAACGACAGCCGCCCCGGCCGGGGCGTGGTCTCGAACAGCGGACTCGGCCGCCACCAGGCGCCGATCTCGTCCACGAACACCGCGAACGCCCGCTCCGGCGTCGCCTTCACCCGCAGCGCCACATAGACCTTCGACGTCACCCTTCGCCCTCGATATGAGCCTTGAAGGCCGTCAGCTGCGCGCTCCACAATCGCTCGGCGTCCTCGAGCCAGCGCAACAGGTTCGCCATGGGTTCG
This sequence comes from Alphaproteobacteria bacterium, assembly GCA_025359785.1. Taxonomy (GTDB): domain Bacteria; phylum Pseudomonadota; class Alphaproteobacteria; order Caulobacterales; family Caulobacteraceae; genus Phenylobacterium. Next base: position 16,291 of record JANYET010000056.1, on the reverse strand, counting down.
GGCCGCAAGGCGTAGATGCGCACCCGCGCATCGAAGGTCGGATGGGACTCCTCCACCAGGCCGCTCTGGCGCAGGGTGCGCAGGTGGCGGCTCATGGCCGGCGGGGTGAGGCCGAGTTCGCGGGCCAGATCACCGGCCGCGCGGGGTCCCCGGCTCAGCAGGTCGACCACGCCACGGCGATGCGGATCGGCGAGCGCCGCCAGGGTCCGGTCGATGGCGGCGCTGGGCCCGCTCACATCCACCCGGTGATCTTCAGGCCGCTGGTCGTCTCGGCCTGCTCGCGGGTCACCGCCTCGACCGTCTGGGCCACGGTCCACATGTGGCCCTCCGGGTCACGGCAGCGATAGGTGCGGTCGCCGTAGAACTGGGTCTCCGGCTCCGCCAGGATCTCCGCGCCCGCCGCCCTCGCCCGCTCGCAATGGGCGTCGACGTCGGTGGTGATCTGGATATGCACGGTCTGGGTGTTCTTGCCGCCAATCGACCGGGGGCTCTTATGGTCGGCGGTCCATTCGTTGCCGATCATCACCACGGCGTTGCCGAAGCGCATCTCGGAGTGGGCGACGTTTCCGGCATCGTCCTCGATCAGCATCGAGATCTCGAAGCCGAACGCCCGCTCAAGCCAGGTCAACGCAGCCTTCGGGTCCAGGTAACAGACCGCCGACATCAGCGGTGCGCGCCAATCAGCCATGGGTCGGCTCTCCCGCCAGCACGGCGAACGTGAGGCCCGTGGCGTTCTCCATCTCCTGCGCGGTCGGCTGAGCGACGGTCTGGGTGAAATTCCAGACGTGGCCCTCCGGGTCGAGGGCGCGATAGACGCGGGCGCCGTAGAACTGCGTTTCCGGCTCGGCGGTGATGCGCGCGCCGGCCGCCCGGGCGCGCTCGCAATGGGCGTCGAGCCCGTCGGCGAGCTCGACCCGCAGGAACTGGCTGCCGCTGCCTCCAAGACTGGCCGGGCTCCTCATCTGCGCACCCCCCAGCAAGGGGCCACCGAATTCGCCGCCGACGCTGATCGGGCAGCCGCGAAACGACATCTCGGAATGGGCCAGCCTGCCGTCCGCGTCGGTCAGCAGGGTGATGGTTTCGAACCCGAACGCGGCCTCCAGCCACGTCAGCGCGGCGATCGGATCCTTATAGAAGACCGAGGCGACGATGGCGGGGCGATCAGCCATGACATGCTTCCTTTCGTCTGACCGCAATATTTAACGCATATCGCAATTATCTCGTCAAGGCCGCCGCGGGCGCTGCTTGGGCGAGACCGATTTCACCACGCTGCGCGAGGCCTGCGCGGGGTCGATGGGGCGCTTGGCCTTCTGCAAAGCGTGGCTCATCAGGGCCTGAACCGCCGGCTCGTCCAGCACGGCCAGATCGGGCAGTTTCAGGCTGCGCACCTGGGCGCCCGCGCCCTCCAGCCGCCCCTCCGGATCGTCGAGCTCCGCGCCGCGGAAGAAGAACAGCCGCACCCAGCGCGGGAAGCAGGCGATGGAGAAGACTACGTCCTCCAGCTTCTCCGAGGATCCGTAGCCGATCGCCAGCGCGTTGTAGTTGTCGTAGACCAGCTCCACCGCCCCGGGCAGCCGGCGCTGCATGTCCGCCCGCGCGGCGCGGATTTGCGGGGCTACCTCATCCGAGAACTTGGCGATGAAGCTCTCGATCTGGGCTTCGGCGTCCATGTTCAGTGCGCCAGAGCGGGTGCGAGGTCGGCGAGGTTGCCGTCGTTGGGTTGCGGCGTCACCCCGACCAGCCTGGCCAGCAGTGGATAGACGTCGACGTTGTCGAAGCTCTTCAGCACCACGCCATGGCGGAACGCCGGCCCGTTGGCCACGAACACCGCCGCCATCTCCGGGCTCATGTTGTCGTAGCCGTGGTCGCCGGTGACGCCCTCGTGCGGCCGAGCCTCGTGCGTGGTCAGCAGCCAGCCCGTCTGCGGCAAACAGAAGATCGGCGCGACGCGCGGGTTGTGGCCGTAGTGGAAGCGTTCCGGAATGTCCTGCTTCAACCAGCAATCCAGGTGCGGGTGGGCGCCCACGAGCGCCTTGGCGACCTCCGCCTCCCGGCCTGGGTTCGGATAGATCGTCCCGATCGGCCCCATGTCGAGCGCGCGATAGGCGTCCTTGGCGATCAGATCGTCGATGAATACCCGCCGCTCGTCCGAGGTGGCCGCCATGCCGTGATCGGCGACCACGACGATATTGGCGACGATCCCCCTCGCCTTCAGGCCCGCCTCGAGCCGCCCGATGGCCGCGTCCACCTGGGCGGCGGCGGCGTTCACACCGGGCGAGTCCGGCCCGGACCTGTGGCCGGCGGTGTCGACGACGTCGAAATACAGCGTGGCGAAGCGCGGCCGCTCGGCGGGCGGCTTGTCGAACCAGCTCAGCAGCTGGTCGACGCGCTCCTGCGACGCGACCTGCATGTCGAAGTGCGGCGCGTAGTGCGGCCGAAAGCCATGCGTGTTCGCCTCGGACCCCGGCCAGAACATGGTGCCGGTGACGATCCCGGCCCGCTCGGCGGTGACCCAGATCGGCTCGGCCTGGTCCCACCAGCGGCGATCCTTCACCGCGGCATCGTTGCTCATGCCGAATTTCACGCCGGGGATCGCCTCGTCGATCATGTTGTTGGCGACAATGCCGTTGCGGTCGGGCCGCAGGCCAGTGACCAGGGCGTAGTGGTTGGGGAAGGTCTTGGACGGGAACGACGGCCGCATCGCCGCCCGCGCGCCGCCGGCCGCCAGCGCCGACAGGTTGGGCGTCACGCCGCGATCCAGATAGTCGGCCCGGAAGGCGTCGATGGAGATCAGCAGGGTGAGCTGAGCGGGTTTGGGGGCTTTCGCCAGACAAGGCCCAGCCGCGAGAGCCAGGACCAGGGCGACAGCGGCGGCGATCTTGCTGAGGATGCTCATGGGCCCAACCTAGCCCCGCCACACGACAGTTCCAGTCATCTGGGCAAACAAAAACCCCGGAGCGGCGCTCCGGGGTTTTCGAATTCAGCGATGAGGCCGAATGACTATTCGCCGAACGTCTCGGCGACGGGGCCGCTGTCCTTGCCCTTTTCGGACGGGTCGCGATCCACGAACTCGATGACCGCCATGGCGGCGTTGTCGCCGTGACGGAAGCCGGCCTTCAGCACGCGGATATAGCCGCCGTTGCGTTCCGCATAGCGCGGACCCAGCACGGCGAACAGCTTGCCGACCTGTTCGACGTCGCGCACCGAGCTGATCGCCTGACGGCGCGCGTGCAGGTCGCCGCGCTTGCCGAGCGTCACCAGCTTCTCGACGAAGGGGCGCAGCTCCTTGGCCTTCGGCAGGGTGGTCACGATCTGCTCGTGCTTGATCAGGCTGGCGGCCATGTTGGCGAACATGGCCGTCCGGTGGGCGGTCGTCCGACCCAGTTTGCGGTGTGCGGAACCGTGACGCATATCGATATCTCCTGGGCCGACTGGCCCACCAGGGACACTCCCGATCTCCTGGGACGCGTCCTAACCTAACCAAATCCCAGCCCGCTCCCGCCTGGGTCAATACGAAGCGCCGGAGCCCTCCACCGCTGTTGCGGCTTCATCGGGCCCAGGCCGCCCCTCATGGAAATCGAGAGGGGCGGTCCAGGAGTCGGCGCGGAACCCTCTTACATCTGGTCTTCGAACTTCTTGGCCAGCTCTTCAATATTTTCGGGCGGCCAGTTGGGCACGTCCATCCCGAGGTGCAGCCCCATGCCGGCCAGCACTTCCTTGATTTCGTTCAAGGACTTGCGGCCGAAGTTCGGGGTCCGGAGCATCTCGGCTTCGGTCTTCTGGATCAGGTCGCCGATGTAGACGATGTTGTCGTTCTTCAGGCAGTTGGCCGAACGGACCGAGAGCTCGAGCTCGTCGACCTTCTTCAGCAGCGCCGGGTTGAACGGCAGTTCCGGCTTGGCTTCGCCCTCGACCTTCTTCTTCGGCTCTTCGAAGGTGATGAAGATCTGCAGCTGGTCCTGCAGGATGCGCGCGGCGTAGGCCACGGCGTCCACCGGCGTGACCGCGCCATTGGTTTCGACTTCCATGATCAGCTTGTCGTAGTCGAGGCTCTGGCCCTGGCGGGTCGGCTCGACGCGATAGGCGACGCGCTTGACCGGGGAATACAGGGCGTCGACCGCGATCAGGCCGATGGGCGAGTCTTCCGGACGGTTCATCTCCGCCGGCACATAGCCCTTGCCGGTCTGGACCGTGAATTCCATGCGCACCTGGGCGCCGTCGTCCAGGGTGCAGAGCACGTGGTCGCCGTTGAGGATCTCAATGTCCGAGGGGGCCTCGATCTGACTGGCGGTGACGATGCCGGGGCCGGTAGCCCGCAGCGTCATGCGCTTGGGACCCTCGGCGTGCATGCGCACGGCCAGCTGCTTGATGTTCAGCACGATGTCGACGACATCCTCGCGCACGCCCTCGAGCGAGGAGAACTCGTGCACGACGCCGTCGATCTGCACGGCCGTCACAGCGGCGCCTTGCAGCGACGATAGAAGCACGCGGCGCAGGCTGTTGCCGAGCGTCACGCCAAATCCGCGCTCGAGAGGTTCGGCCACCAGACGCGCCTTGCGGTTCGCGTCAGCGCCGGTCTCGATTTGCGGCTTTTCGGGACGGATAAGCTCGTTCCAGTTTCGTTCGATCACGGATGGATGTCCCTTGAAAACGCAGGATCGCCGGCCGCCAACGCGGTCCGGCGCAGGGAATGGGGTCTTAAGACTAGACGCGCCGACGCTTGGGCGGACGGCAGCCGTTGTGCGGAATGGGGGTCACGTCGCGGATGGTGGTGATGGTCATACCCACCGACTGCAGCGCGCGGAGCGCCGACTCACGGCCCGAACCGGGACCGGAGACGTTGACTTCCAGCGTCTTGACGCCGTGTTCAGCAGCCTTGCGGCCGGCGTCCTCGGCCGCCATCTGGGCGGCATAGGGCGTCGACTTTCGCGAACCCTTGAACCCCATCGCGCCGGCGCTGGACCAGGAGATGGTGTTCCCCTGAGCGTCGGTGATGGTGATCATGGTGTTGTTGAACGAGGCGTTCACATGCGCCACGCCCGAAGTGATGTTCTTACGTTCGCGGCGTTTAACGCGACCCGGTTCCTTGGCCATCGATACGCTCTCTTACTTCTTCTTGCCGGCGATCGGCTTGGCGGGACCCTTGCGGGTCCGGGCATTGGTGTGGGTGCGCTGGCCGCGGACCGGCAGGCCCTTGCGGTGACGCAGGCCGCGATAGCAGGCCAGGTCCATCAGACGCTTGATGTTGACCGCCGTCTCGCGACGCAGGTCGCCTTCGACCGTGAAGTCGCGGTCGATGGTCTCGCGGATCTGCAGCACTTCCTGGTCGGTCAGCTGATTGACGCGCCGAGCGTCCTCGATGCCGACCTTCTTGACGATGTCCCGCGCCTTCGCCGGGCCAATGCCATGGATGTACTGAAGCGCGATGACGACGCGCTTGTTAGTCGGGATATTGACGCCTGCGATACGGGCCACGTGTAGATTTCTCCTGGTCACGCAAGAGAAGCGCGAACGGCGCCCCGGCCCCTCGCCCCGAAGGTCAAGCCGGTTCGTCCTTCGCGCTCTTTCGCGGAAGCGCTCCGTTATAGGGATCGGCGCTGCGCCGTCAACAGCGGAAACGCCCATTTATGAACGGAAAAGGGCGGGCGCAAGGGGTGCATCCCCGCCGCGTCCGTGCGTTCAACCCCTCGACTCTGCCTCAGGGTAACTGAGGAAAGCATGAAGACGGCCCGGGGCGCAATCGCGCGCACCGTGGCGGGGCGATTCGGCGCCCGCCGGGCTTGACCTTCGCGGCCCTGCGTCCAGACAGTCGCGCATGACAACCGACGCCCAATTCATCGCCGGCCTGCCCAAGGCCGAGTTGCACCTGCACATCGAAGGCAGCCTTGAGCCCGAGCTGATGTTCGCGCTCGCCCGGCGCAACAGGATCACCCTGCCCTTCGCCTCAGTGGAGGCGGTGCGCGCGGCCTATGCCTTCTCCAACCTGCAGGACTTCCTGGACATCTACTATCAGGGCGCCGGCGTGCTGCTGACCGAGCAGGACTTCCACGACCTGGCGATGGCCTATTTCCGCCGCGTGAGCGCCGACGGTTGCCGGCATGTGGAGCTATTCTTCGATCCGCAGACCCACACCGACCGTGGCCTGCCGTTCTCGGTGGCTATCGATGGGCTGCTGGCTGGGATGGCCGAGGCGCAGGCGAGCCTCGGCATCACCTCCAAGCTGATCCTCTGCTTTCTGCGGCATCTGGACGAGGACGCCGCCTTCGCGACCCTGAAGGCCGCCACGCCCTATCTGGGCCAGATCGCCGGCGTGGGTCTGGATTCCTCGGAGCTGGGCCATCCGCCGTCGAAGTTCGCCCGCGTCTACCGCGAGGCCCGGGCGCGAGGCCTGAAACTGGTGGCCCACGCCGGCGAGGAAGGACCGCCGGAATATGTCTGGGAGGCGCTGGATGTCCTGGGCGTCGACCGCATCGACCACGGCAACCGGGCGTTGGAAGATCAGGGCCTGATCACCCGTCTGGCCGGCTCCGGCATGACGCTGACCGTCTGTCCGCTCTCCAATCTGAAGCTCTGCGTGGTCGACGACCTTAAGGCGCACCCGCTGAAGCGGATGCTGGATCTCGGCATCCACGCCACCATCAACTCCGACGACCCGGCCTATTTCGGCGGCTATCTCGGCGAGAACTGGACCCAGACCGCCAAGGCCCTGAAACTAAGCCGCGCCGAGCTGGTGACGCTCGCCAGGAACAGCTTCGCAGGCTCGTTCCTGACGCCGGCCGAGGTGGCGACGCACTTGGCGGCTATCGACGCCTACGCTGTGGCCAACCCTTAAGGCTCAGACCTAGGCGTCCAGCGCCTTGTCGATCGCCGCGGCCACGGCGTCCACCGAGCCCATGCCGTCGACTTCCACCAGCTTGCCCTGGCTCTGGTAGTAGGGCAGCAGCGGCGCGGTCTGGGTGTTGTAGGCGTCGAGGCGGACCTTGAAGCTTTCCGGATTGTCGTCCGGACGGCCGCTTTCAGCAAAGCGCCCGGCGATGCGTTGCATCAGGGCCGGATCGTCCACCTTCAGGCGGACCACGAGATCGATCTTGGCGCCGCGCGTGGCGAGCATCTCGTCGAGCGCCTCGGCTTGAGCCACGTTTCGCGGGAAACCGTCGAAGATCGCCCCGCCGGCCGCGTCGGCTTCGGGCAGGCGGGCTTCGATCAGTTCGATGACGATGGCGTCGGAGACCAGGTCGCCGCGTTCCATGATGCCGGAGACCCGCTTACCGAGCGCCGAGCCCGACGCGATTGCCGCGCGCAGCATGTCGCCGGTAGAAAGCTGGACCATCTTGCGAGCATCGACCAGGCGCTTGGCCTGGGTGCCCTTGCCCGCCGCGGGCGGCCCGAACAGGATCAGATTCATCAGTCCTCCCCCACTTGATCGGCCGTCGGCCGATCAAGCTTGACCTTTTGCTTCCTGGAGCAAGATGGAACCATCTTGCTCTGGGCCGGCCCTCTTGGCGGGACCGGCGAGCTCAACCCCTAGCGGCCGCGGTTGCCCCGCAGTTTCGACTTCTTGATCAGACCTTCGTACTGGTGCGCCAGGAGGTGTGACTGGATTTGGGTCACGGTGTCCATGGTCACGCTGACCACGATCAGCACCGAGGTGCCGCCCATGTAGAAGGGAATGTTGAGGTAGCCGATCAGGGCCTCCGGCAGCAGGCAGACGATCGCGATATAGGCGGCCCCGATCACCGTCAGGCGGGTCAGCACGAAATCGAGATATTCCGCTGTCCGCTTGCCGGGACGGATGCCCGGCATGAAGCCGCCGTACTTGCGCAGATTCTCCGCCGTATCCTCCGGGTTGAACACCACGGAGGTGTAGAAGAAGCAGAAGAAGATGATCAGCGCCCCGTAGAGCACGATGAACGCCGGCCGACCGTGCTGCAGCTGGCCCACGGCGCCCGGCAGCCATTGCAGCCACGACGGCAGATTGGTGGTGGCGAACAGCGTCATCACCGTGGTCGGCAGCAGCAGCAGGCTGGAGGCAAAAATCGGCGGGATCACGCCGGAGGTGTTGATCTTAAGCGGCAGGAACGAGGTGTCGCCGCCGAACATCCGGTTGCCCACCTGGCGCTTGGGATACTGCACCAGCAGCCGGCGCTGGGAGCGCTCCATGAAGACGATCGCCATGGTCACGCCAATCAGCAGCGCCATCACCAGCAGCAGGACGCCGCCGTTCAGCGCGCCCGTGCGGGCCAGCGAGAAGGCCTGCACGATGTAACGCGGAAAGACCGCCACGATGCCGGCGAAGATGATCAGCGAGACGCCATTGCCGACGCCGCGGCTGGTGATCTGCTCACCGAGCCACATCAGGAACAGCGTGCCGCCGGTCAGCGTCGCCATGGTGCACAGGATGAAGAACGGACCCGGATTGTCGGCGATGCCGCCGCTCTGCAGGCCGACGGCGATACCGAAGGACTGGAAGATCGCCAGTACGACTGTCAGGTAGCGGGTGTACTGATTGAGCGTCTTGCGCCCCGCCTCGCCGCCGTCTTTGCGCAGCTTTTCCCACGGCGGATAGACCGTGCCGAGCAGCTGGACGATGATCGAGGCCGAGATGTACGGCATCACGTTGAGCGCGAAGACCGCCATGTTCCGCACGGCGCCGCCCGAGAACATGTTGAACATGCCCAGGATGCCGCTCGCCTGGCCCTGGAAGGCCGCGGAGAACTTGGCGATGTCGATGCCCGGGATCGGCACGTAGCAGCCGATCCGATAGACGATCAGCGCCACCATCGTGAAGATCAGGCGCTTGTGCAGCTCCGTGGCCTTCGCAAAGGCCCCGACATTCAGATTGGCTGCAAGTTGTTCAGCGGCCGAAGCCATTCACCAGATCCCCTGAATCGTCTCGAAACAGACTCGTCTCAACGCTCACCAAATAGGACACGCCGACCCCAGTTGCGAGGCCGGAGTGCTGTACGCCCTAAGCTCAGGCCTCTTTGGCCGGGGCTTCCTTCTTGGTGGTGGTGACCGAGCCGCCGGCCTTTTCGACCGCGGCGACCGCCGAGGCGGAGGCCGAGTGGACGGTGATGTTGATCTTGGAGGTGATCTCGCCCTTGCCCAGCAGGCGCAGGCCGTCCTTCTTGCGGCGGACCACGCCGGCCGCGATCAGCACGTCGGCGTCCATCGCCGTCTTGGCGTCGAGCTTGCCGGCGGCGATCGCCTGCTCCAGGCGCCACAGGTTCACCTCGGCGAAGTCCAGGCGGAAGATGTTGTTGAAGCCGCGCTTGGGCATGCGCATGTGCAGCGGCATCTGGCCGCCTTCGAAGCCGGCGATGGAGACGCCGGAGCGCGCCTTCTGGCCCTTCACGCCGCGACCGGCGGTCTTGCCCTTGCCCGAACCCGGGCCACGGCCCACGCGCATGCGGCCCTTGGTGGAGCCTTCACGGGGCGAAAGTTCATTGAGCTTAGTCATATGTGCCTCTCCTTGGAGATCTGGCGCCGGAGCAAAGCTCCGACTCGGCTTTTGAATTCATCCCTCCTCTTTAGGGGAGGGAACGACTCGCCGAAGGCGAGCGGGGTGGGGATTACAGGTTCAAGCGTCGAGCCTGGTCCTTGAGTCCCCCACCCGTCTCGCGTCTTCGACGCGATCCACCCTCCCCTAAAGAGGAGGGATGATCTTTTTACTCCACGATCTCGACCATGTGGGCGACCTTGGCGATCATCCCGCGGACCGAGGGGGTATCCTCGAGTGTCGAGACACGACCCGGGCGGTTGAGGCCCAGGCCGACCAGGGTGGCGCGCTGATCCTTCTTGCGGCGGATCGGGCTGCCGGTCTGGCGAACCGTGACCTTACCTTCGGATTTGGGAGCCATCTTGCTTATCCTTCGACGTCTGCGGTGTCGGCAGGCGTCTGGGCGCCGTCGGTGCGACGACCGATGACATCCGAGACCTTCTTGCCGCGCTTGGCCGCGACCTGGCGGGGCGACGATTGGGCCTTCAGTGCCTCGAACGTCGCGCGCACCATGTTGTAGGGGTTGGACGAGCCGACCGACTTGCCGACCACGTCCTGGACGCCCAGGGTTTCCAGAACCGCGCGCATCGGACCGCCGGCGATGACGCCGGTGCCCGGAGGCGCCGAGCGGACCATCACCTTGCCCGCGCCCCAACGGCCATTGCCGTCGTGATGCAGAGTGCGGCTTTCACGAAGCGGCACGCGGATCATGGTCTTCTTGGCTTCCTCGGTCGCCTTGCGGATGGCTTCCGGCACTTCCCGCGCCTTGCCATGACCGAAGCCGACGCGGCCCTTCTGATCGCCGACCACCATCAGGGCGGCGAAGGAGAACCGTCGGCCACCCTTCACGGTCGCCGCGACGCGGTTGATGTGCACCAGCTTTTCAACGATGTCGCTGTCGCGTTCGTCTTCACGACCCCGACCGCCGCCGCGCTGTTCGTCTCTGCGAGCCATCTGGTGTTCCTTAGAAATTCAGGCCGGCTTCACGCGCGGCATCCGCCAGCGCCTTCACCCGACCGTGATAGAGATAGCCGCCGCGGTCGAAGACCACGTCCTTGACGCCCTTTTCAATCGCACGCTGAGCCACCAGCGCGCCCACACGGGCCGCGGCGTCCTTATCGGCGCCCTTCTTGGACTTCTCGTCGCCTTCCAGCGTCGAGGCGGCCGCAAGGGTCACGCCGTGCTCATCATCGATGACCTGGGCGTAAATGTTCTTGGACGAACGGAAGACCGACAGGCGCGGACGCCCGTTGGCCAGCTTGCGCAAACGCGTGCGCGTACGCTGCGCGCGCTTGAGCGAGGAATCGCGGGAGGAAAGAGCCATGACTACTTCTTCTTGCCTTCCTTGCGGCGGACCTGTTCGCCGGCATACCGCACACCCTTGCCCTTGTAGGGCTCCGGCGGACGGATGCGGCGGATGCGAGCGGCGGTTTCACCGACCTGCTGCTTGTCGATGCCGGAAATCTTGATTTCAGTCTGCTTCGGCACGGCGAAGGCGATCCCGGCCGGGGCCGGGATGTCGACGTCGTGGCTGAAGCCGAGTTGCATGGAGAGCGCCTGGCCCTTCATCGCGGCGCGGTAGCCAACGCCCACCAGCTCGAGCGTCTGCTCGAAGCCCGTGGTGACGCCGGTCACCATATTGGCGACCAGGCTGCGCGAGAGGCCCCACATCGCCTGGGCGCGTTGGCCCTCGGCGCGCTTGGTCAGGCTCAGCTCGCCGTTGGCTTGGCTGACCTCGATCTCTTCGGCGACCGTCCAGGCGAGTTCCCCCTTGGGGCCCTTCACCGTGACCGTCTGGCCGTCGAGGGTCACCGTGACCCCGGCGGGGATAGAGACCGCCTTCTTTCCGATACGAGACATATCAGTAGACCCGGCAGAGGACTTCGCCGCCCACGTTCGCGTCACGCGCGGCCGTGTCCGACATGACGCCCTTGGGCGTCGACAGGATCGAGATCCCGAGGCCGTTCTTGATCGGCTTCAGGTCCTTGATCGACGAATAGACGCGGCGGCCGGGCTTGGAGACGCGCTTGATTTCCACGATGACGGGGGCGCCATCGAAGTATTTCAGCTCAATCTCGAATTCCGGGAAGGCGCCGGGGGTTTCCACCAGGTGGTAGCCGCGGATGTAGCCTTCCTCGGTCAGCACGTCCAAGAGGCGCGCGCGCATCTTGGAGGCCGGCGTCGTCAGCTTGGCGCGACCACGGATGGCGGCGTTCTTGATGCGGGCGATCAGATCGCCGATGGGATCGTTGACCATCTCTCGACCTCCCCTACCAGCTCGACTTGACGAGGCCGGGGATCAGCCCTGACGACCCGAGGTCGCGCAGGGAAATCCGGCTCATCTTCAACTTGCGGTAGTAGGCGCGCGGACGGCCAGTCACCAGGCACCGATTACGGATGCGGGTCTTGGACGACGAACGCGGCAGTTCCGCCAGCTTCAATCGGGCTTCAAAACGTTCTTCCAGCGGCAGGGCCTCGTTGTTCGCGACAGCCTTGAGCGCATTGCGCTTGGCGGCATATTGCTTGACGAGGGCCTGGACCCGCAGGTTGCGGTTAACGGCGCTTTTCTTGGCCATGTGCTCTTTCTTTCCCGCTTAAGCTTGCGCTTGGACGAACGGGAACTGGAATTCCTTCAGAAGCGCGCGCGCCTCGTCATCGGTCTTCGCAGTCGTGGCGACGATGATGTCCATGCCCCACATCTGATCGATCTCGTCGTAGTTGATCTCCGGGAACACGATGTGTTCGCGCAGACCAAGGGCGTAGTTGCCCCGACCGTCGAAAGAGGTGGGCTTCAGGCCCCGGAAGTCCTTCACCCGCGGCAGAGCCACGGTGATCAGGCGGTCCAGGAACTCGTACATGCGATCCTTGCGAAGCGTGACCTTGGCGCCGATCACCATGCCTTCGCGCAGCTTGAAGCCGGCGATGGAGGTGCGCGCCTTGGTCGGCACGGGCTTTTGACCGGCGATCTTCGCCAGGTCGGCCATGGCGGCGTTGACCTTCTTGGAGTCAGCCACGGATTCGCCGATACCCATGTTCAGGACGATCTTGTCCAGCTTGGGGATCTGCATCTCGTTGGTGTAGCCGAACTGGTCCTTGAGGGCCTTGCGGATCCGCGACCGATACTCGGTCTTCATCCGCGGTTCGTAAGCTTGATCAGCCATTGATCACCTCGCCGGTCGTCTTGGCGAAACGGACCTTCTTGTCGCCATCCAGGCGGAAACCGACGCGGGTCGGCTTACCCTTGGAGTCGACGACGGCCACGTTCGACACGTGAAGCGGCGCTTCCTTGCTCTTGATGCCGCCCTGGGGATCGCCCTGGGACGGACGGGTGTGGCGCTGAACCATGTTCAGGCCGTCGACCAGCACGCGGGATTCCTTGGGGAACACCTTGGACACGGCGCCTTGACGGCCCTTGTCCTTGCCGGTGAGGACCACGACGCGGTCCCCTTTCTTGATCTTCGCGGACATCTACAGCACCTCGGGCGCGAGGGAGATGATCTTCATGTGGTTCTTGGCGCGCAGTTCGCGGGGAACCGGGCCGAAGATCCGCGTGCCGATCGGCTCGCTTTGCTTGTTCACGATCACCGCCGCGTTCTTGTCGAAGCGGATCACCGAACCGTCCTTGCGCTTGATGGCCGAGGACGTGCGAACGACGATGGCTTGCAGCACATCACCCTTCTTCACGCGGCCGCGCGGAATGGCTTCCTTCACGGACACCACGATCTTGTCACCGACACCGGCGTAGCGACGACCCGCGCCACCCAGCACCTTGATGCACATGACTCGGCGAGCGCCGGAGTTGTCGGCGACTTCCAGGTTAGTTTGCATCTGGATCATAGGTTCTGATCCCTTACGCTGCCTGGTCGGCGCCGCCCTTGGGCAGCACCTCCCAAGTCTTGGTTTTCGACTTCGGCGCGCATTCGATGATGCGCGCGTTGTCGCCGGCCTTGTAGGCGTTCGACTCGTCGTGGGCGTGGTACTTCTTGGACCGGCGGACGGTCTTCTTCAGCACCGGGTGCAGGAAGGTCCGTTCGACCTTCACCACGACCGTCTTGTCGCCCTTGTCAGAGACGACAACGCCTTCGAGAATTCGTTTGGGCATCTGTCAGCTCTCCTCAGGCCTGCGCCTGCTTGGTCCGCAGGTGGGTCTTGATGCGCGCGATATCCTTGCGCACCTGATCCACGCGGTGGGTCTTCTCGATCTGGCCGGTCGCCTTCTGGAAGCGCAGGTTGAACTGCTCCTTCTTCAGGTTGATCAGGCTGTCGGCCAGTTGGTCGGGGGTGAGCCCGCGAACTTCATCGATCTTCATCACGCGTGCTCCGCGACGGCTTCGATGCGGGCCACGATGCGGGTCTTCACCGGGAGCTTGGCCGCGCCGAGGCGCAGAGCTTCACGGGCCACATCGTCCGGCACGCCGTCGATTTCAAACATGATCCGGCCCGGGTGAACGCGCGCGGCCCAGTACTCGACCGCGCCCTTGCCCTTGCCCATCCGCACTTCGGCCGGCTTGTCGCTGACCGGCACGTCCGGGAAAATCCGGATCCACACCCGGCCCTGGCGCTTCATCTGACGCGTGATCGCGCGGCGAGCCGCCTCGATCTGGCGAGCGGTGACGCGTTCAGGTTCCACCGACTTCAGGCCATAGGCCCCGAAGTTCAGCGTGAAGCCGCTCTTGGCGATCCCATGGATCTTGCCCTTGAACTGCTTGCGGTACTTGGTCTTTTTCGGAGACAGCATCCGTCAGATCCCTAAGCGTTCGCCTGGTCGCGCCGATCGCGGCGCGGGCCGCGGTCGGGGCGATCGCCAGAGCGGTCACGACCGCCACCTTCACCCGCCGGCCCGCTTTCGCTGGCCAGGCGCTTGTCGAGCGCCATCGGGTCATGTTCGAGGACTTCGCCCTTAAAGACCCAGACCTTCACACCGATGATGCCGTAAGTGGTCTTGGCCTCGGTGAAGCCGTAGTCGATGTCAGCCCGCAGGGTGTGACGCGGCACGCGGCCCTCGTGATAGGATTCGGCTCGCGCGATTTCCGCGCCGCCGAGGCGGCCGGACACTTCGATCCGCATACCCTTGGCGCCGATACGCATACCGCTCTGCAGCGCGCGCTTCATGGCGCGGCGGAAGGCGATCCGGCGCTCGAGCTGCTGGGCGATGTTCTCGGCCACCAGCTGGGCGTCGGTCTCGGGCTTGCGGATTTCGACGATGTTCAGGTGAACCTCGCCATCCGTCATGGCCGCGATATCCTTGCGCAGCTTGTCGATGTCCGCGCCCTTCTTGCCGATGATCACGCCGGGGCGCGCGGCATAGATGGTGATGCGGCACTTCTTGTGCGGACGCTCGATGATGATCCGCGAGACGCCGGCCTGGAACAGGCGCTTCTTCAGCGCGCGGCGCACCACGATGTCTTCGTGCAGCAGCTTTCCGTAGTCGGCGCCGTCGGCGAACCAACGGCTGTCCCAGGTACGGTTGATGCCGAGCCGCAGCCCGATCGGATTGACTTTCTGACCCATCAGGCAGCCTCACCCAGTTCGCGGACCACGATGGTGATCTCGCTGAACGGCTTCTCGATACGCGAAGCCCTGCCCCGCGCACGGGCGGAGAAGCGCTTCATCACCAGGTTCTTGCCCACGTAGGCCTCGGCGACGACCAGGGAGTCGATGTCGAGGTTGTGGTTGTTCTCGGCGTTGGAGATCGCCGAATAGAGCGCCTTGCGTACATCGATGGCTATCCGCTTGTGACTGAACTCAAGCTCGTTCAGGGCCCGCTGCACCTTGAGGCCGCGGATCGACTGGGCGACCAGGTTCAGCTTGCGCGCGCTGGTGCGCAGAGTGCGAACCTTGCACATCGCTTCGATGCCAGACTGCCGGCGGACTTTTTTCGTCTGCGACATGGCTACTTCCTCTTGGCCTTCTTATCGGCGGCGTGACCGGGGAAGAAGCGGGTGGGAGCGAACTCGCCCAGCTTCATACCGACCATGTCTTCCGACACGTGCACGGGGACGTGCTTTTGGCCGTTGTGCACGCCGAACGTGAGACCCACGAACTGCGGCATGATGGTGGAGCGGCGCGACCAGGTCTTGATCACGTCCTTGCGGCCGGAGCTTTGGACAGCCTCGGCTTTCTTGAGCAGGTATCCGTCGACGAACGGACCTTTCCAGACAGAGCGTGTCATGTCCTAGCGAGCCTTCCGTGCATGACGCGAGCGGATGATGAACTTATCCGTCGTCTTGTTGGTGCGGGTCTTGGCGCCCTTGGTGGGCTTGCCCCACGGCGTGACCGGGTTACGGCCGCCGGAAGTCTTGCCTTCACCGCCGCCGTGCGGGTGATCGACCGGGTTCATGGCGACGCCGCGGACGTGCGGACGACGGCCCTTGTGGCGGTTGCGACCGGCCTTGCCCATGACCTCGTTCATGTGGTCGGGGTTCGAAACCGCGCCCACCGTGGCCATGCAGCCGTCCGGCACCATGCGCAGCTCGCCCGAGTTCAGGCGGATCTGAGCATAGCCGGCGTCGCGGCCGACCAGCTGGGCGTAGGCGCCGGCGGACCGGGCGACCTGGCCGCCCTTGAGGGGCTTCAGCTCGATATTGTGGATGATCGTGCCGATCGGCATGCCGCGAAGGGGCATGGCGTTGCCCGGCTTCACGTCGGCCTTTTCAGCGGCGATCACCTGATCGCCGACCTTGAGGCGCTGCGGAGCCAGAATATAGGCCAGCTCGCCGTCTTCGTACTTGATCAGCGCGATCCAGGCGGTGCGGTTGGGGTCGTATTCCAGGCGCTCGACGGTCGCGGGCA
>JANYET010000046.1 GCA_025359785.1 Alphaproteobacteria bacterium | reverse complement strand
CGCCGCGGCGAAGTATCCGATCGAGGGCAACTTCACCGGCCGCGTGACCAACATCACCGAATACGGTGCGTTCGTCGAGCTGGAGCCGGGTATTGAGGGTCTCGTCCACGTGTCCGAAATGAGCTGGACCAAGAAGAACGTCCATCCGGGCAAGATCGTCTCGACCTCCCAGGAAGTCGAAGTGGTCGTGCTGGACGTCGATCCGTCCAAGCGGCGCGTGTCGCTGGGCCTGAAGCAGGCCATGGCCAATCCGTGGGACGCCTTCATTGCGGCGCACCCGGTGGGCTCGACCGTCGAGGGCGAAGTCAAGAACGCCACCGAGTTCGGCCTGTTCATCGGCCTCGACAACGACATCGACGGCATGGTGCACCTCAGCGACATCGACTGGAACGTGGCCGGTGAAGAAGCCATGGCGCGCTATACCAAGGGCGACATGGTCAAGGCCCAGGTTCTCGACGTCGATGTCGAGAAAGAGCGCATCAGCCTCGGCGTGAAGCAACTCTCCGGCGATCCGATGACCGGCGACCAGTTCCGCAAGGGCCAGATCGTCACCGCCCAGGTGATCGAGGTCACCTCCGGCGGCATCGAGGTCAAGTTCGGCCCCGAAGACGCCCCGGCGACCAGCTTCATCCGCAAGTCGGACCTGTCCCGCGACCGTGCGGATCAACGCCCCGAGCGCTTCGCGGTCGGCGACCGCCTGGACGCCCAGATCGCCAATGTCGACAAGGCCGCGCGCCGCGTGTCCCTGTCGGTGAAGGCCCTGGAGATGGCCGAAGAGAAGGAAGCGATCGAAAAGTTCGGCGCTTCGGACTCCGGCGCCTCGCTCGGCGATATCCTGGGCGCGGCTCTGCGCGAGAAGGCCCAAAAAGACTAAATTCCGACGCCCTTTGGGTCGTAGGATGAGCGGCGGATCGGGAAACCGGTCCGCCGTTTTCTTTTTACACCTTGGCCCTATCGTACGGGCGCGCGCTTTCGCCCCGGCGCGTTAGGAGCCGCTCGTTGTCGCCTCGCCTCTTCGCCGCCTCGATCCTCAGCCTTCCCGCCATAGCCGTCATCGCCGGCGCCTTTCCGGCGTTGGCCGGTGACAAGCCGAATTACGGCCCACCGCCCGCCTGGGTCGACGTCGCGCCGATCCCGCCGCCGCCCTCCGATGAGGGCGCGCCGGCCGTGCAGGTGCTGCTCGATGACCATCAGACCCGCCTCGATCCGGCCGGGGACACCTACTACTATCGCCGCGCCATCAAGATCTCGAAGCCAGAGGGCCTCACCGGCATCAAGTCGCTGAGCGTGATCTGGAGCCCGAGCACCGAGAGCGTCACCTTCCACACCCTCAAGATCATCCGGGACGGCAAGACCATCGACCTGCTGGCCAACCCGGCCGACATGCTGGTGCTGCGCCGCGAGACCAATCTGGAGCAGGCAAGCCTCGATGGTCGGATCACCGCCTCGCGGCAGATCGACGGCCTGCAGACTGGCGACGTGCTCGATGTCGCCTACACCCGCGTGCGGGCCGACCCGGTGACCCAGGGTCATTCCTTCGCCGGCGACGGTTTGGCGTTCCCCGGCGTCGCTGGCCGCTATCGCACGATCATCTCTTGGCCGAAGGGCGAGGCGGTCACCTGGAAGACCACGCCCGGCTTCGGCGATCCGCAACTGAAGGACGTCGGCGGCCGCACCGTGCTGAGTTTCGACAAGGCCGACGCGCTCGCCCCCAAGGCCCCGATCGGCGCGCCGCTGCGCTTCCGCCGCGTGGGACAGGTCCAGGTCACCAGCTGGCAGAGCTGGGAGCAGATTTCCAAGCTGATGGCTCCGCTCTACGTCAAGGCCTCGACGCTTTCCAAGGACTCGCCGCTGAAGGCCGAGGCCGCCGCCATCGCCGCCCGGACCGCTGATCCCAAGGCCCGCACCTTCGCCGCCCTTCAGCTGGTCGAGGACAAGACCCGCTACTTCTTCATCGGCATGGGCGAGGGCGGCTATGTGCCGGCGGATGCCGACGACACCTGGGCGCGGCGGTTCGGCGACTGCAAGGCCAAGACCGCACTGCTGCTGGCGCTCCTGAAGCAGCTCGACGTCGAGGCCGAGCCGGTGCTGGTGAACCTGGGCGCGGGCGACGGGATCAACGAGCTGCCGCCCTCGCTGGCCGCCTTCAACCACGTGATCGTGCGGGTGAAGATCAAGGATCAGTCCTATTGGCTGGATGGCACCCGCAGCGGCGACACCAATCCGCAGGCCATGAACCCGCCGGCCCACCGATGGGGGCTTCCGGTGCGGCTGCAGGGCGCGGCGCTGGAGCCGATCGTCGAGCCCCAGATCAACGTGCCCACGACCGCGATGGTCGTTCGTCTCGACGCCTCCAAGGGGCTGGAGACCCTCGCGACGGCGCGGATCAGCCTCACCTATTCCGGCATCGCCGCCACCCAGGCCCGGTCGATCGCGGCGCGCACGCCGCGCGCGGACTTCGAGCGCAGTCTGCGCCAGCAGTTCACCAATCCGGCGACGGGACTGGAGATCGAACAGGCGGGCTGGCGCGATGACCCGGTGCGCGACCTCTTCACCATCGAGCTGAGCGGGACCGACGACCTGGATTGGCGCAAGAACCAGGATCTCGGCGTCCGCGAACTCCGGGTTGGCACGAGCACGGCGCCCAGGCCCTTTCCGCGGCGCGAGCCGGGCCCCAACAGCACCGCGCCCTTCGCGATCCCCTACCCGTCGTTCACCCGCACCCGCACGGAGATCGTGCTGCCGAACGGCGGCAAGGGCTTCACGGTGCGCGGACCGACCGGCGTGTCTCGCGTCGCCGGCTACGAGATCGTCGCCGGCGCGGGCATCCAGGGCGACGTGGCGAGCTTCGTCGTCGAGCAGCACGCCATGACCCAGGAGATCAGCGCCGCCGAGGCCGAGGCCGCCAATCGCGAGATCCGCAAGCTGCGCGATGTGGATATCTTTGTCCGCGCGCCGGCCGAGGCCTTGCCCGGCGGCTGAGCAAGCTTGACCATCACAGCCCGCGAAGCCTTTTTACGCCTTGAATACAAAGGTGGACTCGCCCATGGTCACGCCGGTTCGAGGGGCCCCATGATCAAATCCGAGCTGATCGCCAAACTCGCGGAAGAGAATCCGCACCTGACGCAGCGTGACATCGAGCGCGTGGTCAGTGTGGTGCTTGAGCGGATGATCCAGGCCCTGGAGACCGGCGGCCGGGTTGAGCTGCGCGGCTTTGGGGCGCTGTCGGTCCGCAGCCGAGAGGCGCGCGCCGGACGCAACCCGCGCACCGGCGAGCCCGTGGATGTCAGGGCGAAGCACGTGCCTTTCTTCAAGAGTGGCAAGGAACTGCGCGAGCGGCTGAATCTCAGCGGCGACGAATAGATTTTTCCATGAGCGAACTACGACCCATGACGTCCGCGCTCACGCGGATCACGATCCTGTCCGAGTTCCGCGAGTTCATCGCGCGCGGCAACGTGATCGACCTGGCCGTCGGTGTGATCATCGGCGCGGCCTTCAACGACATCGTCAAAAGCCTGGTCGACAACGTGGTCATGCCGCCGATCGGGCTGTTGCTGTCCGGCGTCGACTTCGCCCACCTGCAGTGGGTGCTGCGGCCTGACAATCCGCTGACCAAGGCCAATGAGCTGGTGGCCATCCAGTATGGCCTGTTCATCAACACCCTGATCCGGTTCCTGATCGTCGCGTGGGTGGTCTTCCTGCTGGTCAAGGGCGTCAATGCCATCCGCCGCCGCGACGCCGCGACCCCGGAGAAGGAGCCTTCGGCCCCGGCGCCGCAGGAAGCCCTGCTGATGGAAATCCGCGATCTCCTGAAGACCCGCGGCGGCTAGGCCTGCGGACGGGGCGGCTGTAGTCTCCGGCCATGTCCGACGTCGCGATCCCCGCCGACCTTCGCCAGCCGCCGGCCTGGGCGCAGGCGCTGCTGGGCCGCCGGCTGGTCCCGCTGGCCGAAGGGCCGAGCGCGACCGCCACCGTCTGGGGGATCGAGGACGACCGGATCGGCGAGGGGATTTCCGAACAGTTCAAGTCGGGGGCGGGCGAATATCACGCTCGCTACGCCGCCAGCGCACACTTCCAGGGCCTGTTTGAGAACACCATCGCCAAGCTCGGCCTGACGATCCCCGAGGCGCCTCTGATCTTCGACATGGGCTCAGGCTCCGGGGTCAACTCCATCGTGCCCTGCTTCAATCTGTTCCCTGGCGCGCGGCAGGTGGCGAGTGATCTGTCCGGCGACCTGCTGGTCATGCTAGCCGACTATGCCGCCGAGGCGGGGCTGTCGGATCGGGTGGTCTGTGTGGTGATGGACGCCATGGGGCTCAACGTCCGGCCGGAGCGCTTCGACCTGGTCACCGGCGCGTCGATCCTCCACCACCTGGTGCGGCCGGTTCAGGGCCTGCAGGCCGCGGCGCGGGCCCTCAAGCCCGGCGGTCAGGCGATCTTCTTCGAGCCCTTCGATGGCTACGGCCTGCTGCGGCTGGCCTATGAGCGCATCCTGGCGGAGGCGGAGCTGCGGCGCAGTCCGCTGGCGCCGCAGGCCGATCAGGTGCTCCGCGCCATGGTCGCCGACATCGCCGCGCGCACCACGCCCGATCCCAAGCGGCCGGGTTTCGCCCAGATGGACGACAAGTGGCTGTTCTCCCGCGAGCAGTTCGAGGCGATGGCCCGTGACGCGGGTTTCGCCGGCGTTCGGTTCCTGTCGCACAACAATCATCCGAGCCTTTATCGCGACATCGCCCACGTGCAGCTTCGCCTGAGCAGCGGACAAGACGACCTGACCTTGCCGGATTGGGCGGGCGACATCCTCGACAGTTTTGACCGCGCCATGCCGAAACCGGCCAAGACCCTCTTCATGCTCGAGGGCTCCGTCGTCCTGACCAAGGCGAGCTGAGGTTTCGCCCCTTGCAGCCGGGCCGCTTCGCCCCTTAATCACGGCCATGGGCGTCCAGACCAAAATCTGCGGGATCACCACCCCCGAGGCCGTGACCGCGGCCCTGGAGGGCGGCGCGGCGCTCCTGGGCTTCATGTTCTTCGCCGGCAGCCCTCGCAACCTGGCGCCGGAAGCCGCCTGGCGGCTGGCGCAGCCCGTCAGGGGCAAGGCCAAGGTTGTCGCCGTGCTGGTCGATCCGAGCGACGCCGAGGCCGACCGGATCGCCCAGATTCTCAAACCCGACCTGATCCAGCTTCACGGCAAGGAGACGCCGGCGCGCGCGCGCGCGCTGGGTCTGCGCACCGGCGCGGCGATCATCAAGGTCCTGCCGGTCGCTGAGGCCGCCGACCTCGCCCCCGCGCGCGACTATGAGACGGTGGTCGATCACCTGATGTTCGACACCAAGCCAGCCAAGGATGCCGAGCGGCCCGGGGGCATGGGCGTGGCCTTTGACTGGACCCTGCTGGCCGGCCGCCGGTTCGAGCGGCCCTGGCTCCTGGCTGGCGGCCTCGATCCCTGGAACCTCACCCAGGCTGTGCAGCAGTCCGGCGCACCGATGCTGGACGTTTCCTCTGGCGTGGAGCGCGGTCCCGGACTAAAGGACCCCGCCTTGATCGCCGCCTTCCTCGACGCCGCGAAACGCGTCTGAAAACCCCTCGAGACTCCTGGTGAACGCGCCCAACCTTCCGAACGATTACGCGGCCTATCCAGACGCCAACGGCCGCTTCGGCGACTTTGGCGGACGCTATGTGCCCGAGACCCTGATGCCGCTGGTCCACGAGCTGGAGGCCGCCTATCGCGCGGCCCAGGCCGACCCGGCCTTCCGGACGGAGCTTGGCGGCTTCCTGAAGGACTATGTGGGCCGGCCGAGCCCGCTCTATTTCGCCGAGCGGCTGACCCGGCATTACGGCGGCGCGAAAATATATCTCAAGCGCGAGGAGCTGAATCACACCGGCTCGCACAAGATCAACAACTGCATGGGCCAGATCCTCCTGGCCATGCGGATGGGCAAGACCCGGATTATCGCCGAGACCGGCGCCGGCCAGCATGGGGTGGCCACGGCCACCGTCTGCGCCCGCTTCGGCCTGCCCTGCATCGTCTACATGGGCGCCGTGGACGTCGAGCGGCAGAAGCCGAATGTCTTCCGCATGAACCTGCTGGGCGCCGAGGTTCGGCCGGTCACCTCGGGCTCGGCGACGCTCAAGGACGCCACCAACGAGGCGCTCCGCGACTGGGTGACCAACGTCGAGGACACCTACTACCTGATCGGCTCGGTGGTCGGCATGCACCCCTATCCGCAGATGGTCCGCGACTTCCAGTCGGTGATCGGAAACGAGGTCCGCCAGCAGATCCTGGAGGTCGAGGGCCGGCTTCCCGACGCCGTCGTGGCCTGCGTCGGCGGCGGCTCCAACGCCATGGGCATCTTCCACCCGTTCCTGAAGGACGAGGGCGTGCGCCTCTACGGCGTCGAGGCCGCGGGCGAGGGCGTCGGCACCGACCGCCACGCCGCGGCGATCAACGGCGGCCGTCCGGGCGTGCTGCACGGCTCTCTGAGCTATCTGTTGCAGGACCGCGAAGGCCAGGTCACCGAGGCCCACTCGATCTCCGCCGGCCTCGACTATCCGGGCATCGGGCCGGAGCACAGCTGGCTGCATGACGTCGGCCGCGCCACCTACCTGATGGCCACCGACCAGGACTCGCTCGACGCCTTCAAGCTCTGCGCCGAGCTGGAGGGTATCCTGCCGGCCATCGAGAGCGCCCACGCGTTGGCCCGCCTCGACCAGGTGACAAAGGACGTCGGCAAGGACGGCATCGTGGTGCTCAACCTCTCCGGCCGCGGCGACAAGGACGTCGCCACCGTCGCCGCCCACCTGGGGATGGAGATTTGAGCGGGCTCGCCGCCTACCTCCCCCGTGAAGCGTTGGGAGGGAGGTAAGAATGAAAGAACGCATCGACGCTCGATTCGCCGCGCTGAAGGCTGAGGGCCGCGCGGGGTTCGTGGCCTATGTGATGGCCGGCGACCCAGACGCGGCGACGGCGGCGAAGATCCTGGCCGGCCTGCCGGGCGCGGGCGCCGATCTGATCGAGGTGGGCTTCCCGTTCTCCGACCCCATGGCCGAGGGTCCGCCGATTCAGCGCGCGGCGATCCGGGCGCTCGGGGCGGGCATGACGCTGCAGGGTACGCTGGACCTGGTCCGTGGCTTCCGTGACGGCGACCAGACCACGCCGATCGTGCTGATGGGCTATGTCAACCTGCTGGTGAACTGGGGCTACGAGGCCTTCGCCCGCGACGCGGCTGCGGCCGGCGTCGATGGCGTGATCGTCGTCGACCTGCCGCCCGAGGAGTCGATCCCGCTGGCCGACGCCCTGGACGCCAATGGCGTCTCGCTGATCCGGCTGGCCACACCCACCACCGACGACGCGCGGCTGAAAGTCGTCATCCAGCGCACCTCGGGCTTCGTCTACTACGTCTCGGTCGCCGGTGTGACCGGGGTCAAGGAAGCCAACGCCGCCGCCGTGGCGCCCAACGTCGAGCGGGTGCGCAAGGCCTCGGGCCTGCCGGTGGCTGTGGGTTTCGGCATCAAGACCCCGGAACGCGCCGCCGAGATCGCCCGGGTCGCCGATGCGGTGGTCGTGGGCTCGGCGCTTGTGGATGAAATCGCCGAAGCCGTGCAGATGAACGAAGACGTGACCCAGCGGGTTCTTTCCAAAGCAGATTCCTTGGCTAAGGCTGTGCGCTCCGCGCGAGTCGGCCAAACGACGGTTTAGACCTATGGCGATGGCTGAGCAGAGAAACGACAAGCCCGGGGCGAAGCCGCCCAAGGAACGCACCGGCTGGCTGTCGCGTATCGCGCCCGGCGTGCGCAACGCATTCTCCAAGCGCGAGACCCCGGAAAACCTCTGGGTGAAGTGCCCCGACACCGGGGAGATGATCTACCGCCCCGACCTCGAAGCCGCGCTGTGGGTGACGCCGTCCGGCCACCACATGCGGATCGGGGCCGCGGCGCGCCTGCGCTACACCTTCGACGACGGCAAGTTCGAGCGGATCGCCTCGCCGATCGTCGCCGACGACCCGCTGAAATTCCCCGACGTGAAGTCCTATCCGGAGCGCATCAAGGCCGCGCGCAAGGCGAGCGGCGAGCAGGACGCGCTGGCCGTCGGCTACGGCCACATCCTGGGCGTGCCCGTCGTGGTCGCCGTGCAGGACTTCGCCTTCATGGGCGGATCGCTGTCGATGGCGGTGGGCGAGGCCTTCATCAAGGCCGCGCAGGAGGCCGTGAAGCGCGAGGTCCCGTTCGTGATCTTCACCGCCAGCGGCGGCGCGCGGATGCAGGAGGGCACGCTGTCGCTCATGCAGATGGCGCGCACGACGTTGGCCTTGAACGAGGTCAAGGCCGCGGGCCTGCCCTACCTGGTGGTGCTGACCGATCCCACGACAGGCGGCGTCATGGCCTCCTACGCGATGCTGGGCGACGTCCACCTGGCCGAGCCCAACGCTCTGATCGGCTTCGCCGGCCGCCGGGTGATCGAACAGACCATCCGCGAGAGCCTGCCGCCGGGCTTCCAGCGCGCCGAGTTCCAGATGGAGCGCGGCATGGTCGACAAGGTTGTCGGGCGCGGCGAGATGCGCGAGGTTCTGAGTTCGATCCTGCAGACCTTGATGATGGGGCGCGCCCAACACCTTTCCGCCGCCTGACGCCGAACGGTCCGTCATGACCACGGGTACGGACCACGACCCTATCCGCGCGTCCGACGCGGTGGTTCAGCGCCTGCGCCACAACCATCCGGTGCTGATCGACCTGACCACCGGTCGGGTTGAACGCCTGCTGGCCGCGCTGGGCCACCCGGAACGCCGTCTGCCGCCGGTGATCCACGTGGCGGGCACCAACGGCAAGGGCTCGACCGTCGCCTTCCTGCGGGCCATCGTCGAAGCCCAGGGCTTGAAGGCGCATGTGATCACCTCGCCGCACCTCGTGCGGTTCGCCGAGCGGATCCGCGTCGCGGGCGAGTTGATCAGCGACGCCAGGCTTGACGAGCTCACCGACCGCCTGGAGGCCGCCAACGCCGGCCAGCCGATCAGCTTCTTCGAGATCACCACGGTCCTGGCCCTGCAGGCCTTCGCCGAGACCCCCGCCGATATCTGCCTCGTCGAGGTGGGCCTGGGCGGCCGGTTCGACGCCACCAACGTCTTCGATGCGCCCGCCGTCAGCGTGATCACGCCGGTCGATTACGACCACCTGGAGATGCTGGGGCCGGAGCTGGGCAAGATCGCCTGGGAAAAGGCCGGGATCATCAAGCGAGGCCGTCCCGTCGTCTCCGCCCGCCAGCCGTCGGAGGCTCTCGAGGCCATCGAGCGCGAGGCCGACGATCGCATGGCGCCGCTGTTCCTGATGGGCCGCGACTTCGACGCCTGGGAGGAGCGCGGGCGGCTGATGGTGCAGATGCCCGACCGACTGCTCGACCTGCCGGCGCCCAGCCTGTTCGGTGGCTATCAGTTCGACAACGCGGGCCTCGCGGTGGCCGCGGCGCTGACCTTCGACCACGGCCTCGGCGAGGACGACCTGGGCCGTGGCGTGTCGTCCGCCGTCTGGCCCGCGCGGTTCCAGCGCCTGACCAAGGGCCCGCTGGCGGCGCTCGCCAAGGCGCGCGGCTCCGACCTTTGGCTCGACGGCGGCCACAATCCGCACGCCGGCCGCGCCCTGGCCGAGGCGGCGTCACGCCTCGTCGACCGCGATCCGCGGCCGCTGGTCCTGGTGGCCGGCATGTTCGCGCGGAAGGATTCCGAGGGCTACTTCCGCGCCTTCGCCGAGATGCGCCCGAAGGTCTTCACCACCACCTTCGAGTCCAACATCGCCGCCACCGCCGGCGACCTGGCCGAGGCCGCGCGCCAGGCCGGGCTCAACGCCGAGCCGGTGAGCGACGTCACCGAAGGTGTCCGCAAGGCGTTGGACGGTGCAGGCCCCGCGCCGCACGTGCTGATCTGCGGCGGCCTGCACTTCGCCGGCGAAGTCCTGGCCATGAGCCCGGACACCTGGCCGACCTGACTGGGAATCATCCCTCCCCGTTCCGGGGAGGGTGGATCGCGCTGAAAGCGCGAGACGGGTGGGGAAGTGTGAGCGGGAACTCGGCGCTCAGCGCTGGACCGCCGGTTCCCCACCCTGGCCGCTGCGCGGCCTGTCCCTCCCCATGAAGGGGAGGGAAGTAACCTACGCCGCCGCGGCCGCCACGCCGGCTTCGCTGAGCCATTCCAGGATCTTCTGCTTGGGCATGGCGCCGACCTTCATCGAGGCCATCTGGCCGTCCTTGAACAGCATCATGGTCGGGATGCCGCGCACGCCGTAGCGCGACGGCGTGGTCGGGCTTTCCTCGATGTTCAGCTTGACCACGGTGACCTGCGCGCCCAGTTCTTCGGAAATCTGCTCCAGCGCCGGGGCGATCTGCTTGCAGGGGCCACACCACTCCGCCCAGAAGTCGACCAGCACGGGGCCGGCGGCCTGCAGGACGTCCTTTTCGAAGGATTCGTCGGTGACCTTCACAGTGCTCATGGAATTCTCCTTACGCGCCAAACCCGTCAAGAAATTGGGTTTCCAAACCACGAGCTGACGCAACGTGATCCGCCGATGTAGGCGCGCCGCCGGGCGATATCAACGGTCATGGCCCAGGCTCGCAAGGCTTTGCGCCAGCACATTTTCTGGGACCGGCATCAGCTTGGGGCCATCGGTCCAGATCAGGGCGGCTTCGATCCTGCGCCCGGGGAAGACGTCGGCGAGAACGGCGGCGTAGATCGCCATCTGGCGCAGATAGGCCGGGTCGGCATCGGCGATCCGCGCGGGGCTCGGCCGGTTGGTCTTGAAGTCGGCGACCAGCACGCGGGTCGGCAGCACCACCAGCCGGTCGATACGGCCAGAAATCTTCAGGCCCGGCGGCAGGGCGGCGGCGGAGCCGGCGATGGCCACCTCCGCGCGGCTGCCGGGCCCGAACACCTCGGCGAAGCGTGGATCCTGCAGCACCGACAGCGCCGCGGCGGTCATCTCGGCGCGCTGGGGCTCGGACAGGTCGCGCTCGCGGGCCAGCAGCGAGCCAGCGCCGGTCGCCCAGTCGCCGGGCGCCAGATCCGGCAGGATCTGCAGCAGCCGGTGGATCAGGTCGCCGCGCCGGAAACGGCCCAACCCGCCCACCGCCGACAGCGGCGACGGGGCCGGCGCCTTGCCGCCTTCGCCCAGGTCGGAGGGGGAGGCGTAGCGGCTCAAGCTGTCAGCCGGGGCCTCCTGGCCGGCCCAGACCGGGACGGCGGCGGTGGCCGGCTTGGCGGGCGCGGCGCCAGGCAAGCGCTTCGGGTCCGGTCCATAGCGGGTCGCGATGACCTCGCCGCAGGCCACCTGGCTCAGGTGGGGCGCGATCTGATCGTGCTCGAACCCGGCGCGTATCTGCGCCCACCAGCCCTTCAGCGTCTCTTCCTTGCGGTTCGACGCGATGCGGCCGCAGAGCACCAGCCGCTCACGCGCTCGGGTAAGGGCCACGTAGAGCAGGCGCAGGGCCTCCTCGTTCTCCTTGGTGGCGCGCAGTTCGCGGGCCAGGCGCGAGGCCTCGCAATCGCCCTTCTGCGAAGCGCACCACAGAAATCCGGCCGATTGCTCAGGCGTGGCCTCCGTGGCCATCAGCGGCGAGCCGCGCGCGCCGGCCGCCGTCGTGGTCTCCGGCAGGAAGACGATCGGCGCCTCCAGGCCCTTGGCGCCGTGCGCGGTCATCACCCGGACCTCGTCGCGCCCGGCCTCCAGCTCGCGCTTCACCGTGATGTCGAGACTGGCGAACCCGGCGGCCAGGCGCTCCAGGTCGTGAACACCGCGGCCTTCGGCGGCCAGCACCTGGGCGAGGAATTCGTCCAGCGCGTCCTCCGCCTCGCGGCCCAGCCGGCGCAGCAGGCGCGCGCGCATGGACCGGCCCGCCGCATCGCGCAGGCCGAGCACGCGGCTGTAGAGCTCGAACGGCCGCCGCGCCCTGGCCTCGGTCGTCAGCTGGGTCAGGAAGTCCGCCGCGCCGCGCCATTCCGACGCTTCGTCAGCGCGGGCCAACAGGGTCTGCCAGAGGCTCGCCTCCCGGCCCTTCGCCAGCCGATAGAGGCTCTCGTCATCCACATCGCAGAACGGACTGCGCAACAGGGCGGCCAGCGTCAGGTCGTCGGCGGGAAACAGCGCGAACCGCGCCAGCCCCAGCAAATCGTCGAACACGATATGTTCGGAGAGCGCCAGCCGGTCGGCGCCGGCCACCGGAATCCTGGCGTGCTTCAGGGCCCGCAGGATTTCCTCGAACAGGCCGCCGCGCTTGCGAACCAGGATCAGTACGTCGCCGAAGGACGCGGGCCGCCATTGCTTCGTCGTGGTGTCCATCACCGCGTCACCCCGCGCCACCAGGGCGGCGATCTCGCAGGCGATATTCTGGGCCAGCCGCTTGGTCGCGCTGCCCTCGGTCTCCAGGTCCAGGGGCGCGGTCCAGGCGTCGCGCTCCTCGCCCTTCACCTCGCGTTCGAGCGGCCAGAGGTCGACGCAGCCACGGTCCTCGTCGCGCTTGGGGATATGCCGTAGGGCCTCGACGCCCGGCGGAACGCCCGCGGTGAACACCGCATCCACGAAATCCAGCACCTCGACGGTTGATCGCCAGGAGTCGATCAGCGGAGCCTTGCGCGCCGGCCGGCCCGCAGCCGTGATCTCGGCGATGTAGCGGTCGGTCTCCGCGTGCAGCCGGGCCGGGTCCGCGCCCTGGAACGAATAGATCGACTGCTTGTCGTCGCCGACCACGAACAGGGTGCGGTCCAGCGGCCGGGGCTTACGATCAGCGCCGGCGCCCACGAAGAACTCGCCGGTCAGCGCTCGGACGATGTCCCACTGGTCCGGCGCGGTGTCCTGCGCCTCGTCGACCAGGATGTGGTCGATGCCACCGTCGAGCTTGAACAGCACCCAGGCCGCCGCCGGGCGGCCCTTGAGCAGGTCTTTGGTCTTCTCGATCAGGTCGGCGAAATCCAGCGCGCCGGCCGACGCCTTCTCGATCCGGTAGGAGGCCAGGTAGGCCTCGGCCAGAACCAGGGCGTCGAGCGTATCAGCAGCGACTCTGGCCCCGCGCATGCGCTCGCGAGCAACGGCCAGGCGGTCCTGCTCGTCCAGAAGAGCCTGGCGCAGGTCCTCGCGGCTCTTCAATCCTGAAGTCTTGAACACCCAGGTGGCCGGCGTGCCCTCGCCCTTTTCGGTGAACAGGGCATCGAGTGCAGCGGCGAGCGGCGCGGCCGGGTCGGCGGCGACGGCGGACAGCTTGGCGGCGCATTTCTGATCCGTCGCGGTGCCGGCCGTCAGCACACCCGCCGCCGCGCGCCAGAGGCCGCGATCAAGCTCGGCCATGGCCTCGGCTTCCAACGCATCCGGCCCTTGGCCCGGCGTCACGCCACAGGCCTCCCAGACCCAGGCCGCGGCGCCGGCGAATCCGCCCTGCTCGGCGAAGAAGGCGGCCAGCGCCGCGCGGCGGGTCTCGAAGCCCAGGAACATCGCCTGGAAGGACGCGAAGTCGAGCTGCACCGAGAAGCGCGCATAGGCCTCCGCGATGGCGCCCTCGCCGGTCAGGGCCCGCCGCGCCACGCCCTTGCGCGCGGCGTCGGCGATGCCGGCCGCCGCGGCGTCGTCCATCACCCGGAAGCCCGGTGAGACGCCCGCCTCCAACGGGAAGCGCCGCAGCAGCTTCTCGCAGAAGGCGTGGATGGTCTGGATCTTCAGGCCGCCGGGTGTCTCCAGCGCGCGGGCGAAGAGGGCGCGGGCTTCCGACAGACGCCGAGCGTCGAAGTCGCCCGGTTCTTCCGGGTTAGAGGGCCCCTCAAGCTCCGTGAGTCGCGCGATGAGAGCGTCGTCCCGCATCACCGACCAGTCGCCCAGCCGGCCGAATAGCCGGCGCTGCATCTCCGCGGCGGCGGCCTTGGTGTAGGTGACGCAGAGCACCTTCTCCGGATCGACGCCGGCCAGCAGCAGGCGCGCCACCCGGTCGATCAGGGTCTTGGTCTTGCCGGAGCCGGCGTTGGCGGTGACGAAAGCCGAAATCGCCGGATCGGCGGCGGTGCGCTGCGGATCGTCGTGGAGTGCGAAGCTCATTCCTCGCCCTCCTCGCCACTGGTGGACCATTCGAACACCCGGGCCAGGTGGTCGTAGTCGCTGGCGTACTGGTGGACGAACTGCGGCGCGGTGCGCGAGACGAACGGCTGGTCGGGCGCCCAGTAGCGGGCGATCAGGGCGCGCAGACCGGCCAGCGCCTGTTCCGCCGCCGCCCGGCTTTCGTCGCCCGCCGTGGCGCGCACTTCTTCCTTGCCCGCGGGCTTGCGGCCGGTGATCTCCAGATAGGTCAGCTCGCCGGGCGCCAACCGGCCGAGCTCGGCGAAACCGCCATAGGCCAGGATCGCGGCGGTCAGCGTCAGCTGTGGCGAGAAGCCCGCGTCCACCACCTTCTGCGACGGCGCCTTGCCGGTCTTGTAGTCGAGGATGTGGCCGTAGCCTTGCGCGTCGACCTCGATCCGGTCGGCCTTGGCGGACAGCTTGAAAGGCCGGCCCTCGATCTCGACGATCAGCTCGCCGGTCTTCTCCACATGGATCCCGCGCCCGTCGCCGCGCCGGCGCGCTTCCAGGTCGGCGACCCAGGCGGCGGCCTCGCGGGCGAGCGCCGTCTCGCGGGCGAGCGCCTCGTGCGGCATGCCGGCCCGCTCCAGCGCCTCCAGATAGAAGCCTTCGAAAATCGCCGCGGCCTCCGGCGGCAGATCGGTCGGATAGGCCAGGCCAAACCGCTCAAAAGCCGCGTGGATCGCCGTGCCCCGCGCCCTCGCATCCACGGGCTCGTCGGGCCGGTCCAGGGCGCGCAGCTTCAGAATGTCCCGCGCCCAGACCGAATAGGGATCGCGCGTGAGGCCCTCGACCCTCGTGACAAACAGCGCCGTTGGGCGATCGGCGGCCGGCGGGACCGGCGCGGGCCGCCTGGCGGGCGCGTAGTCGGCGGGCGCATCGAGGCTGCGCGCCCAATCGAGGACTTCTGGCTTGCCGGGAATCTTGACCTCGGCCCCCTTGGCCAGGGTCTCCAGCCGCCAGAGCCAGCGGGACTTGACCGACGGCCCGCCTTCCCGGCGCTCGGAATGCAGCAGGATCACCTCGGGCGAGCAGGCGGCTTGCGCGAAGTCGTGGGCGGCCAGGCCCACGCGGCGCTCCGGCGGCGGCAGACCCAGGGTCTCGCGCATCGGCCGTGACAGGAAAGGGTCGAGCGGCGCGCCTTTGGGCCAGACCCCCTCCTCGAGTCCCGCCACGATCAGCCGGTCAGCCCGCACCAGCCGGGCCTCGATCGCGCCCAGGATACGCAGGCGCGGATGGGTCGCGCCGCCCGAGCGGATGGTCTCGCCCTCCATCAGCCGCTCCAGCAGGTCGGCGAACCCGCGCGACGACGCTTCGGGCAAGCCCGAACCGTCCTCGATCAACCCCGCCAGCAGCCGGCTCATCGCCTCGCCGCCGTGGCCGCTCCACAGGTCGCCGGTCTCTCCACTCGCGTCGACAGCCAGGGTCTCCATGGTCGACGCCACGACGCGGGCCCGGTCCGCCGGCGAAGCGTCGTCCCGCAGCAGCCCGGCGAGTATGGCTTCGATCCGGCCCGCCAGCGCGAGGGCGTCGGGATGCTTGGCCAGCCGATCCTTCAGGCCCGCCCAGGTCCAGGGCCGCGCGCCGCGCAGGCCGTACCGCTCCAGCGTCTCGAGGCCGCCTTCGAGCCGCACATACGGGTGTTTGAGAATCGCCAGCAGGGTCACCGGGTGCAGAGGATCGACCGCCGCGCGGGCCACCAGGCCAGCCAGGACGCCGCAGGGACAGCCGGCCAGGGTCTCGCCCGCCGAGTTGTCCGGGATCACGCCCCAGCGGGCCAGCTTGGCGGCCACGCGGCGGGCCAGCGCCTGGTCCGGCGCCACCAGGGCCGCGGTGCGGTCCGGCGTTTCCAGGGTTTCGCGCAGCAGCAGGGCCGCGACCGTCGCGGCCTCCTCCTCCGATCGCGCGCTGACCAGCGACAGACCGTCCAGGCCGTATTCGACGCCGTTGACGGCGACGCCGTCGGCCTGGGTGTTGAGGTCGCCGATCACCCGCAACCAGTCGGCGGTGCGTTCCGGCGGCCGGAGCGCCTCGTTGATCACCCGTTGCCGCCACCGGCCGCGCGACGAGAAGACCAGCGACGCCGGCCAGGTCTCCACGGCCTTCCGCTCAAACTCGGCGCGATCGAGCAGGCGCTTCATGGCGCCCTGGGGATGCTGTTCGCCGACGTCCGCCCAGGCCTCGTCGGAGAGCGCCTCATCCAAGCCGGGCAGCACCACGCAGCCCTGCGGCGCTTCCGCGATCACCTTCAGCAGGGCCGCGGTCGCTGGCGCCGTGCCGGTCGAACCGGCGGCCACCAGGACGCCCTGCGGCGGATGGTCGGTCCAGGCCTGGGCGAGGCGTCTCAGCAGCTTCACCCGCCGTTCACTGACGTCGATGACACCGAGCGCCCTCAGCCGCTTTGGCCATTCGGTCAGCGCCATTTCCAGAAACCGGCGCGACACTCGCCAGTGGTCGGCGAGGTCGGCTTCCACCAAGCCGGCCAACTTCTCGAACGGCTCCAGTTCCTCGATCTGCAGGCTGTCGAGGAAGGCGCCCAGGGCGTCGGCCATCTCCAGCGCCGAGGAGGCGGTAAGGTCGCGGCCCGCCAGCAGGTCCCAATGGTCGGCGACCAGTCGGGTGAGTTCGAAGCGCCGCTTCAAGGGCGCTATGGCCGCTTCGAGATCCAGCGCCAGGTCGCCAGGCTCGAACGGCGGCTCGCCCTCGTCCAGGTCGCCCAGCGGCCGCATCCGCGGCGGCAGGATCGCGCGGCCTTCGGCGGCGGTGACAAAGGCGTCGGCCAGCGCGCGGGCGCCGCGGCGGGTCGGCGTCAGGATGGTCGCCTGGGAGAGCGCCTCAGGCCCCAGCGGGCTAAGCGCCTCGTGCAGACCGCGCGCCAGGTCCTGAGCGAACGGGCGGTGCGCCGGGATCGTGTACCAGCGCGGCTCCGACCGCTCGAGGAACCCGGTCACCGCAATCTGGCCTCGGCCGCGTCGCGGGCGGCCGGGTCGCCTACATGCATCCAGAAGGCATCCATAGCGACCCCGTACAGGCGGCCTTGCGCCTGAAGCCGATGCCAGATGGGGATGACCGAAAAGGCCGCCTCGGCCTGGCCATCGAGAATCCGCGGTTTCAGGATCCCGAAGCCGACGTTGGCGAAGGGCGTCACCACCTCGGGCGAGGCGGAGTGAGTCAGCCGGCCTGCGTCGTCCATCAGGAACCCCTGCGGGCCTTCGAATCCGATGCCGTGACCGCGGGCCACCAGCAGCAGCAGCAGGTCCATTCGCGCCGGGTCCCACGCGGCCTTCAACGCCTCGAGCGCCGGCGTCGCGCCCTCCAGCCAGAGCGAGTCGATGTTGGCCACGAAGATCGGGGCCTCGCCCAGCAGGCCGCGCGCATGCTGGATGCCGCCGCCCGAATCCAGCAGCCCGGCGCGCTCGTCGGAGATCGCGATGTCCAGGTCGGTGCGGACCGCCAGATGGCTTTCGACCTGATCGGCGAAGTGGTGGACGTTGACCACCGCGCGGGTGACGCCGGCCGCGACGAGCTTGTCCAGCACGCGGTCCAGCAGGGTGCGTCCAGCGACCGGGATCAGAGCTTTCGGGATCGCGTCGGTCAGCGGCCGCATTCGCGTGCCGAGGCCGGCGGCCAGCACCATGGCGGTGTTGGGGCCAGTGATCATGCGCGCGCCTCAGCGGGCACGTGAGCATCGAACCAGGCCTTCAAGCCGGCCAGCGCCGGGTCGGTCAGGTTACGTTCCAAGTAGCGCCAGGTGCGCGGCATGAAGGCCTTGTACTGCGCCCGGCCGAGCAGCGCCTGCCGCGCGAACACCCGGCCCAGGATGCGGGCGGCGTTGGAGGCGGCGAGCGCGCGGTAGTCCGCCAGGAAGGCCTCCTGGTCAGTGCGCGGTCGCGCCGCCAGGTAGCGCTCCAGCATCAATATTTCGAGCTCTGGCGAAACGTCTCGGCGGGCATCTTGCAGGAGGTGCAGCAGGTCCCAGGCCGGGTGCGCGCGCAGCGCATCCTGGAAGTCGAGCAGGCCGACGCGGGCCACACCCTTTCGCTCCGGCAACCAGAGCAGGTTCTGGGCGTGGTAGTCACGGTGGCAGAATACCGAGGCGCCCGCCTCGCCCCGCACCCAGACCGGCGCCCAGAGCGCATCCCACTCGGCCACCGCGGCGGCGTCGAAGGCGTCGAGCCCCGCGAACTTCGGCCACCACGCCAGGAAGGTATCGGTGGCGACCTTCAGCGCCAGGGTGTCGTAGGTCAGGAGCGGCCAGGCCAGACCCGCGGCCTCGAGGATGTCGGGCGGACGCCCGTCGTGGAGATGGACCTGCACGTCCACGGCGGCCTCGTAGAGCGGCGTCTCTGGCTGACCCTCGGCTATCAGCGTGGCGAAGAGGCCGTCGCCGAGGTCTTCCAGAATGGCGAGACCCTGGTCCACGTCGAAGGCCACGACCTTCGGCGCCGACAGCCCATGATCGCGCAGATAGGCCGCCGTCGTCACGAAGGCCGCGACGGAGCCGGCCGCCAGCCGTGCGGCGGCGTTGTAGCCCAGGGCCGTACGCTCGGTGTCGCTCGCCCCGGGCGGGCAGACCGGGCTCTCCAACACCGGCGGCTGATCCATCAGGATCAGGCGAGGCCCGGCGGCGGGATGCAGGCGGGCATAGCTGCGCGTCGACGCGTCACCGGCCAGCATCTCAAGCCGCGCCGTCGCCAGGCCGTGTTCGCCGAGGAACCGCGCCGTCGCCGCTTCCCGCTCAGGATTCAATCCGTCGTCCCTTCCATGCGCCCGACCCAGGCGCCATGCGGAACCCAACGCGCCACGCGGCCGGTGCCCTGCAGCGCGATCTCTACATCGAGTCGATCCGGCGGAAGCTGGCCATCCAGCCGCTCCGGCCACTCGATCACCGCCGCGCCGTCGTCCAGCGCCTCGTCCAGCCCGATCTCATAGGCCTCCTCAGCGCTGGTCAGGCGATAGAGGTCGAAATGCGCGACCTTAAGCGTTGAGCTTTCGTAGAACTGGACGAGCGTGAAGGTCGGCGACGGCACCTCCTCGTCCGGCGTCGTCAAGGCGCGGATCAGCGCGCGGGCCAGGGTCGATTTGCCGGCGCCCAGCGGGCCGGACAGGCATACCGCCTCACCCGCCCGGAGCGCACGCGCGATGGCGACACCCAGCCGCGCGGTCGCCGCCTCGTCCGCCAGGATCATGCCAAGGTCCAGATCATTTGAAAGCACGGTCGGGATCGTGAGCCAGCGCGGTCTCGACGAAGGCCTTCAGCGCGACGATCGCCTCGGCCGGCTCACCCTCGAGGGCCTCCGGCGCGATCGCCTTTCCGATGGTCAGTCGAAACGCCCGGCCCTGCTTGTTGAGCAGTTCGTGGAACAGCGTCATGTCCCGAAGTTCCGACGAGAAGCGGTTGAAGAAATGGAACAGCTGCGAGGTCGGCCCAGCCACATGCAGCGGCACGATCGACGTCTCGTACTTGCGCGCCAACGATACCGCCGAGGGCGCCCAGGGCGGATCGGCGAGGCGGCCATCGGCCTGCCGCCGGGCTAGGCGACCAGAGGGAAAGATCACCAGACAACGCTCGGCCTCCAGCGCCTGGCGGGTGAGCAGCAGGGTCTCGCGGGTCCGTTCCCTGGTCCGCTTGGCCTCCACCCATTCCACCGGGATCAGCACGTCAGAGAACCGCGGCGAGACCCGGTGGGCGTCGGAGTTGGCGTAGAAGCAGAGGTCCGGCCGGAGCGCTTTCAGCGCATCGTAGACCGCGACGCCGTCAGCAATGCCGGTCGGGTGATTACAGACCACGATCAGCCGGCCGGTCCCCGGAATGCGCTCCAGGCCCGACGCGCTCACCCGCACGCTCAGAAGCTTGGAGACATAATCCAGGGCCGCGCGACCCGGCATCGGCTGGATCGCGTCGGCCATCCGCCGCGCCTTGCCATAGTCGAGGACGCTGTAGAGCAGAGGCCGGATCAGCGGCCAGACCGGCGTCGCGGCCAGCCTCGGCGCACGCTCGGCGATCAGCAGGTCGACGATATGATCGCGGGCTTGCGCACGGCTCATCGTCTGGGCGGGCGAGGCGACGCTCATGGCGCCGAAGATGCGCCGCCGCACCTCGCCGGGGCAAGCATCTCTCCGGAATTAGCATAGCTGAGCCTAGGCGGTGGCGCTCCAAAGGTCTAAATCCACGCCCATGCGCGAGATAACCCACTTCATCGACGGCGCGGCCGTCACAGGAACCTCCGGCCGCTTCGGCGACATCTTCAATCCCAACACCGGCGAGGTGCAGGCCCGCGTGGCGCTGGCCACCACCGGGGAGCTGGACGCCGCGGTCGCCTCGGCGCTCCGGGCGCACCAGACCTGGGCGCTGGTCAATCCGCAGCGCCGCGCGCGGGTGATGTTCGACTTCAAGCGCCTGGTCGAGGCGAACATGAACGAGCTGGCCGAGATGCTCTCCTCCGAGCACGGCAAGGTGATCGCCGACTCGAAGGGCGACATCCAGCGGGGCCTGGAGGTCATCGAGTTCGCCTGCGGCATCCCGCACGCGCTGAAGGGCGAATATACCGAAGGCGCCGGCCCCGGCATCGACGTCTATTCGATGCGCCAGCCGCTGGGGGTCTGCGCCGGCATCACGCCGTTCAACTTCCCGGCGATGATCCCGATGTGGATGTTCGGCATCGCCATCGCGGTGGGCAACACGTTCATCCTGAAACCGTCGGAGAAGGACCCGTCCGTTCCGGTGCGCCTCGGCGAGTTGATGATGGAGGCCGGCGCGCCCAAGGGCGTGCTGAACGTGGTGCACGGCGACAAGGTCTCGGTGGACGCCATCCTCGACCACCCCGACATCAAGGCCGTGAGCTTCGTCGGAAGCTCCGACATCGCCCACTACGTCTACTCGCGCGGCACCGCGGCCGGTAAGCGCGTCCAGGCCATGGGCGGCGCCAAGAACCACGGCATCGTCATGCCCGACGCCGACATCGATCAGGCGGTGAAGGACATCAGTGGCGCCGCCTTCGGGTCGGCCGGTGAGCGCTGCATGGCCCTGCCCGTCGTGGTGCCGGTGGGCGCCCGGACCGCCGAGATCTTCCGCGAGAAGATGCTGGCCGAGATCGAGACCCTGAAGGTCGGTGTCTCGACGGACGCCTCGGCCCAGTACGGCCCGGTGGTCACGGCCGCCCACCGCCAGAAGATCAGCGACTACATCCAGATGGGTCAGGACGAGGGCGCCGAACTGGTGGTCGATGGCCGAGGCTTCGCGCTGCAGGGCTACGAGAAGGGCTTCTTCATCGGCCCGACCCTGTTTGACCACGTGAAAACCGAGATGCGCACCTATCAGGAAGAGATCTTCGGCCCCGTGCTGCAGATCGCGCGTGTCGAGAGCTTCGAAGAAGCCGTCGCTCTGCCGTCAGCCCATCAATATGGAAATGGCGTCGCCATCTTCACCCGCAACGGCCGCGCCGCGCGCGAGTTCGCCAGCCAGGTGCAGGTGGGCATGGTCGGCATCAATGTGCCAATCCCGGTGCCGGTGGCCTACCACTCGTTCGGCGGCTGGAAGCGCAGCGCCTTCGGCGACACCAACCAGCACGGCATGGAGGGTGTTCGCTTCTACACCAAGGTCAAGACCATCACCGCCCGCTGGCCGGACGGCGCGACGGAAGATAGCGCCTTCGTCATCCCGACGATGAAGTGACGCGCGCGCTGGAGACCTCGCGGCGGGGATTGCTGGGCGCGGGCCTGGCGCTTCCGGTGGCGCTTGGCCTGCCGCTGCGGGCCTTCGCTCAAGACGCCTACGCCGAGGTCGGCCCCTTTGAGACGGCCAGCGTCGACCAGGTGCTGACCGACCCGGCGCGGGGCCGTCAGATCGCCACGCGGGCCTACTATCCCGCCAAGCCCGGCCGCTATCCGACGATCCTCTTCAGCCACGGGTTCGGCGGCTCGCTGGTCACCTTCGGCAACACCGGCAAGATCTGGGCGAGCCACGGCTACGTGGTGATCCATCCGACCCATTCGGACTCGCTGGCCAGGCCCGATCCGGCCGTGCCCGCCGCCGAGGCCACCGTCATGCGCCGCTATCGCGAGCAACGCGGCGCGGTCGATGCGGAGACCCGCCAAGCCTTCGTGAAGGTGCTCGACAATCCGTTCTTCATCGCCAGCCGCCTGCGCGACGTGGGCGTGTTGATGGCGGCGTTGAAGGACCCAAAGGGCGGGCTCGACGCCGCGGTTCTGGCCCGGGCGGACACC
The DNA here is from genome assembly GCA_025359785.1 of Alphaproteobacteria bacterium. GTDB lineage: Bacteria > Pseudomonadota > Alphaproteobacteria > Caulobacterales > Caulobacteraceae > Phenylobacterium. The sequence continues at coordinate 90,203 of JANYET010000046.1, read as the reverse complement.
GCGAAGATCGGCATGAGCGGCCACTCCTTCGGCGCCTACACGACGCTGGTCGTCGCCGGCGCCAAGCTCAGCCCGCCCAGCGCGGCGCCGATCCCGACAGGGTTCGCGGGCTTCATGTCGATGAGTGGCCAGGGCCCGGGCCGCATGGGCCTGCACGACGACAGTTTCAGCGGCGTCGCCAAGCCGATGATGGCCACCACGGGGACACGCGACTTCGGCGCGGCCGGCGAGACGCCGCCCTGGCGGCTCAAGCCCTATGACCTCGCCGCGCCCGGCCGGAAATATGCGGTGGTTGTCGATGGCTTCCGACACACGGACTTCGATCCCGCGCCGGGCGACCCGGAGTTCGGCGCGCGCGGCGCGGCGCTGCGAAGCCTGCAGCTACGGTTCTGGGACGGCGTGCTGCGCGGCGACCGGAAGGCCTTCGCAAGCCTGGACGCCCAGGCCAAGGCCTCGGCCCAGACCGACCCCGTCTGGCTGCGCACCCGCTAGCCCGGCCGCATGACCTCCGCGCTGCAAGCTGCCTACGACGCCCGCCTGAAGGCCGGTGAAATCCTCGCCGACGCGGCCCAGGCCGAGGGGCTGGCGGCGCTGCGGCGGCTGGAGGCCGACCTGGCCGCCACACCCGCGGCCGGCGGGCTGAAGGGCCTCTTCCGCAAGCCTGAGCCCGAACGTGGCGTCTATCTCTGGGGGCCGGTCGGGCGCGGCAAGTCGATGCTGATGGACCTCTTCTTCGAGGCCGTGGCCGTCGACAGCAAACGCCGCACCCACTTCCACGTCTTCATGGGCGAAATCCACCGGCTGATCGGCGCGTGGCGCTCAGGCGACGCCGCGGCGCGCCGGGCCCACTTCGGCCAGCATAAGGGCGATGATCCGATCGTCCCGGTTGCCGACCTGGTGGCCAAGACCGCCCGCCTGCTCTGTTTCGACGAGTTCCAGGTCACCGACATCGCCGACGCGATGATCCTGGGCCGGCTGTTCGAGGCGCTGTTCGCCCGCGGCGTGACCCTGGTCGCCACCTCCAACCGGGCGCCCGACGCTCTCTACAAGGACGGTATCAACCGCCAGCTCTTCCTGCCGTTCATCGACCTCCTGAAGTCGCGGCTGGAGGTGGTCAGCGTGGCCGGCGGTCACGACTATCGGCTCGACCGCCTGCGCGCCGCCGGGACCTGGTTCTCGCCGGCCGATCCGGACAATCGCCGCAGCTTCGAGGCGCTCTGGCGCGACATGCTGGGGCGCGACATGCTGGGCGGCGAGGAGGAGATCGGCGCGACCCTGGAGGTGCTGGGCCGCAAGATCACCCTGCCGCACGCCTGCGGAGGCCAGGTGCGCGCGAGCTTCGCCAGCCTCTGTTCGGTGGCGCTGGGTCCCAACGACTATGTCGCGCTCGCCGCCCACTTCCACACGGTGTTCCTGGAGGATGTGCCGAAGCTCTCAGCGGCGCGGCGCGAGGAGGCGCGGCGCCTCGTCATCCTGATCGACGCCCTCTACGAGGCTCATGTCCGCCTGATCGTCTTGGCCGAAGCCCAGCCTGGCGACCTCTATCCCGCCGGCGACGGCAGCTTCGAATTCGAACGCACCGCCTCACGTCTGGAGGAGATGCGGTCCGCTGACTGGCTTCAGGAGCGGGGCTGAGGTCAGGCCTCGGACTTCATCCCGGAGGCGAGGCCGCTCAGGCGAAATCCTTCGCCAGCTCCGCGCGCGTCGCCGGGTTCAGGCCGGCCAGATGGCTGTATTGCTCGTGGCCGCAGCCGACCAGAATCTGGGTCGCCGGGTCGCGGAAGCGGGCGATCTGGTCGGGGGTGAACCCAAAGCGCAGGAAGTGGACGGCCGAGGTCTTGCCGTCGTCACGGGTGCGCTCCACGTCGCCTTCCGAAACGCCCATGGCCTTGTCGGCGCCGACCTGAATGAAGAACGTGTCCTCCACACCGCCCAGCCGGACCAGCGTCTGTTCGCGGCGCACCTCATCGACGATCTCGAACATCACGGTGGCCACCAGCTCCGAGCCCTGCGGGATCAGCGGGTTGTAGGCGGCGAGTTCGTCGGGAACCTGCTCAGCTCCGCCGCGCTCGGTGAGCAGCATCTCCTGCACCTGGAAAAGCATGGTGTCATAGGTCTCGAAGATGAAGGTGCAGACGGGACCCAGCGGCACGCGGCGCAGGCGTTTGACCGGCAACAGGGCCTGGCGGCGGTCGCGCCGCTGCTTGGCGTAGTCGGCGTCGGGGATCAGGTCGGCGGGGGTGATCAGGCGGGCTGCGGCGGGCATGGGCTTACTCGCTAAAAAAGAGGCGCCTGTGGCGCGGGGTCCTTCAGAACGGCCCATAGGCGCGGGCGAAGATCTCGATGGGATGGGATTGGCGCGGCGGCTTGGCGGCTTGCGGGGTCGTCTCGGCGATCATCAGCTGGCCCAGGTGCTTGCAGGCCAGCGGGCAGTCCGAGCAGAGGTTTTCCGTGGCCTTGGCCGCGACCTGCTTAGCGGCGGCCTTGCCGACCTTGCGCGCGACCGGGGCGGTTGATTTCATCACCCCGAAGGTGCCGCCATGGCCGGAACAGCGCTCGACCAGTTCGACGCGGGTGTCGGGGATCAGGCGCAGCATCTCGGCGGACTTGGCGCCCATGTTCTGGGCCCGCGCGTGGCAGGCGTGGTGCAGCGTGACGCCGCCCTCGACCGGTGCAAGGCCCGGCGTCAGGCCATAGGCTTTCTGCAGCTCGACGACATATTCGCAGATGTCCCGGGTTGCCGCCGACAGGGCGATGACGGCCGCGTTGTCCGGCTCGATCAGCGGCCACTCGAACTTCATCATCAGGCCGCAGGAGGCGGTGAGCGCGACCACGTCGTAGCCGTCCTCGATGAGCGGCGCGAAGACCTTGGCGACCCGCTCGGCGCGGCCGGCCACGTCCTTGAGGTCCCCGGCCTCAAGCTGCGGCATGCCGCAACACTCGGGATAGACCAGCTTCACCTCGACGCCTTGCAGGGCCAGCACGCGCGCCGCGGCCACCGCCGTATCGGGCTCGTTGTAGTCGACGAAGCAGGTGGCATAGAGCGCCACCTTGCGCTGGCCGAAGGCGGGCCCGTCGGGGTTCGGCGCCCGCGGGGTCTTGAGCCGGTCGGTCGCGGTCTTCGAATGATAGGTTGGCAGCTCGACCTCGGCGTCGATCTGGGCGATCGCCTCCAAGAGCTTGCGCAGCGGAGTATTCTTCCGCGCGCTCATGGCGTTGACCACGCCGGCAAAGGGCTTGGCCAGCTTGCCGTTGCGGTCGGTCCGGCCGAGTTGCTCGCGCACGAACTCGCGGTGGCCTTGCTTCCGCTTGGCGGCGCGGTAGCGCAGGATCAGGTGCGGGATGTCGATGTCGAAGGGATGCGGTGGCACATAGGGGCACTTGGTCAGGAAGCACATGTCGCAGAGCGTGCAGGCCTCATCGACCTTGGCGTAGTCCGACTTCGGCACGCTATCGAGCTCGCCTGTCTTGCTCTCGTCGATCATGTCGAACAGGCGCGGGAAGCTGTCGCACAGATTGAAACAGCGGCGGCAGGTGTGACAGACGTCGAACTGCCGCTCCATCTCGGTCTCGACCGCGGCCAGATCGTAGTAGGCCTCATCCTTCCACGCGATAGGATGGCGGAAGGGCGCGTCCAGGCTGCCTTCACGCGGCGGACCGGTTTCGGCGGTTGGCTTGATGTCATCACTCACGGGGCACCGCCGCTCTTCGCAACAAATAAGGGGGTAATCCCGGTTTCGCGAGACGCGAAGACCGGGACCCATGAACTCCGCCTAACCGGATAGGTCTGTGCGTATGGGCTCCGGACAGCCGCCGATGCGGCTTCCGGCATGACCCACGGCTATTGGTCGAGGCTTTCGAGGGCGCGCTGGAAGCGACCGGCGTGGGACTTCTCGGCCTTGGCCAGCGTCTCGAACCAGTCGGCGATCTCGTCGAAGCTTTCCTCACGCGCGGTGCGCGCCATGCCCGGATACATGTCGGTGTATTCGTGGGTCTCGCCGGCGATGGCGGCCTTCAGGTTGTCCGAGGTGCCGCCGATCGGCAGGCCGGTGGCCGGGTCGCCGACGGCTTCCATGAACTCGAGATGTCCGTGGGCGTGGCCGGTCTCGCCTTCCGCCGTCGAGCGGAACACGGCGGCGACATCGTTGTAGCCTTCCACGTCGGCCTTCTGGGCGAAGTAGAGGTAGCGGCGGTTCGCTTGGCTCTCGCCCGCGAAAGCGGCCTTGAGGTTGTCGAGGGTCTTGCTGGTGGCGAGGCTCATGGTCGTCTCCCTGGAGGGTTGCGGCGGGCCGCCGGCCGGCTCCGACGCGAAAGTTTCCAATGCCGTACTAGCGCTGGCTTAGGAAATAGAGCCAATCGTTTCTTTTTATAATCAAGATAGACTTTATCTATATGGAACCGTGCCGTTGCTCCGGGGTTAGCCCACGACAGACAACGGAGGCATGGCCATGACCGACAACAAGGACATCCAGGGCGAAGGCAATTACGACGCGGCCCGCAAATTCGACGCCGAGCAGCGGGCCTTCGTGAAGAGCGGCCAGGTGGAGCAGAAGGCCAAGGCGGCTGAAGAGGCCCTCGACGGCCCCGAAGGCGCCGAGCTGGAGCGCGCCCGCAAGGCGACCGGCGAGCGCGGACAGACACCGCGCTGAAATCCATCAATTTTGATCGTCATGGCCGGACTTGTCCCGGCCATCCATGGACGCCTTCGTCCCCCCCCGTTGCGCGTGGCGACGCCGCGTCAAATTCTGGGAGTGTCGTGATCATGGGTGGCCGGGACGGGCCCGACCATGACGACGCGGGGTTCAGATCGCCCTTGCTCACGAGGCTCCGTAGACCCACGCTGGTTCCAACGAGAGAAACGAGGAACCGCCATGTCCATCGACTTCGAAATCCCGCCGGAAGCCCAGGCCGTCCGCGAACGCGTCCGCCAGTGGGTGAAGGACGAATGCATCCCGGCCGAAGCCCGGCTGGTCGATAAGGAAAGCTACAAGACCGTACTGGCCGAGTTGCGCGCCAAGGCCCGCGCGCAGGGCCTGTGGCTGCCCTTCGCGCCCAAGGAATACGGCGGCATGGGCTTGGGACCGCTGGCTAACGCCCTCGTCCAGATGGAGCTCGGGATGAGCCACCTGGGCGCATTGTCGATGAACAGTCAGGGGCCGGACGACGCCACGATCCTGACGCTGATCGCGCACGGGACCGACTTTCAGAAAGAGAAATTCCTCAAACCGCTGCTGAACGGCGAAAAGCGTGTCTGCTATTCGATGACCGAGAAGGCCTCGGGCGCCGACGCCACCGGCATGCGCACCACCGCTATCAAGGACGGCAACGAGAACTACGTGCTGAACGGCGAGAAGTGGTTCTCATCGGCCGCCAGCGCCGCGGACCTCGCCCTGGTCATGGCCCGCACCGATCCGGACGCGCCGCGCCACCAGCAGTTCTCGACCTTCATCGTCGAGCTGCCGAACCCCGGCTACCGGATCAAGCGTGATATCCCGACGATGGCCGCCGAAGGGCCGCTCAGCCACATCATGGGCGGCGGCCACTCCGAGATCGAGATCAAGGACCTGGTCATCCCGGCCGAGAACCTGGTGGGCGGCGAGGGTCGCGGCTTCGACATGGGTCAGCACCGCCTGGCCTACGGGCGCCTGCGCCACGGCATGCACAACGTGGCCATGGCTCAGCGCGCGCTCGACATGGCCGCCGCCCACATCAGCCAGCGCGAGACCTTCGGCAAGAAACTCGCAGAGCGTCAGGCGGTGCAGTTCATGATGGCCGAGTGCGCGACCCAGCTCTACATCTCGCGCCTGATGCTGCTGCACATCGCCTACAAGGCCGAGAAGGGCCTGGACATGCGGCAGGAGAACTCGATCGCCAAGGTCTACCTGGCCCACATGGTCCACCATGTGGTCGATACCGCGATCCAGCTGCACGGCGCCTTGGGCTACAGCCGCGATACGCCGCTGGCCGCCTGGTACACCCACATCCGCTCGCAACGGCTGGTGGACGGACCGGACGAGGTCCACCGCTGGACCGTCGGCCGCAATGTGATGAAGGCCTTCCAGAAGGATGGCACCACCGCCATGGCCGCCGGCGGCGATCTTCTCTGACGCCCCGGACCTGATACTGGCCTGACCTGATAATGGCCTGACCCGATACTGGCCGGACCGATAGCTCTGGCAGGACGCCGCTGTTGTCCAATACGACGGCGTCCTGGAGCCCATGCGCTGTTGGGACGACGCACTAGCCACCGGCGCCGTTGCATCGCTTCAGCGCCGCCAAACGGTGGGACCCTGACGCTCGGGCCCGCGACTGAAGTCTAGGGATCGCATCGACGCAGCGTCGCGCCCGGGCGTCTCAAAGGCATGCCCCTGCGTCTCGATTTTCGCTCGAACGGTTACGGATGGTCGAGCCGATCGCCTCAGGCTAGGCCTGACGCCGCGCGGCGACGGCGCAGCCTCGCGCCCACCGCGCCGAAGCCGGCAATCATCAGGGCCCAAGAGGCCGGCTCGGGGACCGCCGCTCCGGAGCCGAAGGAGACATGATCGACGTTGAAGTAGAACAGAGTCTGCTGGGTGTAATTGTTGGCGGTAAGCTCGTAGATTTCGGTGTGGTTCGGCGCGAAGAACTGGCCGCCGGCGCCATAGGTGCCGCCGGGACCGACGTTGGGGCCGTCGTAGGCCAGGACGGGATTGGTGGCGTCCTGGATGGAGCCCAGCGGCATCTGGAAGGCCAGGGTGGCGTCATATTGATCGTACACCGTCGACGGGTCGCCCAGCATCTTGTGAGCGCGCAGGTTCGCCGTATCGGCGCTGAGGTTGTAGAGCAGCACACCGCCTTCAGCGCTGTTAAAAGGCAGTCCGCTGGCGCGCGCGGGCGCGCTTATGAAGGTGCTCGTCACACCGTTGACGGTCTCCGTGATGGTCACCCCCGGTCCGACGAAGCAGCCGAAGAAGGCGGTCGCTTCAGCGCAGTTGGCGAGGAGACGCCGGGTGTCATAGCGGAAGGTCCCGGTGATCGGCTGGCCGATCAAATCCGCGTTGGCGTCCGCCGCGTAGCCGAAGCTGCCGTTCGCGGAGCCCCCAGTGATGGTTCCGGAGAAGGCCCCGATGACCACCGTGGCCTCGGCGGCGCCGGCCATGGCGAGCAGGGCGGCGGCGGACAGGCTTGTGAGCAGGATGCGCATGTCGAAAGCTCCTTCTTTTCAGGCGGCGACGGCGTGGGGGCGACGGCGCAGCACCGCGCCGACGCCAGCGAAGCCAGCGATCATCAGCGCCCAGGACGCCGGCTCCGGCACGCCGCCGACGCCGCCGAGGCCGCCACCCGGTGGGTTGAGCACGCCACCGGGCGTGATCGGATTGGGAATGGTCATGAACTGGGTGACCGGCCCGCCTAACGCCATGCCGCCCGGCCCGACGCTGGCGGCCGAGCCGTTCGAAAAGATGATGCCGAGGGCGGTGCTGTCAGGGACGTAGTCCATGTCGGCGAACTGATTGACGTTCGGCAGGAACATATCGAGGACCAGGTCGCCGGCGGTCGGGTCGTAGGTAAAGGCGTTGGCGAAGTTGAAGGTGATGCCGAAGCTCTTCAGTTGCCCCGCCGCACCGCCGACCGCGGCGGTCACCGTCTGGGCGCCGCTCATCACGGTGGTGAGGTCGGACCCGAGGTTCGCGGCATAGGTCAGGCTGCGATCGGCCAGGCTGTGGGTCGCGGTCGCCATTTCCACGTTGAAGCTCGAGCCGAAATTGAAGGTGGCGATCGGCTGATAGAAGTCGGTGACCTGGCGGTCGTAGCGAAACGACAGGCCGCCGAAGGTCACTGGGCCGGCGCCGAAGTCTGACGCCTTGAACTGCAGCTGCATGTGAGTGTCGGCGTGGCTCATGATGATCGCGTCCGACGGCGCTTCGCTGTTGGCGTATCGGCTGGGCACGGTGATCGTGCCGGCCGAGGCGGCGGACGCCAGGCCCAGAGACGCCAGCGCGCCCAGAATTGCGTACTTCATGTGAAAGCCCTCCTGATGTTCAACGCCGGATGGCGTCAGGCACAGCTCTCGGGTCGTCCGAAATCAGCGCCGGTCATCAACGATCGGGTGTGTAGCAACCGACGCGGAGAAGCGGTTACGCGGGCGCGCCAACCTGTTGGCCGCCTGCGCCAAACTCAGGCGTCCAGCGCTCAGGAGAGATCGCGAAGGGCGGTCTTGTAAGCGTCCTGCAGGCTGCCGGCCGGGGCTGTGGCGACCAGATGGGCCGTCGCCATCTTGCGGACCTCCGACGGCGGATAGCCGAAGGCCTCGCGAAAGACGCGGCTGAGGTGGGTCTTCTCGGGGAAGCCATAGTCATAGCCGAGCTGCGAGACGCTGCGCCCCTCGGTGGGATCGCCCAGGCGGCCGTGCAGGGCGACCAGCCGGCGGCGACGGTCGTAGGCCAGCACCCCGCCAGCAGCCTTGAAGGCGCGGTTCAGCGATGAGCGCGTGACGCCCAACGCCTGACACATGGCCTCGACATTGAGCGTGCCAGGCGCGGCTTGCTCGATATAGGCGCGCACCCGGTGGCGGATCGGCTGACGGCCATCCGGGCCCACCTCGCGCGGCGGCAGATCGACCAGCGACGTGGCGAGCAGGTCCCGCAGCACGCGGGCCATGGGCAGGGCGCTGGTGGCCGGCAGGCTGCCGAGCTGCGGCACGAGCGCGGCCACGAAATCCACCAGCACCTTGGTCGCCGACGTCTGCGGCAGGCGGCCGTGGATGTCCACCGGGTCCAGCGCCTCATCCAGGAACCAGCGCGCCACCTGGATCACCACCGAGTGATTGCGAGCGGCATGCATCAGTTCAGGCCGAGTCAGGTCGGTGAGCGCCGCATCGCCCACCCGGCAGACGATGTCCCCGTCGGGCCGCTTGAAGACGATCTCGCCCTCCAGGATCACCACCAGGGAATAGTGGTCGGCCGGGGTGGCCCGGACCATCGCCTCGTCGCGTTCGAAGGCGAAGGGATCCATCCACTGTTCCGAGACCAGCAGCGGGTCGAGCCGCCAGAATTTCGTGTGCGACCGGAACGGGCCGGTCAACGGCGGCAGGCGGCGAGGGTGCGAATTGGCCACGTGGCTGGCCCAGGCGGGAAATTGCTCATCCTCGGGCAGGCCGGAGAGGTCGAGTTCGAAGGTCGGCAGGAGCACGGGCGGCACTCGCGGCTACGCGGACTGGAAGCCCTGACTATCGGCGCGACCGGGCCACACGCAAAGCGCGAAAAAGGGCCGCCCAGGCGGGCGGCCCTTCTCGCGCTCGAAGCCTCCGGGAGAGGACGCTCAGGGCCTCAGCCAGCCTTGAACTCGGCCTCGAGCGTGAGGGTCACCTTGTCGCTGATCGCCGGCACGTAGCTCTTGATGCCGAACTCGGACCGCAGGATCTCGGCGCTGCCGGCGAAGCCGAGCTCATACTTCTTGTCCATCGGATTGGCGCCGCCCTGCATGAAGGTCGCGTGCAGGACCACCGGCTTGGTGACGCCGTGCAGGGTCAGGTCGCCGGTGATGTCGGCGGTCTTCTCGCCCGTCATGACCAGCTTGGTGGCGTGGAAGGTCGCGGTCGGGAAGGCGGCCACGTCCAGAAAGTCCTTCGACTTCAGGTGGGTGTCGAGGGCGGCGTTGAGCGTGCCCAGCGAGGTGGTATCGACCGTGGCGTCGAGGGTCGCGGCGGTGGGCGCCTTGGGATCGATCTTCAGCGTGGCGTTCACATTGGCGAACTGGCCGATATAGGTCGAGAAGCCGAAGTGGCTGACCGACCAGGTGATCTTCCCGTGGCTCGGATCGAGCTTGTAGGTCCCGCCCAGCACGGCGGCGGGAGAGGTGGTCATCTGGGCCTGAGCGGCGTTGGCGCCGGCTAGCGCGAGCGCGGCGGCGAGGCCAAGGGCCCCGATCTTGAGCTTGGAGAATTTCAACATGGGGCGGGCCTCTGGCATGAGCGAAGGGGAGGGCATGAGCGAATGGCGCGCGCGGCCGGACACGGCCTCGCAGCCCTAAGTTAGACTGCACGCGGGGAATGATAATCGCCCGCCTTGGCCTGACACTCATTCCATATTGGAAATGATCGCCTAGCGTTGCTGCAGCTTGGCGATGTAGTCGCGGACCAGGGCCAGACCCTCCTCGTGCACCACCGAGCGGCCAAGCTCCGGCATCAGCACGCCGGGTTCGGTGGACGCCATGCGGAAGGCGATGATCGAGGTGTCGGGATGGCCGGGCACAAGGTCGGTCTCCAGCTCGCCCGCGCCCTTTCCGGCGGCGACGGGACGCTTGCCGATGCCGAGCTTGGCGGGCCGGACCTCTTCCAGATCGAGGTAGAGGCCGGTATTCGACGCCATGCCGCGCGGGTTGTGGCAATGGCCGCAGTTGCCGTCGAGATAGGCCCGGCCCCGCGCCTCCAGCGGTTCACCGGGATTGTCCCAGACCGCGGTGCGCGGCGCCTTGTCGGGCGCGGGCGCGCCGGTCAACAGGCCCACCCGCGTCCAATGCGCCAGCTGGTTCTCCCGGCCCTCGGGGTAGGCGAAGTCGCCGTTGAGGTTGCGCGCCTTGACGCCGATCGGCGCGATACGGCCCGACAGCGAATGGCACTCCTTGCACTGGTTCTGGTTCGGCACGTGATAGTCGACCTGGCGGGCCTGGCCGTGGGCGTCGATGAAGCTGACGTCGAGGCGCTTGCCCGCGCGCTTCAGCACCGCCTCGGTCTGCTCGTCGTTCCAGACATAGGTCAGCGCGGTCCAGCCGAACCGGCGATGGATCAGCAGGCGCGTCTCGATCTTCCGCGTCTGTTCACCGGGATGCCGCAGGTCGGCCGGATAGGCGAAGGTCTTGATCAGGGTCGCGCCCACCGGCAGATCGAGCGCGTCCTTGGGCCGATAGGCGGCGTGGGCGCCCGGCGGCAGGTAGAGGAAGCGCGCCTTTTCCGCGTAGTCGCTGAACAGCGGGGTGTTCAGCGCATAGGGCGTGACGCCGGCGTTGGGCCTCTGGGCGCCGGCGTCGGCGAACAGGCGGTAGGCCGCCAGCGTCGGGGCCGGCGTCGAGGCCATCAGCGCGTTCAACGCGACCCCCGTGGGCACGGCGGGTACAAGGGGCGCAGGGGCGGCCCCGATAGTGGCGACCGCGGCCAGCGCGGCAAGGGCTCGCCTCATAGGCTGGCTTGCGCCTTCGGCAAGACCACCGGCTTCGGCTCGGCGATGGGGCCGTCGTCGATGCTGGCCTTCACCTCGGGCTTGGCGCTGAACACATTGCCGGGCGCGCTGAAGTGCAGGTTCGCCACCGGCCCCTCGGGGATGTGCAGCCGCACCGCGATCGGCGCGGTCATGCCTTTCGGCGTGAAGTTGGTGACCCCGTCCCAGACGATCGGCGGAACCGAGCCGCCCAGCACCTTGGCGATCACGTCGCCGCCCGCGAACTGCGGGGCCCAGCCGTTCTTGCCGAGCTTGTTGTCGTGCACCGAGATGTCGCGGGGCAACGGGTTGTAGGTCAGGTCGTCATAGGCCTGGGTGTAGCTGACGATCAGCACGGCGGCGGTCTGGTTCTGGTCGATCTCGTTGCCGAAGATGTGCAGGTCGCGGTTGGCGAGCAGCATGATGCCGACCCCGGTGGGCACGTTGCCGACGATGGCGCCCTTCTTGGCGAAGTTCTGGGTGTCGTTCTGCACCACCTTGTTGCGGAAGATCCGCGTTGAGTGCCCGCCCATCTGCGGCAGGTTCGGCAGGTCGAACACCAGGATGCCGCCGGCGTTGTGGGTCGCCAGATTGTCGAAGACGTCGGCGTTCATCGAGTTCTCGATCTCGATCCCGGCGACGTTGAACATGGCGGTGGAGTTCTTGACGATGATGTTCTTCGACTGGCCGACATAGATGCCGGCGTCGGACGCGCCGCTCACGCTCACCTTGTCGATCAGCACATTGGTGGAGCTGACGGGATAGACGCCATAGGCGCCGTTGGTCGACTTCGGCCCGCCGGTCCATTCGACGCGCAAGTTCACGAAGCTGATCTGGTCGACGCCCTTGGACTTGATGCCGTCGCCCTTGGCGTCCTCCACGCCCAGGTCGCGGATGGTCACCTTGTTGGCGGTGATCAGGAAGCCCTCGCCGGAGCTCTTCTGGCCTCTGAAGGACAGGATGGTGGCCGCCGGGCCCGCGCCCTTGACCGTCACATTGGCCACGTCGAGCGACAGCCCGTCGGTCAGTTCGTAGCGGCCCGCGGCGATGGCCACCGTGTCGCCGGGCTTGGCGTCCAGCAGCGCCGTCTGCAGCTTCTCCTGCGCATCGCCGCCGGGCGTGACGGTGAGCACCTTGGCGCAGGCCTGGCCGGCCAGCAGGGCGGCGGTCGCGGCGGCGGCAATCAGCAGGGTCTTCATCGTCAGGAATCCTCAGCCAGGCTCCGGCATCATGGCGCGCCGTTCGAGGCCGGATGTTGGCCTGCTCCCGCTACGGTAATCAATGGCCGTTGAAGACCATGCCGGCGACTGAGGCCTTGCCGCGTCCAGACGGCGAACACGCGCCCCTTCGTCGCTACCCCAGGCCGGCGATCGCCGCGACCACGGCGGCCGTCTGTTCGACGATGACCATGTGGCCGGCCTCGGGGATCGAGACCAGCTGGGCGCCGGCGATGCCTTTCTTGAAGCCGTGGGCGTAGGTGGGCGGGATCAGGCGGTCGGAATCCCCCCAGACGATCACGGTCCTGGCCTTGATCCGGTAGAGCCGCTGATGGAGCCCTCTCTCTGGAATCGGAAAGAGGATGCGGCCGGCCATGCCGAGCTGGCGGGCGTTGGTCACCAGATAGGCCTGCAGGAAGCCGGGGTCCTCGACGTTGCGGCCGGCCGTGAGGATCGCGGCGCCGGCCTCGGCGTCGTGGAACAGGAGCGCCGGCATCTCGAATGGCAGGGTCGAGAACATGTCGGTGACCGGATGGGCGTCGTCCCACAGGCCGGCCGGCGCGATCAGCGCCAGGCGGGTCAGGTCGTTGGGCGCCAGCGCCGCCATCTCGGCGGCGATCATGCCGCCCATGGAATGCCCGACCAGGATCGGGTCCTTGAGGCCCAGCGCCTCGACCACATCCCAGCTGTGCAGGGTGAAATCCAGCATGTCGCGGATTTCGGGGGCTTCCTCGCTGTCACCATAGCCGGGGATCAGCGGGGCATAGACGTGATGCGTCTTGGCCAGGGCGTTCAGGAACGGATCGTCTGCGGTGACGCCGCCCGCGCCATGCAGGAACACCAGCGCGGGGCCTGATCCGCCCTCGAAATAGCGGACCGGGACGTGGTGGGTCTGGACGGTCTTGAGCTCCATGGTCACGCCTCCACGCCGTAGGTCTGGGCGAGCTCGGCGCCAGTGGGCGCGTCCTTCGGCAGGCGGCCGGCGGTCACCCGCTTGTCCAGCGGCGAGGTCCAGAACCGATTGTCGTCCGCCCAGTCGGGGAACATGTCCCGAAGCTTCGGCATCACCTTCTCGGCGAACAGCTTGGTGGAATACATGCACTTGTCAGCCGGCATGTTACCCACGTGCATCAGGCAGAAGATGTTGCCGACGTTGAGGCCCTTGATCAGGTCTTCCATCCGCTGGCGCACGGTCTCGGGGGAGCCCGCGATCACGTGGCCCTGCTCGGTCAGCTCCTTCCAGGTCAGCTCGGTGTAACCGCCGGTGGGCGGAGCGTACTGGCTGAGCGCGCCGGTCTGGATGGTCTTGATCGTGCGGTAGCCAGGCGCGTCGGCGAAGCCCGGATAGACGTGCAGGCAGCGGTTGTAGAAATAGCTGACGTGCTCCGAATAGAGCCGCTCGGCCTCCTCGTCGGTGTCGGCCACCAGGATCGTCTGGGCGAAGCCCGCGCGGTAGGGGCTCTTGTCGACGCCGCGCTCCTCCACCCGCTTCCAGTAGCCGCTCATCAGGGCCTGGGCCCGCAGATAGCCGGAGAAGCTGAGGTAGGAGTAGCTGTAGGTGTTGTCGATGCAGAAGTCGTAGGTCTCCACCGACCCGCCGCCAGGGATGTGCACCGGCGGATGCGGCTTGTCCTGGATCGGCCGGGGCCAGATGTTGACGTGCCGCAGCTTGTTGTAGCGGCCGTTGAAGGCGAAGGGCTCGCGCGTCGTCCAGGCCTTGATGATCAGGTCGTGGGCTTCGTTGTATTTCTCGCGGGTCAGCGACGGGATCTGGCCGTAGCAGTAGTTGGTGTCCATGGAGGTGCCGACCGGGAACCCCGCCACCAGCCGCCCTCCGGAGATGCAGTCCAGCATGGCGAACTCCTCGGCCACGCGGACCGGCGGGTTGTAGAGGGCGATGGAGTTGCCCAGCACCACGATAGCCGCGTCCTTGGTGCGGCGCGCCAGGCCTGCGGCGATGATGTTCGGGCTGGGCATGATGCCGTAGCCGTTCTGGTGGTGCTCGTTCACGCCGACGCCGTCGAACCCCAGGGTGTCGGCGTATTCCAGAAGGTCCATGTAGGTGTTGTAGACCTCGTGGCTCTTGGCCGGGTCGAACAGCTTCTGGTCGATGTCCACCCAGACAGAACGGTTCTTCTCCCGGAAATCGTCCGGCAGATAGGGCCACGGCATCAGGTTGAACCAGGTGAACTTCATCGGCGCGGTCCTCCAGGGGCCGCCTCTACCGGGCGGGCTCCTGAACGACGATAACCCTTGTGGGGCCGGCGCCAACCGGGGAATTCGCGGTGCCTGTCCGCGACCCGAGGTCTGGGCTCATCCGGGGGCCTGGGCTTAGCCGAGAGCTGGGCTTAGCCGAGAGCTGGGCTTAGCGGTATTCCCAGTGACAGACCCGGTGGGTGTCGTTGTGCTTGGCGATCTGATGGCCGGCCACCGCGCCGACCCCCGCGCCGATGATGGTGCCGCCGGTCTTGCCGCCGCCATGGCTCAGCGCGTTGCCCAGCAGGCCGCCGGTGACGGCGCCGACCACGGTCCCGGTGTTGCGCGAGCCGCGCGTGCTGACATCGCGGCAGACGCGGACGCGATGGCCGTCGCGGGCGTCGGCGAGGGTGGGAATAGCGGTGGCCACGGCCAGGGCCGAGCACACCAGGGCGGCAGTGGCGATAAGCTTGTTGCGCACGGGAGGTCTCCTAAGGGGCAGCGGACACGCTCGGACCTAAACCCGCGGCCAAGGCGAAGGTTGCACTGCGACATTAACGCGCCGGATGTTTTGCCGCCCGGCGGAACCTAAGCCGTTGACGAGTCTTTCTCCTGCCACAAGCCGGGGGAGCTGCATCCAGACCGGCGTTTTGGAGAGACGCTCATGTCCATTCTCGCCTGGATCGTCCTGGGTCTTATCGCCGGCTTCATCGCCAGCAAGATCGTCAACCGCACGGGCAGCGGCCTTGTCATGGATCTGCTGCTGGGCGTCGTCGGCGCCTTCGTCGGCGGCTATCTGTTCACCCGCTTCGGCGCCGCCGGCGTCACCGGCCTGAACCTCTATTCGATCCTGGTCGCCACGGTCGGCGCCGCCATCGTGCTGGTGGTCTATCACGCGATCGCCCGCCGCCGCGTCTGACGACCCGACCCACTGACGCGCAATGCCGAAGGCCCCGCTGTCGCCAGCGGGGCCTTTTGCGGGCTCGCAGGGCGCGAAGGGTCTCGGCCCGGCCTGGCTTACGTCTCCGGCCCGGCGGCGCTCAGCACACGCTCGATACGCAGGTCGGGAATGAACCAGATCGCCGCCACGACGATGTAGAGCGCAACGGAGATCGCCGGCCGGACGAAGGCCAGGCCGATCGCCGCGGCATAGATCGCCAGCGACATCTTGCCCTTCCAGTCACGGCCCATGGCGATGGCCAGAGTCGACTCCGGTCCCTCATGGCCGACCAGCAGGATCGTCAGGATCGAGTAGGCGACGCCGTTCATGATCAGCACCGCGCCATAGAGCGCCACCGGCGCGGTGGCGAGCCCGCTCTCGCCGACCCAGGCCGTCGCGAACGGCACGATCGAGAGCCAGAACAGCAGGTGCATGTTGGCCCACAGGATCGGCCCGGTGACCGACCGGGCCAGCGCCAGCAGATGGTGGTGATTGTTCCAGTAGATGCCGACGTAGACGAAGCTCAGCACATAGCCCAGGAACACCGGCAGGACCGGGATCAGGTCGGCCGCCGAAGTCCCGTGCGGGACCTTCAGCTCCAGCACCATGATGGTGATGATGATCGCCACCACCCCATCGCTGAACGCCGCCAGCCGCTCCTTGCCCATGTCCGCCGCCCCCTTGGAATCCTGGGACAAGCTTAGGGCCCGGCGCCCCGCGATGCGAAGGCGGAAAACCTGAACCTCCATATCCGGCCTTGCGCGCCAGGCCATCCGGCGCTGATCTGGCCGCACGGGCGGAGGATGCGATGGCGGGCAAGGTCGGGCGGCGCGAGGTAGTGGGCGGCTTGGCCGCGGCGGCGGCGTCAGGGCCGGCCTGGTCCGCGTCGCCTGGCGCGGCGCGGCCCAACATTCTGCTGCTGCTCGCCGATGACTGGAGCTGGCAACCAGAAGACATCCGCGACCGCCTGGAACTGGCTCTGCCGACCTTCGGCCGCGTGCGGCGAGAGGGCGCGTTCTTCAGCCATGCCTTCGCCGCGTCACCCAGTTGCACCGCGTCGCGCGGCGCGCTGCTCACCGGCCAGTGGCCCTGGCGGCTGGCGGAAGGGGCGAACCTCGCCTCCATCCTGCCGCGCCGCTTCCCGGTCTATCCCGAGGTGCTTGAGGCGGCGGGCTACCACGTGGGCTACGCGCGCAAGGGCTGGGCGCCCGGCCAGCTCGCGCCGGGTCGGCGCACCCGCAATCCGGCCGGACCGGTCTATGACGACTTCGAAGCCTTCCTGGCGAAGCGGCCGGCCGGTGCGCCGTTCTGCTTCTGGTTCGGCACCAACGACCCGCATCGGCCCTATGTGAAAGGCGCGGGAATCGCCGCGGGGATCGATCCCGCGGCGGTGACCGTGCCGCCCTACCTCCCCGACACGCCAGCCGTCCGCGGCGACATCGTCGACTACCGCTTCGAGGTCGAGCGCTTCGACCGGGAGTCCGGCGAGATTCTGGCCCGGCTGTCGCGAGAGGGGCTGCTCGACAACACCCTGGTGGCGATGACCGGCGACAACGGCTGGCCGTTCCCACGCGGCAAGGCGACTCTCTACGACGCCGGCTGGCACGTGCCGCTGGCGGTCATGTGGAAGGCCGGCGGCGTGCGCGCCGGCGCGGTGTCGTCGGCGATGGTCAGCCTCACGGACCTCGCGCCCACCTTTCTGGCGGCGGCCGGCGCGTCACCGATGCCGGACATGACCGGCGTGAACCTGCTGCCGCACCTGCGGCGCCGCGCGGCCTTCCCCCGCGACCATGTGATCGGGGCCATGGAGCGGCATATGGACGGCCACACGCGCCCCGGCGACGGCTATCCGATGCGGGCGCTACGCACCGAGCGCTACCTCTACATCCGCAACTTCCACCCGGAGCGCTGGCCAGCTGGCGATCCGACCGAGCGGACGGTCAGCCGCGGCGACCTGGAGGGCAAGCTGTTCTCCGGCTACGCCGACATCGACGCTGGCCCCGCCAAGGCCGACCTCATCGAGCGCCGCGCGCAGTTCCCCAGCCAGTTCGCCGGCGCGACCGGCAAGCGACCGGCGCACGAACTCTACGACGTGGCCCAAGATCCCTATGTCATGCACGATCTCGCCCGCGACCCCGCCCAGGCAAAGCTCGTGGCCGCGCTCGACGCGCGCCTGACCGCCGAACTCCGCGCCACCCGCGATCCCCGCGTCATCGACGGCGGCGGCGCCTTCGACGACTACCCGTCCTACAACGACCCCGGCTTCGAGCGCCCGCCGAAGCTGTGAGGTGGCGGCCTGCCACCCGAAAGCCCGTCAGGGCGAAGATCGGCGGAGAGGGTGTCCGCTCATTTCGTTTGAAATGACTCAGCTATTGGCCATTCTCATGCCACCTATACAACCACCTATACAAGCGGCGGGGAGCTAGGCGTTCCAGGGCTGACCGGTCGTCCCTAGGATTGCCTTCATGCGATGAACAATTGCCGCTTGTTCGGCCTCCGCCTCCCCGAAGGCGGCCCAATCGGGGCCAGAGCCGAGCGCCTTCGTGGCCCGAGCGACAGTGACAAGATAGTCGCTGCGAAGCTGATCAAGCTCAGCGGCCTCTTGGGGATCGATCATCGCCTTCATGGCGTCAGCCTAGGCCGAGGTAGGCGAGGCGTCGATGGCAATTGGTCTACGCCGACTGGCGACGGTCTCTGACGCTCAGCATCCATGTCGTCGCGTCACTCGATTCGGGGCAAAGGTTGGCTCCGAATCGGCCTGTAATTGTGGGTTGATCGGACAGATATGACTGACTTCCCACCTCTTACACCGCCTGTGGACCTATCGCGCGCGCCGCCGCTGCACGAGATGAACACGCATCCGAAGCGGTTTGAGGGATTGACGGCGCAGCTCCTCGGCCTGGAGAGCCATCTGCACCGCGCCACGCTCTTCGGCATTGGTGGCGAAGCCCAGTTCGGCCTCGACGCCATCGCCGAGCGACGGGACGGAAGTGGATTCGAGGGCGCTTCGTGCAAGTGCTGGCGGAGCCTAAAGCCAAGCGACCTGACCACTTGGTCCGATGAGTTTCTGAAGCACGTTGAGACGCGATGGCGTGATCAACCCATCCGGCGCTTCATCCTCGTCACGGCCGCCGAGAACATCACTCAAGTCAGTGTCCTCGATCAGGCCGCCTTAGAACGGGAGCGCTTCAAGGCCGTCGGCATCGAATACGAGGTGTGGGGACCGGACGATGTCACCCGGCGACTATCCGGTGACCGACCGACCACCCAGCGCTTTCTTGACGACGTTTGGGCCAATCGTCTCTGTGGCCCAGGTCCCGCCGACGCGGTTGCCTTGTCCAGCCTCTTCGACGCCGCGCGCACAGCCCAACTCCACGGCGCGCAGAGCGCCCTCGCCGGGCAAGCCGACGCGCGCGTGGCGGCTGCAAAGGAGGCGCTCTGGGTCGGCGACATCGATACGGCAATGGATGCGGTGACCGAGCTGCGCTCACCATCTGTCTGGTCGCAGCTCACGCCCGCCGTGCAGGCAAGCGTCGTTCGGTTGGATGGGTCGCTGGCGCTTCATTCGCGTGACTTCAATCGAGCCGAGGCGCTTGCCAAGGAGGCAGACCTGCTGTCTCCGGCAGAGCCGCGTCTAGCCTCCCACGCTGCTGCCCTCCGCGACGGCGCGGTTGCGGGGCTCGCGGTCCTCGGCACCCCGTCCACGCGAGAGGGGCGGCAAGCACGCGCGGGGCTCCTGCTGGAGGCAGGTCAACTCGAAGAGTGCGCGACGGTCGTCGCGGAGCTGGTGGACGAGGACGCGTCGGATGCGGAAACCCAGCGCCTCTTAGGATGGGTCCGGCTCGTCCAAGGAGATCGCCAGGGGGCGTTTGAGGGGGCCGAACGCGCTGAAGCCATCGCTCCACGTTGGTTGAGAAACATCCGGCTGGGCGCGGTTGTGCGCTATGCGTCGGCGCTCAGCGCGCACGCGCCGCTGCGCAATGTGGTGCATCCCAACCCGCTAAACGAAGAGTTTGTGAAGGGTAGCGACGAGGCGGTGGCGGCCTTGGAAGCCGCCCTCGCGCGGTTCGACCATCTATTGTCTAAGCCAGGGGCGCTAGAAGCCGACCGCCATTGGCGCTTGGCTTGTCTTGCCAGCCTACCCAAACGGCGACCCGACGCCGAGGCCTACTGTCGCGAGCTGCTCTGCACCGAGCCGGGCTGCGCACCGATCTTGGCCTGGGCATTCATGCGCGACCTGAGCTTTGATCGCACCGCTGCGACCGAAGCACTGGCCGCCAAGTACGAAAGCGGCACCGCCGACCGGAATGACGCGACGGTTCTTTCCTGGCTTCTCGCTGAACGTGACGGACCAGAGGCGGCTGCGACCTATCTCGACAGCCATTCAGGCGCGCAATCCGAAGAAACCCAGGTGGTCGCGACGGCTATGTCGGCGATGTTGCGGGGACAACGAACCGAGGCTCCGCCATCTGAGATCGGCGAAGACGAGGATGAGGCTGTATTTGGCGACTTGACCCACCTCGTCACCGCCGCCCCAGAAGCAACCGATTGGCAGACCATCGACACGCGTTTGGCCTCGCTGTTTGGGGGCGGTGCGCCCTCTCCAAACGGACTTCCATTTGCAGCCGCCGTCGCCACCAAGGGGCGTTGGAGTGCGTTAGCGCCGTACGTCGAAGTGATCGCGAGTTTCGACACCCCAGCGGCTATCACGCTCGCAGCGCATGTTGCCCACCACACCAAGTCCGGTCGCGAAATCGTTGAGTTCTTAGATCGCCATAAAGCAGCCTTTCCGAGTCAGGCGCTGCCCGTCGAACTGCGCCGAATCGAAGTCCTCGCGAAGGCGCAATCGGGCTCGATGCAGGAGGCGCTCGCCGGTGCTGAACTGATCGCGGCAGAGACAAAGCTTCGCGGCGACCGCCTTCAGGTGGTCGCTCTTCGACTTGGTGCCGGCGATGTCCAAGCTGCGATACCCATCATCCAAGATGTGCTCGACCATGAGGAGGTAAGCGCCGGAGACGCCATGCGCTTCTCCGTTGCGGTGGCGAGCGAGGACGAAGACCTGGCTCGCAGGCTCTGGCGCTACTCGTTGAAGCGCGGCGTTCCCGAGGAACTGCTACTGAATGCGGTCTCTCAGGGCTACCGGATTGGGCTCGACGGCGAGACCTCACCGCTGATGTTGAGGATGCAACAGCGCGCGGCGGCCGGGGCGTCCGACGTTTGGCTCGTCGGTGTTGACGACATCGTCGAACATCTGCGGGCGAGCCAAGCAAACGTCGAAATCGTGATGGCCCATGTGGAGGCCGGCGCGGTGCCGATCCACATGGCCCTCCGTTCGCTGACCTCACTGGCGCGCATCTACCAATTGGATCGGCCTAGCCGCGACACCGGTCAACTCGGGCAGCTCTACATTAGACATGCCGGCCGCCCCATTGATGTCGTGCCGGAGGCACCCTGGTCCGAGTGGCAAATCCACCTCGATGTGACCAGTCTCCTCATCGCCGATCAGCTCGACCTCCTGTCTCACGTGGAACGTCTTGCAGCACCGGTGATCGTTAGCCCCAGCTTGCCCGACGCGCTCTACCAGTTGGAACAGCAGGTTGGTCACCAGCAACCGAAGCTGATCGAAGACGCACGCTCAATTCTTGCGGCTCGATCACAGGGTCTGATCGCAAAGCCGGGCTCAACCGACCTCCCGGAAGCACAAATCGTGCGGCACGAGCGCCTCCTGGCGAATTCTGACCAGCCTGGACCAACCGTGGCGAGCGTGTATTCGACGCTTCAGGAATGCGGGGACATACCTTCAGATCGCTCCCTCTCGGCGAGCAGCGACGCTGAACTGGCGATCTCGCCCGCCGTGGGCTCTCGCCTGCATTTCGCGGACAACACGCTCGCAACACTGACTGCTGTGGGCGGTCTGCCGGGCCTCCTCAAGCGCTTCCTGTGTGAGACCGACGCCGAAGAAGTCCAACACCTTGTCGAGGAGGTTCAAAGCTTCGAGACCCGCGACGTTCTCGCCGAGCGGATGCGTCTGCTTCGCGGACGAGTGGCACGCGGCATCGCGAACAGCCGATATGTCTTAGCACCTGCGCGTGCGCCGAGACCTGAAGAAGAGGAAGGCGAAGAGGCGGAAGGCGAGGCCGGCGGGCGCCGGTCGCCCGTCGAGGAAAGTTTGCTCGACCTGATTTGCGCGCCGGGCGCTCGGAATGGCGTCCTGTGGGTCGATGACCGTCACGTCTCAGGTTTTGTGAACGCCGAGGGGAACCTGATCGTCGGCGCGGTCGAAGTGCTCAATGCTCTGGTGAGCGCCGGCATGATCTCCGCTGACGAGAGGCGGCTGAAGCTGCTGACGTTGCGCCAAGGGGGCGCGGTGTTCATCCCAATGACGGCCGACGAAGTGCTGCCACCGCTTCTTGCTGCTGCGGTGGTGGATGACTGTGTGGTCGAGACGCCGGCCCTCGCGATCCTCCGAAGAAACTTCTCAGCCGCGCTGCAGGTCGATGCGCGCCTGAAGATCGGCGATGGAGAATACCCCTCGCTCGCCGGCCGCCCAGACGAAGCCCCGTTCCTGCACAGTTCGCGCCTAGTGTTGGACAGCTGCCTCAAGGCGGTGTGGAACCAGCCCAAGGCATCGCTTGCAGATCGCCGTGCGCGTGCCGACTGGCTTTGGGCGAACCTCCGGATGGAGCGATGTGTTCGGCCGCTGCCGGTGGATGCTCCCGGCAATGGCAACGAAATGCTGGCTGCTCTCCTCCTCGCCGGTCTGCTCGCGGGGCTCAACAACATCATCGTCGGGACCGCGAAGAACACCCTTCAGACCCGGCGGGAATATGCGGCTTGGCTCGACGAGGCTGTGATCCAACCGAGGATCAACGACACGGCATTTCTCGACCTAGCCACCAACCAGCTCAAAGGACTGCTCACCGCCGACTCCGATCTACCGTCCGACCCGCAGAAGGCCGACGCGTTTCAGCGGTTGCGCCAGCTTCACGTGCAGATGCTTCCCGACGCTATTCGTCAACGCCTGCTTGAAGACGACGGGTTTGCCGCTCAGTTGGGAGCGAAGCTCGACTACACGGTCAACCTGGGCACCGAGCGTTTTGCGGCCACGGCATTCTGGCGCGCTAGTGCCCGAGCGCTCAGAGGCGGTGCTGCGAACGTGCGCAGCGTCACCGGCATGCCTGTCCGCATCAGTCGTGATGGCGATCAACTGGTGCTCAGCGGCGGCGTTTCTGTGCGCCTACGAGAGGGGCTCTTTCCAGGCTTGAGAGACAAGGGCGAGGCGCGCACGCACAGGACGGCAGCCTACCTGAAGGTGCTCGATCTGGCACCCGCAGACGCCGCGATCTTCGCCAAGCGAGCCCGCGCAACACGCCAAGACCCAGCCTACGTCGAGGTCATGGTCGAAGCAGAAAGGGCGAGCGTCATCCGTTCGTACAGCCGCCTTGCGGCGGTTCTACGGCGCAATGAACGACCGGGTGTCGCGCTCTTCATGCCCCCGCCGGCCCAGCGGTTGAGGCATCACCTGCGCCTCGATCTGTCGGACAAGCCGATGCCCGAGAAGATGACTGAGGCCTGGGCGAACCTGCGCGCCAGCTTCGGGCCATTGTTCGCTTTCCGGCGGCTGGCGGGCCTTCCGCTGCCGCTTGGCGACATGCTCGCCCAGGAGACCGATGCAGCCGAGCTTCTTGAGCTGCTTCAGAAGGCGCCAAGCCCTATGGCCCGGCTTCATTTGGCCCGGTTGGCAGAGTGCCTGGGCCGATCTGACCGGGCGCAATCGATAGTCGGCGAGCTGGTTGAGACGGGCGACACGGAAGGTCTGCTCCACGCCGCCGTGCTGACGTGGACTGAACACGCCTTTGAGTGCGACCCAGAGTGGCTCGCGCTTTCCGTCGTAGACCGGCTCGCACTCGTCTGGGCGCATGCCGATCGGATCTCCGGAATCCTCAAGGACGTGGCCATCAAAGACTACGCTGTTGCCCTGAGGTTCTTTGCTGACAACCAGCCGCCGCGAGATGTCGGGCAGTCTCTGGTCCGCGAGCCTCTCTACGACAACGACTGTGCCTGCCCGGACTACGTGTTTGCTTCCACGCTGGTCTATCACGGCCTGGGATACGTGTTTGGCGACGCCGACGCCTTTGAGGCTATTCCTGAGGAACACCGCCTCAAGCTGATGGCCCTGCTGCTGATGAAGGAAGGGGATGATTGGAAACCTCACCTCGGGGTCACGATCCGCAGCGATCAGATGACGAACGGCCTTGGGAGCTTCCTCCTCAATCGACCCGCTGGGGTGTTCGCCGCCGAATTGGAGCCCGCGACCATCCGGGACACCGAGATCGAAAGGGCGCTCACGACCCTGGAGGCCTCGCCTAACGACCCCGACGCATGGATGCGTTTGGCCGCCGTTGGCCGGCCTGCGATAGACCCTGTGCAGGGCGCGCGCGTGCGGTCTGCATTCGAGTCAGCCTCGCTTCGGGAGCTGACTGGTACGAACGAGCACCTCCTGCATTGCCGACTGGCGGTCGATGCGCGACGGCGATTCGGCGGTGAGATCGACGACACCACGCTGCTGCGACAGACGTTTGAGATCGGCTCCGAATTGGGCCGACGCTACCCGTCAGAGGCCGCCGCCGAGGGGGCTGAGGGTCGCGCAGCGTTGGATCAGGCCATGGAGTTCTTGGCGGTCTGCGCGAAGGCCGAAACCTCGCAGGAGGCATTGGAGCGTCTGGGTCAGTTCGCGATGGCACTCGCCAACGGCTGGCCCGGAGCAGCTGGTCTCATCCGAGGCACCTTTGACAACTTGGTTCGGCATGGACGGTCAGCCGATGCGGCACCGTGCTGGCGAACGTTCGTTGCGCTGCGCGCTTTTCCCTGAGCGAGGCGGAGTTTCCGATGTCTGAGCTTGAAAAGGAAATGGCCAAGGCCGGCGGACAGGTCGTCACAGAGACGGCCCGCGACGCGCGCAAGGCTCTTGGCAATCTCTTCGGCGAGGCAGCCTCCGAGCTGGCGCATGCGATGGCGGATAATGTGCGCCTGTGGCGGTTCAAGAACATGCTTCGGATCGCCGACGAAGTGGACCGGATCGCCACTGTGCGAGGGATCGACCCTTCGACGTTCAAGGCCCTGAACCTCGGGGACTCCTTCCGCGTGATCGAAGCCGCGTCCCTAGAGGACAAGCCCGAACTTCAGGAGATGTGGGCCGGGCTGATAGCGGCTGCCGCGTCTGCCGAGACTCCATCTGTATCGCGAGCCTTAACCGAGCTGTTGCAGGCGATCTCCCCGGTGGAGGTCGCGCTTCTCCGGCATCTATGGCGGATGAACGGTCTATCCCTATCCGACCCGAAGCGCAGGGTGTCCCTGCTGCCGGCGTGGGGGAATGCCAGCGAACAGGAACGTGCTGTTGCCGTCGAAAACCTGATGCGACTTCGGTGCGTCGCGACAACCATGGAAGATTTCGTCTCCTCTTCTTCGGAGATCACATACGTTCTCAACGGGACGGCGGGTGATGTGAAGGTCGAGATTGACTCGAACGCCCTCGGCAATTTCCACATGCGTCTGTTCGACTACATCGCGGCGTTGAATGGTTCCGGCAGGAGCGAATGGCCGGCGGTGCCGGACGCGATGGGCTGGGAATTGGAGCTGACGAGCTTGGGCACGGCGCTTATGGAAGCCTGCGATGGTCCTGTTGCGGCTCCACTCGCCAGCAGCACCTAGTCCGCAGAACAGCCAGTAACTGGAGTACCTGGCCGTTGTCGAAAGTCGCCCTTGCGACACGGCGCAGGCGGCTGCCATTTTGCGAGGTATTTCGGAAAAGGAAGTTGCGGCCAGCCTTGGCCGGAGCGGGGGCTCGCAGCGTGACCACATTGTTTTCAAAGTCGTGGGAGCGGTATCGTCGCCGCCAGATCGAGTTTCAATACCTGTCAGAATTGATCAAGAGGGACGGTATTGCCGAGGCAGATCGCATCCCAGGCTTCACCGAACTTGGGGACAATTTTTCGTTCTACGTCCGACGTGTCGGGACCAATCAGGTGCGCGTCCACTTTGGCAATCGGCCGCTGCGCCGCCACAAGATCGATGGTTCCGGCTGGGCAATCGAGCAGGGAGCCGCGCTCGTATATTCGCTAGGCCCCACCGGCGGGCTCATGGTCGGGCTTTTTCCCTGTAAGTCCGACCTCGCGAGTTGGAAAGAGGACGCAATCGTGTGGGTCCAAGGATCGTTCTCGGCCCTGCGGATGCGGGCACGTCTCTCAAAGGATTTTCGGGACCTAGCATCGTACTGCCGGGTCACCTCCTTGGACGCCGAGGCCACGTGGATGGACCGAATTCGAGTTGCCTACTTGGGCGCCACTCGAAGCCGCGAGGTGGGTGGCAACTACACGCGAGCATCGATGCTGAAAGGAACCGGCGGCGCAGTCTCCGGCCTTGTTGACGCGTTTCGGGTCGCTCTGCTGGAGGTCGTGCTGAAACCGCTCGGGGTGCTCATCCTCGCCGCCATCTTTGCCGTCCTTGGGAACAAAGAACTCTTGAAGCTGGTGCATGGAGCGAGCGAGGTTGCGGAGAAGCTTGAGCTGGAGACACCAAGAAATCCGCTGGCTGGTTGCCCGATCCGATCTCATTGTGCGCAGCCCGGGTCCGTTCAGTCCCGGTAAAGACCGGCGGGTCTCGGTCGTGATGAGGCCATCAATTTGTATAGGGGTTCGAATAGTGGTTTCGCGAACGGGTCATTTCTAAGCGAAAACAGGCTCAAATGGCGGAGACAGGCTCCGCCCACCGTGATCCTACAGTCCGAACGTGAATGTGAAGGGGGTGCCGTCGAGAGCCCCGTCACCTGTCCCGCGCGAGCCGGTCGAGGCAAACTTGAAGGGGCCGCTTCGCCCGTCGGAACAGGACAGCGTGCCGCTACCCTCGCGCGGCTGCGTGTAGACGAACTTGCCTTGGCACACTGCTCCGGTGGTGGTTGACGTGAGGCGAAGTTCGCCAGCGCCATCAAGGTGCCCTGTCGCCGTCCCCGTGAGACGTTCAGGCGTACCTTGCATCGTCGCCTGGACCGGCAGCGTGAGCGTGGTGGTGCAACCACCCAGGGCCGCCGCCCAGGCCAGAGATAGAACCTTCAGTCGCATTCCCGCAGCCATCCGCCTTCAGCCCAAATCGGTCTGATGTTGGCGGTCCATCGCGATCCCCGCCGCAACCCAGCGCATCGCTCGGGCGACCATCAGGACCGCGCCGAACAGGAGCGCGCCGATGACGGCTGACAGTTCCACGGTCCCTCCGGTGACCATTTGGGGGACCGGCGTGCCTAGAGCGCTGAGGCTGACTGGGAGCAGAGCGAGACCAGCAACTCCCGCGACACAGGCCAGCCGGCGAACCGCCTGTCGGGGCTCTGTTCGGAAAATCCAGAGGCCCGATCCTGCCGCTGCGAGGAGAGCGAGGCCGCCAGCGATTTGGCCGGCGTGATCGGCCCACCAATACAGAGCGGACGGCTGCTGGCGAGAGCGGACGGGTGCAGGAGGCTGGCCACCATCGCCCACCACCAGACCGTCCAATCCCATCTTAAGCTGAGGCTGGCGAGGTGATTGAGACAACGGGACCCCTGTTGCCTGTTCGGCCCGCTTCAAGGCGGTCGCGTAGTCATCCTTTGGAGGGGTGACTGTTTGGCGGGAAGGATCGTTCAGCCATCTCGCGACGGCCTTGTTGGCATCATCCGGGGTTGGGCTTGCTGCCGGCTCGCCGGGTACGGCGGTCGTAGATTGATCGGACGCACTCGCCGTCACAGCATCAGGCGCTCCGTGAGCAAGCGATGCGGCGAGGAGCACACCAGCGAGGCCCACCATCGGGGTCAGGCGTCCTAGTCGTCTCATAGTCCCCTCCGTGCAAGCGCGAGCATAGTTGCTTCTAAAATGGGAGCAAGGCGCGCGGGCGGTAGCCGATCCCCTACGGGGGTCGCCGCCGCAATGCGTCGTTGGGTGTCATCAGAGTCGTACCGCGCCGCCGTGCAGGAGCTTGTTGCCGCCCGCGCCGCTGCCGGACTCACTCAACGCGATGTCGCCACGCGCATGGGCAAGTCGCCGTCTTTCGTGGCCAAGGTCGAGATCGGGGAGCGGCGGCTCGACTTCCTGGAGTTCGTGGTGATGGCTCGCGCCATAGGGCAAGAACCAGGCGCGCTACTCGGAGCTATCGCGGCCAAGCTCGGTTCGCAGATCGATATCTAAGAGCCTCGCGTGCGTGCGCGCGAAGGACAGTCAAAACTCTATGCTCTCCTCGCGTCTCGCGCGCGTGCGCGTACTGCTCCGTAAATTGCGGTCATTTCCGCCTCCTGTTCCCTCCGCGCGATGGTTGCAACGCCCTCCACCGAGATGGGGGGCGGTCTGTTCCGACCGTTCCAACCTCAATCCTTTTGTTTGTCCCGGGGCGTATTTCAACCCCATTTAGGCCCCCAGCCTCCTTATAGGAAAAGAGGTCGGTACGGTTGGTACAGAGCTGATCTCGTTGAGTTATTTTCCGATCTTGAGGTTGGAACGAGGTTGGAACAAGTGGCCCGAGGTCGGAACGCGACGACGCTCGATGGCCGCGGAAAAACGGCTTGTTCCAACCTGCGAAGACATGAGGCCGGCCAGCATTTCAACCCAAGTCGCTGTTCGCATCGACCCACACGCGCAGCGGCTTACCGTCCGCTTGCCGGCGGCGATCACCCACCATGTCCAGCGCCTTCATGACACCAGCCAGCCGCATCTGATCGCGCCTCTGAATCTTCGCCGGCTCCATGCCCAGGGCCATGACCATGACCACCTCGCCTGTCACGCCGCGCGCGTTGTACCTGGGCGCGCAGCCGCCCGTCTCGGCCTGATCCAACCAGCGCCCCACCGGCCCTTGCCACGGGTCATGCTCCTTGAAGGCCGCATGCTCGAAGCGCGCAAGCCGCTCAGCCTCCTGCCACAGAATGCCATCACGCTTGTACCGCTCGCGCGCCTCCGCCCAGAGCTGATCGCGGTCGGCCGTGATCCGGTCGGTGTCCACCATGCCCAGCACCATCATGGGGAGCCAGCGGCGCTCGCCCGTTGGATCGGCCAGGAAGTGCGGGTTGTTGCTGGTGCCATGGAATAGCAGGCGACGGGCGAACGTCGTGTCATGCTCCATGTACTTGGGCGTCCACCGCTCATGCGTCTTGGTGACGAAGGCGCGGATCGCCTCGCTCTCGCGACCGGCAAGACCCTTCAGTTCGTCCAGTTCCCCCACCAGCACGCCGCGCAGCGAGCGCGACATGTCAGCCTCCTTCAGGCCCAGGTCGATCTTGGCGAAAAACTCGGGCGACGGGCTCATGGCCTTCACGCCCGTGGACTTGCGAAGGCCTTGCTCGCCCACCAGCACCGGCACCATGTCGGCCTGACAGCCGGGATCGAGGATGCGGCCCGCGTGAGCCGTCCAAACGTAGAGCCCGCAGGCGCGCGTGTACGGGCTGTCCTCGGTGTTGAAGTAGTCGGCGTAAAACGTCTCGATCCGTTCGATGCCGTCCCACTTGGGCAGAATTTCTTCGAGCCAGTTGATCCCTGTGTCGAAACGCTGATCCCGCGCCACCAAAGTGATCGCATCCCGCATCATTTCCTTGCCCACCGGCTCGAAGCGGTGGCTGGCCAGCGTGACCCGCATCTCCACCGCGTCGGCGTCTTCTATGGGCCGCCAGTTCTCGGCGTTGGGGTCTGCAATCACCAGCTCACTGCGGAAGGTGTCGAACCGCAGGCGGTAGCCGCAGGTTGCCGAGCTGGCGGCGGCCTTGGCCACGTTGCCGATAGTGGCCAGCACGTCACCATTGGGCTTGCGCTCGAAGCCGGGGAGCGGGAGGGCCACCACGCCTTCAGGGTGGGCTGCCGTCTTCTTCACCCCGGTTGATAAGCCTCTGACAGGACCAGGGAGGCCCTTCGTCGCTTCGAGGTAAAGCGCAACCGGATCGGCCCGTGCGGCCTCCAGGGCCACCCTGGGGAAGTCTGACGCCTGGGCTGGCTTCAGGCCCACCGCCTTGAAGAACTCTGCGTCCGTGCGGCCCGAGCATGAGGCGTGCAAACAGACCCAATGGCCCTGGGCGTAGTCGCCTGTGCCGGCCAGCATCCATGCCGCTTCCGTCTCGCCGCTGTCGCCCGAGTGCCCATCCTTCCACGGACACAGCACGTACAGCTTGCCGCCCTCGGTACCGTAGGTGGTCCAGTTCGCCCGCAGCCAGTCGGCCGTGTCGTCTTCCACCGGCTCGCCCGTGCCGGTGCCCTTGCGGTCGCGGGCTCTGCGCTCGGGCTCTAGTGAGAACGCATCGCGCGTCGTCGCCCACGCCTGTTCGAATAGGTCGGTGAGATCGGGGATTTCGGCCGGGAGACGATCAAATTCTCGCCGTCCCGCTCCACGACGGCCCCAGGCGTAGCGGACGCCAGAAGGGTGCGTCCCAGCGATGACGCACTGGTGCCCGGTTCCGAGGAATTCAACCAAGCCACCTTCAACCCTGTAGGATCGCTTCGCGTAGTTTCCGCGAAGGCGGAAGAGCAGGAGGGTCTTACCAGAATTGGATCGTGACCGTTCTGGCAGAAGAACCCCGGGCAAGCAGCCCAAGAAGGCAGCGGCAAGTTTATCGCTGAGTTGCACGTCGGGCAGATCAATATCCAGCGCGTAAATTCCGTTTTCGCCGCCTGTTTTGAGGCAAATTCCATAGTCACTCTGGGGGCTCCACTTCTCGATCTGCTGCGGGGTCGTCTTGCGATCCGTCCAGTCCTTCAGGCCCGCGACAAAGCCCTGCCGGTTGTAGGTGCTGGGGGTCTTGCCGAGGCTCTTCATCCGGCTCTGCGGGCTGATCTGCGCCTGCGGGTTAGACACCACCGGCAACAGGTCGGCTGTCACGCCCAGCATGAGATCGAAGTGCGCCCACTCTTCAGGCGTCGCGCCCCACCGAACACTCATGGCGGGTATCAGGTGGCGAGCTTTTGCAGGAAGGCATCGATCTCTGCGGTGGGCACCAAGGTTCGGGTCCCAACCTTCAGAACCCGGATGCGGCCGGCCCGGACCTGTTCGTAGAATGTCGTCCGGCCAATGCTGAGCGCTGCGCAGAACTGATCAACGGTTAGGGCGGCCCTGGGCGGTCCATCGGTATACATTGCGTCCTCCTTTCGGCGCGGAAATCGCGCGGAGGACACCCCATTTACACGGGCGCACATTCACCATGCGCACCACCCCCGCACGCGCCGGTGGTCCGACGTAGCCGCTGGGATGCGGTGTCCTCGGAGGCCACAATGCCAAAAGATTCGCACGGTAAGCGCACGGTGGGTGATTAGGCTGCCGCCGGCCGCAACTCACTGATGTTCGAGGTACTTTCGCCCGCGAAGCTCGCCCATGCGTCCATCAACGCTCGACGCTTTTCGAAGAGATCGCCGCGCGCGTAAGCGGCTTCGGTCTTGTCTCCCACGGTGTGGGCAAGCGCGCGCTCGGCAAGCTCGGTCGGAAAGTTGGTGGACTCTGAAACCCAGTCACGGAACGTCGAGCGGAAGCCGTGGGCCGTGACCCCATCCTGCTTCATCCGCCGCAACAGCATCAGGAAGGCCATGTTGGACAGCGGCTTGCCGGGCTTCGCGCCGGGGAAGACGAGACCGGCCGGGTCCGCCACTTCGGGCTGGAGGTTGGTCAGAAGAGCCTTGGCCTGAGTGGAAAGCGGAACGCGATGCTCGCGGCCGGCCTTCATCCGGTCCGCCGGAATGATCCAGACGCCCGCCGCAAGGTCGATCTCCCGCCATGTCGTCCCCAGCACCTCTCCGGTGCGGGCGGCGGTGAGGATCGCGAACTCCAGCGCCCTGGCCGAAGTGCCTTGCTGGGCTCGAAGGGCCGTCAGGAAGCCGCTGATGTCGCGAGCGGCCAAGGCCGCGTGATGCTTCACGCTCCGGACCTTGGAGCGCGCCGGGAGCGCCAGCTTGAGGTTTCCCCGCCAAGCGGCCGGGTTGTCGCCTGTCCGCAGGTTCTTCACCTTCGCGTAGTCCAGCACCGTCTCAATACGGCCTCGCACGCGACTGGCCGTCTCGGGCCGAGCCTCCCAGAGCGGGATGGATCGTTTGCCGTCCGCGACCCCTTGGCGAAGCACCTTCAGCACCGCCGCTGTGTCGATGTCGCCGACGATCAGATCGCCGATCACCGGATAGACGTAGGTCGAGAGGGTCGTTTCCCACTGGGCCGAGTGCTTCGCGTTCGACCATTGCGTTCGGTTGGCGCGAAGGTAATCGGCCGCCACCAGTCGAAACGTCACCGCCCTGGCCGCGTCGGCTTCCCGCGCGGCTCGCGCCGCGTCCTTCACGGCTAGCGGGTCCTGCCGGTTCGCCTTCAGCCGGCGCACCTCAGCGGCGGCAACACGGGCGTCCTTCAAGGGCACGTCGGGATAGGAGCCCAGGCCGAGCATCCGAGCCTTGCCGTACATCATGTAGCGGAAGACCCAGCTCGCGGTCGGACGCGCCTCAGGGCCGGCTCTGCGGCCATCGACGGCCAGATACAGCCCCTGACCGTCGTGGAGGTACTTCAGTCCCTCCACGGGCCGCTTGGCCAATCGCTCGATTTCGATTGCCGTGAAACGCTGCACCTGACGCGCCATCGCCGCCCCCTATACGAAATCCTATACAAGATTAGGGCCGACTTTGGGCCCGTGTCAACGGACCCCGCCGCACAGGTGCGAACGGGCGTGAGAAAATAGTCCTTATGAATCAGTTGAATTGGCGGCTTTCAGCGACCAGATACGACCGTGTGCGGATGGGTGCGAACAGGGGTTCTGGCGGAGAGGGTGGGATTCGAACCCACGGTAGGCTCTCACCTACGCCGCATTTCGAGTGCGGTGCTTTCGACCACTCAGCCACCTCTCCAGAGCCGGCGCCGGACCCGAAACCGGGGTCCGCTGAGCGAGGCGCGGAACCTACTCATCTGGTTCCTCCTGTGCAAGGGCGGGGTTAGGATCGGGGCGACAGGCGAGAGGCTCCTTAAGATGACGCACGATCCGAAGGCTTTGCAGGCGATCCTCAGCGAGGCCGCGCCGCCGGACCTGGCGCTGGTGTTCAAGCCGATGTTCGGCGGGATCCTGGCCTATGCCCATGGCAAGCCGCTGGCCTCGCTGTCGGACGTGGGGCTGGCGCTGAAGGCATCGGGCGCTCTGAACGCGGAGTTCCTGGCGGCGCCGGGGGCTATGGCGTTGCGCTATGCGCCCGACGCGCCGGCCAGCAAGACCTATGTGGTGGTTCCAGACGGCATGCTCAGCGACCGCGCGGCCTTGCGGGCCTGGGTGGTCAAGGCCGCCGCAGGCGTGGCGGCGACACCGGCGAAGGCGAAGAAACGGTAGGTCTCTAAACCCGCCTCACCGCGGCCAAAGCACCATCTGGGTGCAGCGGAACAGGGCCATGGTCTTGCCTGTGGTCTGGTTCACGGCCTCGGCGTCCCAGACCTGGGTCAGGCGGCCACCGTGGACCAGGCGGGCGGTGCAGGCGACGGTCTCGCCTTCCTTGGCGGTGCCCAGGTAGTTGGTCTTGATCTCGATAGTGGTGAAACCGGTGGCGCCCTCTGGCAGGCTAGCGACGCAGGCATAGCCGCAGGCCGTATCGAGGAGGGCGACCACGGAGGCGGCGTGCAGGAAGCCGTTGGCCGCCATGTGGCCGCCGCGGACGGTGAAATGGCCGGACGCCTTGCCGGACGCCACCTCGTCCCAGTCGATGCCAAGGTCGCCGGGCAGCGTGCCCTTCTGCCGCTTGGCGAAATAGTCCGCCTGATTGCCGTCCATCATGACCATCGTCTCCCTTGCGGCGGAGCTTGAGCGGTCGCGCGGCGAAAACCAAGGCCCCGGGCTTGGCGCATCTTGCGGAACGTGGGCCGGATGGGGAATGTGGCGACCCGCCGATCATTGCGGTGGACAAGATCATTTCAGCGAGCCGGGCGTCAGACTTGGCCGGACAGTTTTTGGGAAGACGCAGATGGACGAGATTTCTCCCCCCGAGATGATTTCACTGGGCGCCAAGCTCGCGCAGCACGCGCGGTTCCAGCCCAACGCGCCGGCGGTCTCCGACGGCGCGACGACCCTGACCTATGCCGAGCTGCACCGGCGCACCAACCGCATCGCCCGTGGGCTGGCGGCGCTGGGGGTGAAGCACGGCGACCTGGTGACACTGGGGCTGCCCAATTGCATCGGCTTCGTGGAGGCCTGCTACGCGATCTGGAAGCTGGGCGCGACGCCGCAGCCGGTCAGCTTCCGCCTGCCGAAGGGCGAGCTGGAGGCGATCATGGAGCTGGCCGCCACCCCCATCGTCATCGCCGACTTCAAGCACGAGATCGACCGGCCGCTGGTGGGCGTGGCCGCGATCGCGGCCCTGTCAGACGACGAGAGCGATCTGCCCGACGCCACCGCGCCGATCTCCAAGGCCCCCACCAGCGGCGGCTCGACGGGGCGCCCGAAGCTGATCCTGGCGGGCCAGCCGGGGGTCACGCTCAAGGAAACCCCGGAGATCGGCGGCTGGCGGCTGACGCCCAACGACATCGCCGTCCTGCCGGCCCCGCTCTACCACAACGCGGGCTTCGGCATGATGATGGCGGCCATCAGCCAGGGGTGCCATCTGGTGGTGATGCCACGTTTCGATCCAGAGGCAACCTTGGCCGAGATCG
Source organism: Alphaproteobacteria bacterium (assembly GCA_025359785.1). GTDB lineage: Bacteria > Pseudomonadota > Alphaproteobacteria > Caulobacterales > Caulobacteraceae > Phenylobacterium. The sequence continues at coordinate 56,034 of JANYET010000046.1, read as the reverse complement.
AGAAGCGCCGGGCCACGTGGGTCTATGTCGTGCCGACCATGATGAACCGTATCTGGCGCCTGCCGGACGCCACGCGGGAGCGGTATGACCTCTCCTCGCTGAACACGCTCTGGCATCTGGCGGCGCCCTGCCCGGCCTTCCTGAAGGAGGCCTTCATCCGCTGGATCGGGCCGGACAAGGTGATGGAGCTCTATGCCGGCACCGAGGCCCAGGCCGTGACCATCATCTCCGGCGCCGAGTGGCTGGAGCACCGCGGCTCGGTGGGCCGGGTGAGCGTCGGCGAGATGAAGGCGGTGGGCGAGGACGGCCGCGACCTGGCGCCGCGCGAAGTGGGCGAGATCTACATGCGAAGGCCGCAAGGCGCGCCGCCGACCTATCAGTACCGGGGCGCCACCGCCAAGGTGATGGAGGGCGGCTGGGAGAGCCTTGGGGACATCGGCTGGTTCGACGAGGACGGCTATCTATACCTCGCCGACCGGCGCACCGACATGATCCTGGTGGGCGGCTCCAACGTCTATCCGGCGGAGATCGAGGCGGCGCTGGAGGAGCATCCGGCCGTGCAGTCGGTGGCGGTGATCGGCCTGCCGGACGACGACCTGGGCAACATCATCCACGCCATCGTCCAGGCTAAGGGCGCCCTGACGGCTGAAGACCTGAAGGCGCACCTGGCGGATCGGCTGGTCAGCTACAAACAGCCGCGCAGCTATGAGTTCGTGGACGAGCCGCTGCGCGACGACGCGGGCAAGGTGCGGCGCTCGGCGCTGCGGGACGCGCGATTGAAGAAGGACGAGGCGGCATGATCGCCTCGCAGTGTCATCCCGGTTTCGCGGGCCGCGAAGACCGGGACCGACAGGCGGCTATGGTCCGGGATCAGCCGGAGAGCTTCGCGATCATGGGTCCCGGACAAGCCGTCTTCGCGGCTTTCCGGGATGACATGGGGTGGGGTGGCCGCTAACCCAGACGCATATTCGCGCACGATATTTTGGGGAGGATCATGAGTATCAAGGGCAAGGCCTATCTCATGGGCGCGTTCGAGCATCCGTTGCGCGACGCGCCGGACACCTCGACGCCGCAGCTGCACGGAGAGTGCGCGTTGGGCGCGCTGACCGACGCGGGCCTCAGCAAGGATGACGTGGACGGCTACTTCTGCGCCGGCGACGCGCCGGGGTTCGGCGGGCTGTCAATGGTCGACTACATGGGCCTGAAGAACGTCCGGCACCTCGACTCCACCGAGACCGGCGGCTCCTCCTACATCGTCCACGTGGGCCACGCGGCCCAGGCGATCGCGCAGGGCAAGTGCTCGGTGGCGCTGATCACCCTGGCCGGCCGGCCGCGGCAAGCCGGGCGACGGCCGGGCGGGCCCGGTGGTGGTGGTGGTGGCCTGACGGACGGGCCGCCAGAGGCCGGGTTCGAGAACATCTACGGCGGCTCGACGCACAACACCTACGGCATGTGCGCCATGCGCCACATGTACGAGTATGGCACCACGTCCGAGCAGCTGGCCTGGATCAAGGTGGCCGCCTCGCACCACGCCCAGTGGAACGAGCATGCCTTCCTGAAGGACGTGGTCACCGTCGAGCAGGTCGTGAATTCGCGGATGATCTCCGACCCGCTGCACCTGCTGGACTGTTGCGTGGTGACCGATGGCGGCGGGGCGCTGATCGTCACATCGCCCGAGGTGGCGAAATCGCTGAACCGCCCGAAGGTGCGGGTGATGGGCGCGGGCGAGGCGCCGAAGGGCCCGCGCGGCGGGCTGGACCTCGACCTGACCCACTCGGGCGCCGTCTGGTCGGGACCCCGGGCCTTCGAGGAGGCCGGAGTTACGCCCGCCGACATCAAGTACGCCTCGATCTACGACAGTTTCACCATCACGGTGCTGATGCAGCTTGAGGACCTCGGCTTCTGCAAGAAGGGCGAGGGTGGCCGGTTCGTCTCCGACGGCAACCTGATCAGTGGCGTCGGCAAGCTGCCGTTCAACACCGACGGGGGCGGCCTTTGCAACAACCACCCCACCAACCGCGGCGGTATCACCAAGGTGATCGAGGCCGTGCGCCAACTGCGCGGCGAGGCGCATCCGAAGGTGCAGGTGAAGAACTGCGACCTGGCCATCGCCCACGGCACAGGCGGCTCGCTCGGCACGCGGCACGCGGCGGCCACGCTGATCATGGAACGGGAGGCCTGAGCATGTCTGAAGCCACGGAACACATGACCCGTCCGATCCCGGCGCCGGCAATCTCCATCGAGACCAAGCCCTTCTGGGACGCGGCGACCGAGGGGCGGTTCCTGATCAAGCGGTGCACAGGTTGCGGCAAGGCGCACTGGTATCCCCGCGCGCTGTGCCCGTTCTGCATGTCGGCCGAGACCGTCTGGGAGGAGAGTCCTGGCGAAGGCGTGATCTACAGCTACTCGGTGATGCATCGCGCGCCGACCGGGCCCTACGCCATCGGCTATGTGACCCTGGACGAGGGGCCCGCCGTCCTGACCAACTTCGTCGGCGTCGCGCCCGACGGGCTGGCCATCGGCATGAAGGTCAAGGTTCAGTTCCAGCCCACCGAAGGCGGCCCGCCGGTCCCGGTGTTCGCCCCGGCCTGAGATACGGAGCCGCGTCAGCGGTTCTTAAGATTCAACCACGAACCCACACAAACACCACGAACGCGCGCTATCGGCTGAGGCACCGCTCGCTAGGAATTCCTGGCTCCGAGCTTCAGGAACTGGCCTACGGCCGGGCCGCCTCGGCGGCGCGTTCGCGGTGTTTGTGTGGGTTCGTGGTTTTCTGCTCTTTCGGCTACTTCCCGCCGGTCTTGGCGGCTCCGGCCTGGGCGCTCTTGGCCTCGTCGGCCCGCGCACCGGCGAGCATGCCCTCGAGGGCGTAGTTGCCTTCGTGGCAGGCGTATTCGTAGACCTGCCCCTTGGTGATGTTCATCGCCACCTCGCCGCTGAAGGGCTCGGCGTAGACGCTGGGGTCCTCAACGGTGAAGGCGTATTTCAGCTTGGTCGGCCCGACGCGGGTGAACCGCTCGGTGACTTTCTGGTTGGGCGAGCCGCCGCGCAGGCCCTGTTCGGGGCGCATGTTGAGGGTCTCGACCACCAGGGTGTCGCCCTCCCAATGGCCGACGCTGTCGCCCATCCAGAGCTTTATGGCGGCCGGACCGTGCTGCGCGTTCAGGCGGATGTGGCGGATGTCGTGGACCATCTCCACGTCGATGGCGACCTCGTCCTTCGACTGCACGATCTGGTAGGTGTTGTTGTACATCAGGGGCAGCATCGGGGGGCCGCCGCTGGAGCCGAAGGAGAGCAGGCAGCGCTCGCCCAGGCTGAAGCCCTCGGGGTTGTCCGTGCGGCCGCGGGCCGGCGCGCGGCGGGCCTGAGCGTTACCCGTGGGCGCAACGCGGGCCGGGAACTGGCCGTTCGCTGGCGCGGTGATGATCGACGCGCGCTTTTCGCCATTGAGGTCGATGAGCGTGGTGCCCGGATCCTTCCAGCCCTGATTGTAGCCGCAGTTGAAGCCTGAGATGCCGTCGGCGCCGCAGTCGGCGTTCTTCAGATCCTTGACCGTCGCTTCCGGCGGGGTCGGCTCGTCGGCGCGCTTCACCTGGTCGCGGGTCGCCTGTTCCAGGCTGTCGGCTTCCTGCTTGGTCAGCACGTTGCGCGTGCCGTACTTGGCGTCACGGGTCAGCGGCGTGATCGTGGCGGTGGTGTAGGTGCCCTGCAGATCCGGTTGGCCCCAGCCGTTCTTTGGCGCGTGGTAAGGCGCGGCCGCCCTGGCCCCGTTGGCCGGTGTCTGGGCGAGCGCCGGCGCGGCCAGCAGGCTCAGCGAAGCAGCGGCGAAGAGGATCGCGGACTTAGCCATGGAGAACTCCCTTGCGGCCGACTCTTCACGGTCGGCGCTGGGCGTAAGAATACGCTGGGCGGGTCAGATGGGAAGGGCCCGCGCCGCCGGCCGGCAGATCGGCGCACGGCTCACGCATCCTGGCCTTCGGTCGCCGCGATCTCGGCCAGGATTTCAGCGGTGTGCTGGCCCAACTCCGGCGGATGGCGGCGGATGTTGGAGGGCGTCTTGGCGAACTTCACCGGCGGCTTCATCTGCCGATAGCCGCCCATCGTCGGGTGCTCGTAGGTCTGGAAGAAATCGACGGCCCGCAGATGCGGGTCGTCCGGCAGATCGTCCAGCCGGTTGGTCTTCACCACCGGGATCGACAGGGGTTTGAGCACGTCCAGCCATTCCTGGGTGGTCTTGGTGGCGGCGGCCTCGCCCACGAGGCCGTAGAGCTCGTTGATGTGCTTCATGCGGGCGGAATAGTCGGAGAAGCGCGGGTCCTTGGCGATGGTCTCGCCGAAGCCGGCGGCCTCGAAGAACTGGTCCCACTGCTTGTCGGTGTAGGGCAAAAGGCCGATCCAGCCGTCCTTGGTCCTGAACGGCCGGCGGTTGGGATTGACCACCCGGACATAGCCCCACTGGCCGGTCGCCGGCTGGTAGGTCTGGTCGTAGAGATGCTCGACCAGCAGGAAGCTGGTCACGCACTCCAGCATGGGCACCTCGACGAACTGGCCCTCGCCGGTGCGCGCCTTGTGCAGCAAGGCCGCGGTCACCGCCTGGGCCATAAACAGGCCCGAGACCTTGTCGGCAACCAGCGTCGGCAGGATGCGCGGCGTCGGATCGCCGTCAGTACGCGGCAGGACGTCGGCCAGGCCCGAGGCCGACTGGATCAGGTCGTCGTAGGCCGGCTCGCCGGCATAGGGGCCGTCGGAGCCATAGCCGGCGCAGTGGACGTAGACGATATCCGGCTTGATCGCGGCCACGTCCTCGTAGGACAGGCCCAGGCGCGTCAGGCCGGCGTAACGGACCGAGGCGGCGAAGACGTCGCAGGTCTTGATCAGCTTGATGAGGGTCTTGCGCGAGGCGGCGTCGCCCAGGTCCAGCAGCATCGAGCGCTTGTTGCGGTTGATGGTCAGGAAGATCGGGCCCATGCCACGCGGGCTACCCTCCGGCGGATGGCCGGCCCAGCGCATGATGTCGCCGCCGTCGCCGCGGCCAGAGCCTGGGTCTTCCAGCTTGATCACGTCGGCGCCCTGATCGGCGAGGATCTGGGCGCCATAGGCCCCATTGACCACGCTAGTGAGGTCCAGCACGCGGATTCCGCTGAGCGGACCCGTCGCCTTTTCGGCCAGTTTCCTTGGTTTCCCCAACGTAGCACTCCCCTCGCCGCTTCCGGTCGTTATGATCACCATACAAGATCGCGCGCGGGATCGCGACGGGAGGGCCAGATGGATTTCGAGATCGCCGAAGAGCACCGGATGCTCAAGGACCTGGTGGCGAATTTCGTCCGCGACGAACTGATGCCGCTGGAGGCCGCCGTCATGGCCCGCGAGGCCGACGGCAAGGGCCTGGGCATCGGCGAGGTCGATCACGCCCGGCTGGACAAAAAGGCCCACGAACTGGGCCTGTTCGGCCTGGACGCCCCGGAGGACGTCGGTGGCTCGGACCTGCCGATGTGCGCCATGGTCGGCGTCGAGGAGGAAATGGGCCGCTGCGTCACGCCCTACACCCTGCCACCGGACAGCCCGAACCTGCGGATGCTGATGCAGACCGTCGATGAGCGGCAGCGGGCGGCCTATCTGGCGCCCTACGTCGCGGGCAAGACCGTCTCGGCGATCGGCATCTCCGAGCCGGGCGCGGGCTCCGACCCGGCGGGCATGCAGACCCGCGCCGTCCGCGACGGCGACGACTGGATCATCAACGGCCGAAAAATCTGGATTTCCCGGGCCGACCACGCCGATTTCACGATCCTGATGGCGGTGACCGACACCGAAAAGCGCGCCCGCGGCGGGATCACCGCCTTCCTCGTCGACAAGGGCACGCCCGGCTTCAACGTTCTGAGGCGCATCCCGATGATCGGCGGGGCCTACACCTATGAGATCGCGCTGGAGGACTGCCGGGTCGAGGGCTGGAAGCTACTGGGCCAGGAAGGCAACGGCTTTGCGCCGATGCAGACCCGGCTCGGCACCCGGCGCATCCAGATGGCGGCGTGGTCGGTGGGCATGGCGCAGCGGGCGCTGGACATGATGATCGAATACGCGCCGCAGCGGAAAACCTTCGGGGTCCCGCTCTCTGAGCGTCAGGCGATCCAGTTCTGGGTGGCGGAGGCGGCGACCAAGATCCACGCCACCCGGCTGATGACCTACGACTGCGCCTGGAAGTACGACCAGGGCCGCGAGGTCCGCAACGAGATCAGCATGATCAAGTGGTACGCCACCGAAATGGCCTATGAAACCGTGGACCGGGCGATGCAGGCCTTCGGCGCCATGGGCATGACCAAGGAGCTGCCGCTCAGCCTGATGCAGGCCAAGCTTCGGACCATGCGCATCTACGACGGCCCGACCGAGGTCCACAAATGGGTGGTGGGCCGCAATCTGCTCGGCACAAGAAAGTAACGGGGATACGCCAATGAAGACGCAATTCGGGGATCACGTGGCCGTCGCGGTCGATGGACACGTGGCGGTCGTGACCATCGACAAGCCGCCGCACAACCACGTCTCCGTGGACCTGATGCGCGACTTGGCCGACGCCTTCGACGCCATCGACGCCGAGGTCGGCCTTCGCTGCTCGGTCCTGCAGGCGCAGGGCAAGAACTTCTGCGCCGGGGCCGACCTGGTGCGCAGCGAAAGCGCCGGCGGGCTGGGCTCGGTCAACCCGCTCTACGACCAGGCTGTCCGGCTGTTCTCGGTGCAGAAGCCGATCGTGGCGGCCGTGCAGGGCGGAGCAATCGGGGCGGGGTTGGGTCTGGCGGTAGTGGCCGACTTCCGCATCGCCTCGCCAGACGCGAAGTTCGCGGCCAACTTCGTCAAGCTGGGCTTCCACCCGGGCTTCGGGCTCACCTACACCCTGCCCCGGCTGATCGGGCGCTCGAAGGCCGAGCTGATGTTTCTGACGGGCCGGCGGGTGAAGGCCGAGGATGGCGTGGCCTGGGGCCTGGTGGACGAGGTCGTGCCGCTGGAAGACCTGCGCTCCGCGGCCCTGCGGCTCGCGCACGAGATCGCCGAGAACGCCCCGCTGGCCATCGTCTCGACCCGCAAGACCCTGCGCGGCGACATGGCCGCCGCCGTCCGCGCCCAGACCGACAAGGAGGCCCACGAACAGGGCTGGCTGCGCGACACCGAGGACTACCGGGAAGGCGTGCTGTCGGTCTCCGAGCGCCGCGTCGGGAACTTCCAGGGGCGATAGGTCGGGGGGGCGATAGGTCGGGAGGCGGTAGGTCGGGGGGCCGCTAGTTCAGCGGGCCGGCGGCGCGGGTGAGCAGGGTGAGCAGCTCGGACTGCCGCGCCGCGCCGGTCTTTTCGAAGATGCTCTGGAGATGGTGGCGGACGGTGTGGAGGCTGACGCCGAGCCCCTCGGCGACGTGGCGCGCGGTCCCGCCACCCATCAGGGCCATGGCCACGCGGGCTTCAGCCGGCGTCAGGCCGAACAGGCTGCGGGCCCGGTCCTCCGAAATGGTCGCGCTCAGGTCCGGATCGGTGACACAGACCATCACCGACGGACGATGATCGAAGACCGCGACCTGCTCGCTGTGGATGGGCGCCACGGTGACTGACAGCCGACCGCCGGTGGCCGAGCGCAGCACCATCGAACCGCCCGTGCGCACGGCTGCGTCGCGCGACGCGGCCCGGGCGATCAGGGCGTCAAGCTCGCGCCCAGCCTCGGCGCGCACGGCGCTCAACCGGCCCCCTGACGCGCAGAGGCCCTGGCGACCCGCGATCAGCCGATCTGCGCCGCGATTGGTCCGCCGCAACCGGCCGCTGTCGTCGATCAGGAAGATCGCGAACGGCGCCTGATCGAGCGCCGCGGCCATGCCGTCGCTGGTCACCCCGGCCATGGCGAAGGCCTCGGTCAGCTTGAAGGCGCGGATCAGATGCGGATGCAGCCGCTCAGCGCGCCCCAGCTGAGCGGCGTCAAACGCCCCGTGCTTCGCGCCACGATTGACCGTGATGGCGCAGACGTCGAGGTCCTGGGCGGCGAGGCGGATCATCGCGAAAGAGTGGGCGTCCTGCGGGGCCAGGAAGTCGTTGTAGTACTCGCCGCCCATGAGATCAGCCTTGGGCAGCCACTGATCGTCCGTGGTGATCCGGGGCTTCCAGGTTCGCATGTAGGCGCGCGGGTCGGGCGCGTTCGAGAACGGATTGAGCCCCGCGTAATAGGCCTGGTAGCGCGCGGGGTAGGCCGGATCGACGCGGGCGAGGACGCCGGACCCGGTTCCGTCAGCGACGCTCAGCCGCGACAGCCAAGCGCTGTTTCCGCCCATCATGTCGGCGAGCTGCTCCATCACCGGCACCCAGAGCTTAGGCTCGACCGCGGCGTTGTAGAGCAGGTCCAGAAAGCCGCTGTCGTTCCCGTCCAAGCCCGCGCTCCATCGCCAGAGGGAGAGCTAAACACGCTGCAAACTCAATGGGAAGCGAAGACGCTCCTCGCGCGAATCGGCGCCTGAAAACCCGGCGCCTGGCCTCGGTCGACCCAGGCCCCGGCCAGCCCGTCGGCGGTCTTTTTGGGCGCCGTGGCGCCGGCGTCGGCGACACCCGCCATGGGGGAGCGCCAAGTCGCGAGCTTCGCTGGCCGCTGACGGCTTGCAGGACGTCGCCAGTTGGCGCTGGCGGGTCCGATAGAAACCGCTAGCCTCCTGAAGAAGTCGGGGCGGGCACGAACATGACGGTAGGAACTGCGGCGATCGGGGGCGCGCCGGCGCGCGCCGGCATGGGGGCGGCGATCGTGCCGCTGTTGGCCCTGTCGGTGTTCATCAACTACGTCGATCGCGGAAACCTCGCCACCGCCGCGCCACTGATCAAGGACCAGCTGCACCTCTCGGCCAGCGCCTTTGGCCTCCTGACCTCGGCGTTCTTCTGGACCTACACCCCCTGTCAGCTTCTGGCCGGCTGGCTGAGCGAGCGCTTCCATCCCTATCGGGTGCTGGCGATAGGCCTGGCGATGTGGTCGCTGGCCACCGCAGCCACGGGGCTGGTCACCGGCTTCACCGCCCTGCTGCTTCTGCGCGTCCTGCTAGGGCTTGGGGAGAGCGCGGCCTTTCCCTGCAGCTCGAAGCTGATCGGCAAGCATCTGCCGGCTCACCGGATGGGCGGCGCCAACGCCATGGTGCTGCTGGGCACCACCCTGGGGCCCGCCTTTGGGGTGTTCTTCGGGGGACTGGTGATGGCCAAGGTCGGCTGGCGGCCGACCTTCCTGATGTTCGGCCTGGCGTCGCTGTTGTGGCTGGTCCCCTGGTTCGTGGCCACCCGGCGGTCGCCGGCATCCCGGGCGGCCGAGAGCGTCGCCGACGCGGGCGACCCGCAGGCGCCGTCCTTCGCCGCGATCATCGTCCGGCGCGAGGCCTGGGGCGCCGGCTTCGGCCATTTCTGCCTGAACTACGCCTTCTATTTCCTGATCAGCTGGATGCCGCTGTACCTGGTCAAGGCGCGCGGCTTTTCGATGTCGCACATGGCGATCGTCGGGGGAGAAATCTACCTGATCAACGCCGCCAGCGGCATCGTGCTGGGGTGGGTCAACGACCGGCTGATCGCCGCCGGCCGATCCGTCACCCTGGTGCGCAAGGGCTTCATCGCCACCGGCTTCCTGATTGTCGCGGCCAGTTTTATCGCCACCGCGCTGGGCGACGCCCAGCTGGCGGTCGCCGGCCTGTTCGTGGCCGGCTTCGGCTTCGGTTTCATCGGCGCCAGCAACTTCGCCAACGGCCAGACCCTGGCCGGCCCGCACGCCGCGGGCAAATGGATGGGCTTCCAGAACTTCATCGGCAATTTCGCCGGCATCGTCTGCCCCCTGATCACCGGTTGGATCGTCGACGCCACGGGCAGTTTCAGCTCGGCCTTCGCCGTGGCCGCCGCGGTCTCCGTCGCCGGCATCTTCAGCTGGTGTGTCGTGGTGCGGAAGATCGAGCCGCTGGCCTGGCCGAAAACCGCCGCCCGCGCGTAGCGGGCCGAGGGAGCACGCGATGGACGACCAGCCCAGCCTGATGACCACCGAGGTCATGCTGGCCCGGATGCGGGACTTCAGCACGATCGGGGTCAGCCAGACGGCGGGCCTGATCATGGGTGGCGTGTTCGCGACCGCGGCGGTGACCTTCACCGAGATCATGCGCACGCAGGACGCCCTGCCGGTTCGGCTGACGGGATGGCTGTTCGGGGTGATCGCCTCGCTGATGGTGCTCGACGGCCTGATCCGCCGCGCGTTGATCGAAGCGCGGCCCATCCTGCGGGCGGTGCCGATGGTGGCGATGGGCGGCCTGCTGTCGATGATGGCGTTCGCGCTCCTCGGTCCGCTGACCGGTGGAGCGGACGGATGGCGCTATACGCATCTGCTGGTGGTCGCGGTCGGCGTCGTCCTGACCGCGACCTTTGGCGACGGCATCGCCGACCATGTGGAGCCGGCGTTGCAGCCGCTCTACGCCGGCTTCGCGGCGCGCGGCCTGCGCCGACGCAAAAGCCTCTGGATCATCACCCTGCTCGGGATCGTGCCCTTCGGCCTGGCGATGGCCGACAAATACGCCGGCGTGCCGCTGCAATGGCCGATTGTCGGGGCGAACCTGATCCTCTGCGGCCTCTACCTCGTGTCGATGTTCCGCTCGCAGCGCTACTACGAGAGCTTGTACGCGGAGGCCTATGCCGCCCACCGGGAAAAGCTCAGCGCGCGGGCCATGCCGGCCGCCCGACCGCGGTGCCCTTCGGTCAAGAGCTAGCTCAGCCTCGGTCGACCCGCGCGTCAGGCTGGCAATTTCCAGGGGGGCTGAAGCCGCCCTACCGCGCGCCGCGTCGCAGGAGCGGCAGACTCTATCCGGTCGGGCCGCGCGCCAGGCCAGCCGCGGCGCGGGCCAGGTCGGTGATGCGGGCCCAGTCGCCGGCGCGGACAGCGTCGGAGGGCGCGACCCAGCTGCCGCCGACGCAGATCACGTTGGAGAGCGCCAGATAGTCGGCGGCGTTGGCGGCGTTGACGCCGCCGGTGGGACAGAATTTCGCTTGGCTGAAAGGGCTCGCGAAGGCTTTCAGCGCCTCGACGCCGCCCACCACATTGGCCGGAAACAGCTTGAAGCGGGTGAAGCCGGCGGCCAGTCCCGCCATCAGCTCGGTGGCCGTCGCGATGCCCGGCAGCAGCGGGACCGCACCCTCGTCGCCCTCGCCCTCGATCAGGCCGGGGCTGACGCAGAACCGGCCGCCGACCGCGGCGACCGCCCGGCGCATGGCCGGCGTCAGCACCGTGCCCGCGCCCACCACGGCGCCCTCGATCTCGCCGGCCATGCGCTCGATGCAGTCCATGGCGACCGGGGTCCGCAGCGTGATCTCCAGCACCGGCAGGCCGCCGGCGACGAGGGCCCGGCCGAGCGGAACAGCATGGGCAAGATCCTCGATCACCAGCACCGGAATGACCGGCGCGAGCCGCATGATCCGGTCGGTAGTCATGGAAGAATCGGTCAGCGAAGGGGCGGTCATAGACGTTCCATCATCTCCAGTTCCCGCGCGGCGCCGATCAACGCCGGATAGGGATGCAGCACCAAGGAGGTGGGGATATCCTTCATGTAGGGCCCGAGCCGGCCCTTGTCCTCGAAGCGGGCGCGGAAGGCGCCGGAGGCCAGGCGGTCGGCCATCTTGGGCGCGATGCCGCCAGAAACGAACACCCCGCCGCGCGCGCCGAAGCTGAGCGCCAGGTCGCCGGCCACCGAGCCCAGGATGCCGCAGAAGCGGTCCAGGGTTTCGGCCGCCAGCGCGTCGCCCTTGGCGGCGGCCTCATAGACCGCCTTCTCGTCCACCAGGGTGGGTTCAACCTGCCTGAGGCGCGCCAGCACGCCGTAGATTTCGAAGAGGCCGCGGCCTGACAGCAGGCGTTCGATGGAGACCCGGCCGTGGCGGGCGCGCAGCTGGCTCCAGACCGCGACCTCCACGTCGTCGGACGGCGCGAAGGCGGCGTGACCGCCCTCGGTGGAAACCGCCATGTCGCCGCGCTCGCTACGCGCCAGGCCCGCGACGCCAAAGCCGGTGCCGGCGCCCAGCACCACCATCGGGGCCTCGGCAGCGCCGCGCAGGGCCGGGCCGAGGACCTTGAGATTTTCGCCATTGAGCAGCGGGCAGGCGAGCGCCTGGGCCGCGAAGTCGTTGATCAGCCGCACCGCCTCGAACTCGAACTGCGCCAGCAGCTCGCCCTCGGAGACCTGCCACTCAAGGTTGGTGAACTCGATCTCGCCGTCGAGCACCGGACCGGCAACAGCGATCACCGCGCGGGGCACGCGCTTGCGGCCGATCGTGCGTTCCAGATAGTCGGCGATGACATCGCCCAGCGAGCCGTAGTTGGCGGCGGGATAGACGTGCAGGTTGCGCACGCGACCCTCGCCGTCGATCAGGCCGAAGCGGACGTTGGTGCCGCCCACGTCGCCGACCAGGCCGGTATATTGGGGCTTCATCAGGCGGCCTCGAACAGCGAACAGGCGCCGGCGTCGGCGGGACCGGCGGCGCGGCGCATCAGGCCGAACAGCTCGCGGCCATAGCCTGGCGCGGACCCCGGCGCCTTGGCGGGTTCGCGGGCCATCAATGCCTTCGGATCCAACTTGATCTCCAGAGTCCCCTTGTGCGCGTCCACGCAGATCACATCGCCGTTGCGGACGTAGGCCAGCGGTCCGCCGTCGGCTGCCTCGGGCGTGACGTGGATCGCCGCCGGGACCTTGCCCGAGGCGCCCGACATGCGCCCGTCGGTGACCAGCGCCACCTTGAAGCCCTTGTCCAGCAGCACCCCCAGCGGCGGCGTCAGATTGTGCAGCTCGGGCATGCCGTTGGCGCGCGGGCCCTGGAAGCGCACAACCGCGATGAAGTTCTTGTTGAGCTCGCCGCGATGGTAGGCGGCCAGCAGCGCGTCCTGATCCTCGAACACAATGGCCGGCGCTTCGATCACCAGATGCTCGGGCTTCACGGCCGAGGTCTTCATCACCGCACGGCCCAGAGGCCCCTTCATCAGGCGCAGGCCCCCGTGGTTCTGGAAGGGATTGTCCACCGGCCGCAGGATGTCCGGGTTCAGCGACCTGGCCGTCCCCTCGCGCCAGACCAGCTTGCCGCCGTCCAGGAAGGGCTCGGTCTGGAAGCGGCGCAGGCCGGGACCGGCAACGGTCATGACGTCGTCGTGGGCCAGGCCGGAATCCAGCAGCTGGCGGATCACGAAGGCCATGCCGCCGGCCGCCTGGAAGGCGTTTACGTCCTCCGAGCCATTGGGATAGACCCGCGCGATCAGCGGCGTCACCGCCGAGAGGTCATCGAAATCCTCCCATCTGATTTGGATGCCGGCGGACCGCGCCATGGCGATCAGGTGCAGGGTGTGGTTGGTCGACCCGCCCGTGGCCAGCAGGCCCGCAAGCGCATTTACCAGGCTCTTGGCGTCCACCACCTGGGCCATCGGCGTGTAGGCGTTCGAGCCATCGCGGATCTCGATCGCGCGCTTCGGCGCGGCAGCCACCAGGGCGTCGCGGAGCGGGGTGTTGGGATGGACGAAGGCCGAGCCGGGCAGATGCAGACCGGTCATCTCCATCATCATCTGGTTGGAATTGGCGGTGCCGTAGAAGGTGCAGGTGCCGGGTCCGTGGTAGGAGGCCATCTCCGAATCCAGCAGCTCTTCCCGCGTGGCCTGCCCCTGGGCGTAGAGGGCGCGGACTTTGGCCTTCTGGCCGTTGGAGATGCCCGAGGTCATCGGCCCGCCGGGCACGAAGATCACCGGCAGGTGGCCGAAGCTGAGCGCGCCCATGGTCAGCCCCGGGACGATCTTGTCGCAGATGCCCAGCATCAGGGCGGCGTCAAAGGCGTCGTGGGTCAGGGCCACGGCCGTCGCCATGGCGATCACGTCGCGGGAAAACAGCGACAGCTCCATGCCCGGCCGGCCCTGGGTGACGCCGTCGCACATGGCGGGCACACCGCCGGCGTATTGGGCCGTGGCGCCGACCTCGCGGGCCGCCTGCCTGATGATTGCCGGGAAGCGCTCCAGCGGCTGGTGGGCCGAGAGCATGTCGTTGTAGGCCGAGACGATCGCCACATTGGGCGCCATCGGGTTGCGCATGGTCTGCTTGTCTTCGTCACTCTCGGCGGCGAAGGCGTGGGCCCAGTTGGCGCAGGACAGCTTGGCCCGGCCAACGCCGGCCGAGCGCGCGACCTCCATCCGTTGCAGGTAATCGGCGCGGGTGTCGCGGCTGCGCTCGACGATCCGTTCGGTGACTTCCGCCGTGACCGGATGCATGGCTAACCCTTGCTTCATTGGCCTTGCTCAGTTGGCCGTCCAGAGGATGCGGACGGGTACACGATCCTGGTTAAGGATCGCCCGCACCGGATAGTCCGCCCCGGGGCCAGGTCCAGGTTCGGCGGCGGCCAAGATCACCTGCCGCTTAGCCTCCCCGGCGATCAAGAGGAAGATGGCGCGGCTTTGTAACAACGCCGAGAGGGTCAGCGTGATCCGCGGCACGGGCGGCGAGCCGAAACCCTGGGGCGACTCGGCGGTCAGCGCCCCGCCGTCAGGGTCCATGGCGTGGGCCATGACCGGGCTGCCGGGAATCAGCGAGGCGATGTGGCCGTCCTCGCCCATGCCCAGGATCACCGCGTCGAACGGCAACAGCTTGCGCAGCACGCGCTCGGCGTAGTCGGTCAGCGGCAGATACTGCGCCTGGGCGGCGTTCCCGACGAACAGCCGCTCGCGCAGCAGGCGCGCATTGGAATTGGGAGAGTTCGCGTCCACATGGCGCTCGTCGGAGAGGGTGACGGCGACGTGAGCCCAATCGAGGTCGGCGCGGGCCAGGCGGTCGTAGACCGGGCCGGGCGAACGGCCGCCGGTGGCCACCAGGCAAGCCCGACCACGGGCGTCAAGCGCGCCTTCCAGCGCCGCCTCGATCGCGCCGGCCGCAGCGTCGGCCAGGTCTTCCGACGTTGAGAAAACTTCGATCATGCCCGCCTGCCTTCAACGCAGCGGGGCGTGGGCGATGCGCAGGATATTGGCGGCGCCGGGGGAACCCATGGGCAGGCCGGCCAGGATCAGGATACGCTGGCCAGGTCCGGCGAGGCCGGCCAGCACCGCCTGTTCGATGGCGACGCGGGCGAGGTCTTCCGGATCGAACAGTTCCGGCACCACGCGGGGCTCCACGCCCCAGAGCAGGGCCAGCTTCCGGGCGGTGTTGAGACTAGGGGTGAGCGCCAGCGTCGGCTGCAATGGCCGCTCGCGGGCCAGCCTGAGCGAGGTCTGGCCGGTGGTGGTGAAGGCGGCCAGGCAGGCGGTGGAGGCGGCGTCCGCGGCCTTGCGCGCGGCGGCCACCAGGGCGTCGGCGTCGGCGTCCTCCACCGGATATTCGGCGCGCATCAGTTCCGGCCAGCGCGGGTCCTGCTCCACGCGGGTGATGATCCGGTCCATGATCGCCACGGCCTCGACCGGATAGTCGCCGGCCGCGCTTTCGGCGGAAAGCATCAGCGCATCGGCGCCCTCATAGACCGCGCCGGCCACGTCCGAGGCCTCGGCGCGCGTCGGCGTCGGCGAATGGGTCATGGACTCCAGCATCTGGGTCGCCACGACCACCGGGATGCCGCGCAGGCGGGCGGCGCGGACCAGCTGTTTCTGGACCACCGGCACTTCCTCCGGCGCCAGTTCGACACCCAGGTCGCCACGCGCCACCATGATCGCCTGCGACAGATCGAGGATTTCGTCGAGCGCCTCCAGGGCCGAGGGCTTCTCGATCTTGGCCAGCACATTGGCGCGGCCCTGCACCAGGCTGCGCAGCTCGGCCATGTCCGAGGCCCGCTGGACGAAGGAAAGCGCCACCCAGTCGACGCCCTGATCCAGGGCGAAGGCCAGGTCCTTGCGGTCCTTGTCGGTCAGCGCCGGGATCGGGATCGCCAGGCCGGGCAGGTTCAGACCCTTGTGGTCCGACAGCATCTCGCCGGCCTCGACCACCGTCTCGGCGAAGTCCGGGCCGTGCTTGAGAACCCGCAGGCGCACCTTGCCGTCATCGAGCAGCACCAGCGCGCCGGTGCGCAGCGCCGCGAAGATCTCCGGATGCGGCACACCGATCCGCTCGGCGTCGCCGGCCTTGGACTTCAGGTCGAGCCGCAGAGGCTGGCCGGCCTTCAGCCGGATCATGCCGTCGGCGAATTCGCCCAGGCGCAGTTTCGGCCCCTGCAGGTCAGCGAGCACCGCGATCGGCCGGCCAACCAGCGCCTCGACCTTGCGTACATCGTCGATCGCCCGGGCATGGTCGTCGTGCGACCCGTGGCTGAAATTGGCGCGGAAGACATCGGCCCCGGCCACCGCCAGGTCGCGAATCCTGTCGATGCCGCGGCTGGCGGGTCCAAGGGTCGCGACGATTCGGGCTCGACGGGCGCGGAACATGGCCAAGGCTTAGGCTTCCGGAGCCAAGCGGATCAAGGCGCGTTAAGGGCTGTGGTCGACGAATTAAGCCGGGCGGGGCGAATGACGCGACCCAGACGCGGGGATCACACCTCTTGAGCCAGACCCTAGAGCTGTTCCCGATCGGCAACTGCGCGGCCAGCGCGCTGATCGACGAGGCGGGGCGCTTTGTCTGGGCCTGCGCCCCGCGCGTCGACGGCGATCCGTTCTTCTCGGCCTTGCTGGGCGGCGCGGACGCGGGCGGTGACGACACCGGTGACGATGCTCAGGGCCTGTGGTCGGTGGAGGTGGAAAACCGGGTCGGCACAACCCAGGCCTATCTGCGCAACACCCCGATCCTGCGGACCGAGATCACCGATGGCCAGGGCGCGCGGTTGGAGATCATCGACTTCTGTCCGCGCTACCGCCAGTTCGGGCGCGTCTATCGGCCGCTGGCCTTCATCCGGCTGATCCGGCCGCTGGCGGGCACACCCAGGGTGCGGATCAGGCTCAGGCCCACCATCGACTATGGCGCGGCGCCGGCGACCACCACCATGGGTTCAAACCACATCCGCTATACGGGCGGCGAGACGACGCTGCGGCTCACGACCGACGGGCCGATCAGCCATGTGGCGGACGAGCGGATGGTGCGTCTGGAGGAGCCCATCGCGATGTTCCTGGGCCCGGACGAGGGCTTCGACAACGACATCACCACCACGGCGCTGCGCATGCTGCGCGAGACCACCGACTATTGGCGGCGCTGGGTGCGGACGCTGTCGGTGCCCCTGGAGTGGCAGGACGCGGTGATCCGGGCTGCGATCACCCTGAAACTCTGCACCCACGAGGACACCGGCGCGATCGTCGCGGCGCTGACCACCTCGATCCCGGAACACGCCGTGGAGCCCGGCGAGACCGCGCGGAACTGGGACTATCGCTACTGCTGGCTGCGCGACGCCTACTATGTGGTCCAGGCTCTGAACCGGCTTGGCGCGGCGGATATCCTGGAAAATTACCTCGGCTACCTGCGCAATCTGGTCGCCCAGGTGGGCGAGACCGGACGCTTTCAGCCGGTCTATGGCGTGGGCCTGGAGCCCGTGCTGACCGAGCGCACCGTGCCGGACCTGGCCGGCTACCGCGGCATGGGGCCGGTGCGGGTCGGCAACCAGGCCCACGAGCACATGCAGTACGACGTCTTCGGCCAGATCGTGCTGTCCACCGTCCAGGCGTTTTTCGACGCGCGCCTGATGCGGCCGGCGTCCATCGAGGATTTCCGGGCCCTGGAATGGGTCGGCGACCGGGCCTTCGAGCTGCACGACCAGCCGGACGCCAGCCTCTGGGAGTTCCGTGGCCGCGAGGCGGTGCACACCTATTCGTCGGTGATGTGCTGGGCCGCCTGCGACCGGCTGGGCAATGCGGCGCGGCAGCTGGGCCTGGCCGAGCGGGCAAGCTTCTGGAGCAACCGCGCCGCCCAGATCCGCGCCACTATCGAACGCGAGGCCTGGAACGCGGACCTCGGCCGCTATGCCTCGACGTTCGGCGGCGACCAGCTGGACGCCAGCCTGCTGCAAATGGTCGACGTGCGGTTCTGCTCGCCCACCGATCCGCGGATGACCGCCACCATGGCGGCCGTGGAAAAGGGCCTGCGGCGGGGCGAGTTCATGCTGCGCTATGCGCTACCCGACGACTTCGGCGAGCCGAAGACCGCGTTCAATTTCTGCACTTTCTGGCTGATCGAGGCGCTGCATCTGTCCGGCCGCTCGGACGAGGCGCGGCAGATGTTCGAGGAGATGCTGAGCCGGCGGACCAAGGCCGGCCTGCTCTCGGAAGACATCAGCTTCGACGGCAAGGAGCTCTGGGGAAACTACCCGCAGACCTACTCCCTGGTCGGCCTGATCAACTGCGCGGCGCTGTTGTCGCGACCGTGGTCGAGCGTGCGCTGAGCGGGGACTCACCTTGCCAGCCGCCCGGCGACGGGAGACTTTGGCGGCGGCGGCGCAGGGGACGGTGGTGATCAAGTTCGGGGCGTGGAGCACGATACTGGGCGTGGCCGCGGGGTTCGGCCTGCTGGTCTCGGTCCTGCTGCTCGCGGCGCCGCGCAACCGGGTCCCCAACCGCCTGCTGGCCGCGCTGCTCGCCGTGGCCGTTCTGCGGCTGATTCCCTACGTGATTGGCTTCGCGGGCGTCTATGACGCCTATCCATGGCTGTCGTTCGCGCCGTTCGACCTCGCCTTCGCCATCGGGCCGCTGCTCTATCTCTACGTCCGCAGGCTGGCGACGCCGGTCCTGCCGCGGCGCTGGGCCTGGCACTTCGCGCCGGCGGCCGTGGACCTCGCCTACAACCTCTGGGCCTTCAGCCTGCCGCTGGCGCAGAAGAACCGCTGGGACGATCTCGTCCATGTGCGCTGGATCGACCCGGTCGAGGCGCTGGGCGCCATCGCGTCGCTGGGAATCTACCTGGTCGCCGCGATCCGCTTCCGGAACCGCTACCAAGCCTGGCTGGTCGGCGCGGTCAGCGATCGGGAAGACCATCGCCAGTCCTGGATGACCACGATCCTCGCGGGCCTGGGCGTCTGGCTGGCCGTGGCCTTCGGCTTCGAGGCGGTCAATCGGCTGGCGACGCACCTCAGTTATAGCAGCCGGTTTCCGGAGTACCTGGCGTTCTCGGCGATCATCCTGTGGCTCGGGCTGGAGGGCTGGCGTCACGCCGGCCACGCCTTTCCAGCCATGACAGCCGAGGCCGCCGCGCCGCCGGCGCCGGCCCGCGACTGGGGCGCGACCGCCGGCGAATGGGCGGAGACCATACGGACGCAGGGGTGGTGGCGCGAGCCGGGCCTCAGCCTGACCGAGGTCACCCGGCGGCTGGCCACCAACGAGACCTACGTCTCGCGCGCCTTCAACGAGGGGCTGGGCCTCAACTTCAACGCGGTGATCAACGGATTCCGGGTGGAGGCCGTCAAGGCAGGCCTCGTGGTCGAGCCGGTCGAGCTGCTGACGCTCGCGCTCGATTGCGGGTTTTCGTCGAAGGCCAGCTTCAACCGGGTGTTCCGCGAGCATACAGGCCTGAGCCCGACCGCGTGGCGCGCGGCTCACTTCCAGGAAATCGGCGGCGATGCGTCATCTGAGGCGACGACGCGGCCCGCCGGAGCCTAAGCCGCGATCGACCTGCGAGGCTGTCTCGGGGGCGGTGCGGAGACCTAATATGCGTCGGCTTATCCTTTGCGCGGTCTGGCTCGGCCTCGCGGCGGCAGGGGTGAGCGCGTCGCCCGCGATGGCTCAGGCCGGCGGCGCGCCGGCTATCTCACAGATGGTCGAGGCCTATCGGCTGGTGACGCTCAGCGCCGATCAGGCCCGCGCCGATATCGCCCTGTTGCGGCGTGGGCTGGAGACCATCCATCCCGGGCTCTACCGCTACCGGACCCGAGCGGAGATCGACGCGGCCTTCGCCGAGCTGGAGGCGACGGGCCAGGCCCCGACCACCGACATCGACCTGTGGCGCGCCGTAGCCCTGATGCTGGCGCAGATCCGTTGCGATCACACCAAGCCGGAGATGTCGAACGCGCTCGACCGCTATCGCCAGACGCATGCGACCAGCCTGCCGATCCGCTTCAAGTTCATCGAGGGCCGGATGATCGTGGTCTCCAACGACGGGCAGGCCGGCGCGCCGCCGCCCGGCGCGGAGATCGTCGGCGTCAATGGGACGCCCGCGCCGGTCGCGATCTCGACGCTGGCCAAGGCGGTCGCCTACGACGGCGTCTCCGACCCGTCGATCCTGGCCAAGCTCAGCGCCGACGGCGACCTGCTGGGCGACGATTTCAACGAATACTGGCCAGCCTTCTACGGCTTTCCGACGGCCTGGACCCTGGACTGGAAGCGGCCGGCCGACCTGAGGGTCTCGCGCACGACGCTAGCGCCTATCGGCTTCAAGGCCTGGGCCGGGCTGGGTTGGCCGGGCGGCGTCTACCGCGCCGAATTCTACAACGCGATCCGCTGGCGGGTGGCGGGCAAGACCGCCTATCTGCGCATCGACACCTTCGTGAACTACCGCAATCCGGTGGAGGCGACAGCGTTCCTCGGCGGGTTTTTCAAGACCTTGAAGACCCAGGGCGTCAGCCATCTGATTCTGGACCTGCGGGAGAACGGCGGCGGGTCTGAGGACGTATCCGTCGCCCTGGGGCGCTACCTGATGCCCGGCCGTTTCACCTGGTCCAAGCCGGTGCTTCTGAAGGCTGTGCGATACGGCGACCTGCCCGCCCACATGGAAAGCTGGGGCGACCGCAAGGCGCTGTTCGAACCGCCGATGAGCAATTTCACCCGTACGCGCGACGGCTGGTGGGCGCGCCGCGCCGCCGTGGACAAGGACGACGACGCCAGCGTCGTACCCCAGGCGGTGTCACCGGACCGGTTCAAGGGCCAACTGACCATCCTGACCGGCCCGCGCAACGGCTCAGGGGCCACGCGCACGATCGCGCAGTTCAAGGACAAGCTGGGGGCGACCTTGGTCGGCGAGGAAAGCTCCGGCAGCGCCGAGGGCCCGACGGCGGGGCACATCTTCCTGCTCACCCTGCCCAACAGCGGCCTGAAGGTACGGATTCCCAACGCCTGGAACCGCACCGACATCCGGCATTTCGAGACCGGCCGGGGCGTCGCGGTGGACGAGCTGGTGACGCCAACGCTCGCAGACTTCGAGGCCGGGATCGACCGCCCGTTCGAGGTGGCGAAAGGGGCGGTCACGCCGCCGGCGCCGTCGCTGGCCGAAGCGTTCGCGGGCGCCTGGACAGGGACCCTGGACTATCGGGATTTCGGTAACGACCGGCGAGCCGTCCTGCCGACCCAGGCGATCGGCGCGGCCCAGGGCGACGGCGCAAGCGTGGCCTTCACCTTCGACGACGGCCCCGGCAAGACCGTTCGATCGACCGTCTCATGGACCTTGGCGCCCGACGGCAGGACGCTGACGGTCGGCCAGGGAAAGGACGCCGAGACCATGACGGTCGTGGAACGGCGCGGCGGTCCGAAGGCCGGCGACCTCACCCTGGTCGCCGAGGGCCGGGGCGAGGAGAACGGCGCCGCCGTGGCGGTCCGCACGATCCTGACCCGGCGGACGGGAGAGCTGTCGATCACCCGCCAGACGCAGGCTCCCGGTGGACCGTTCCTGCTGCGCGACGCCTACCGCCTGGCGCGCCAGCCCTGAGCCCGGTGGCTAATCCAGCCAGGCCCGTTCCGAGCGTTCGATGAGGGCGAACGCGCCCGCCGGGCCCCAGCTTCCGGCGGCGTAGGGCTTGGGCGCCATGCCGGCTTCGGACCAGGCGTCGGCGACGCCGTCGACCCAGCGCCAGGCCTCTTCCACCTCGTCGCGGCGCACGAACAGGGTCGAATTGCCGTGCACGACGTCGAGCAGCAGGCGCTCATAGGCGATACGGCGCCGTGCGCCCGGGCCCTCGTAGGCGCGAAGCAGGGACAGCGAAAGCGGCATGGATTGCAGCCGGATGCCGCCCTGGCTGATCCCCGGAGACTTGTTCATCAAGGTGAGCGCGATGTCCTCGTCGGGCTGCAGGTCGATGACCAGGCGGTTGGCGACCAGGTCGTCCTTGGCGGCATTGCCGAAGATCGAGTGCGGCACCGGCTTGAACTGAATGACGATCTGGGTGCGTCGCTCGGGCAGGCGTTTGCCGGTGCGCAGGTAGAAAGGCACGCCCGCCCAGCGCCAGTTGTCGATGTCGGCGCGCAGGGCCACGAAGGTCTCCGTGCCGGTCGGCTGGCCGCGCTCGGTCTCGTAGCCGGCGGCCTCTTTTCCACCGACCACGCCTCTGGCGTACTGGCCGCGGACCGAGGCGGCTTGGGCGTCGGCGCGGGTGAAGCGGCGCAAGGATCGCAGCACCTTGACCTTCTCGTTGCGCACCGAATTCGGGTCCATGTCGGCCGGCGGCTCCATGGCCACGAAACACAGGAGCTGCAGCATATGGTTCTGCAGCATGTCACGCAGCGCGCCGTACTCGTCATAGTAGGGCCAGCGCTCGCCGACGCCTTCGGTCTCGGCCACGGTGATCTGCACGTGGTCGATGGTCAGGTTGTTCCACAAGGGCTCGAAAAGGGTGTTGGCGAAGCGGAGCGCGATCAGGTTCTGCACCGTCTCCTTGCCCAGGTAGTGGTCGATGCGGAAGATCCGCTTTTCGTCGAACACCGCGCCCACCGCCTCGTTGACCTGCCGCGAGGTCTCCAGGTCCCTGCCGATCGGCTTTTCCAGCACGATGCGGCTGGCGTCGTTGGCCAGGCCCGACGCGGCGAGGGCGGCGCAGACCCGGCCATAGAGACTGGGCGAGATCGCCAGGAAGAACATTGGCCGGGCGTGGCCGGCGAGATGCGGCTTCAGCAGGGCCGCGCCCTCGGCCGAGGTGGCGTCGCAGGCCACATAGTCCAGCCGCTCGGCGAACCGCGCCCAGACGCCATCGTCGACCGCCTCGGGCCGGGCGTCGAGGATTTCGCGAACCTGACCCACGAAGTCCTGGCGACTATGCGGGGCCCGCGCGGTCGCCAGGATCTTGAAGCCCACCGGCAGCAGCCCGTCGGCGTCGAGGAAGTAGAGCGAGGGCAGCAGCATCCGCCGTGACAGGTCGCCGGTCGCCCCGAACAGGACGATCGCATCGGCCAACGGTGTCTCGGCCTGCGGCTTGGGCGCCATCGGGCGTCACCCTCATCGTGGTTAAGCGGAACACGGCCATAGCGCGGATTGCTGTACGGAACGTCAAGGCCGCGCGGGGTTTCCCTGTCGCTGCCCTGGAACCTTCGGCCGTGGGATCGAACACCGGGCTCGTGCGTTGAGGCCTGCGTATCGGGGCACGGGTTTATCCATGTCGATCCAAGAGCTTACCGCAGACCTGCCGGCGCCCGGACCACTCAACCTGTGCGACACAGCGCTGTTCCTCGACCTCGACGGAACCCTGGCGTCCATCGCCGCCCGGCCGCAGGACGTGCATCCCGACCCGCGCCGCACCAGCTTGCTGGAGCGGCTGGCGCGCCGGCTCGATGGCCGGCTGGCTGTTATCAGCGGCCGGACGCTGGCCGACGTCGACCGGATCCTCGAAGGTCGCGTGACCACGGTGGCGGCCGTTCACGGCCTGGTCCGGCGCAGTCCGCGGGGCTGCCTGTTCCAGACCCCACCGCATGCCGGGCTCGACCGCGCGACGGCCGGCTTCCGCGCTTTCGCCGCGCGCGACGCCGGCCTGATCGTCGAAGAAAAGGCCGGACTGTCGGTGGCGCTGCACTTCCGTCAGGCGGCCGGCCAGACCGAGGCGGCCCGCAGTTGCGCACGGCGTCTGGCCGCCGAGACGGGCCTGAGCCTGCAGGACGGTGACATGGTGGCGGAGCTGCGCACGCCCGGCCCGTGCAAGGGCGACAGCGTGCGCAGCTTCATGGCCAAGGCGCCCTTCGCCGGGGCTGTGCCGGTGTTCGTCGGCGACGACGCCACCGACGAGAACGGCTTCGCCGCGGTCCAGGCCCTTGGCGGCATCGGCGTGGTGGTCGGCCACGCCCGCGAGACCGGCGCCCGCTTCCGCCTGGCCGACGTCGAGGCCGCGCTGAGGTGGTTGGAGGCTGCGTCGTGGGCCGCCTGATCGTGGTTTCCAACCGGGTCAATCCACCGACCGCCGCCGGCGAGGAAACCGTCGGCGGCCTGGCCATGGCGCTCGCTGCCGCGCTGCGGGAATATTCCGGACTGTGGTTCGGCTGGAGCGGCAAGACCGTGCCGACCTTTACCGGCGCGCTCGACATCCAGACGATGGACGGCGTCACCTCGGCGGTGGTCGATCTCGAGGCCGCCGACCTCGATGAATATTACAACGGCTACGCCAACAAGACGCTGTGGCCGCTGTTGCACTATCGCCCCGACCTGGCGGCCTACGACCGGGCGTTCGACGAGGGCTATGCCCGCGTGAACCGCCGGTTCGCCGAGACCCTGGCGCCGCTGATCCAGCCCGACGACCTGATCTGGGTGCACGACTATCACCTGATCCCGCTCGCCCGCGAACTGCGGATGCTGGGGCTCAAGAACCGGATCGGCTTCTTCCTGCATGTGCCGTGGCCGGCCTATCAGGTGTTCACCAACCTGCCCGGTCATGCCCGGCTGGTGCAGGCGATGTTCGACTATGATCTGGTGGGCTTCCAGACCGTCGAATATCTGCAGGCCTTCGAGGACTATGTGCTGACCGAGGCGCGCGGGGCCCAGCCGGGGCCGGACCGGCTGGCCGCCCATGGGCGGACGCTGAAGGTCGGGGCCTTCCCGATCGGTCTCGACGCCGCTGATTTCGCCCGCATGCTGCGCTCGCCCAAGGCCAGGCGGATGCGCGACGTGATGGCCGCCGCCACGGTCTTCCGCCACCTGATCGTGGGCGTCGACCGGCTGGACTATTCCAAGGGGCTGGAGGAGCGGTTCGCCGGCTACGAACGGTTCCTGGCCGACAATCCGGACCTGCGCCGCGAGGTGCTGATGCTGCAGATCGCGCCCGTCAGCCGCGAGAGCGTTGAGGCCTATCAGGAGATCCGCGCACGGCTGGACGCGCTCTCCGGCCGGATCAACGGCGAGTTCGCCGACGTGGACTGGAACCCGTTTCGCTATGTGAACAAGACCTACCGCCGCGACGAGCTGGCCGGCATCTATGGCGCGGCGCGGGTGGGTCTGGTGACGCCCCTGCGCGACGGGATGAACCTGGTGGCCAAGGAGTTCGTCGCCGCGCAGAACCCGGATGACCCCGGCGTCCTGATCCTGTCGCGCTTCGCCGGCGCGGCGCGGCAGTTGGGCGAGGCGCTGCTGATCAATCCGAACAGCCCGGAAGAGATCGCCGAGGCGATCAAGCGGGCGCTCAGCATGGACAAGGCCGAGCGCATCCGCCGATGGCGCGCGCTGTTCGACAACGTCCAGCGCGAGGACGTCACCGCCTGGCGCGACGCCTTTGTCGCCGAGCTGGCCGACGCGCCGGCGCGGCAGACGGCGCTGGCGAGCTAGCCCATGGCCGCCGAGCCCGGCGGCGCCGACAGGACGCCGCCTGCGATCAAGAGGCTGAAGACGGCTCGCCGCTAGGCGTGCGCCGGCCGCCGGCGCCGCAACGTCGCGCCGGTCAGCCCGAGGCCGAGGATCATCATCGCCCAGGTCGCAGGCTCCGGCACGCCACCGCCGAGGTCGGGCAGGCCGTGGTCGTGCGACGGCAGCTCAGCCACCGTCAGGGTCGTGAAACGCTCGCCCAGCACATCGCCGAGGTTGAAGCCGTCGCCGCTGCCGATGATGGTCCGGCCGCGCAGATCGGGAAGGGCGAAGGTAGACCTGCCGTCGCCGCCATAGGTCGTCGTCAGGATCGCAAAGAGCGCGGTGTTCTGGCTGATGGATAGCAGTTGACCGTTGGCGAAGGCCCAGCCGGTCGGCGCGACAGAGCCGGCAAAGGCCACCACCTCGCCAAAGTAGGGCGAGTCCGGCGCGCCGCCGCCGCCATCTCGGGAGGGGAAGATGCCGCCCAGCGAGATCAGGTAGTTGAGACCGAGCGAGGCCTGGGCGTTGTCGAAGGCCAGCCCGCCGCCATCCAGATCGGTGAAGCCGCCGCCGGGCAGGCTGTGATCGTGGGACGGCAGGTTCGCCTCGGTCAGCAGGGTGGTGTCGCTGCCGAACGCCTGGCCGAGGGTCACCCCGGCGCCGACGCCGACGGCGACGCGGCCGGTTAGGTTGGGCAGGGCGAAAGTGGTCGTGCCGTTGCCGCCGAATTTCGACCCGATCACGTTGAACAGGCTGCCGTAGTCGGCGATGGAGAGCACCCGGCCGTCGGCCTTCATGAAGCCGCCGGGATCGAAGTCGCCGGCGAACAGGCTGACCTCCCCCAGGAACGGGTCGGACCCTGAGCCGCCAAGAGGCGCTCGGTAGGCGATCTGATAGTTCAGCCCGAGCGAGGGCTGGACGTTGTCGAGCGGCGCCACGCCGCCGGTCACGCCGGTGACCCCGCCGCCCGGCAGGCCATGGTCGTGGGCCGGCATCTGGTCGAGCGTCATCACATTGCTGGCGGACCCCACGACATCGCCCATGTTGTAGGCCCCGCCAACCCCCACGCCGACGGCGCTGCGGCCCGTGAGATCCGGCAGGGCGTAGGTGGTTCTGCCGTCGCCGCCGTACTGGGTTTGCAGGATCGAGAACAGCGCGGTGTTCTGACGGATCAAGGCCGTCTGACCCTGGGCGTTGGGCATGCCGAAGGCGTTGAAATTCCCAGCGAAGGTGTGGATCATCCCCAGTGTGTTGGACGCGGTCGCACCGTCGCAGCCGCGGCAGGGGAATATGCCCTGCAGGGCGATCTGTTGGTTCAGGACCAGCGACGGCTGGCGGTTGCCGATCGGCGCCCCGCCACCCGTGAAGCCGGTGTCGGCGGCGGCCGCGGCGGTGGCCATGGCGATGATCGCGCCGGCCAGGACCGGCAGAAGGTGGCGTTTGTACACGTGAGCGCTCCCCGTTCCGCCACAACCCACAGCCGCGCAGAACACGAGGAATACCGTAACCGAAGATCGGCGAGCGGCGTCAACGATTCCCCCTGTGCGCGAACCCCCTGTGCGCCGGTCGGAGATCCGGATAGTAAGCCGGCGCTTCGAAAACCGTCGCCCGCTTCACGCGAAGAGCTTCGTCACCAGATCCGCACGCGGTTTTCCGGCGCGATGTAGAGCGCGTCGCCGGGTTTCACGCCGAAGGCTCTGTACCAGGCATCGATGTTGCGGACCGGCCCGTTGACCCGGTACTGGCGTGGCGAGTGGGGGTCTGAGACCACCTGGCGGCGCACGGCGTCGTCGCGCACCTTGCCGCGCCAGGCCTGGGCCCAGCCGAGGAAGACCCGCTGGTCGCCGGTCAGCCCGTCGATCACCGGGGCGGGCCTACCGTGCAAGGAGGCGTGATAGGCGTCGAGGCCGAGCGTCAGGCCGCCCAGGTCTGCGATGTTTTCGCCCATGGTCAGCGCGCCGTTCACGTGGGCGCCGGGCAACGGCTCATAGGCCGAATACTGGGCGCCGAACACCTTGGCGCGGGCCTCGAAGGTCCTGGCGTCAGCCTGCGCCCACCAGTCGCGCAGCGTGCCCTTGGAGTCGTATTTGCGGCCCTGGTCGTCGAAGCCGTGGGTGAGCTCGTGGCCGATCACCCCGCCGACCGCGCCATAGTTGATCGCCGGGTCGGCCGTCGGATCGAAGATCGGTGGCTGCAGGATCACCGCCGGGAAGACGATGTCGATGAGTGACCCGTTGTAGGCGTCGTTGGTCTGGGGCGTCATGCCCCAGTCGCCTCGGTCGACGGGTCCGGTCTGGCGGCCGGCATAGAAGGCCCAGTCGCCCTCGGCCGCGCGGCGGACGTCGCCCACCAGGTCGTCGTCGCGGATCGCAACCTTGGAATAGTCGCGGGGCTTGTCCGGGTAGCCGACCTTGACGTTGTAGGCGGCGAGCTTCTTCAGCGCCTCGGTCTTGGTGGCCGGGCTCATCCAGTCGAGGGTCTTGATCCGCGCGGCGTAGGCGGTCTTCAGGTCGGCGACCAGGGCCTGCACCTTGGCCTTGGCGGCGGGCGGGAAGTAGCGGGCGGTGTAGAGCTCGCCCACGGCCCAGCCCAGGTTGCCGAACCGGTCGGAGCGGTCGCCCGCGCCATAGTCGCCGCCGCTGACCGCATGGACGCCGCGCTTCCAGCGGGCCTGTTCCTCGGCCTGGCCGGACAGGGTCTTCTGGCGCATCTCGAAGGCGGCGGTGGCGAAGGGCTTCGACAGATAGGGCGCGGCGTTGTCGGCGACGTTGAAGGCGAGCCAGGCCTGCAGCACATCGACCGGTGTCGCCGCATAGATCGCGGCGATCTTCGGCAAGGCGGTCTTTTCGATCACCACCACCTTGGCGGGCCCGCCCAGGCCCGCCTCGGCGAGGAAGGCCTTCCACGGGAAGCCCGGCGCGGCCTTTTCGAGCGCTGCCACCGTGTAGGGATTGTAGGTGGTGTCGGGGTTGCGTTGCTCGGACTTAGTCCAGCTCGCCTCAGCGATCCTGGTCTCCAGCGCCACGATGGCGGCGGCCTTGCCGGCGGCGTCGGGCCAGCCCTCCAGGGTCAGCAGCGTTTCGATATAGGCCCGGTAGGCCGCCTTCTTCTCGGCGAAGGCCGGTTTCAGGTAGTAGTCGCGGTCCGGCAGGCCCAGGCCCGCCTGCGACAGGTAGATCGCGTAGTGGGCGATGTCCTTGGTGTCGACGTCGAGGCCGATGGCGAAGGCCGAGCCCTCGAAGTCCTTCACGTGGCGGCCCATCAGCGCGCCGATCCGGTCGTGTGTCGTGGCGGCCCGAATGGCGTCGAGTTCTGGCGCGATGGGCCTGGCGCCCAGGGCCTCGACGCGGCCCTCGTCCATGAAGGCCTTGTAGAAGGCGCCGACCTTGCCTTCGACGGTGGACGGCTCGTGGCCGGCCTTCGCCGCGGAGTCTTCCATGATCGTGCGCAGGCGCGCCTCGGCCAGGTCGCTTTCCAGGACGCGCAGGCTGATGCCGGGCTTGTCACCGGGGATCGGGGTGCGGTCGAGCCAGGCGCCGTTGGCGAAGCGGAAGAAGTCGTCGCCGGGCCTGGTCTTCAGATCGCGGGCGGTGAGGTCGAAGCCCCAGGCGCCATACTTCAGCGGCGCCGGCTCGGCGGCCAGGCCCGGACCGGCGGCAAGGGCAACGCCGACGCCCAGCGCCAGGATGACGGCGAGCGCCGTTGTGGATTTCAGCACGTCAGCGCCCTCGGGTTTCGACAGGCGCCGACGTGACCACCGCCACCGGGGCCGGTCAAGCGGCTGGCCCATACCGGATTTCGGAGACACAATCGCGCAACAGCCGGCGCTTAGAGACCGGAAAAATCCTGAGGGGGAAACCGGATGATCGTTCGTCGCAAATTCGCCGCCGCCGCGCTGGTTTTCGGCGCATGGGCTCTGCCGCTCGCCAGCCTTGCACAAGGCGCGCCGCCGACCGCGACCCTCAAGCAGGGCGCGCTGGCCGGGGCCGTGGTGGAAGGCGTCGAGGAATTCTGGGGCATCCCCTACGCGGCTCCACCGGTCGGTGACCTGCGCTGGAAGCCGCCGACAGCCGCCGCCGGCTGGAGCGGCGCGCGGGACGCAAGCCACGCCGGCGCCTCCTGCCAGCCGACCCAGAAGGGCGAGTACACCGAGGACTGCCTGTTCGCCAACGTGACGCGCCCGGCCGGCGCCAAGGCGGGCCAGAAGCTGCCGGTCTATGTCTGGATTCACGGCGGCGGGTTCACCATCGGCTCAGCCACCGGCGCGTTCGGCGCGGAGACTGACGGCATCCAGTTCGCCAAGGACGG
Organism: Alphaproteobacteria bacterium; assembly: GCA_025359785.1. Classification (GTDB taxonomy): domain Bacteria; phylum Pseudomonadota; class Alphaproteobacteria; order Caulobacterales; family Caulobacteraceae; genus Phenylobacterium. The sequence goes on along the minus strand of JANYET010000046.1, from coordinate 26,326 downwards.
GATCGTCACCGTTTCGGTCAGCTATCGCCTGGGCCGCGCCGGCTGGTTCGCCCACCCGGCTCTATGCAAGGAAGGCCCCTGCGGCAACTACGGCTACATGGACCAGATCGCGGCGCTCAAGTGGGTGAAGGGTAATATCGCCAGCTTCGGCGGTGATCCGAACAACATCACCATTGGCGGCGAAAGCGCCGGCGGCATCTCGGTGCTGGAACTGATGCTGGCGCCCGACGCGCGGGGCCTGTTCCAGAAGGCCATCGGTGAGTCGAGCTTCGGCCGCGCGGAGCCGCAGCCCATGGCTGTCGCGAAAGCCAACGCCGTGAAGGCCGCGCTAGCCGCCGGCGTCAGCGGGGAAGACGCCACGGCCGCCGCAGCCCTGCGCAAGCTGCCGCTCAGCGCCATGCCCTACACCGAGCCCTTCGTAAGCCGCGCCGGACCGATCCTGGACGGCCGCTATGTGCTGGGCGGCATCGCCGAGGGCTTCGAAGCCGGCAAGGCGGCCAAGGTCCCGCTGCTGATCGGCGGCAACTCCAACGAGGCGAGCCTGTTCCGCCCGCAGGCCGCGGCCGTGGACGCCATTCCAGCCGACCGCAAGGCCGCCGCGATGGCTGCCTTCGACCCCGCCGGCGCCGGCAACAAGATGCAGGTCGCCAACGACATCGCGACGCGTCAGTACATCACCGAACCGGACCGGGCGATCAGCCGCGCCCATTCCAAGGCAGGCCAGCCGGTCTACGCCTACTACTTCAACTACGTGTCCCCGACCCTGAAGGCGCGCGCGCCCTATGGGGCCGGCCACACCTTTGAGATCATGTTCGCCTTCGCCGGCCCGAAGCAGCGGTTCGCACCGGAAGACCTGGCGCTGGCCAAGTCGGTCAACGCCTACTGGGCCGCCTTCATCAAGACCGGCAATCCGGCCAGCGCCGGCGGCCCTGCCTGGCCGAGGTTCGCGCCAGGCGAAACGTTCATGGAGTTCAGCGCCGCCGGCGCCCAGCCGCATGAGCATTTCCTGAAGGCGCAACTCGACTGGCAGGAAGCCGCCATCAAGGCCGGCGCCAGCGCTTCCCCTAACGCGGCGCCGAAGTAGGCTTAGCGGGCCTAGCCCGCGTAGCCGTCCACCACATACACCCGCGAGGTCGAGGCGGCGTCGCGGATCGGCAGGATGGCGCGGTAGGCCGGCGAGGCGCGCCAGGCCAGCGCGGCGGCGCGGTGGGGGAATTCCAGGATCACCAGGCGGCCGGGCGCCTCGCCCTCGATCGCCTGGCTCGGGCCGCTGCGCACGATGTAGCGGCCACCGAACGGCGGCAAGGTCGGCGGGACCTGGACCACATAGGTCTGGAAAACCTCGGGGTCGGTGACGACGATCTCGTTGACCACATAGGCCGTCATGCGCGGGGCTCCCTCAAGGCGAGGCGCAAGCCTAGCTGCGCGGGCGCCTTGCGTCAGGCGCGTTTCTTGGCCGGTGGCGTCTTCGGGGTGGCCGTCGCCGCCGTCTTCGCCCCGGCCCGGGCCACCGCGGTCTTGCGCCGCTCGCCGCCGGAGGGGCCCTTCTCGATCTCGTAGCCCTTGACGATCTGCAAGCGACCCAGCGGGCCGGTTGTGGATCGGTGGCGACCATCTTGACCCGGAAGCCCATAAGCGCCGACGGCTCAGGCAGGTCCCCGGCATCAGTGCGGATGGATGGCCGGGACAAGCCCGGCCATGACGAGGCGAGGGAGTGGTCGCTATTTCCCGCCGAGTTGCAGCGTCGGCAGCACCACTGTCTCCTGGAAATCGAGCTGGGGTTTGCGCAGGTTGGTTCGCACCCCGCTGGCCGCGCCAAATTCCATCAGCTGGTCCTTGGCCGGATCGTAGGCCGGCCAGGGCTCGGCGCCGCACTTGGGCGCGCCGGTTTTGGCGAAGCTGACCCAGCAGGCGTGCATCAGGCTCGCCACCGCCTGATCCTTGGCGCTGACCTGGCTCATCGGCGTGCGGCGGCCCCAGTATTCCCAGACGTACTGGATTTCGTCAGCGTGGCCGGCGCGGGTTTTCGACGCCGGGAAGCGCGAGCCAACGTAGGAGAAATAGTAGAGCCAGGCGGGCTTGCCGGCGTGCGCCCTTGCCGCAATCCAGCGGGCCGGACCGCCCATCAGCCGGTCGGTGAAGATGGCGCGGGCCAGGATCTCGGCGGCGGCGGCGGCCTCGGTCTTGTAGACCGCCCGCGCGGCGGCCGGGATCATGGCGGTCGCCGTCGGCGGCAGCGGGCCGGGCCCCATCAGCGAGTCCTCGCCCGAGTTCGAGCCGATGATCAGCGGCACGTCGTCGAGGCGCCCGGCCGCGGCGGCCTGCGACGCGGTCTCGGTCATCAGCTTGCCGTCGATGACGGCGCCGAAATTGCCGTTCAGGGAAACGAGCTTCTCGACCGGCAAGGCGCGCAGGTCGTCCACCGTCGAGGCGACGATCCCGGCCTTGGACAGCAGGGCGACGTCGGCCGCCTCCTGCGCGGCCAGGGTCTGGACCGGGAACCAGCCGCCGCCGGACTCAACGATGGCCTTGGCGTAGAGCCCCTTGGCCGAGGGGGTCGCCAGCAGCGCCAGGATGTCGAAACCGCCGGCGCTCTCGCCGAAGACGGTGACGTTCGCGGGGTCGCCGCCGAACTTGGCGATGTTCCGCCGCACCCACTTCAGGGCGGCGATCTGGTCCATCTGGCCATAGGCGCCGAGCATCTCGCCCGGCTTGGCGGCCTTGGTCAGCGCCGGATGGGCGAAATAGCCGAGCGCGCCCAGGCGGTAGTTGAGGGCCACCACGACGACGCCATCGCGGGCGAAATTCTGGCCGCCATAGATCCAGCCGGCGCCCGTGCGGTTGCTGCCCCCATGAATCCAGACCATCACCGGGGCGAGCTTCGCCGCCTTTGGCGCGGCGTGCGGCGCGAAGACGTTGAGCTGCAGGCAGTCCTCCGAGATCGGGCCGTTGGCGCCGCCGGAGTTGGGCGAGCCGTCGGCGGTCATCGGCTGCGGACAGGAAGGACCGGCCTCGGCGGCGGCGCGGGGCGCGGTCCAGGCCTTCGGCGCCTGGGGCGGCGCCCAGCGCAGCGGGCCTGTCGGCGCGGCGGCGTAGGGGATGTTGCGGAAGACGTTCGCCGGCCCCTCGGTCACGCCGACCAGAGGCCCCGTGTCGATCGTCACGCTGGGCGCCTGAGCGTTGGCCGCACCGGCGCTCAGCACCGCCGCAGCGCCAAGGATGGCCGCGATCCGGATCATGGATGGTCTCCCCCGCCGGCGTCGGCCGGTCTTGACGCGGACCTTCCAGCGGCGCGCGGGCGGGGTCAAGGCGGTCCGAGGTAGAAGGGCTGCGGGCTCAATGGAAATCGCGGCTGCGGACCAGCTTGCTGGAGACCCGTGCGTGGGGCGGCGGCGGGGCGGCCCGCGACGGCGTGGAGGCGGGCGCGGCTTCATGGTCGCGCATCCGGCTCAGCGTGTCAGAGAGGTCTGTGAAGCGCTCGGCGACCAGGTGGACGACATTGCCCGCCACCTGCAGCCGGCCGTGCACCACCAGGAACGCGGCGCTCATCACCAGGCGGCGATTGGCCTCGAAGGCGTCCTTCCAGCAGACCACATTGGCGATGCCGCTCTCGTCCTCCAGCGTCAGGAACACCACGCCCTTGGCGGTGCCCGGCCGCTGACGCACCAGCACCAGGCCGCCCGCCGAGACGCGCCGGCCATCGCCCAGGGCCTTCAGCGTCGCGCAGGGGACGGCGCGCATCGCCGCCAGGTCCGGCCGGAAGAAGCTGACCGGATGGGCCTTCAACGACAGGCTGGTGGTCCGATAGTCCTCGGCGACCTCCTTCGGCAGGGTCATGAAGGGCAGGAGGACCTGGGCCTCCTTCACATGCTGCCGCGCGACCAGGGGCGCGGTGCGCTCGGCGCCCACCTCGTCGGCCATGCCCTTGACGGCCCACAGCGCGTCGCGGCGGGAGAGGCCGAGCGAGCGGAAGGCGTCGGCCTCGGCCAGCAGCTCCAGCCCGCGACGCGACAGGCCCGAGCGCAGGACGTAGTCTTCGAGGGTGACGAGGCCGCCGGTGGCGCGCACCGCCATGAAGGCCAGGGCCTCGGCCTGTTTGAGCCCCCGGACCTGCCGCAGGCCCAGGCGCAGCGCCCGCCTGCCGCCCGATCGCGTATCATCGGATTTCAAGCCTTCTGGCGGCTCCAGCGTGCAGTCCCAGTCGCTGGCGATGAGGTCGGGGGGGCGCACCTCGACCCCATGGTCCTTGGCGTCGCGGACCAGTTGCGCCGGCTGGTAGAAGCCCATGGGCTGGCTGTTCAGCAGGGCCGCGCAGAACACCTCCGGGTGGTGGTGTTTTAGCCAAGCCGACACATAGACCAGGATCGCGAAGCTGATCGCGTGGCTTTCCGGGAAGCCGTAGGCGCCGAAGCCCTCGATCTGCTTGAAGCAGCGCGCCGCGAAGTCCGGGTCGTAGCCGCGCCGCGACATGCCCTCGATGAACTTCTGCTTGTAGATCCACAGCCGCCCGTCGGCGCGGAAGGTCGCCATCGAGCGACGCAGGCCGTCGGCCTCGTCGTCGGTGAACTTGGCGGCCTCGATGGCCAGGCGCATGGCCTGCTCCTGGAAGAGCGGCACGCCGTAGGTCTTCCTGAGCACCTTTTTCAACTCGTCGGGCGGGCCGTGCTCGGGCGATGGGGCCGGGTATTCGACGGGCTCCTTGCCCTCACGCCGCCGTAGATAGGGGTGAACCATGTCCCCCTGGATCGGACCGGGCCGCACGATCGCTACCTCGATCACCAGGTCGTAGAACTTGCGGGGCTGCAGCCTGGGCAACATGGACATCTGCGCCCGGCTTTCCACCTGGAAGACCCCCACGGAATCCGCCTGGCAGAGCATCTCATAGACCTCGGCGTCGCCTTGCGGGATGTCGGCGATATCGGTGATGCGGCTTCCGTCGTCCCGCGGCGGCAGCATGTCGAAGCCGCGCTTCAGCGCGGTCAGCATGCCCAGCGCCAGGATATCGACCTTCATCAGGCCGAGCGCGTCGATGTCGTCCTTGTCCCACTCCAGGAAGGTGCGGTCCTTCATGGCGGCGTTGCCGATCGGCACGGTCTCGTCGAGCCGGCGCTTGGTCAGGACATAGCCGCCGACGTGCTGCGACAGGTGGCGCGGGAAGGTCAGGAGCTGCTGGGCCAGCGCCGTCGCCCGGCGGATTTCCGGCGCGTCGGGATCGACGCCGGTCTGGCGCACATGGTCGTCCGGCACGCTGTCGCCCCAACTGCCCCAGACGGTGTTGGCCAACGTCGCGGTGATGTCCTCGGTGAGCCCCAGGGCCTTGCCGACCTGGCGGATCGCCATGCGCGGCCGGTAGTGGATGACGGTCGCCACGATGGCGGCCCGATGGCGGCCATAGCGGCGATAGACATACTGCATCACCTCCTCGCGCCGCTCGTGTTCGAAGTCGACGTCGATGTCCGGCGGCTCGCCGCGGTTCTCGGAGATGAAGCGCGAAAAGAGCAGGTCCTGATCTTCCTTGGTGGGATCGACCGCGGTGATCCCCAGGCAGAAGCAGACGCAGCTGTTCGCCGCCGAACCGCGGCCCTGGCAAAGGATGTGGTTCTCCGGCAGGCGGGCCCAGCGGACGATGTCGTGGACGGTCAGGAAATAGTTCGGGAAATCGAGCTTCTCGATCAGGTCGAGTTCGTAGGCGACGAGATCCGACACCATCTTGGGGACGCCGTCCGGATAGCGCCATCCGGCGCCCTCCCAGGCGAGGTCGCGCAGGTGCTGGATAGCGGTCTTGCCCGGCGGCACCGGCTCGTCGGGGTATTCGTAGCGGAGCTGGCCCAGGTCGAAGGTGATGCGGTCGGCGATCTCGGCGCTGCGCTCCACCGCGCCGGGAAACCTGGCGAACAGCCGCGCCATCTCGGCGGGCGACTTCAGATGGCGCTCGGCGTTGGCTTGCAGCCGCAGGCCCGCCGACTGGATCGTGCAGGTCTCGCGGATGCAGGTCAGCACGTCCTGCAGGGCGCGGCGCTCGGGGCCGTGGTAGAGGACGTCGTTGGTGGCGACCATCGGCGCGCCGCTGGCCTGGGCGAGCGCCGACAAACGCGACAGCCGCTTGAGGTCACGGGCGCCGTAGCGCCGCGCGGCGGCCAGCCAGACGTTGCCGGACAGGGCGCGCGCGATGCGCTGGAGCTCACGTTCGAAGGTCTCGTCCAGCCGGTCCGGCGGCACGACCAGGACCAGTTGGCCCTCGGCATGTTGCGCGAAGTCCTCCCAGTAGAGATCGCAGCCGGACTTCCTGGCCCGACGCTGGCCCACCGTCAGCAGGCGGGTGAGCCGGCCATAGGCCTCGCGGTCGCTGGGGTAGACCAGCAGGCTGGGCGTCGTATCGGCGAAGTCCAGGCGGCAGCCGGTCAGGGCCCGGACCTTCTGCTCCGCCTGCGGCAGGTCGCGCTGGGCGACCCAGGCGCGGACCACGCCGGCCAGGGAATTACGGTCGCAGACCCCGATAGCGTCCATCCCCAGGGCGTCGGCGCCCACCACCAGCTCCCAGGGGTGCGAGGCGCCGCGCAGGAACGAATAGTTCGTGGTCGCCTGCAGTTCGGCGTAGCGGAGGCTCATCCGAACAGGCCGTGCAGCCACCATTTCGGCGGGGTTCGCGGGTCGCCGTAGAGACCGGCGCGGAACAGCCAGAAGCGGGCTCCAGCCTCGTCCTCGACGCGGTAGTAGTCGCGGACGTGACCGGTGTGGACGTCCTCGATCTGACCCTTCCACCACTCTTCGCCGATCCGCTCCGGCCCCTCGGCGCGGCGGATGCGGTGGGTCTGGCCGCGCCAGCGGAACTGACTGGGCGGATCGTCCGGGGTGATGGCCATTACCGCCTCCAGGGGCTCGGGGCGGCGAAACAGGCGCGCCGGACGCGGCGTCTCGCGGTCCCAGGGCCTGGCCTCATTTGATTTCGCCGCGTCGGGTTTCTCCAGCGGCCGGGCGCGGCGCTGGGCCAGCTCCGGCACATGGCTTTCCGCGGGCGCGGCGCGCCAGACGCGGTCCTCGCCCAGCCGGTTGGTCAGGCGGTCGATGAGCGGCGCGAGGCCCTCTGCGAGCGTCGCCTCGCGGGCCTTGTCGAGCCGCGCCTGGCGCCCGGAGATCGGCTCGACCGCATCGCCCGTCAGCGTCACCACCTCGATGCCGAAGCCCGGATCGACGGTCTCCAGCTTCGGCGCGAACAGCTTGGCGATGCGGACCGGGTCGCGGCCGGGCAGCGCCAGGCCGACCTGTAGCGGCAAGACCTTGCCGTCCACCCGATGGAAGCAGACCTCGAAGCGCCGCGCGCCCTGGCCTTCGGTCTCCAGCCGGGCGCAGAGCCTGGCGGCCACATCGGCGGTGACGCGGGCCATGTCCTCCGGCGCGCTGATCGGCTCGGCGAAGGCCAGGCGCGCGAACCACGGGTTCGGTGGGCGGCGGAAGGTCAGCGCCTCGCGCTCGCGGCCAAGCGCCTGGTCGAGGCGGCTCATCGCCGCGCGCCCGAAGCGTCGCGCAAACGGCCCGCGCGGGATCGACATCAGCTGGCCGACTTGCCGGATGCCCAGGCGCTCGACCTGCGCCCAGGTCTGGGTTTCCAGGCGCAGCGCCGCCGGCGGCAGGGGCGCCAGCAGGGCGGCCTGTCCCCCCGGCGGAGCGATCGCGCCGTCCTCGGCGAAGTGGGCCAGCGCCCAGGCCGCGCCGGGCGTGTCGGCGATGGCGCAGCGGAACGGCAGGCCGTTGGCGCTGAGCCGGCGGCGGAAATCCGCCAGCAGGGCCGCCTCGCCGCCCCACAGGTGATCGACGCCGGTGACGTCGAGAAACAGGCCGTCCGGCGCGTCGACCGCCACCGCCGGCGAAAACCGCACGCACCAGTCGGCGAGCGCGGTCAGCGCGTCGGCGTCCGCATCCGGTTCGGCCTCGGCGGTAGCCAAGTCCGGGACCAGCGCCAGCGCATCGGTGGCCTTCTGGCCGACCCGCAGACCCAGCCGCGCCGCCTCGAGGCTGACGGCGGAGAGGCGGCGAACGGCGCGCACCGTCTCCAGCAGGGCGAAGGGCGGCGGCGGCGTGTCAGGCGACGTGTCGGAAGGGTTGCGCCGGCGCCAGTTGGCGATCGCCCAGGTTGGCGACCAGGCGCAGAGGATGCGCGACATCGGTCATCTCCAGATTGTAAGCCTCAGAGAAGGCTTGCGGCGCCTCCAGCAGCCACGCGCCGGTCCGCCCGCCGCGGCAGCGTTCCAGTTCGACGGCGAACCGTGGCGGGCCCAGACCGAACTCACCGACCGGCGGCTCGGAGGGCGCGGACGCCACCCGCCAGCGGGTGGCCGCCGCCGAGCCCGTCGCCGCGCGCCGGGCTGTCCCGCCATAGGGCCGGCGACGGATCAGGAAGCCGGTGGATCCGCGCTTCTCGCAGGCCAGCTGCAGCCGGCGCCCGGCGGTGAGGTCGCAGGCCTCGACCTCGCCCACCACGGCGGAGACGCCGACGGTAGCCAGCGCATCCTCCATCACCGACAGGGCTTCGGCCTCGTCGCGGGCGCAGACCTGGATCAGCCGCTCCGGCGGAAACCCGAGGCCCAGCAGCCCCGCCGCGCAGAGGTCGTCGCGCCGCAACACCCAGACCACCTCGCCCCGCCGGGCCAGGGGCGTTACCAGCAGCGCGGTGAAGGCCGTCGGCGCCGCCGCCGTCTCGACCTCCAGGCCGGCCCCGCCGACCTCGTGCCAGCGGCCCAGCGGCAGGCCGCCGCCCGGCAGGCAATCGTCGATCGCCGCCGCGCCGAACGGCAGGGACTCAGAGTCCGGCCGTGCGCCCGCCTCGATGGCGGCGATCTTCGCCCGTAAGGCGCGAAAATCGGACATGGCTTCGCGGACTCCGTTTGTTCCTTTTTTGTTCTAGACCTGAGGGCCTGGGAGTCAAGGCACAGAAGGCGTGACTTAGAACAGCAGCGACCGCGCTTCCTTCACGTGCGGCAGGGCCTGGATCTTGGTCAGCAGGGCGTCGGACGGCGCCTGGTCGACGCCGACCAAGGCGATGGCGTCGTCGCCGGCGGAGACGCGGCCGAGGTTGAAGGTGGCGATGTTGACACCGGCTTCAGCCAGCAGGCCGCCCAGGTTGCCGATGAAGCCCGGCTTATCCAGGTTGTTCACATAGAGCATGGTCGGCATGAAGGGGGCGTCGAGATCCATGCCCTTTACCTCGATCACCCGCGGCGTGCCGGCCAGCACCGAGCCCGCGAAGGAGCGCTTGCCCTTCTCGGTGGTGACGGTGATGCGGATCAGGCTCTCGTAGATGGGGCTGTCTTCCTGGCGGCTTTCCGAGACGGTGATGCCGCGCTCCTTGGCCACGGCCGGCGCGGAGACCATGTTCACCTCGGCCAGCATCGGACGCATGACGCCGGCCAGCGCCGCGGCGGTCAGCGGCTTGGCGTTCAGCTTGGCCACCTCGCCCTCGTAGGCGATGTCGATGGCCTTGATCCCGAAGTCGACCATCTGGCCGGCCATCAGGCCGAGCTTTTCGGCCAGCGCCACGAAGGGCTTCAGGCGCGGCGCCTCTTCGGCCGTGACCGAGGGGCTGTTCAACGCGTTGGTGACGGCGCCGGTGAGCAGATAGTCGCTGATCTGTTCGGCCACCTGCAGGGCGACGTTTTCCTGGGCCTCGTTGGTCGAGGCGCCCAGGTGCGGGGTGGCGACGAAGTTAGGAGCGCCAAACAGCACGTTTTCGCGGGCCGGCTCGGAGACGAAGACGTCGAAGCCCGCGCCGCCGATATGGCCGCTGTCGAGACCGGCCCGCAGCGCGGCCTCGTCCACCAGGCCGCCGCGGGCGCAGTTGACGATCAGCACGCCCTTCTTGGTCCTGGCCAGGTTTTCCGCCGACAGGATGTTGCGGGTCTTTTCGGTGAGCGGGGTGTGCAGGGTGATGATGTCGGCGCGGGCCAGCAGGTCTTCGAGCTCGACCTTCTCGACACCCATCTCCACCGCGCGCTCGGGCGACAGGAACGGGTCGTAGGCCACCACCTTCATCTTCAGGCCGAGCGCGCGGTCGGCGACGATGCCGCCGATGTTGCCGGCGCCGATCAGGCCCAGGGTCTTGGCGTAGAGCTCGACGCCCATGAAGCGGCTCTTCTCCCACTTGCCGGCCTGAGTTGAGGCGTCGGCGGCCGGCATCTGGCGGGCCAGGGCGAACATCATGGCGATGGCGTGCTCGGCGGTGGTGATCGAGTTGCCGAAGGGCGTGTTCATCACCACGATCCCCGCGGCGGTGGCGGCCGGGATGTCGATGTTGTCGACGCCGATGCCGGCGCGGCCGATGACCTTGAGGTTGGTCGCCGCGGCGATGACCTCCTTGTTGGGCTTGGTGTCGGAGCGAACCACCAGGCCGTCATAGTCGCCGATGATCTTGATCAGCTCGTCCTTGGACAGACCGGTCTTGATGTCAGCGTCGACGCCGCGCTGCTTGAAGATATCGACGGCGGCGGGGCTCAGGGAGTCGGCGATGAGAACGCGGGGCATGCTGGTTTTCCTAATTTTTGGATCGTCATGGCCGGGCTTGTCCCGGCCATCCATGATCTCTGGCGATAGGAACGATGGACTCGGCGACCGCCGTAGCCCGTTCTGCCTCGCCCGTGTCTATGGATGGCCGGGACAAGCCCGGCCATGACGGGGAGCGGGGTTAAGCCGCGGTGAGTTCAGCGGCGGTGACGGCGAAGGCCCAGTCGAGCCAGGGTGTCAGGGCATCGAGGTCGGACGCCTCCACCGTGGCGCCGCACCAGATCCGCAGGCCCGGCGGGGCGTCACGGTAGCCGCCGATATCGAGGGCCACGCCTTCCTTTTCCAACAGCGCCGCCAGCTTTTTGGCGAAGTCGGCCTGAGCGTCCTCGGGAAGCGACGTGATCTTCGGATCGATGACCTTCAGGCAGACCGAGGTGTTGGACCGGATGGCCGGATCCTCCGCGAGGAAGGCGACCCAGCCGGTCTTCTGCGCCCAGGATTCCAGCACGCCGAGGTTGGCGTCCGCGCGCCGCTTCATCTCGCTGAAGCCGCCGATAGAGGCGGCCCACTTCAGCGCGTCGACCGCGTCTTCCACCGCCAGCATCGAGGGGGTGTTGATGGTGGCGCCTTCGAAGATATCGAGGGTGACCTTGTTGGCCCCATCCTTCTTCGACGTCATGCGGAAGAGCTTGGGCATCGGCCAGGCGGGCGTGTAGCTTTCCAGGCGGGCGACGGCGCGCGGCGACAGGATCAGGACACCGTGCGCGGCCTCGCCGCCCAGGGCTTTCTGCCAGGAGAAGGTGACCACATCGAGCTTGTCCCAGGGCAGGTCCTGGGCGAAGGCGGCGCTGGTGGCGTCGCAGAGGGTGAGGCCTTCGCGGTCGGCGGCGATGAAGTCGCCGTTGGGCACGCGCACGCCGGAGGTCGTGCCGTTCCAGGTGAAGACCAGATCGGCGTCGCCGCGAACCTTGGTCAGGTCCGGCAGCTGGCCATAGGGCGCGTCGAGGACCTCGGCGTCGAGTTTCAGCTGCTTGGTGACGTCGGTCACCCAGTCCTTGCCGAAGCTTTCAAAGGCCAGCAACTGCACGGGCCGAGGCCCCAGCATCGACCACATGGCCATCTCGACCGCGCCGGTATCGGAGCCGGGGACGATGCCGATCAGGAAGTCGTCAGGGACCTCCAGCACCTCGCGGGTGCGGTCGATGGCTTCCTTCAGGCGCGCCTTGCCGGGCTTGGAGCGGTGAGACCGGCCCAGCACGGCGTTGCGGAGATTTTCGGGGGTCCAGCCGGGCCGCTTGGCGCAGGGGCCGGATGAAAATTCGGGGCGCGCCGGGCGCATGGCCGGCTTCGGCCCCAGGTCTTGGGGGGTCGTCATAGCAATGTCTCCCATCCTCACAGATGGACTGCGCCCCGTTGGGAGGGCGTGGCCCGCGCGCCAAAAGCCGGAGTTCTTGCTGCAGTGCAAGACAAACTTTCGGGTGTGGCGTTAAGCGCCGCTGGGGCTCCGGGCCATGCGACGGCGGCGAACGGCCAAAGCCGTTCCAAAGGCCATGCACAGCAGAATCCCGATGAAATCGAGGTTGTTGGCGACGGCGTGGAAACGATCGGGCGCCTTGTCGGTCACCAGATAGTAGGAATGCAGCGCGAACAGCGCCGCTTGCAGCAACATCGCCGCGCCCAACCACAGGCTGCTGAAAATGACCGCCAGCGCCAGGAAGCCCAGGGCTGTGAGGCCGTCCATGGCGAGACTGATCAAGGGGTCGTTCAAATAGCCAACGAACTTGCCGAGTATGACGACCAGGATGTTCGCAAGGATCAGGGCGGCGGCCACGCGCTCAGGCGTTTCACCCTGCCACAGGGCTAGAAGACAAACGCAAAGTCCGCCGCCGATGAGCAATAAGAGGATCGGTGCAAATATCATGGTGTTGCGCCCCTAACCCATTAGGAGCGCAACACCAGTTAATCTATTGCAATGCTCGGCGTCAGCCGACGTGGCGCAGGCTCGCCGGAGCGGACTTTTCCGCGAGCAGAGCGGGCTTGTCCTCGGGATGGCTCATCTTCGTGCGGACGCCAAGGCGAAGCTGGGCTTCGTTCAGCTCATTGTGCACGGCGACCATGGCGGTGCGGGCGTCGCTGAGGGCCTTCATGGCTTCCATCATCTTCACCTGCACGTCGTCGGCGAACACCATCGAGACGTTCACGTCCTTACGGGCGCGGAGCATTTCGCTCATCAGCTCGGCGGCTTCAACCAGCGCGCCGTCAACGGCGGCTTCAGTCACAAACAGCTTCTTGGCCACGCGCTGAGCCACAAACGCCTTTTCCATCTGGATATCCTCAATTCGGTCCAAAACCACAATTCATGGTAAATAGAAGATGAAAGTTCGCGCAATCGATTCCAGGGTTGTTAACCATGATTTTCTCCCCGAGGGGTTGCATTGTGGCGCCAGGAGCACACTTTCGGCCATCTGGTGGCAGGGTCCCGTTGAGGCAACCGGCCCCCGCCGAAGCGAAGCGTTAGGATTGTTGGGCTAGATCAAAGGTCCCGCACGGCCTCTCCGAGCCCATGACCCCGACGACTGGCACATCCGGCCCCGCGCCCATAACCACCTTCCACTATCGCGTCGCGAAAGTGGGCCTGGTGACCACGCTTGTCGTGCTGGTCGCCGCCTGCCTGACGTTCTTGCTGCAGCAGTGGGCGGTCGCGCGCACCCAATCGCATCAGATGCACGAGGGCCTGGCCCAGATCACCGCCACCACCGAGGCGCCGGCGATGGCTGGCGGCCAGTTCCGCGCGATCCGGGCTCCCATCGCGGCGCTGGCGGCCAGCCGGGCGGTGTTGAGCGCCCAGCTGACCGATCCAAACGGCGTCCCCATCGCGACCTACCAGCGCGCGCCGGACGCCAAGACCGCATCCGACCCCGTCGAGGTCATCCGCAAGGACGTGATCTCCGACGGCCAGCGGCTCGGCGCCCTGTCGCTCACGGTGCGCCGGCCGACGCTGACCGCGCTTTTGCCGCAGTTCATGGCGCTGACCTTCACCCTGCTGATGGGCGGCATCGGCGTGGCCATCTTCCTGGCCCGCGGCATGGCCCACCAGGTGATCAAGCCGGTGCAGGACCTGTCGGCGGCAATGCACGAGGTGGCCGGCGGCGGCAGCTTCGAACCGATTGAGGTCAAGGCGCAGGACGAGCTGTTCCGCGGGCTGACCTCCAGCTTCAATCACCTGCTGGGCAAGCTCGGCGAGCGTGAAAACGATCTGAAGCGGGCCATGCGTGAGTTGGAGAGCGCGCGCGACGCGGCCAACGCCGCCAATGTGCTGAAGACCCAGTTCCTGGCCAATATGAGCCACGAAATCCGCACCCCGTTGAACGGCGTGCTGGCCATGGCCGAGGTGATGTCGATGGGCGAGCTGGGCGATGTCCAGCGCGAACGCCTGGGGATCATCCGCCAGTCCGGCACCCTGCTGCTGGCCGTGCTGAACGACGTGCTCGACCTTTCGAAGATCGAGGCCGGCAAGCTCAGCCTGGTGCAGGAGGACTTCGACCTCGCCCCGGTCATCACGGCGTCGGCGCAGACCTTCCAGGCCCTGGCCCAGGGCAAGGGGCTCGACTTCAGTTTCGAGGTCCGCGACGAGGCCAAGGGCTGGTGGCGCGGCGATGCCGACCGCCTGCGCCAGGTCGTCGGAAACCTGCTGTCCAACGCCGTCAAGTTCACGCCCCAGGGCAAGGTCTGCGCCGTCGTCGACGTCAATGACGCGACCGGCGCCCTGCGCCTGGTGGTCCGCGACTCTGGCGTCGGTATCGCGCCCGAGAAGCTGCCGGCGCTGTTCGAGAAATTCACGCAGGCCGACAACTCCGCCACCCGCCGCTTCGGTGGCACGGGCCTGGGCCTGGCGATCTGCCGCGAGCTGACCCAGATGATGGGCGGCTCGATCGACGTGGAAAGCCGCGAGGGCCAGGGCTCGACCTTCACCGTCGAACTGCCGCTGATCCGTGGCGAGGCCGCGCGCGCCGCGCAACCCGACGCCGCCCACGACACCGGCGACCGAAATATCCGGCTGCTGGCCGCCGAGGACAATCCCACCAACCAGCAGGTGCTGGCTGCGGTGATGGAATCGCTGGGCATCGACATCGACATCGTGGGCGACGGCAAGCAGGCGGTCGACGCCTGGCGGGTCGGCGGCTACGACCTGATCCTGATGGACATCCAGATGCCGGTGATGGACGGCATCGACGCCGCCCGCGAAATCCGCGCCGTCGAGATCGCCGAACAGCGCAAGCGCACCCCGATCGTGGCGCTGACCGCCAATGCCCTGACCCACCAGGTCGATGAATATATGGCGGTCGGCATGGACGGCCACGTGGCCAAGCCCATCGAGATCGCCAAGCTCTATGAGGCGATCAGCGCCGCGCTGACCGCCGCAGCCACCGGCGCCTCGGGCCGCACCCCGGCCGCGGCGACGCGACAGGTCGCCTGAGCCGCCAAGTCGCCTGAACCACCTGCCGAACTGCACCATCCGACGTGCCCCTCGCGGCGGGGTCAGGCGCGCGCGACGGTGAGCTCCGGCCAACGCGCCGTGGCGGAGGCGGCGGTGCGGGCAAAGCCCTCGGTCTGGCGGCTCGGATTCGGCGTCAGCCGCAGCGCGAAGAGGTCGTCCAGGCCGAAGGGCGCGACGATGGTCAGGCGGTCGTCGGGCTCCAGGCGCACGCCCACGGCGAAGGCCACGGTGGTGAACCGGCCCAGCGCCTCGGCGGTCGAGGTCAAGGGCGCATAGGGCTCACCGAACTTGCCCTCGAACCACAGGTGCACGCGGGCCTGATTGCGCACCTCGACCAGCTCGCGCAACGGCGGCGCGAAGGCGGCGGCCACCCGGCGGATCACCAGATCTTCGGCCTCGTAGGAAGTGTCCGAGGCGTCGAAGTAGCCAAGGTCGTAGTCCTTGATCCCGTAGTCGGGAGCGCGGCCGGTCAGGTGGTTCAGAACCCGCTGGTAGATCGCGCCGGAAAAGATCATCCAGTCCGGCAGGGCGAGGGCGCGCGCGGTCTCCATGACCGTCATCAGCGTGGGCGAACCCCGGACGATGGCCGCCAGCCGCGCTTCGAGATCGGCCTGGCTCATATCGTCCCTCTCAGCGGCCATCCGTGGTCCAGCGGGCCGTGACCCGCGCCGAGGCCCGGCGCGCTCAGCATGGCCCGGTGCACATAGTCCCAGGCCCGCGCGGTCGCGGCCTCCAACGACATCCCCTGAGCGAGACCGGTCGCGCAGGCCGACGCGAGCGTGCAGCCGGTGCCATGGGTGTGACGGGTCTCGATCCGCTCGCCCTCGAAGACGCTCTCGCCATCGGGCGTCATCAGGATATCGGTCACCCGCCCCTCTTGGCCATGGGCGCCCACAATGTGGCCGCCCTTCATCAGGACCGCGCGCGCGCCCCGGCGCAGCAGCACCTCGCCCGCGCGCCGCAGATCGTCGGTGGTCTCGACAGTCAGGTTCGTCAGCGCCTCCGCCTCGGGCGCATTGGGGGTGAGCAGGGCCGCGCGCGGGACCAGCAGGGTACGGACCAGGTCAAGCGCCTCCTC
This sequence comes from Alphaproteobacteria bacterium, assembly GCA_025359785.1. GTDB lineage: Bacteria > Pseudomonadota > Alphaproteobacteria > Caulobacterales > Caulobacteraceae > Phenylobacterium. Next base: position 10,256 of record JANYET010000046.1, on the reverse strand, counting down.
GGCCAGAAGCCGGGCGCCGCCCTTGGCGACCATCACCGGATCGATCACCGCCGGGACCGCGGCCTCGTCCAGCAGGCGAGCGACCAGGGCCACCACCTCGGCGTCGCCCAGCATCCCGGTCTTGACGATGTCAGCGCCAATATCGCTGAGCACGGCGCGCGCCTGAGCCTCGATCATGGCCGGCGACACCGGCTCGACGGCGCGGACGCCGAGCGTGTTCTGGGCGGTGATCGCGGTGATCGCCGTCGCCGCATAGCCCCCCAGCGCGGTCACCGTCTTGATGTCGGCCTGGATGCCCGCGCCACCGCCGGAATCCGAGCCGGCGATGATCAGGACTCGGCCCCAAGACGTCTTAATCGGCGAGGTCATGGCTCCGGATAGCGCGGCAACAGCGGATTTGCACCGGTCAATTCTGTCGAGGCCGCGCCTGAGCGATGGCGGTCCAGACGACGAGAGCCTGAACCGTCTCGCGCACGTCGTGGACCCGCACCGCCGCGACGCCCGCCGCCGCGCCGGCCAGGGCGCCGGCGATGGAGCCACCCAATCTCTCGTGAGGCGGCCGGTCTTCGCCGCTGTCGAGCGCGCTGATGAAACGCTTGCGACTGACGCCGAGCAGAACCGGGAAGCCCAGGGCCACGACCCGGTCCAGACCGGCCAGCAGTGGCAGGTTATGGCGGGTCATGTGCTTGCCGAAGCCGATGCCGGGATCGAGCCAGATGCGCTCCCGGGCCACGCCGGCGGCCATGGCGGCTTCGGCCCGAGCCTGCAGGAAGGCCGCGACCTCGCCCACCACGTCGTCGTAATGCGGCGCGGCCTGCATGGTCTGGGGCTCGCCGCGCATGTGCATCAGCACCACGTCGCAGCCGAGTTCGGCGGCGACGCCGAGACTGTCGGCCGCGTGGCGGAGCGCGGTGACGTCGTTCCAGATCGTGGCCCCCGCCTCGACCGCCGCGTGGGCCACGGCGGGCTTCATCGTGTCGATGGAGATCGGGATCGTGCTTTCCGCCCGGATCGCCCGGATCAGGGGAACGACGCGATCGACTTCCCGCGCCTCGGAGACCGCCTCGGCGCCTGGCCGGGTAGACTCGCCGCCGATGTCGAGGACGTCGGCGCCGTCGGCGATCAGCCGCCGGGCCTGAGCCATCGCCGAGGGGAGTTCATCGAAACGCCCACCGTCGGAGAAGCTGTCCTGCGTCGTGTTGATGACGCCCCAGACGTTCACGGGGGCCGTGCGGACCGGCTGGGCGGCAGGCGAGTTCATGCCCACCTCGATAACGAAAAAGGGCGGCCCCGTCGCCGGTGGCCGCCCTCAATCTTCAGTCTGGCCGGATCTTCAGTCTGGTCGGGCGCCTCAGGCCGGTTCGGGCTTCGGCGAGATCGGCACCGAGACGGGCGAGCCCATCGGGCGCTTGGCGTCGGCATCTTCGCGGTTGGGGGCGATGCCCTTGATCACCGCGATGATCTCGTCGCCGCTCAGGGTCTCGTACTCGAGCAGGGCCTTGGCGAGGGTATGCAGGTCGGCGAGCTTTTCCGTGAGGATCCGCTTGGCCTCTTCGTAGCCGTCGTTGACCAGCCGCTTGACCTCGGCGTCGATGATATTGGCGGTCTCCTCGGAGACATTCTGGGTGCGCGACACCGAGTGACCGAGGAAGACCTCTTCCTGGTTGTCGCCGTAGGCCACCAGGCCCAGCCGGTCGGAGTAGCCCCAGCGGGTGACCATGCTGCGGGCGAGGCCCGTGGCGGCCTGGATGTCGCTGGAGGCGCCGGAAGTGATCTTGTCCTTGCCGAAGATGATCTCCTCGGCGACCCGGCCCCCCATCATGATCGCCAGGCGCGAGGTCATCTGCTCGAAGTTCATCGAGTAGCGGTCGCCTTCCGGCAGCTGCATCACCATGCCGAGCGCGCGGCCCCGCGGAATGATGGTCGCCTTGTGCACCGGGTCCGAAGACGGGACGGTCAGCGCCACCAGGGCGTGGCCACCCTCGTGGTAGGCGGTGTTCTTCTTCTCGTCCTCGGTCATGACCATCGACCGGCGCTCGGCGCCCATCATGACCTTGTCCTTGGCTTCCTCGAAGTCGCGCATGGTGACCATGCGGCGGTTCTTGCGGGCGGCCATCAGGGCGGCTTCGTTGACCAGGTTCGCCAGGTCCGCGCCGGAGAAGCCCGGGGTCCCGCGGGCGATGATCTTGGTCTCGACGTCGGCGGCCAGCGGCACGTTCTTCATGTGAACGCGCAGGATGCGTTCGCGGCCGTTCACGTCCGGGTTCGGCACCACGACCTGGCGGTCGAAGCGGCCGGGCCGCAGCAGGGCCGGGTCCAGCACGTCGGGGCGATTGGTGGCGGCGATCAGGATGATGCCTTCGTTGGATTCGAAGCCGTCCATCTCGACCAGCAGCTGGTTCAGCGTCTGCTCGCGCTCGTCGTTGCCGCCGCCCAGGCCCGCGCCACGGTGGCGGCCGACAGCGTCGATTTCGTCGATGAAGATGATGCACGGAGCATTTTTCTTCGCTTGTTCGAACATGTCGCGCACGCGGCTCGCGCCAACGCCCACGAACATTTCCACGAAGTCGGAGCCGGAGATGGTGAAGAAGGGCACCCCCGCCTCGCCGGCGATGGCGCGCGCCAGCAGGGTCTTGCCGGTGCCGGGAGGACCGATCAACAGCGCGCCCTTGGGGATCTTGCCGCCCAGGCGCTGGAACTTCTGCGGGTCCTTCAGGAAGTCGACGATCTCGACGACCTCTTCCTTGGCCTCTTCCACGCCGGCCACGTCGTCGAAGGTAACGCGGTTCTTGTTCTCGGTAAGCAGGCGGGCTTTCGACTTGCCGAAGCCCATGGCGCCGCGGGTCCCGCCCTGCATCTGGCGCATGAAGAAGATCCAGACGCCGATCAACAGCAGGACTGGCAGGCTGCTCAGCACGAAGTTCACCACCGGAGAGCCGTTGGCGGACTGCACGGAAATGTTCACTGCCTGGTTTTCCAGCCGCCGGACCAGGTCATCCTGGTTGTTCGGGGTGATCGCCTTGAACAGCTTTCCGGCGTTGTCGGTGACGTTGACCTGCGCGCCGCGGATCTCCGCGGTCTTCACCTGGCCGGCGTTCACCTTCTGCAACAGCTGCGAATAGGTGAGTTCGCTGGCGTTCGAGCCCTTCTGACCGGCCCCGGTGACCATCGAGTAGAGGCCGATCAGGACGACGATAACAACGCCCCAGATGGCGAGATTGCGCAGGTTCATCGGTAGTATCGCCTCGATAAATGGCTTAGCGCCGGAAGCCCCAAGATAGGAGCCCCAATGCCGTTTCACCAGTTCGCGACCCGGGCCGCGACGGAAGATCGCGCCTGGACCACAAATGCTAAGGGCCGCGCCCTTCGGACGCGGCCCCTGAGATAGGCATGAATTTGCTGAATTAAGCGCTACCGGGCGCCGGGTCCGGTCGTCGGCTTCTTCGGCGCCGCGATCAGGCCTTCGCGCTGAGCGCGCTTGCGGGCCAGCTTACGCGCCCGGCGCACGGCTTCCGCCTTTTGGCGAGCACGCTTTTCCGAGGGCTTTTCATAGTGGACGTGCCGCTTCATTTCGCGGAACGAGCCTTCGCGCTGCATCTTCTTCTTCAGCGCCTTGAGGGCTTGATCGACGTTGTTGTCGCGGACGAAAATCTGAACCAGGGGTCTCTCTCCTGTTGGTCGTTCCCGCCCGGCCCCCTGAAGTCCCGGCTAGGGGCGGCGGCGAGCGAACAAAAAGAAATCACGTCCCGCAGGCGAGAAGCCTACCGGATTGAGCGCGGCGAGATATCAGACCGGGGGAAGGATGTCCACGGCGCACGAGCAGCATTTTCGGTTTAGGATAGCGCGATGAGCGGGAAACAGGATTGGGCGGAAGCCACCGAACAACGGCTGCTGGACGCGGCTCTGACGATCGCGCCGCACGAGGGCTGGACCACGCGGATGGCGGCGATGGCCGGCAAGGCCTGCGGGCTGTCGGCCGGCGAGACCGGGCTTGTGTTGCCGCAGGGCCCCGCCGACCTGGCCGCCCTGCTCTCGCGCCGGCATGACGCCGCCGCGTTGGCGACCCTGGCCGCCGTCGATCCGGCGACGCTGAAAATCCGTGAGCGCATCGCGCGCGCCGTGGAGGCCCGCCTGGCCGCCACCACCGCCGATGAGGCCGCGGTTCGCCGCTGGACCGGCTTCCTGGCGCTGCCATCCCATCTGACGCTCGGCGTGCGCCTGGCCTGGGAAAGCGCCGACGTCCTCTGGCGCTGGGCGGGCGACACGGCGACGGATGAGAACCACTATTCCAAGCGCGCGCTGCTGGCCGGCATCCTGACCGGCGCGTTGGCCGTCCAGCTGTCGTCGGGCCGGGAAGCCGCCCTGGCCTTCGCCGATCGCCGCATCGCCAACGTCATGGCCTTCGAGACCTGGAAGCGGACCACGAAGCTGAAGCCGAGCCTGATGATGGACGCCGTCGCCGGCGCGCTGGGGCGGATGCGGTATCGGTCTTCCCTACCTTAACGGGGAAGGACAGACGGCGAAGCCGTCAGGGTGCGGAAGTCGCGTTCAAACTCTGAGTCAGCACTCCGGCCCACACATCCCCACCCGTCTCGCGCCGAAGGCGAGATCCACCCTCCCCATCAAGGGGAGGAAAGGATCACAGCGACTTCACCCGGTTCACGTGCCCCATCTTGCGCCCCGGCTTGGCGCCGCGCTTGCCATAAAGGTGGAGGCGGGTCTCGGGCTCAGCGGCGTATTTCGCCCAGGCGTCGGCCTCCTCGCCCAGCAGGTTCAGCATCTCGACCTGGGCGATGGCGCGCGTGGGGCCGAGCGGCCAGCCGGCGACAGCGCGGATGTGCTGTTCGAACTGGTCGACCTCGCAGCCGTCCTGGGTCCAATGACCGGTGTTGTGCACCCGGGGCGCGATCTCGTTCACCAGCAGGCGGCCGTCGGCCATCTCGAACAGTTCGATGCCGATCACGCCGACATAGCCGAGCCCGGCCAGGATGCGGGCGGCGATCCGCTCGGCCTGGTCGTTCAGCGCCGGCGTCGTGCGGGCCGGCGCCAGGCTGCGGCGCAGGATGCCGTGCTCGTGGTGGTTTTCCGCCAGGGGATAGATAGCGGTCGCCCCGTCGCGGCCCCGCGCGGCGATGATCGACAGCTCGCGGACAAAATCGGCGGCCGCCTCGACGATCACCGGCACGCCGCCCAGCTCGGCGAAGGCGGCGGCGGCGTCCGCGGCGTGCTCCACCCAGCGCTGGCCCTTGCCGTCGTAGCCCTCGCGGCGGGTCTTCATCAGGGCCGGTGCGCCGATCCGGGCTACCGCCCGCACCGCCTCATCCGGCGTCGCGGCGGCGGCGAAGGCCACGGTCGGGGCGCCGTGGGCGTTGAGGAAGGTCTTCTCGGCCACCCGGTCCTGAGCCACGGCCAGCGCCTGCTCGCCGGGCGCCACTTCGACGCCGTGCGCGGTCAGCCAGGCGACAGAGGCCGCCGGTACGTTCTCGAACTCATAGGTGACCAGGCTGGTGGAGGCCGCCAGTTCGGCGAGCGCCGCCTCGTCGGTGTAGCCGCCAACAATCAGCTTGGACGCCACGCGGCCCGCCGGACTGTCGGCCTCGCGCTCCAGCACCACCACGTCGAAGCCCAGGCGCGCGGCAGCCAGCGCCAGCATCCGGCCTAGCTGGCCGCCGCCGAGGATGCCGATGCGCGAGCCCGGCGCGAGCGGCAGGATCGCGGTCACTGGTCTTCTACGGTCTCGGGGATGCTGGCGGTCTGCTTGGCTGTGAAAGCCTCAAGGCGCTGGGCGATCGCCTCGTCTGACAGGGCCAGGATTTTGGCGGCCATCAGGCCGGCGTTCTTGGCGCCCGCCTCGCCGATGGCCAGCGTGCCCACCGGGATGCCCGCCGGCATCTGGACGATGGAGAGCAGGCTATCCATGCCCTTCAGCGCCTTGGACTCGATCGGTACGCCCAGCACCGGCAGCTCGGTCAGGGACGCGGTCATGCCGGGCAGGTGCGCGGCGCCGCCGGCCGCGGCGATGATCACCTTGAAGCCCGCCGCCTTGGCCCCCTTGGCAAAGGCGTACATGCGCTCCGGCGTGCGGTGGGCGGAGACCACCTTGGCCTCATAGGCCACGCCCAGGCTATCGAGCATCTCGGCGGCATGGCGCAGGATCGGCCAGTCCGAGCGGCTGCCCATAATGATGGCGACGGGCGCTGATGCGGCGCTCATGTCGGTCTAGACCCCCGGTTGGAAGGCGGCGGAGTATAGGCGCCGACTTTGCAGGGGCAACCAAGGACGGCTAGATTCGGCAAACTGTTGTCGCGTCTTTGATTCTAAGGCTCAGCTTGGGGCCAGCTTCGGGAACCGATCCATGAAGATAGCCGGCGCGCGCAACGAGCCCTTCTCGGCGATGAGACGGCGCGCGCTCGCCCAGGCGGGCGCGCAGGTGCGGGGCGCCGCGCCCGTGGACTCCGCCGAATTCCTCGGCATTTCTCAGGCGGAGATGACGCCGGCGGTCACCGCCGCGGTCCAGACCCTGCTGGGTGAGATCGACGACCTGCGTGGCGAGGTGGGCCGTCTGAAGGTCCGGCTGGCCGAAGTCGAGAATCTGGCCGACCGCGACGCGCTGACGCCGCTGTTGAACCGCCGCGCGCTGCTGCGCGAACTCGGCCGCATCCGCACCTTCGCCCAGCGCTATGGCTCACTCGCCAGCCTGGTCTATTTCGACCTCGACGATCTGAAGGGCGTCAACGACCGCCTGGGCCATGCGGCGGGCGACGCGGCGCTCAAGGCCGTGGCCGAGCGCCTGCTGGCCCACGTCCGCGAGAGCGACATCGTCGGCCGCATGGGCGGCGACGAGTTCGCGGTGATCCTGGCCCAGGCCGACCACGCCACCGCCGAGGCCAAGGCCGCCGCGCTCGCCCGCGCCATCGAGGCCGAGCCTTTGAAGTTCGGCGAATGGTCCGCGCCCCTGCACATCTCCTGGGGCGTGCGCGAGATCAGCCAGGACGCCGAGCCCGAGGCCCTGGTCGCCGAGGCCGACGCGGCCATGTACGCGCGGAAACGGGAACGGAAGTCGGCGTAGCCAGATGCGCTTCCCGATCGCTGCGGCCGCCGCCATGGCCGTCCTCGCCGCTGATGGCGTCGCCCGGGCCGACAATCCGCCTTACTGGCATTTCGACGGTCATGAATTGGCATACGCACCGGACGAGTCAGACGCCTATGCGGCATCAATGGTGTGCGCGGGGCCTAAAGTTGTTTTGACGACATGGATTGTCCTGAAGGCCGACCCATCAGCAATCAGGCTTTCGTCCGGCAATTTGACGCATCGATATTCCGCCCGCCTGACGCGCGAAGAAGAAAGCGGCGACTACGCGGAAGTCCGGCTGGCTCGCATGGACGGGGTCCTCAAGGCATTCCGGGCCAGCGGCGGGTTGCGGGTCAACGGAGCCGACCTTGCCGGGAAGGACCGCCGTGAGCGGCGCGCAATCGCGAGTTTCTTCGCGCGCTGTCCGCTGCGCTGACTACGCAATAATGTCCGGGTTGATCTGGTCTTCGACGCGGGCGATCTCATCCTTCAGCTTCAGCTTTTTCCGCTTCAGGCGCGCGATCAGCAGCATGTCGGGCAGCGGCGTGGCCGAAAGCGCCTGGATCGCAGCGTCGAGGTCGGCGTGATCCTGCCGGAGCTCGACGAGCATCGCATCCAGGGCCGCATAGGACATGTCGTCGTTCATGCGTGAACCCTAGCCCAGGGCGGCGGCGAGCGCAGCCAGAGCTTCCGCTGGCGCGGGCTTTCCCCAGGCCGCGGCCGCCGCTTCCAGCGCCGCCAGCGCATGGGCGCCGCCATGGCCGTCGGTCAGGGCCTCCAGGCTTTCCATCAGCACCCGCTCGGCGCGGAGCTCGACCGCCTTCACATCCTCGCGCAGGCCTTCGCGATCGCGGTCGCCGATGCCGTCGAAGGCCGGCTTCAGCGCCCGGCGGACCGCGCGGATCGGCGTCAGGCTGAGCGCCTCCCAGCGCCGCGCCACATCGGCCGCGCGGGCCAGCAGCACCGTATCGGCGGCCTCCGCCCAGACGGCCCAGAGCAGCAGGGAGGTGTTCTGGCCGTGCTGGTCCTGCAGGGTCAGGCAGGCCTCCGGCACGCCGGCCCCGGCGTAGGCCTTCAGGGTCCAGTCCCAGAGCGCCATTCAGGTCTCCACCGCGACAGGTCCGATATCCTGGCCCCAGCGTTTAACCGGCGTCCATGACAGGCCGAAGAGGTCCAACACGCGACCCACCGACTGATCGACCATGGCCTCGATGGAGCCGGGCCTGGCGTAGAAGGCCGGCAGCGGCGGGGCGATCACCGCGCCCATCTCGGCCAGTTTCACCAGGGTGCGCAGGTGGCCCAGATGCAGCGGCGTCTCGCGGACCATCAGCACCAGAGGCCGGCGCTCCTTCAGCACCACATCGGCCGCCCGCGTCAGCAGGGACGAGGTCACGCCGGTGGCGATCTCGCTCATGGTGCGCACCGAGCAGGGGGCGACGAGCATGCCCAGGGTGCGGAACGAGCCCGAGGCGATCGACGCGCCGATGTCGGCGGCCTTGTGCACGACGTCGGCCTTGGCATTGACTTCGGCCAGCGAAAGCTCGGTTTCCTGGGCAAGCGTCAGCGCCGCGGCCTTGCTCAACACCAGATGCGATTCGATTCCGAGGTCGCGGCAGGCGTCCACGGCGCGAAGGCCATAGACCACTCCGGAGGCGCCTGAGATGCCCACCACCAGCCTGGGTCGCTCGCTTTGCGGCATAAGAGGGGTTCCTAACGCGTGACGGGTCACCTTGGTCGGCGCCGCCGTCTGCAAACATATGTGATCTGACAGCCGCGCATAGCGGGTGTTCACTGGGCCAGCCAACAACAAGGAGGCCACTCGTCATGGCGTTGGAAGCCCGGATCCGTGAACTCGGATCCCGCCACCGTTCTCTCGAAGATGCGATTCAGGACGAAATGCGAAGGCCCGCCTCGGACGACATCAGGCTCAAGGAACTGAAGCGACAGAAGCTCAAGCTGAAGGAACAGCTTGAGGCCCTGCGCGGACAGCTACACTAACAGCCCCGCCTCCGAGCAACCGCCCTGCCTCCCCGGCGCGGGGAGGGACGAGCTTCTAGTCCTCGTCGTCGTCGTCCTCGTTGTCTTGGAAGACCGAGGCGGCGGTGTGGGTGGTGCGATCGTGCTCGTGGCTGTCGGCGGGCTCGTCGGGCGCGACCACGCCGGTTTCCGAGGCCGGCAGCAGCGTCGCGCCTTCCGGCTCGACGATACCCTTGCGCTTGTCGTCGCGGGCCTTCTTCTCGGCGGCCTTCTTGACCACGGCGTCCAGCTCCATCTGGGTGGAGAGCCCCAGCGTCACCGGGTCGACCGGCTTGATGTTGGCCGAGTTCCAGTGGGTGCGGTTGCGCACCTGGTCGATGGTGGCCTTGGTGGTGCCCAGGATGCGGGCCAACTGCGCGTCGGCCACCTCCGGGTGGTTGCGCAGGAACCAGGCGATGGCGTCCGGGCGGTCCTGACGGCGCGAGACGGGCGTGTAGCGCGGCGCCTTCTTCTGCGGCTTCAGATATTCCGCGTGGCGGCTCTTCAGAGCGACCAGCGCGTGCTTGGCGTTGGCTTCGGCGGCGTCCAGCTCTTCGCGGCTGAGCTGGCCGTTGGCGATGGGATCGGCGCCGCGGATGTCGCGCGCCACTTCACCGTCGGCGATGCCCTTCACTTCCAGCCGGTGCAGCCCGCAGAAGTCGGCGATCTGCTCAAAGGTCAGCGAGGTGTTGTCGACCAGCCAGACGGCGGTCGCCTTCGGCATCAGGATGTCAGTGTTCATGGTCTTGCCGTTTCCATGTCTTACGAATTTTAAGCGTCGGAAATGAAGGCGCCCGGCCTTTCGGCCGGGCGGTGAGGGCCGATCTATAGGCCGGATCCACGGTTTGGGAAACTTAGATTGTGGTCGCGCCGGCCTCAGGCCCCGAAGATCCAGCCGGGGGTCAGCGTGGTCATCTGCACGCCGACCAAGATCATCTGGTTGCCGGCGCCCATGTCGATCACCGTGTCGGCCCCGACCTGGCTCACCGTGTAGGTCGTGCCGGGATCGAGCAGGACCCGGTCGCCTTCGGCCAGGTGGAAGTCCAGGACCTTGTCGATCCCCGCGTCCTGGCTGCCATGAAAGATGTCCGCGCCCGCGCCGCCGCTCTCGGTGTCGTTGCCCCGGTCGCCGGAGATGAAGTCGTCGCCCGCGCCGCCGGCGATACTG
>JANYET010000039.1 GCA_025359785.1 Alphaproteobacteria bacterium | reverse complement strand
GACGACGCAATTTTCAGCGCAACAATTTGCCCGCCGCCAGCGCCTCAAGACCACTCTGCGCAAAGCATCGTCGCGTAGGCGGCTGCGCGGGGCTGGAACTTGCGTGGGATTTTTGCCGAGACGAGTTTTTACACAGCCTCGACTCTTTGCAGACGCCGGGAACGCCCGCTTTGGGGGAGCGGTGCCAAGTGCGCCAGTGTTGATCCGTGCGCAGACCCGAATACATCGTCCTTCGCCGAAGTTCCGTTCCTTGGGGGACCGAGGATATGGTGCACCGGGATAGCTGTGGACGGAGAGGAACGAATACTGAACGCCCCATTGTGCGGATGGAATACAGGCGCCACCTTAGAATGACGTAATCGCAGAGGGGCGGCACAAGTTGGAAGCACAGCAGCTTGAGTCGATCGCGTTCACGCAGGCATTGCAGCGCACTCGCGATCAGCGCCGCCACCTCCTGCTGGGCAACGGCTTCAGCATTGGGGTCCACAGAGCCTTTGGGTACCCCAGCCTGTACGAGGATGCCGTAAGTCGAGACCCGGGCCTTGCGGCGCTCTTCCCGCTCGGTGACACCAATTTCGAGACCGCGCTGGAGCAGTGCCGCGAGCCCGCCACCGCCAACCGAGTGCGAGAGGGCCTAATTCGTGCGGTGGCCGCCGTTCATCCCGAACACTCGCTGAGCCTCACAGAGGAACAGTGCCGAAGCTGCCGCGACTTCCTTGAGCCGTTCGTTGGTCGTACACGCTCGCCACCCGGTACGCTGTTCACGACCAACTACGACATGCTGCTGCACTGGGTGTTGTCGCGACAGGGCAAGAACGAAGGGACCAAGCAGCGGTCGCAACTCAAGTGTTGGGACGGCTTCGCAGGGAACGGGGAGTGGAACCAGTACTCCAACACCGCGCAGGCGTTCTACCTCCACGGCGCGGTCCATATTTTCGAATTTCCGCAGCATCGCTTTCCCGACCGTCTGTACACACGGATGCTTCGCTACGAGTGGGGTCGCCCTCTTACCAAGCAGGTGGATGCCCTGCTGAAGGAGGGGCGGCTTCCGGTGTTCATAGCGGAAGGCAACTCTCAAAAGAAGAAAGCTCGCCAGCGGGGCCACGAATACCTCGCCGCGGCCAAGGCGAAGCTGAGAACGGTGTGCAGCAAAGACGCAAACGGGGTGCTTTTCACCCTGGGTCACAGCTTCGGCGATAGCGACGATCACATCGCGGAGCAGATCGGCGACGGCATCATTCGAGAGGTCTACATCGGCGTGTTCTCCAACAGAGATAAGCTGCGCGCCCAGGAACTCGCCGCGACCTGGGCCGCTGCGCGGGTGGCCAAGCGGGCCCCGCCCGTAGCTGTGCGCTGGTTTGCGTCGGCGGAGTGTGCCGTCTGGGACGGGCTGCGCTCGGCGGCCTAGTTACCGACCAAACTCGGTGGAAAAACGGTGACAGGATATCAAATCGCCAATCGCCCCTTGGCCACTGAGCGATTGTGCTCCGCCGCCCGACCGCCTCAAGGACGCGCCGCTGCGCGGTCGGCTACGCGGGCTCCGCCGATCGCTGACCTGACCGGGCGGCGGAGCTTTGAGCTTGGCATGGGCTTAAGGGCGGGTGTGGCCTACGCTGCAGCGTAGGGCTCGTTATCGGTGCGGGCGGGGCATGGAGATGGCAATGAGAGCGCGGATTGCCGGCGGGATAGCGGCGATCTCGGCAGGGCTGGCCGCGATGGGGGCCGAGCCTTCGCAACCTTCGGCACCGACGGCTGCGTCCAAGGCGGTGACAGTCGCTGGGGTGAATGCGGCGATCCTGAAGGTTTTCCCGACCGCCCGGCTCTATCAGATCACGGCCACGGGAAATGTGCCGGGCCAGGTGAACGGGTCGCAGATGTGCCTCGGACCCGAGTTCATGCGGAAATTCGCGGGCGCGTTTGTCGAAAACCCGAAGGCGTTCGTGGCGCTTGGAAAAGGGTGCACCTTCACACGCGACAAAAAGGACGACGGATCGGTGCGGATGGAGATGAGCTGCGACAAGGCGGCCGGCTCCTATGCCACGAACCGTATGGTGATCGAGGGGACGATGAAGGACATCCACCAGCACATGGACGTGGTGCTGGACCTGGGCGCGGGCGAGCCGAAGACGATATCGACGGACACCCACATGGTCGATGTGGGCGAGTGCCCGGCGAACATGAAGTCCGGACAATTCCGGTCGGCGGATGGGACGATCACCGATCCCATGGCGGACCTTGGGTTGGTTGGACCCAAGGGCAAGGCGGACGCCGCGCCGAACAAATGAGTTTTGCAAGGACCGAGAGTCGGGCGTCTAAGGCAGCGCCCCCTCCACCGCTTCGCGGTCCCCCTCCCCCGCGGGGCTACCGGATTCACACATTGTGGTATCGGGGCTGCAGGGCGGAGCCATGCTTTGCGGCCTGGAAGTAGAGCCGGCAAGTTGGGGGACAGGAAGACCTGTCCCCATGCGTCACCTCCGTTTTGTCAACCCTCGCGACTCCACCTTTTCGCTGCCGCTTTACGAGCGATCTCCGCCCGCCGCTCCGGCGTCATGGACTTCGCCCGCGCCGCGCCGCCTTTGGCGCCCAAGGCCTTGGCGGCAGGGTCCTTACCGTCGTCGGCTGGCGCCGTCTCGTCAGCCTCGCCAGTCAGCACGCGAATGACGTGGACGGCGTTTGACACAACGTCGGCGGGGCGCTCCTGTCCCTTCGGACCTGTGGGCATGGTCTAGGCTCCTACTTAGCGCTAAGCATAGATCATATCGCCGCGAGCGAAAACCTGAAGGCGCGACGCAGCGATGCGCGAACTCATTCTCAGCGAGATTAGGCGGCTCGCAGAAGCCGAGGGTGGGCGACCGCCGGGTAAATCACTTTTCACGCGCCAGACCGGAATACGCGAGCATCAATGGAGCGGCGTGCTCTGGGCGCGATGGAGCGACGCCCTTGCAGAAGCAGGGTTCGGGGCCAACACCTTGCAGACCCGGTTCGAAACCGCCGACGTGCTTTCGAGGATCATTGAAGCGTGTCGCCACTACCAGCGCCTCCCCACGGTCGCGGAGTTCAAACTGTATCGCCTCAGCGATCCGACCTTTCCGAGCAAGGGTGCCATCGCTGGCCACTTCAGCTCGCGACGCGACTTAGTCGCTGCTCTCCACCGGCGAGCAGCCGAGGATGAATCGTGTGGCGACATAGCAGCCCTGCTTCCGAGCGCAGACACGTCGCTCCCAGATGGGCCGCGCGCATCGGCGCCAGAAGACGGCTTCGTCTATCTGATAAAGTCTGGGAGCCATTACAAGATCGGCCGAAGCAGCGATCTTGAAAGGCGCATAAAGGAAATTCGGATAGCGCTGCCTGAGGCTGCAACCCTGGCGCACGCCATCCGAACCGATGACCCTGCCGGGATCGAGGCATATTGGCATCGACGCTTCGCAGATCGCCGTGCCAACGGCGAGTGGTTTGCGCTGAGCGCGTTGGACGTCACCGCGTTCAAAAAGCGGAAATACCAATAGCCGCTAATTCAAACTGAGGCAGTGCCGGTTCCTTGGGTCGAAGGATGCTGCGGAGTTGCTCCGCCCGATAGCCAGCCTTCGCCGCTTGGCGTAGATTTCGGCCGCTGACCTGCACAGAGCGATCGGGGTGGCGACACCGTCGGCCTCCGCCAGGGCGAAACGCGGGATGGGCTGCCACTGCGGGGTTTTCGGTTATCCTGACACATTAAACCGGTCCCGCAGCGCGGCCGAGGAACAGGCCTGGGTGGATGCCTATGGTCACCCCTATGACGGGCCGCGATAGTCCGTCGTCGGCGCGGCCTTCGCTGGACCTGTCCGGGGCCGGTCCCGTAGGGTTCAACCTTAACCGAGGAAACCGCCCATGACCGCCACTGCACCGACCTTTGACGACGTGGTCCTCGGACGGCGCAGCATCCGGGGCTACAAGCCAGAGCCGGTGCCCAGGGCGTTGATCGAGGAGGTTATCGGCCTGGCGATGCGCGCGCCGTCGTCGATGAACACCCAGCCCTGGAATTTCTACATCATCACGGGCGAGCCGCTGGACCGCATCCGCGCCGGCAACACCGAGCGCAACCTGGCGGGCGTGCCGCACTCGCGGGAATTTCGCACCGGCCAGGCCTTCACCGGCCCGCACCGCGAGCGGCAGATCGGCGTCGCCAAGCAGCTGTTCGGCGCCATGGGCATCGCGCGCGAGGACGCCGCGGCCCGCCAGGACTGGGTGCTGCGCGGTTTCCGCCAGTTCGACGCGCCGGTCTGCGTGATCATCACCTACGACAAGGTGCTGGCCGACAGCGACGACACGCCCTTCGATTGCGGGGCCGTCGCGACCGCTCTGGTGACCGCCGCCTGGTCGCGCGGGCTGGGCGCCGTGATCAACAGCCAGGGCATCATGCAGTCGCCGGTGGTGCGCGAGCACGCCGGCATCGCCGACGACCAGGTGATCATGAAGTCCATCGCGCTGGGCTGGCCGGATGAAAGCTTTCCCGCCAACGCGGTGGTCTCCGAGCGCAAGAGCGTCGACGAGGCAGCGGTGTTCGTGGGGTTTGAGGACTAGCAGATTAAGGGTCGGATCAACCGGCCGCGCATAAGGAGGGCCTGATAATGATGAAGCTCTATTCCGGGGACCTGAGCCCCTATTCCGCGCGCGTGCGGATGCAGATCTACGCCAAGGGGATCACTGACATCAGCTTGGAGCGGCCGGCGAATTTCGGCACGCCGAAGTTCCGCGAGGATTTCCCCATCGGGCGTATCCCGGTGCTGGATATCGACGGCGACATGATGCCGGAGAGCGAGGTGATCGCGGAGTATCTGGAGGAGATCTATCCGGAGCCCTCGATGCTGGGCGCCACCCCGCGCGAGACGGCGCACATCCGCACCATCGCCCGCATCGGCGACGTCTACCTGATGAACAACATGTTCATGCTGTCGGCCCAGAGCCGGGCCAAGACCCGCAATGAAGGCATCGTCGAGCTGCTGGGCGGCCAGGTGGTGCGCAACATCAAGGCGCTGGACAAGCTGATCGGGACGGACGGCTTCGCCTGTTCCGGCCGGGTGACCATGGCCGACTGCGCGCTGGTCCCCGCGCTGTTCATGGTGGAGAACGTGCTGCCGTCCACCGGCCTGGAAAACCCGATCCCCAAGCGCGCGAACGTCGCGGCCTACTGGGCCGCGATCCAGCAGAACGAACATGCCGCCAAGACGCTGGTGGAACTGCACCGCGGGCTGGAGGAGCGCCGCGAACTGATCCGCAGCGGGGCGTTCGAGAAGATGATGGCCGCCGCCGCCGCCGCCCACGCGGCGGCAGAGGCGTAGAGGGGGCGGCATAGAGGAGGGCGGCGCAGAGGGCGTCGGCGCAGAGGGCGTCGGGGCCGCGTCAGTCCGCGCTGAGCATGCCCAGGAGCTTGATGCGGAACACCAGGACGGCGCCCGGCGGGATCGGGCCGGAGCCGGCCGCGCCGTAGCCGAGTTCCGGCGGCGCGTAGAGCATCCACTCATCGCCGGGACGCATGCGGGGCAGGGCTTCCATCCAGGCCGGGACCAGGTTGGCCAGCGGCATCAGCAGCGGCTTGTTGCGGGCAATGGACGAGTCGAAGACCTGGCCGTTGGTCAGCGCGCCCTCGTAGTGGACCTTGATGGCGTCGCCTTCCTTGGGCGAGGGGCCGGGCGGTCCGGACTGGACGACTTTGATCTGCAGGCCCGAGGGCAGGGTCTGAACACCGGGCTGTCTGGCGTTGGCGGCGAGGAAGTCGGCCGGGCTTTGCAGGGGCTGCGTGGCGGTGGGCTGGGCTTGGGCGGCCGGCTGGGCGATTGCGGCCAGGGGCCAGAGCACGGCGAGGGGCCAGAGGACGGCCAGAGCCAGGGACGCGGCAAACGGGGTGCTGATCTTCAAGGGGTTCGGTCCTGCGGGTGGGTCTTGCCCCGGCTTAATCCGCCAGACGCGGCGCGGATAGGGGCTCAGTTGCGGTAGAGGTTGGCGAGGCGGCGGATTTCGCGCGCGTCCAGGTTGGGCGGCCAGGCGAAGTCGGCGCGCCATTTGACGCGGCCGCAGCCGGGGCAGTTCCAGCCGACGCGCCGCGCGATCTGGGCGACGGGGGTCGGATAGCCGCCGGACTTCAGCTCGTGCAGGCGATCGATGATCCGCTGCGGCCGATAGCTCTTCGACCAGCCGCACAGTGCGCAGGTGAGAAACAGGCGGCAGCCGGGATAGCGGCGATGGTCGCCCAGGGTGGGGTCGGAGATCGGGATGGGGCGCGGCGTCATGATCGGAACAAAAACAGAACGTATGCCTTCGCGCGAGTCCGAAATGGCCGCGTCAGCGCCGTGGCGTCTGATCGGTGGGCGGCGGCGCCTGTGGCGGGCCGGAGATATCGCGGAAGGCGGTGGAGAAGTCCGGCGTGCGCCGCCGCGCCATCCGCTGCTCGACGAGCGCCGCCAGCAGGGCCGCGAAGATCACGCCGCCCAGCGGGTGGATCGGCAGCGATCGCAGATAATGAACGACCTCTAGCACCTGGCTCATCACGCTTACTTTCAAGCGCCCCTTATGCCCTCTCTAATCCCCCTATGACTAAGGGTGCGTGAAGCAAGTTGGCTAACGCTGTCAGAGACATAAGAAAAAGCCCCGGCTCGCGGGAGACGGGGCTTCTGGAGCGTGGACGAGGCCGGCGAGGGCTTAGTTGCCGCCGCCCTTCTTGGTCGCGTCTTCCTTGTCCTGGGTCCGCGCGCCGGCCAGCATGCCGGGGAGCGCATAGTTGCCCTCGTGGCAGGCGTATTCGTAGATCTGGCCCTTCAGAGTGTAGAACTCGTACTCGCCGCCCCAGGGCTTGGCCCAGACGCTCGGGTCGTCGAGGGTGTATTGGTAGAGGACGCGGTCCTTGCCATCGCGGGTGAAGCGCTCGGTGACCTTCAGGTTCTTCCAGGCGCCGCGATACTGCTGGATCTGCGGGATGTTGGTGGTCTCGACGACCAGGGTGTCGCCGTCCCAGTGGCCGACCGAGTCGCCCATCCAGGGCCGCACGCCGTCGGTGCGGTGCGCCGCGTTCAGACGCACCACCCGGGTGTCGTGGACCATCTCCACCTCGATGACGAAGGCGTCCTTGGTCTGCATGAACTGGTAGTTGTTGTTGTAGAAGCCGTTCGGCAGCATCGGCGGGCCAGCGTTGCGGCCAAAGCCCATGATGCAGCGCTCGCCGAGCGAGCGGCTTTCGGGGTTGTCGAAGGAGCCCAGGCCGCCACGGCCGCCGCCGCCGAAGCCCGGCGCCGGCGTGGCGGCGGGGATGCGGGCCGGAGGCTGGCCGTTCGGCGTGGTGATGAACGAGGTGCGCGGCTCGCCGTGGACGCGCATGACGGCCGAGCCGGGGTCCAGCCAGCCGCGGTTGTAGCCGCCCACGTCGCCGCCGGCGGCGGCGAATTCCGGGCGCAGGCCGGCGGTGTCGGTCTTGGTCGCCGCGGCCGGCGCGTTGGGGTCGGTGGGCTTGTTGCCGTCCTCGACCTCCTTGACGACGTTGGCCTCCATCTTCCGCGCTTCGGCGGCGGTGTAGACGGCCTTGTCACCCAGTGAGGCGGGGCGCTGCTCGGGCGTCAGGGTGGCGTTGGACCAGAAGCCGCCCAGGTCCGGGTGGCCGTCGGCGGCCATCGGGGCTTTCGCGGCGGATGCGCCCTTGGTGGTTGCGGCCGCGAAGGCCGAGCCGGTGAGCGCGAGGGGCGCGGCGCAGAGCGCGGCGGCGCCGAGGGCGAGGATGAGGGGGCGGTTCAAGGCGGACTCCCGGGGTGTCTGGTGCGCGCTTTTGCGCTTGAGTTGATCCCTAGCAACCTAGGTCCTGAGGCGCCGTCGGGCAATGAGGCCCAAAGGGCAAGGCCTTTTGTCGCGGCGTCGCTTTGCGCCCCTATCGTTGCGGCGCTATTTCAGAATGCCCGGTATGGCGGGGCGATTTTGCCCCCTTGCGGTCCGGAGCCCCCCGACGCTGAACTCTCCGGCGCCGGGGGCTCCGCCGGCGGCTGATACGCGCGCGCCGGGGACCTGTGCGCGCAAGGAACGCAGTCGCGCACAGATGTCTGGTGTTGTGGACCGCCTCGTTCTGGGCCACGCGGCCTGACCCGTGGATGAACCAAGGCCAAGCTGGCTAGGTCGGCGGGTCGGCTGTGTTCGGGCTGGCTGGGGTCAGGCTGGCTGGGGTCAGGCCGGCTGGGGTCAGGCCGGCTGGCGTCAGGAACGGCGAGGCCTGCGCGCCGCCCACCTGATGCTCCAGGCCGAGGGAGAAGGCGGCGGCCGAAAGCACCGCCAAGCCTGCCACGGCAAGGCGGGTGATACGGCGCGAGTGGGGCGGAATCTGGAGGCCACGCATGCCACTGAAACCCGGTGCGGGACGCTTGGTTCCGAGCGCGCGCGGCGATCGCCGCGCTCCGGGGTCCGGGTCAGGCGGCGGCGGGCGCGCGCCTCGACCGGCGCCGACGGCCCATGACGCCCAGGCCCGCGAAGCCCAGCAGCATCATCGCCCAGGCGGCGGGCTCAGGGACCCCGCCCGTGCCGGCGCCGTTGCCGATGCCCTCGCTGGTGACGATGGAATACTGGTCCGCGTTCGCGAAACTCGGATCGATCGAGAAGACCGGGTCGATGAAGGCCGTCGCGTCTGACGGACCCAACTTGAACGCGCTGTCCGCGGTGGCGATCATGATCACCTGGATCGCCTTATTGATCGGGAAGAGCACGGTATTGTGGATGGTGAACGCGCTGGCGTCCGGCACGACAAGATGCAGGCCGTCGCTGTCGCCGATGCTGACCACGCCGTTGTCGATTCCCACGCTCGTGCTGCTGCGGGCGGTCCCGTCCCCAACGTCAAGCCGCGCGAAGGCCACGCCGTCGTAGAGGGTTGTGAGACCGCCGGCGCCGGAAATCACCAGCGGCGCGGAGCCTGATCCCGGCCCGGTGATCTCGATGTAGTAGGTCAGGGCGATGTGAGCCCGGCTGCCGTTGAACTGCGCCAGGTCATTTCCACCGGCGCGCGCACTGATGTAGGGCAGCGGCGCCGGGGCGCCGCCCACGCCGGCGGAGAGGTTCCCGGAGCTGCCATTCTGCGTCAGACCCGGACCGGTGACCTGCTGCGTGACGAAGTCGTGCGACGGAAAGCCGACGGGCGTGGACACGAACCCCGTCCATTGGGCGCCGGGCAGGATGATCACCCCATTGGCGTTGGCGGCCAGAGGGGCCGCGCACAAGGCGCCGGCCAAGGCCAGGCTGGCAATCCGCTTCTTGGACCTCGATGGCATCGTACTACTCCCCAACTAACGCCGAGATGACGGAACAGTCCGCTCCAGAGACTATCTCGCGGGAGATCGGCCTCGCCTCCCACGATCGTAGGAGCCGGCGCGCCTATCTTGCGAAGGGAGAGGTCATTTCCATCAGCAGCCGGATCAGGTCGGCCTGCCGGCGCACGCCGGATTTGTCGAAGATCGCCGTGACGTGGGTCCGCACGGTCGCCGCGGAGAGCCCGAGCACATCGGCTGCCTGCGGGACGCCGCCGACCTCGACGACCGTCTGAAGGACGTGGGCCTCTTTGGGGGTGAGATTGAAGCGTTGGGTGAAGGCCGCGATCGCGGCGATGTCGCCGCCGTCGATCCGTCGGACGAAGACCACGAAATCCGCGCCCTGGCTGGCGTCGATCGACTGTTGGCGCACCGCGTTCAGCGGCAGCAGGTGGACGATGTATTCGGAACTTTCACTGTCCTCGCCGCGCACCGGGATCGACGCGCCCTTGCCGCCGAGCACCGCCTCGCCCTCCCGCCCGGCGGCCAGGGCCGCCTTCAGCAGCCGGTCGGCTGACGGAACAGCGAGTTCAAGTCGCCCGCCGTTATTTTTCAGCGCCGAGCGCGCGGCCAGCATCGCCGCGCCGGCGGCGTTGGCCTGCAGGATATCGCCTCGCCTGCCCAGCAGGAACATGCCGGCCGCAAGGGAGTCGAGGACGGCTGCGTCATCGGCGCGCTGCCTGCGATGACTTTCGAAGGCGCGCCCGATCAGCATCGCCCGCCGCAGGTGCGGATAGATCAGGTTCAGACGCTCCAGGGTCGTCTCGTCGAACGGGCCCTCGCTTTCGCCTCGCGCGTTCACCAGCGTGGTGATGTTGCTCATCGACTTTTCGACGACCAGAACCGAGCCGTCGACCAGCGCCTGGGGCTTCAGCCACCCGGTATAGAATTCGGATTGGAACAGGTCCTGGTAGTCGGGGCGGCTCGACGTGAAGGCGCAATCGCCGGGCCCCAGCCGAGCCACATCGTCCATGTAAGGATTCAGCGCGTAGTATTTTGCGAAATAGACCTCCAGCCATTGGGGCTCGTAGCCGACGTGACGCTGAAACGGCGGGCTCCTGTCGAAGACATCGTAGGACTGCAGCACGGCGGTCTTCGCATCGATGAAGCCACAGATAGCCTCCAGCGCCTCGGGCCAGCGATCCGGCTCCACGGCGGCGTCATAGATACTGCCGACCAGCCGGGAAAATTCGGCCAGTCTTTCGGCGGCAAGCGTCACCGCGGCCTCCTGCGAACCCGCCGCTCGGGTCGATCAGGCATCCTTGCCCGCCTTGATCGCCTTGGGGACGAGGAACAGCATCGGCGGGATCGCCGCGTACAGGGCGATGGTCACGTAGAGGGTGAGGTTATAGCCGCCGGCCGAGGCGTAGAGATGCGCGCCCCAGAGGTCGCCGAACCGCTGGGAGATCCAGAACAGCGCCAGGAACAGCATCATCATCGTGCCCTCCAGCCCCTTGGGGCAGGAGCGGATGGCGAGGTCGGTGAAGGCCGCCTGGCCCATGCCGCCCAGCAGGCCCATGGGGATCGCCGCCAGCAGCGCGCCGCCCGGCGAATGGATGAACAGCAGGCTGACCATCTGCGGCACCGCCAGGACCGCGCCGATCCACAGCAGCACCCCCAGCCGGACGCGGCGGGCCAGGAAGCCGTAGAGGACGAAGACCGGCAGGAACCCCACGTAGAAGATCGCGAAGAAGGCGCCCACCTGGGCGTCACTGGCGTGCAGCTCGTTGGCCAGGTGGTACTGTAGGGCCAGGCCAGCGCCCGGGGCGAACTGCCAGAGCAACTGGATGATCACCACGGGCCAGACCGCCCAGGTCTTCAGCAGGCGCAGGGCGTCGGCGCCGAGGTTCAGCCGCACAGGCTCGGCGCCGGCCAAGGCGTCGTCGAACAGACGCTTCGGCCCCAGCGCTCCGAAGGCGGTCATGACCAGCATCAGGCCGCCGCCCAGAAGGAAGAAGGTGCGCGATGCGGTCACGGCCAGGGCGCCTTCCAGCAGGCCCGCCAGGATGCCGCCCAGCAGCATGGCCATGACCTGGGGCGCGAGCGTCGCGACGTTCATGACGGTGCTCATCTGGCCGGACATGGCGTGATGGCGGCCTACCGACGAGGACAGGCCCGCCGCCGCCCCGGCCACGAACTGCATGAGCGCCACCAGCAGGGTTCCGCCGATCACCCAGACCGCGTAGGTCGGCGGCGCGTAGGCCAGCACCCCATAGAGCGCCGCGCAGGCCGCGCCGAACACCACCAGATGGCCGCGGTCGCCCTGGAACGGACTCCAGCGGTCGCGGATGAAGCCGAACAGGAAGCCTACGAACAGCGGGATCGAGACGATCAGGTTGAATTTCGCCGTCTCCGGCGCGGTCAGGTGGAGGCGGTTCTTGAGAAAGAAGGTGATCGGCAGACCGATCAGCCCCTGATAGGGCGCGGCGAAGTTGATGATCAGGATCGGGACGCCGGCATAGAGCAGAAGGCGGATGCGCTTGGCGCCGCCCAGCGGCGTCGCCGCGATCCCCGGGATTTCTTCAACCGTGCCTGCGGCCGCATCCGACATCATCGCGATCCCCCGAACCCTGTTAGGCGTAGCGCGGGGCGGACGGCGTAGGAAGGGGCAAGAAAAAGCCCCGGCGCTCGGGGGGCGCCGGGGCCTTGGAGCCGGGGACGTCCTTGGGCTTTGGACACCGGCCTTGCCCTAAAGACGCTGCCGAGCGCACCCATCCCCAGGTCGGTTCACGATTGAGCGCAGAAATTCCGCACGGCCCGACTGCGCACGCCCGCCGACCGATGTTAGGTTGGGGACAAAGCACAAACAGGGAGGCTTCGGCGATGGCGCGCAATCTGGTGGTTTCGGCTCTGGTTTCGGCGGTCTTGAGCGCGGCGGCCTTCGCAGCGGTGGCGGCGGTTCCGGCCAATATCACGCAGGCCCTGGGCGACACGAAGCGGCCCCCGGCCGACTCTTCGCGCGATGTGGCCCGCAAGCCCGGCGAACTGCTGGCGCTGGGCGAGGTCAAGCCCGGACAGAAGGTCGCCGACTTCATGATGGGCGGCGGCTATTTCACCCGCATCCTGTCGGGGGCGGTGGGTCCGAAGGGCACGGTCTATGCTTACCAATCGGCGGAGTTCGTGAAGTTCCGCGCCGCCTACGGGACCGAGCAGTCGACCGTCGTGGCCGACTATAAGAACGTGGTCCCGCTGACCGCGCCGATCGCCTCGGCCGGACTGCCGGAAGGGCTCGACCTGGTGCTGAGCGTCCAGAACTACCACGACCTGCACCTGAAGCCTTTCCCGGCCGATACGGCGCGCGCGGCCAATGCGGAAATCTTCAAGGCCCTGAAGCCGGGCGGGCTCTACCTGATCGTCGACCATGCCGCCGTCGCCGGCGCGCCGCTGGGCGTGGCCGACACCTTGCACCGGATCGACGAGGCGACCGTCAAGACGGAGGTCGAAGCCGCCGGCTTCAAGCTGGTCACCGAAGACGACAAGCTGCTGGCTGACCCGGCCGACGCCCACGACAAGAACGTCTTCGACCCCGCGATCCGCGGCAAGACCGACCAGTTCGTGCTGAAGTTCAGGAAGCCGAAGTAGCGGCGGCAAAGTCGGTCCGGGGCGGGACAGGGCGGCTCAGATGTGATTCGGTGTCCGCAGGGCGACGTGGGCGGAGAATTTGTCAGTGGCTGCCACGGAAGACCTTCGCCCTAAGCTGTTCGACGACGCGACATATCTGCGCAAAATTCTCGATGCGCACGAAGACTGCATCAAGGTTCTCGACCTCGACGGCGTTCTGCAAAGCGTCAACGCGGGCGGCGTTGTCGCGCTCGAATTTGCCGCCGAAAGCGACATGCTGGGGCTCTACTGGCCGGACACCTGGACGGGCGAGGGCCGCGACGCCGCGGTCGCTGCTGTGGAGACCGCCGCCAATGGCGCGGCTGCGCGGTTCTTTGGGCCGGCCGCGACCGCGAAGGGAACCCTGAAATACTGGGACGTGCAGGTCTCGCCGATGGCGGACGACGCGGGCGCGACAGTCGCGATCCTGGTGGTGTCCCGCGACGTGACCGCGCATCACACGGAGAACCAAGCGCTGCTGGAGGCGAGCCAGGCCGAGCTCTTGAGTGAGCGGCACGCCGCCGAGCTGCGTGAACAGTTCATCGCGGTGCTGGGCCACGACCTGCGCAACCCTCTGGCCTCGATTCAGGCGGGCGGGCGGCTGCTGGTCAAGACGCCGCTGGACGACCGGGGACGGATGCTGGTCAGCGCCATGCAGGCCAGCGTCATGCGCATGGCCGGACTGATCGACGACGTGATGGACTTCGCCCGCGCTCGCTTGGGTGGCGGATTCGAGATCGAGGCGAAGGTGGACGAGCGGCTGTCCGAAGCGATCCATCTGGCGATCGACGAACTGCGGCTGGCGAACCCGGACCGGGAGATCGAGGCCGAAATCGACCTGGCCGATCCCGTGGCCTGCGACAGCGGCCGGATCGCGCAGCTGCTGTCCAACCTGTTGGGCAATGCGCTGCGGCACGGGGCGGAAAGCGCACCGGTGCGGGTGCGGGCGCAAACCGGGGATGGGCGCTTCGAGCTGTCGGTGGCTAACGCAGGCCCACCGATCCCGCCGGCGCGGATCGTGCTGCTGTTCGAACCCTTTGAGCGCGCTGAGCACGACCACGGTCAGCAGGGCCTGGGTCTGGGTCTCTACATCGCCAGCGGGATCGCCAAGGCGCATGGCGGCGAACTTGGCGTGATATCCGACGCCACCGAGACGCGCTTTACGCTGTCGATGCCGCTGGGCTAGGCCGTGTCGGTTTTCGATGCCAGGGGCCTTCGGCGCGGCGGCGCGAAGGGCTCGAGCAGCTGGTCGGCCATGCGGGCGGGCTGGGGCGCGTCGACGCCGTAGCGGGTCGGCCATTCGCGGGGCAGGTGGTGGGTGCCGAACAGGCGGTCAACCATCGGGAACAGGGCCGAATAGTTGCGGTCGCGGTGTTCGTCATTGGTGTGGTGCCAGTGGTGGAAGGCGGGCGTCGAGACCAGCCACTCCAGCGGACCCAGCCGCCAACCGACATTGGCGTGGATGAAAAACCCCCAGAGCGTCCCGAAGATCGCCACGAAGGCCGCCAGGCCCGCGCCCTGCGCCGTCGGCTGCACCAGGCCCAGGATATAGAGCGGCGTGAGCGCGCAGAGCTTTTCGAAGACCTGGTCGACCGGGTGGGCGCGGCTCGAGATCAGCCAGTCGACGTGTTCTGACGCATGGTGGATGACGTGGAAACGCCAGAGGAACGGGACCTCGTGGCACCAGCGGTGGCCCCAGTAGCCGCCGATCTCGCTGACCGCCAGGGCGGCGACGAGGCGAACCCCGAAGGGCAGGCCCGCGACGGCCTCGGCGTAGGCCCGCGGCGTCACCGCCTGGACGCCCGCCGCCACGACGGCTAGCGGCAGGGCGAGCAGCGCCAGCGGCAGGATCGCGTTGAGGAAATAGTAGGCGACGTCGGCGGGCGCGGTCCTGAGCCGGCCTGGTGTCTTGCGCAGCGCGAACAGCGCTTCGAGCGGCGCGAAGATCGCCGTCAGCAGCACCAGCCAGACAACATCCTTCGCGACCTGCAGGCCGAAGCCCTGGATCAGCTGAAGAAGGTGCGGGGTCATTCCGCCGTCATCGCGCCGCCGCGCCGCGAAAGAAAGCGTTTGCACGCGTCAGGTGAAGGCGAAACCAGGCCGGTCCAGGGCAGGGCGTCCCGGATGTTGTGACGCGGGTCGCGATCAGGCGGCGGCGAGCCCGCGGCGACGGCGGATCGCGGCGCCTATGCCACCGAAGCCCAGCAGCATCAGGCCCCAGACCGCGGGTTCCGGCACCATGCTCAGCGACACGCCGTCCAGGAAGGCGACGGGCGGCAGGTTGGCGGCCGGGGTGCCCACCGACAGGAAGGACAGCACCTGGCTGGTGGTGTGAGCGGTGAAGATCATGTCCACCTTGGTCCAGCCCTTGAAGTCGCCGTCCAGGTTTCCAGGGTTGTTGGTGTAGGGATGCGTGTTGAAAAAGTCGCCGGTGGTCTGGCCATCGCCGCCGAAACTCACGTCCAGGCGGTCGCTTACATAGCCCTTGCGGTCGGCCAGTTCGCCCGCCGACCAGTAGAAGCTGAGGTCGTATTGCTTGCCGACCACCAGGCCGCCCACCGTCTGGGTCAGCGCGCCGTTGAAGCCCGGGTCACCGTCCAGCACCACGAAGGCCCCGCCGTTGGGGCTGACCCCGGTGTAGTTGCTGTTGGGGCGCTGTCCCGCCTCGCCATGCGGCAGGCTGTAATAGGTGTCGGCGTCCTTGGTCTTCTCCGAGCCGTCGCCGAAGAACCACAGGTTGAACGCGCTGGCGCCATTGGACTGCCAGCCGGTGACGACGTTGCCGTAGATATAGCCCTGGCCCGCGCCGAATTCGACGCCGCTGTAGTTGTGGGCGGTCAAGCTGGCGATCTGTCCGCCGGTCAGTGAGGTCGCGCTGAAGTCGCCGTTGGTGATCAGGTTGGCGGCCTCAGCCGCGGAGCCGGCCCCCAGAGCCAGAACAAGCGCCGAGATCGTCAGAAACCGCATTTTTGCATCCCCCATGCAAACCCGGTTCGACCGGGCTAAACATAGTTAATGGCTACCGGATGGCCGACAACAGGTTTCCCTTCACAGGCGAAGCTTTGCTGTAGGCAGTCCTGGGGAGGTCTCGCCGCGGAGCTGCGGACGTCGCCGTCAGCCGGTCGCGTGGGGGCGGCTGTCAGTGGCGCGGCGCACCGAGCCGGCGGCGCCGATGAAGCGTCCACCCTGCCAAAGCTCGGCGCGAATGTCGGCGCGCGGCGGCGGCCGCAGGCGCGCGGCCGCCTCGCCATCGGTGCGGCAGTAGAAGCTTTCGTCGGGCTCCAGGCGTCCGTCGTCGTGGACCAGGTAGATGCGGTAGACGGCCATGGTCTGGCTCCTTCGCGCGCCTTTTCACCCCTTGGGAGACGGGGTTAAACCCGCAAGGCGACGGTGGTATGTCGGCCGTGCGACGGGCGCGTCATGCCCGCGCCTTAGTTATGGCGGAGCTTCCCGGCCGCTGGCGCGTTGATCAGGTGCGCGGCCAAGCTTTGCGCGCCGTGTATGCTTTTGTTGGGGTCTGCTTTGGTTGGGGCCGGCCTTCGTTGGGGGGAATGAAGACGAGCATGCTCCGAACCGTGTTTCAGGCCTTTACCAGCCCGGTGGCCGGACTTGTCGGTTTTGGCCTGGCGCTGGTGCTGTGCGCGATGCTGGTGGCGACCACGATCTCCGCCGGGCGCAACGAACGGGTGCTGAGCGCGCGGATCCAGGCGCTGACCGCCGAGAACCAGCGCAATGGCCTTGCGCTGCACGCGCGGCTGGCGGCCTGCGAAGGCGGCCCGGCCGATCTGGCGAGGCAGCAGGTGGCGACCGCCGCGCTCACGCCGCAACAGCGCGCCCAGCGGCTGGCGGCGAAGGAGCCGGTCGGCTTCGACGTCTGCGCGCGGATGGAAAGCGCCGACCGCGCGGTGCTCGAAACCCTCAAATGACCGCACGCGCCTGGATATCCGTTGCGGCCGCCGTGGGCGCGGGTCTGGCGCTCAGCGCCTGCGCCAGCCTGAGGCCCCAGCCGCCGGCGTCCGCGGCCGCGCCGCCGCCAATGGTCGCGCCCGCCGCGCCCGCGCCGGCCCCGGCCAAGCCCGCCCCGCCAGGAGTCCGGACGATGTCCTGCATCGCCAAATCTCTGCCGCGCGCCCCGAAATACCCCGATACGGCCGAGGCCCTGCGGGACGCCGGCGGGGCTGCCGACCGCTATCAGCTGATGGCGGCGGGCCGGATCCTGCGCGAAAAGCGGCTTGCCGAGTTGGAGCGGGCGGTGGACGCCTGCCGCTAGGCCTTCCACGCCTCGCCGCAGCGCGCCGGCACAAAAGCTGCATCGTTATCTTCGATATCCGCGTTATGCTGTCGTTATGAAACCCGCCTATCCTGCGGGCGATTGGCGGCCATCGAGGGCGAGATGGACGATCGGACCATCGGCAGCGTGCTGGACCTAGCCTACGGCGCGGCGGCCGATGCGACCCTGTGGCCGCGTTTTCTCGAAACCTTCGCCGACCTGACGGGGTCGGCCAGCAGCGCGCTGATCTGGCAGGACCAGCGCACCCGTCAGGGCCATGGTCTGGCCGCGCGGCTCGATCCGGCGGTGCTGCCCGCCTATTTCAGCGGCTTCGCCGAGCGTCACCCCAGCCAGCGCTGGCGGCACAGTCCGCAGGCGCGGGTGCGCCATTTCATTCCGCATATCGTCGCCGATGACGAGGCCCTGCCGAAGGCCGAGCTGATGCGGACGGACTTCTACAACGATTTCATGCGGCCGTTCGGCCTGCACTCGGTCCTGCGGCTGGGGCTCAGCGCGCGCGGCGAGACCGCGGCGTTCCTGATGATCGCCCGGCCGTCCCGGAAGGACCGGTTCGAGGGCGGCGATATCAGCCTGGCCGAGCGCCTGCATCCGCACGTCATCCGGGCCTTTGAACTGGGCCGCAAGCTCGCCCAGGACCGGCCGCGCCACGACGGCGCCGAGGCGGTGCTGGCCGGCTCGCCACACGCGCTGTTCGTGCTCGATGTGGCCGGGCGCATCCTGCACGCCAACCCCGCGGCGCTGAGCCTGATGGGCGCGCGTGACGTTCTGAGCGCGTCGGCCGGCCACCTGGTCGCGGCGCACCGCGAGCAGGGCCAGCGCCTGCATCGGCTGATCGCGGCGGCGGCGGCGAGCGATCCGGCCCAGCGGCGCGGCGGGTCGATGACCCTGACGTCGCCCAACCGCCGGCTGCCGCTGCCCGTCACGGTCGCGCCGCTCCGCGCGGAGGCGACGATCTCGCTGCACGAGCAGCCGTCGGTGCTGGTGTGCGTGAGCGACCCGGACGCAGCGTCACGGATTTCCGCCGCCTATCTGCAGGACGCCTTCGGGATGACCCCGGCCGAGGCGCGCGTCGCGGCGCTGATCTCCGATGGCCTGTCCGTGCGGGAGGTGGCCAACCACCTGGGGCTCAGCGTTTTCACGGTGCGCGGTCAACTGGCGAAGATTTTCGAGAAGACCGGCGCGAACCGGCAATCCGATCTGACGCGGCTGATGGCGGCCGTCGGTGGTCCCTGGGTCTGAGGTGGGTCTGAGGCGGGTCTGGCGCGTGGCGACGCCGAGGTTGGGGATCAGGCGCTGGCGGCGCGCCGGCGGCGGGCGCGGCGCAGCATGGCGCCCAGTCCGCCGAAGCCGGTCAGCAGCATCGCCCAGGTCGTGGGCTCGGGTACGCCGAGCGCACCGGCCCCGCCAGGGTCCCCCGCGCCCCCGGCCCCACCGGCGCCCCCACCGGCCCCGCCGGGATCCCCCGTGCCGCCCGGGGCGAGCGCGTCGACACCCGGCTTGGCGTCGACCTCGAACTCGGTCAGCACGAAGTTGCCGTTCAGCGGCTGGCGGCCCGGCCCGCCGGTGAGCGGGTTGTAGGCCGGCGCGTTGATGGCGTTCAGGAAGATGGCGGTGATCGGCAGGCCGCCGCCGTTGACGTGGGCGGTGATGGTGTAGACGTCGAACGTCGAGGTCGGGCCGTACACCTCCAGGGTCCCGCCGGTGATGGAAAACGCCGCGTGGCTGGGGGCGGAGGCGGCCGTCACGTTGAAAAACGTCTCCGGGCTCAAGAGGCTCGGCGCGGCGGTGGTGGCGTAGCCGAGGCTGAAGTATCCCAGCTCGTGCTGGCTGCCAAAGGCCTGGGTGAGGGTGAAGGTGAGGTCGGTCGAGCCGGCCGCCAGCGGAGCGGCCAGGGTGAAGAGCGCGGTTTCGCTGCGGGTGTCGGTCGCCGGGTCCCCCGCGAGGCGGGCGATCGCCCAGCCATGGTCGGTTCCGGCGGTCACGCCATTGATCGAATTGGCGGCGGTGAAGTCGCCCTGCTCATAGGTCGCGGTCGCCGCGCTGAACACCAGGGAGGCCGCGCCGGCCGCGCCGGCGGCGGTCAGCATCAAGGCGACGGACAGCCCCGCTACGGAAACGCGACGAAGGTTCAAATTCAGCCCCCCAAACATACGCAATGCACTGGGGTAATTCGGTACGACGACAAGGTTATCGCCGCGTTAACCTTCGGCCCAGGACGATCGATCGGGCCACCGGCTGCGGTCCTTGGCGCGATGGCCCGGGCTTGAACCCGGGGCTCGCCTGTGCGAGGCGGACGGCCATGAGCGACACCCTTCCCGACCAGCCCGCCCTGCCAGACAGATTGGCGACCGACCCCGACAGCCCGTTCTATGACGCCGACATCCTGGCGCGGAACGTGGGCGTGCGCTTCAAGGGCGAGGACAAGACCAACGTCGATGAATACTGCGTCTCCGAGGGCTGGGTGAAGCTGGCGGTCGGCAAGACGCTGGACCGGCGCGGCAAGCAGCTGACCGTCAAGCTGCAGGGTCCGGTCGAGCCCTACTTTCGCGACGCCGGTTGACGTCGCCGCTCCGCCGCCATGGGGGTTGACGGCGGGCCTTAACGGTCGGGTGACGGGTGGCGTGGCTTCTTAGGGACTGCGACCACCGGACAGGCGTCGGCGTTCGATGGTGGATGAAACAAGGCCGGGGTAGGTGAAATACGTCCGGCCCGGGGCAGGAGAGCGCGATGTTCGATCTCAGCGTGGTGGCGTTCGACGGACGCTGGCTACTGTTGGATGAAGCCGAGGGTGAGCTCGGCGAGTATGCAACCAAGGACGAAGCCCTGAAAGCCGCCGGCGACTTCGCCGTCCTCGACCGCGAACCGCGGCACGTGCTGATCCAGGACGACGTCGGCGAGTGGGATGAGACCATCGTCGAACCGCCCCCGATGCATTGATGCTGGCATCCGCGGCGCCGCTGCGTTGCGGGCGACACCGTAACTGAAACAGAAGCGCCCGACTGAGGCCCCGATCCTTTGCGACCAAGGCTGACGCCGCATCCGGCCAGCCCGCGGAGACTTCCAGTGCGCAATCTCATCTGGCCACACCCAAAGCGCGCCCATGTGGGCGCGGCCGGCGCCTTGGGGCGCATCCTCCACTGGATCGGGGTGATCGTCGCGGGGCTCTGCGCGCTGCTGGCGGTGGAATTCCTCGTGGAGGGCTGGGCGGTGCAGCTCAGCCGCAGCCTGCTGATCACCGCGCTCGCCCTGACCTTCGGCACACGGGCGCTGCGCTACGTGCTGGCCCGCGAATAGGGCGTCGGGCCGGTTGCCAAACCGCGAGGGCTGGGGTCTCCTTATGCCATGACCGATGGTGCCGAGACCCCTCCCGATGGCTGGAAGACCTCCGGTGTGCGCGTGGTCCCGGCGGGCGAGCTGGGCGAGGTCAGCGCCACGACGCCCGGCATGGACCGCGCCGTGGCCATCGACCGGGCCCGCATGGGCGCCCAGAAGCTGTGGGCCGGCACCGTCCACATCCACGCCAACGCCAAGACCGGCGCGCACCATCACGGGCCGCTGGAGAGCGTGATCTATGTGGTCAGTGGCCGGGCGCGCATGCGCTGGGGCGAGGCGCTGGAGTTCACCGCCGAGGCGGGCCCCGGCGACTTCATCTATGTGCCGCCCTTCGTGCCGCACCAGGAGATCAACGCGTCCAGCGACGAGGCCCTGTCCTGCGTGCTGGTGCGCAGCGACAGCGACGCGGTGGTGGTGAACCTGGAGATCGAGCCGGTGGAAAAGCCGGAAGGCGTCAAGTGGATCGACCCGATCCATAAGAGCTAGCCGAGCGGCGGGCGTCAGCGTCCTTCGGTCAGGGCTGGCCCAGGTATTTGTCGAACCAGGCCAGTGTGCGGGCCTTCAGGTCGGCCTTGTGCTCGGCTTCGCGGATGCCATGGCCTTCGCCGGCGTAGATCACCAGGGCGTTGGGCACGCCCACGGCGTCGAGGCCGTGGTGGAACTCCAGGCTCTGGGCCGGCGGGCATTCCACGTCGCGCTCGCCGACATAGATGAAGGTCGGGGTCTTCGCCGCCTTGATGTAGCGGATCGGTGAGAGGCGGTCGTAGACGGATGCGTCGTCGTAGACGGTCGCGCCGAAGAACGGGACCATCCACTGGTCAATGCCGTTCTGGCCGTAATAGCTGACCCAGTTGGCGATACCGGCGCCGGCGACGGCGGCCTTGAAGCGGT
This sequence comes from Alphaproteobacteria bacterium, assembly GCA_025359785.1. Classification (GTDB taxonomy): domain Bacteria; phylum Pseudomonadota; class Alphaproteobacteria; order Caulobacterales; family Caulobacteraceae; genus Phenylobacterium. The sequence continues at coordinate 65,402 of JANYET010000039.1, read as the reverse complement.
TGGAGTGAGTGACCGTCCACATGGTCATGAAGCCGCCGTAGGAGTGGCCGTAGACGCCAAGACGCCGGTCGTCGACGGGGGCGACCTTTTCCACCGCCTCGACGCCCGCCAGGATGTCGCGCAGGTCGCCGCCGCCGAAGTCCTTCACATTGGCCCGGGTGAAGGCCTCGCCCTGGCCGAAAGAGCCGCGCGGGTTGGGCTGGAAGACGTAGAAGCCGTGCTGGACCAGATCGTTGGTCGTGCCCTTCCACATATATTGCGGCTGCACGGCCGAGGACGGGCCGCCGTGGACCAGGACGACCATCGGATAGGTCTTGCCGGGCTCAGGCTGCAGCGGGCCGGTGAGCCAGCCCTGGACGTCGAAGCCCTCGCTCTTCCAGGTGATCGACCGGGCGGCGACCTGAGCGGTCAGCGCGTCATTGTCGTGGGTGATCGGGTGGAGCTTTTCGATGGGCCCCGCGACGATATGCGGGGCGGTGGCGAAGTCCTCCATCGCGGCGGCGACGACCTTGCCATCGCGGCTGATCGAGACGCGGCCGTCGCCGGCGTCCATGCCGACGGGGGCGGTGAACAGGGTCTTGGTCGCGCCGCTCGCCGGATCGAGGGTCAGCACTGCGTTGTTGTCGCCGAAGATGGCGGTGGCGAAGAGGGCCCCGCGCCGCCAGATCAGCGAGGAGAAGTTTCCCTTGTAGTCGGGCGTCCGGTCGATGGCGTCGCCGCCCGCGAAGGGCACGGTCCACACGTCGCCGCCGGTCGGCCCGAAGTCGGAATGCAGGCCGCCGATGAAGGCCACGGTCTTGCCGTCCGGCGAGACGCGCGGATATTTCATCTGCACGCCGGGGTTGGCGATCTCGCGGAACCCGCCGTCGACGCCGACCGCGGCCAGGCGGGCGACCCACCAGTTGTTATCGCCATCGCCCTTGGCCTCGGTGACGGCGAAGGCCTTGCCGTCCGGGGTCCAGTCGTACTCGTAGACGAAGGTGTCGGCCGGCGAGACGAACGTCAGCGGGCCGCCGAGTTTTCCGTCAGCGGGGACGGGCAGGATCGCCACCCGCTGTTCGTCGGTGGGGCCGCCGATCTCTCCGACGATGGCCGCGCCGGCCTGGGTGGCGCCGGTCTGTTTGCGCGGCTTGTCGGTGGCGAGCACCGCCAGCGTCTGGCCGTCCGGCGACCAGCGGGGCGCCTGCAGGAGGCCTGCGAAACTCAGCAGCGTGGACAGTTTGCCGGCGCGGACGACCTGCAGCGAGGCGGTGCGGGCCTTGCGCTCACTGGCGACGAAGACCAGCGCCTGGCCGTCCGGCGACCAGGCGGCGTCGGCATAGGCGCAGGTCGGGCAGGGATCGTAGCTGGCGACGACCTTGCCGCCGGCGCGCTCCCGCATGACCACTGCGCCGTGCGGCTCGCCCTCGGACTGGGCGAGATCGTCGGCCTCGATGGCGGCGATCAGGCCGCCGTTCGGGGAGATCGCGACGTCATGGAAATGGTGGACGGAAGCGGGCGGCGCGGCAGCTGCCGCAGCGGCCGCCAGCGTCAGAAACAATCCCGCCATGGTGCGTGTTCCTCTGGAAGATCAACCGGGGGCTTGGCTATGGGATTAGGCCGGTGGCGGCAAGAGATCAGAGAAGCGAGGCGATCCGCGCCGCATCGGCCGGGGTGGCCGGATTGTAGATCAGCAGGCTGAGGTCGGTGCGCCCGTCGACCGCGAAGGTCGAGTATTCGAAGGCGAGGCTGCCGAGCACAGGATGGCGGATCCGCTTGACCACCTCGCGGGGGGTGACCGGTACGTCGCCCTCGCGCCACATGGCGCGGAACTCGGGGCTGAGGCGGCTGAGGTCTTCGACCAGAGGCTCAACGTCGGCGGCGGCGCCGGCCCGCGCGGCGTCAAGGCGGAAGGCGCTGACGATAAACCGCGCGACGCTTTCCCAGTGGTCGTGCGCCGCGCGGGCGGCGGGGTCGAGGAACAGGTGGCGCAGCATGTTGCGGTGCTCCGGCGGCATGGCGCCGTAGTCCGCCAGCAACACGCTCGACGCTCGGTTCCAGGCCACCACATCCCACGTGGCGGTGCGGATCAGGGCCGGCGTCGGGTCGAGCGCGTCGAGCACCCGCTGCAACCGGGGCGTGACGCCATCGTTCTTGCGGTAGTGCGCCTCCGGCGGGCGGCCGAGCCCCAGCAGGAACAGGTGCTCACGCTCGAAATCGGTGAGCATCAGGGCGCGTGCGATGCGGTCGAGCACGTCGGCGGAGGGGCCGCCGCCCCGGCCCTGTTCCAGCCAGGTGTACCAGGTGGGGCTGATGTTGGCCCGCTGCGCCACCTCCTCCCGGCGCAGGCCCGGCGTGCGGCGCCGCTCGCCCGGAAAGCCTAGGGCGGCGGGATCCAGCCGCGTGCGGCGGTCCCTGAGATAGGCGCCGAGCGGGTTTTCCGGCGCACGGACTTCGCTCATCCTGTTAGTCTTTATACCCTGATAAGATCACTACTTTACCAGTATATGCCGAGACGCGATGCTTGTCTCCGGGGTTCTTCTTGGAGGTTTCGACATGCGTGTATTCCTGACCGGCGCCAGCGGTTTCATCGGCTCGGCGGTTATCGAGGAACTGAAGGCCGCGGCCCACGAGGTGCTGGGTCTGGCGCGTAACGATGAGAACGCGACGAAGCTTCAGGCGGCGGGCGTGGAGGTCCACCGCGGCGACCTCAGCCAACCGGAGACCCTGGCCGCAGGCGCCGCGGCCTGCGACGCGACCATCCACTGCGCCTTCATCCACGACTTCAGCAGGTTCATGGAAAACATCGCCATCGACCGCGCCAACGTGGAGGCGATGCTGAAGGCGCTGGAGGGCTCCGGAAAATCCTTCATCCTCACCTCCGGCACCCTGATGGCCGATCCTGACCGGGAGGCGACGGAAGAAGACGGACCCTCGAGCGAAGGCGCGGGCGCCGGGCGAGGCGCCACCGAATTGCTGGTCGAGGACTACGCCAAGCGGGGCGTGCGGGCGATAATCGTGCGTCTTCCCCAGGTGCATGACACGCAGAAGGCCGGCCTGGTCACCTATGCCATCGATGTGGCGAAGGAGAAGGGCGTCTCGGCCTACATCGGCGATGGCTCGGCGCGCTGGGCGGCGGCCCATGTGGGCGACGTGGCGAAGGTCTACCGCCTGGCGCTGGAGAAGGGCGTGGCTGGCGCGCGCTACCATGCAGTCGGTGAGTCCGGCGTCTCGATGCGCGACGTCGCCGAGGCGGTAGGCAAACGCCTGAATCTGCCGGTGGCTTCGATCACCCCAGAGGCGGCGCCCGCGCACTTCGGCTTCCTGGCGATGTTCGCCAACCGCGACGCGCCGACCTCCAGCCGTCTGACGCAGGAGCGCCTGGGCTGGACGCCGACAGGTCCGGGTTTGGTGGCAGACCTGATTGCCGGGTGAGGCGCTGATCCAACACCATCCCCCCGCGCGCGCGTTGGAGCCGACCGCCCTACGCGGCGTCGACCAGCACCACCTCGGCGTCGTCGAGGGCGGTGATACGCAGGTGGGTCTCGCCGGTGATGGCGGCGCCGTCGCGCGGCTCCAGGCGGACGCCGTTGACCTCCACCGTGCCGGCGGCCGAGACCAGATAGGCGTGGCGGCTGGGGTCGATGGCATATTCGGCGGTCTCGCCGGCCTTGATGGTCGCGCCGGCCACCCGCGCCGAGGTGCGGATCGGCAGCGCGTCCTCGTCGCCGGGTAAGCCTGAGGCGAGCGTCACGAACTTGCCGGCGCGGTCGGCCTTGGGGAACGGCCGCGCGCCCCAGGACGGCGGGCCGCCTGAGCGATCGGGCTCGATCCAGATCTGGAACAGGCGGGTACGCTCGCTTTCGAGGTTGTACTCGGCGTGGCGCACGCCGGCGCCGGCGCTCATCACCTGCACGTCGCCAGGGCCGGTGCGGCCCTCGTTGCCCAGGGAGTCGCGGTGGGTGATCGCCCCTTCACGGACGTAGGTGATGATCTCCATGTCGGCGTGCGGATGCGGCGGGAAGCCGGATTGCGGGGCGATCTCATCGTCGTTCCAGACACGGATCGCGCCCCAGCCCATCCGCTTGGGGTCGTGATAGCTGGCGAACGAGAAGTGGTGCTTGGCCTTCAGCCAGCCGTGGTCGCCGCCGCCGAGGCTCTCAAAGGTGCGTTTTTCGATCATGTCGGTTCTCCCGGCGCTGCGCGCCTTCAGAAATAGAGGGGACGCCTCAAGACTTGAGGCGGCGGCCTTTCGAGGCCCAAGATAAGCTTCCGGATCGCGCGGGAAAGCCCGCGCCCAGCACAAGATTGTTTCCGGATTGGAGAGGGTGGCATGCGGGCAGTCGGATTGATCATCGGGGCAGCAGCAGCCCTGACGATGGGCGCGGCGAAGCCCCAGCCGGACTGGCGGCCGCTGGACTTGCAGAACACCCTGGTGATCGAGACGTCCAAGGGCCGGATCGTGGTGGAGATGGCGCCGTTGCTGGCGCCCAGGGCGGTGGAGCGGGTGAAGCGGCTGGCGCACGAGGGTGTCTACGACGGCCTCAAGTTCCATCGGGTGATCGAAGGCTTCGTCGACCAGACCGGCAATCCCAACAACCATGACGGCGGGACCTCGGCCTATCCGGACCTCGCCGCGGAGTTCAGCGCGCGGGTGGCGGCCGACCCGTTGATCACGGTGGTCGCCCGCGGCGACGGGATCGAGGGCTTCGTGGGCTCGGTTCCGGTGGGCGGAGTCTCGGTGAGAGAACAGGGCCTGGGCGGCGACCATCGCCCGCGCGTCTGGGGCGCCTATTGCGATGGCGTGGCCGGCATGGGCCGCCAAGCCGGCGTGGACACGGCCAATTCGGAGATCTTCTTCATGCGTGCGCCGGCGCGGCGGCTGGACCACGACTACGCGGTCTGGGGCCGGGTCGTACAGGGGCTGGACGTGGTCCGTGCGATCAAGGTGGGAGAGCCGCCGGCCGACCCGGACCGGATGATCCGCGTTCGCCTGGCGGCCGACCTGCCGGGCTCGGAGCAGCCCCGGCTGGCGGTGGCCAATCCGGCGGGCCCGGCCTTCCGGCGACAGGTCGCCGCGGCCAAGGTTCGGCTGGGCGCGCGGTTCAGCGTCTGCGATCTGGAGATCGCCGTTCGGCAACCCTGACGTGCGACACCACGGCGCAGGATGACATTGATGACCGCACTTGGTGTTTTAACGCCTCAGGCCCTATCGCATGGGTTGCATTGGGCGGAGTGGCATGAAGTTCGAAGTGGTCGAGAGCATCAGCGACTGGATCCTGCGTTGCGACGGGGTCGAGCTGGCGCGATTCAGCGGACAGGATGAGGCGCTGGCCGACGTCGCCGAGCGGTTGCGCAAGGCTGTCGATGTCGAGCCCAGCTATTCGCTGGCGGTACGCTACGCCGCGCGAGGTTGATCCGGCGCATTCGTCGGTTGGCGGCCAAGGCGGCCCGGCCCCAACACTGTGTCGGGTAGCGGACAATCCGGTCGCTTTTACTCGCGAGTTCCTAAAATTTTCTTTGGTGAAGCTGCACCGGAAGCGCAAGCTTTGCCTATCCGCGGAACCGAGCCTGGTTTCCCGCGGCGCTTCGAGACCCGCGATGCCCTACTTCTGCTACATCCATCGAACGAGCGGCGGCGTGCCGCATTTCGAAGTGCTGCCCGACACCTCGCAAGGCGATGCGATCGGCCGCGCCGCCGACTTGCTGGCGCAGCGCGCCGATGCGGTGAGGGCCGAGGTCTGGGAGGACGAGCGGCTGATCTTCACCCTGCCGCGCGCGGCCACCAACGACGAGCGCAAGCCCGGACGGCCGTTCGCGAGCTAAGGCCGGAGCCAGGGCGACAGCTCGGCCTGATCAAATCCGCATTTCGAAATAGGCGATCTCCGACCCGGTGGAATGGCCCAGGAGGGTGATGCGGAATTTCGCGCCATCCGCCAGCACCAGCTCGGCCTCGCCGGCGCGGAACGCTTCAGCGGCGACGTCAGGGGTGGCGGTGAAAGAGCCGCGCAGGCGCAGGGGACCGAGCCGCAGGCTGGACGGCTCGCCCAGCACCTCATAGGCGACCGGACCGGTGAATCCGCGAAAATGCAGCTCGCCTTCACCCAGATGTGCGGGAAGCTGTTTGCGCAGACGGACCATCGGATCTCCTTTGAAGGTGCAGTCCGATAACGCCCAAGGTGAAGGTTCGATCCCTGAAGCGCGGGTAATTGCGCCCCTTAGCGCTTCTTGCCGAGCTCGGCGGCGATGTCCTTGGTCATGCGCCCGACCTTGCGGTGGGCCGCCGTGATCTGGTCCTTGGTGACGCCCCAGCGCTTCATCCAGTATTCGACGGCCTTGCGCTCCGACAGGTCCAGACGGTCCTTGTCGATGAAGCCACGCTTGTCCTTCAGGCCGGCCATGGGTGGTCCTCCGCGTCTTTCGCGCCCCTTATGACAGGCTGCGCGCGGTGGAGGCGAGCCTTCCGGTGGCCCGTGCCATCCGGCGTTGAACCTTTCCAGCCGGCGACGGCACTAACCGGGACCGCCGCCTGCGCCCTCCCCATGACGATCAGGGATGTTAGGGTCGCCTCAGGAGCCTTGGAGAGTCTGGATGCTGAAATCGCTGAGCGTGCGGGTGCTGATCGCGCTAATCGCCGGACTGGCGTTGGGCGCGGCGGCGGCGGCCTATGCCGGGCCAGGGATCAAGCACGCCATTGAACTGATCGAGTCGGTGGGCGGGCTGTGGCTGAACAGCCTGCGGATGACCGTCGTGCCGCTGATCTTCGCGGTGCTGGTGACCGGGATCGCCGGCGTGGCGGACGCGGCGGCGACGGGGCGTCTGGCGGTCAAGACCCTGCTGTGGATCGTCGGCATCCTGACGTTCGGAGCTTGCTACACGGTACTCTTCGCCGACGGCTTTTATGCGCTGTGGCCCGTGGCGCAAGCGGGCGGCGCGGCGCTTAAGGCCGGGGCGACAGCCGCGCCCGACCTGGTCAAACAGGCGCCGAGCATCATCAGTTTCGTGAAAGGCCTCGCGCCGCAGAACGTCATCAAGGCGGCCTCAGAGGATTCCATCCTGCCGCTGGTGGTGTTCGCGACCTTCTTCGGCTTCGCCATCACCCGCCTGCCGATCGCGCGCCGCCAGGGCCTGACCGACCTGTTCCAGAACATCGGCGACGTGATGGTCACCATCGTGCGCTGGGTGCTCCTGGCCGCGCCGGTCGGAGTCTTTGCGTTGGGGCTGGGCGTCGGCCTGCGCGCCGGGATCGGCGCCGCGGGCGAGATCGCCCACTACGTGGCGGCGATCAGCCTGGCCAATATCGGCATGACCATCCTGGCCTATCTGTTCGCCCTGTTCGTGGCTCGTGTGCCGTTGGCGATCTGGGCGCGCTCGGTGGCGCCGGTGCAGGTAGCCGCCTTCGCCACCCAGTCGTCGCTGGCCTGTCTGCCGGCGATGATCGAACGGTGCCGCGACGACCTGGGCGTCCCGGACCGGGTGACCGGGCTCGTCCTGCCGCTGTCGGTGGCGATCTTCCGGATGACCGGACCGGTGGCCAACCTGGGCGTCGCGATGTTCCTGCTGCGCGTCTATGACGTCCATCCGGGCGTGGTGCAGTTGATCGGGGCGATCTTCGTGGCGACGGCGACCAGCCTCGCCTCGGTAAGCCTGCCCGGCCAGGTGTCGTTCTTCGCCTCCATCGCGCCGCTCTGCATGGTGCTGGGCCTGCCGGTGGACATCCTGCCGATCCTGATCGCCGTCGAGGTGATCCCCGACATCTTCCGCACGGTCGGCAACGTCACCGCCGACATGGCGCTGACCGCCTTCCTGGCGCGCGGCGAGCGGCAGGGTGCGGAGCCGGTCGCGCAGCCTGCCTGAATCTCAGAGCAGGTTGAGGTTGGCGGCCAGGCCAATCAGAATCCGCGCCAGTGCGAGAGTCGCGCAGACTGTTCGCACCCAGCGGTTCGGCCAGAGGCTGAGCAGCGCCAGGCTCGCGACCAGAAGCCGGGGCCACTCCCCCACCAGGAAGGGCGCCACGGCCGTCTCGGCATGCATGCTTCGGTTCATGACCATCGCCAGCACCACGGTCAGCACCAGCAAGAGCTTGTAGGCCAGGCCCTCGCGGCTCTCGTAAGCCGCAAGGTCCAACTCGCCCTCATCCGGTACGCGAGGCGAGACGAAGGCCGCGGTGAAATAAATGACGACGGCGTAGGCCAGCATGGTCGCGAACACCCAGCCCTCGAGCTTGATGTCGGCGAGCGGGAGCCAGCTGAGAATCGTCAGCGCGAGCACTGTGACCATCCACATCAGCTGCGAGGCCGACCACTTGACCCGTTCGCGAGCGATCCACAGGTCGCGCAGGCACTGGAGGATGTGGGTCAGCCCCAGGACCCAGATGAAGGACAGAAGCGTGACGGCAAGCTCACGGCTGTTCATGTGTCACGCCCCCAACCCCGCCGGAGATGGAATGGCGCATGGCGCCGCAGGTCAATCCATCATCTAGGCGCTGGCGGTCGCCTGCTTGCCAGATGGGCGCGTGCTACCGTACCCACCTTGGCCATGACGAACGAACCTTTTTTCACGATTCAAGGGACGCATTACGTCCCGACCCCGGCCGCGCGTGGGCCGTGGAACCCCAACTCGCTGCACGGCCGCGTCATCGCGGGCCTGCTGGGCGCCGAGATCGAGCGGCTGCACGGCAGTGCGGATTTCATCCCGGCGCGGCTGACGGTGGACATGTACCGCCTGCCGGACCTGTCGCCGGTCGAGGTGACCACGACGGTGGTCCGGGCCGGCAACCGCATCAAGGTGATCGACGCGGAGTTCATCTCCGGCGGGGTCAGCGCCGGGCGCGCGACCTGCCAGCTCCTGAAGCGAACGGAGAATCCGGAGGGCGCTGTCTGGAAGCCGGCGACCTGGGACGTGCCGAAGCCGCAAGACCTGTCGCCGCCGGACCCGGCGCGGACACCGATGGGCGGGATGTGGGAGACGCGGCGGATCACCGGTGACTTCGCCACGGTGATGCAGCGGCGAATGTGGATTCGGGAAGTCCGCGAGCTGGTCGAGGGCCGGGCGCTGACGCCGTTCGTGCGGGTGGCCGGCTCAGCCGATTTTGCGAGCCCCGCGGCCAACATCGGCGACAAGGGCCTGGAGTTCATCAACTCCGACGTGACGGTCTATCTGCACCGCGAGCCGGTGAGCGAATGGGTCGGCTATGAGGTGATCAATCACGGCGCGAGCGATGGCGTCGCGATCGGCGAATGCTTCATCTACGACGAGCAGGGGCCCATCAGCTCGGCGTCCTGCGCGGCGCTGGCCCAGCGGCGGCTGGCGCCGAGCTGAGGCGCGGCCGCCCGGCGTAGAAGGCCTTCGCCTCGCCCCTGGCCTCGTGGCATGCTGGCGCCCAAGGATCGGCAAAGGTCCGGCGGGAGGGTTTCGATGCGCGTTCTGAAGCTGTTGAGCGGGGTTCTGGCCGCCGGGGTCCTGGCCGCCGCGCCGCAGGTCCTGGCCAATCCGAAGAATGCGCTGGACGCCTATGTGGCCAAGCCCGACCCAGCCTTCGCCTGGAAGGTCGACCATACGATTTCAGGCCCCGGCTATCACGGCGCGGTGCTGGAAATGACCTCGCAGACCTGGCTGACAGCGGCCCAGGTCGACAAGCCGGTCTGGAAGCACTGGCTGACGGTGATCGTGCCGGATGACCTGGTGAAGAATGGGAGGGTCAAGCACAAGACCGGCTTCCTCTACATCGCCGGTGGCGGCAGCCAGGATGCAGCCCCCAAGGCCGCGCCGCAGCGCTGGGTGAAGATGGCGCTGGAGACCGGCTCGGTGGTGAGTGAGCTGGACGATGTACCAAACCAGCCGCTGCGCTTCGCCGAGGACCCGAAGCCGCGCAACGAGGACGAGATCATCGCCTACCAGCAGGCGAAGTTCGTGAAAGACCGCAATCCGCTCGACCTGGTGCGCCTGCCGATGGTGAAGAGCGCGACCCAGGCGATGACCGCTATCCAGCAGTATCTGGCCGGCGCCGATCCCCAAGGCAAAGAGGCGGCGGTAAAGGCGGACGGTTTCGTGGTCTCGGGCGGCTCGAAGCGGGCCTGGACGACGTGGCTGGTGGGCGCGGTCGACCGGCGCGTGGTGGGGATTATCCCCATCGTCATCAACGTGCTGGACGTGGACGCCACCGGCCGACACCACTGGGAGGCGATGGGCTATTTCTCACCGGCCCTGAAGGACTACGTCGAAAACCATCTGATCCCCGACCAGATCGGCAAGCCCGGCTGGGCCGAGGTCAACCGCATCGAAGACCCGCTGAACTACCGGGACCGTCCGGCGATGAAGATGCCGAAATATGTGATCAACGCGGTCGGCGATGAGTATTTTCCACCGGACAACACGAAGTTTTCCTACCACCTGCTGCCGGAAGTGAAGCGGCTGCGGATGATCCCCAATTCGAAGCACTCGACGGCCGGCACCGACATCTTCGAGAGCGTCACGGCCTTCTACGACGCGGTGCTGAACAGCCAGACCCCGCCCAGCTATTCGTGGACCGTGCGCAAGGACGGGGCGATCGTCGTGACCTCGGCGGTGAAGCCCACTGAAGTCCGCCTGTGGCAGGGCAATGACCCCAAAGCCCGCGACTTCCGGGTGGACACTATCGGCAAGGCCTTCACCTCGAGCCTGCTCACGCCACAGGCTGACGGAACCTGGGTCGGCAAGGTGGACAAGCCCGCCGCCGGGTGGACCGCCTATTTCGTCGAGCTGACCTACCCGAGTTCGTCGCCCTATCCGTTCAAGTTCACGACCGAGGTCTCGGTGATCCCCGATACGCTGCCCTACCGGTGGAAAGACGTCCGACCGATCACCGCGCCGGACGGAAAATAGTCGTCAGACGCTCATCTGCCGCGCTGCGCGCTAGGGGAGGAACTTGGCCGGCGCTTCATGTAGAAGGGGGCGAATCCAGGAATCCTCGGGGAAGGCTGCGGCCATGATGCTGATCGGGCAGTATGACTCGCCATTCGTGCGGCGGGTGGGGATCGCGCTTCGGACCTATGGGCTGGCGTTTGAGCACGCGCCCTGGTCGACGTTCGGCGACGCGGACAAGATCGCCAAGTTCAACCCGCTGCGGCGCGTGCCGAGCTTGGTGATGGACGACAGGACCACGGTCTACATGGACTCCGCGGCGATCCTGGCGGTGCTCGACGACATGGTGGGTCCGCAGAACGCGAGCCTGGCGCGGACCGGCCAGGATGGGCGCGATGCCTTGCGCATCTCGGCGCTCGCGGGCGGCGTGGCGGACAAGGGCGTCAGCCTGGTCTACGAGCGCGTGCTGCGCGAGACCGCCTTGCCGCTGTGGGTTGAGCGGTGCCGGCTGCAGATCGCCGAGACCCTGGACCTGCTGGAGGCCGAGCGGCAATTGCGGCCCACCCGCTATCTGTTCGACGACGAGCTGAGCCATGCCGACGTCATGCTGACCACCGCGTGGGGCTTCGTCTCGGAGGCCCTGGCGGGCGAATTTGAGTGGAGCCGCTGGCCGGCTGTCGGCACGCACGCCGCAGCCTGCGAAGCGCTGCCAGCGTTCAGTGCTGTGCGCCAGCCGTTCCAGGGACCGGGTGAGCGCTGAGCATGGTGTCAGAGTCTTTTCCGCGCCCGGCGATCGCCCGGCCTGAAGTCCTGGGGCTGCGCATGTCGCAGATCCGCGAGGTGGCCAACGAAGGCATGGCGCGCGCCGACGTGCTGAAGTTCTGGGTGGGCGAAAGTGACCAGCCGACGCCGGACTTCATCCGCGAGGCGACGGCCCGGGCGCTGATGGCCGGCGAGACCTACTACACCCATAACCTCGGTCGCCCGGACCTGCGTGACGCGCTGTCGGCCTATCTGGGGCGGCTGCATGGGCGGCCGTTCGGGGCCGAGCGACTGGCGATCACCAGTTCCGGTGTCAACGCCCTGATGCTGGTCAGCCAGGCGGTGGTCTCGCCGGGCGACAAGGTGGTGGTGACGACGCCGGCCTGGCCCAACATCGTGGAGATCCCGCGCATCCTGTCGGCCCGTCTGCAGACCGTGGCGCTGGACCCTGCGCAGGGCCGCTGGCGGCTCGACCTCGACAAGCTGATGGACGCGTTGACGCCGGACACCAAGGCGCTGTTCCTGAACTCGCCCAACAATCCGACCGGCTGGACCCTGCCGGCGCAGGACCGGGCGCCGATCCTGGAACGGTGCCGCAAGTACGGCATCTGGCTGATCACCGACGATCCCTACGAGCGGCTGATCTTCGGCCAAGGAACGTCGGCGCCGTCGTTCCTGCCGCTGGCCGACGAGGACGAGCGGGTGGTCTCGACCAATACCTTCTCCAAGGCCTGGCGGATGACCGGCTGGCGGATGGGCTGGATGGTGCTGCCCCGGTCGCTGGTGGATTCGATGGGCGTGGTGATCGAGTACAACACCTCCTGCGCGCCGGACTTCATCCAGTCGGGCGCCATCGCGGCGCTGAACGACGGCGAGCCGCATATCGCGGCGCTGCGGGCCGAGCTGACCGCGGCGAAGGACCAGGTGCTGAGCGGCCTGCGCGCCATTCCTGGCATCGAAGCCCCGGAGCCGGAGGGCGGCATGTACGCCTTCTTCCGGATCGCCGGGCGCGGCGACTCTCTGGCGCTCGCCAAGGACATGATCGCCAAGGCCGGCATGGGCCTGGCGCCCGGCTCGGCCTTCGGGCCGGAAGGCGATGGTTGGCTGCGCTGGTGCTTCGCCAACCGGCCGGAGAAGAACGCGCTCGGGCTGGAACGGCTTGCGGCGTATCTCAGCCACTGATTCCGCGCTTCCCCGCGAAAGCGGGGACCCAGAGGATCAGCATCTGCTGGATTGAGCGGTTTCGCTACCCGGAGCCGCCTCCGCAGTCTGGCGGCTCGCGTAGCGGCCCACCCGCGCCAAGCCGAGCGTTCGCCATCCTTCTGGGAACTGTCACGACGCGCTGATCGCGGGACCGATCGGACACCCGAGCCACCGCCGCACACTCTCGATCTCGGCCAACCAGGAGGCTGGAGTCGTTTTCGGGGGATTACGAAGCGCTTGGCAGGCCTCGTCGATCTCGCCCATGCGGTAGAGGGTCAAGGCGAGACAGATTCGCCTGTGTGTATCGCCCTTCCTCCATTTGTCCGCCGACCGTCCGAATCCCGCGGCCTGTGCTTCGAGACTGCGCCTAGCCTCGAAGAACGGTGGCGCATGTATCCTGAGGGCCTCAGCAAGCTCGGCGGGCCCATTGGGATCGTTCTTCCACCAACGATCATAGCCGCTCATCAGTGTTCCAATGCGCCACGCCGAAAGCATCATGCCAACATCGCGCTTCCAAGGAATGGCCTGCTTCAGAAGGTCGTTCGTCGCTGCGTCGTATGACCAGAGATTTGCAGTTGTGCCCGCAATCGAGCTCGCTTGCAGATCAACCTTTTCAACTACGGTACCTACTCGGCGAGACCAATCCTTGCCCTTACGAGTGAAGCCCATCGGCTTCAGCACGCTGTCGACGACGGCGACGTAGGACTTCCCGGTCATATGAAGTCTTTCAGGCTGTAGAAAAGTAGTCTCACCGGATCCTCTGTCACCTCCTGATAGCGCTTCAGCGCCCGCGCGCCTGCAGCCCTCCCGCTCGGCGAATCCGGTTTCAGTTCGATGTACTTCCTCTTGTCCGGAAACTGCGGATTTCGCTTCGGCGTCCCCAGGTCTGGTTTCAGCGGCCGTTGGCCCTCGCGCGCAAGTTTCGGCTCGTACTCCCAACCCGGTTTCTGAGCCACGCGCTCCTTGAATGCAGCGTGTCCGCGGCGTCCGGCGCGCGTGGCCCAGTTGTCACCAACGCGGAGGTACGGGTCGCGTTCGACAAAGTTGGCCACCGCCCGTCCTGCTGTCGGCGCAACCTCCCCGGTAGCCCATTCGCCGGCCGCGCCAAGGCCCAAGGCGACGACCGCCGGCGCCAACGCCGGCACGGCGAACCAGCTGTTCTGAAGATCGATCTTCCGCGTCGTATCCGAGAACGCCGCTTGCTGTCTTCGAAGCTCCGCCAGCTCCTGATCCGAAGGGGCAGGCGCGCGCAATGCGCCGTAGGCGATCGTCTGAGCGGGACGTGGTACGTGAGCCGGCGGCGGTGGATAGCCCGGGCTGGAGGCTGGAGCCCGTACCGGTGTCGTTTGAGACCGAACGCTTCGGAATCTGTTCGGACCGGCCGCAACCCAGGTGAATCCGGGGTCAATGTCGCGGGAAGGCGCCGGCATCGCGAAGCCCGGGTCGATGTTCCCGGTGGGTGCAGGCATCGTGATACCAGGATCGATGTCTTGACTTGATGTGGGAACTCCGCAGCCGAACTGCGGGTCAGGACCGTTGCCTCTGCCGCCGTAGAAGAAGTCCTGATATCGACGCGCCGCGGCTTCCTGCCGCTCCCGTTCCACGTCTGCGGGGGAGCTCAGATACCACTGCTTGAGCGCATCGTCTTCCAGGTTTCCAGGGTCGATCCAACTCTCAGACACGCACGCTCTCCTCATGGTCGAAGGGGCTTCCGCGGGGCAGGCGGGCTGTCACGGCGGACGAGCCGCCGCTTGCTCAGTCGAGGGGTTGCGTGGCCTTGCTGCGGCGCCCTGTCCGCTCAAGGCGGGTGGCGCGAGACAGTGATCGACGCGACGCCAGCTTGGCAGATCGCGAACATGGTGTCAAGAACAAAAAGAGAACTTTGATGCCCGGACAGGGTCGCGCGGACACGGACGGAGGCGCTGCGTGACGTAAGCCGCTACGGCTTGCACCCAAGAAACTTCGCGAGGGCTCGGCGGCTTCGGGCGGATGGCTTCTGGCGTGCGTTCTCCCACATGCCGAGCGTCCACTGCGTCACGCCCACCAGCGCCGCGGCCTCGGTGGTCGTGAGCCCGAGCCTGCGCCGGCGCGCACGCAGCTGCGCCGGTAATGGGTCGCCTCGCTTGCATCGGAACTCGAGTCTACTCGCCTTTAAAGTCACCGGAACCCCCAGTACCAAAAAGGCTACGGGACCCAGGTGTTTTGTGTCTCTGAGCCTCGGCTCGGCCATCGTTGATGACCGAACCCCGCGAACGAAAAAAGCCTGGGTCCCCGCTTTCGCGGGGATGAGCGGATCAATGAGACTTGGGTTCGCTCGGAGGCGTCGGGATTTCCGGCGGCGTTTCGGCGGCGGGCGCGGCCTCGGGCGCCGGCGGGTCCGGCTCGTCGTTCACCTTGAAGGAGGCGCCCATCAGGATCGCCTTGTCGTGCAGGTTCTGGGCGACGACCTCGCAGCGGGCGGGCAGGACCCAGCTCATCCAGACCTGGGCGAGACGGGCCGGCGTGACGCCGGGGCCCTGTTGCCAGACGTTGCGGCCCTGCGTGACCGCCTGGGCGCCCAGCGCGTTGATCGGACGGATGGAGGCCTTCTCGGCGGCGGTGATCGCGCTCTGGAACATCTTCAGCTGGGCGCGGCCGTCCTTCTGCATGTCGGCATAGACCTTGAGGTCGTCGGAGAGCTTGCGGCCGGGCGGGCGGAAGGCGCTCTCGATCCGGGTCACCTCCGGCATCACCTGGTCGTGCAGGTCGAGATAGGCGCGCAAGGACCCGTAGCACCAGGCGACGAACGGATAGTCCTCGCGCGGCGCGCCGGCCGGGATGCGGTCTTCCGGCGGGGTCTCAGCCGCCGGGCTTTCGGTCGGCGGGGCCTCGGCTGGCGCCGCGGTGGGCTGGCCGTTCAGCAGGATGCCGACCGGGTCGCTCGGCGCCGGCTGGGCCTGCAGGAAAAGGGCGATTAGGAGAGCGGGAAGGGCCATGGACGCGACAATACCTTGAAGACTTCAGCGAAATTCAGGCGGTGTTTTCCGGAGGCGGACCGAAACCGCCGCCGCCCGGCGTTTCGATCTCGATCATGTCGCCGGCTTGCAGGTTGAGCGCGAAACAGCCGGGAAGGTCTGTAACCGCGCCCGAGGCTGCGATCAAACGCTGACGGCCCGGCAGCGCGGGACCGCCCCCCTTCAGTCCCTGCGGCGCGTGCTGGCGGCGTGAGGAGAGGAGGGCGGCTTCCATCGGGGCCAGGAACCGGATGCGGCGGACCGCGCCGTCGCCGCCGGCCTGCGCGCCCGCGCCACCGGAACCGGCGCGGACGCCGAAATGCTCGACCCGGACCGGGAAGCGTCGCTCGAGGATCTCCGGGTCGGTCAGGCGCGAGTTGGTCATATGCGTGTGGCAGGCGCTGGCGCCCGGCGCGCCAGCCGTGGCGCCGGAGCCGCCGCAGAGGGTCTCATAGTATTGATGTGTCGCATTACCAAAAGTGAAGTTACTCATGGTTCCCAGGCTATTGGCCATGACTCCTAAGGCTGCGTAGAGGGCGTCGACCAGATGCTGGCTGGTCTCAACGTTGCCGGCGACGACGGCCGCGGGCGGACGTGGATCGAGCATGGAGCCCGGGCGCGTCAGGATTTTCAGCGGCTCCAGGCAGCCGGCGTTCAGCGGGATGTCGTCGTCCACCAGGGTGCGAAAGACGTAGAGGGCGGCGGCGTCGACGATGGCCGAGGGGCCGTTGAAGTTGCTGGCCAGCTGGTCGGCGCTCTCGCGGAAGTCGAGCGTGGCTGTGCCCGCCCGGGCGTCCACGGTGGTCGTCACGACGATCTCACCGCCGCCATCGAGGGGTACGCGGGCCTGGCCGTCGGTGAGCTTGCCGACCGCGCGGCGCACGGCGGCGGCGGCGTTCTGCTGGACGAAGGTCATGTAGCGGGCGACAGCGTCCGCGCCATGGCTGCGGATCATCTCGGAGACGGCCGAGGCGCCGGCCTGGCAGGCCGCGATCTGGGCCTTGAGGTCGGCGAGGTTCATGTCCGGATTGCGCGCGGGCCAGCGGCCGGCGGTGAGCGCCGCGCGGGTCTCGGCCTCCAGGACGCGGCCCTGCCGCATGATCGGCAGCGCGTCCAGCATGACGCCTTCCTCGTCGATGGTCTTGGAGAACGGCGGCATGGAGCCCGGCTGGACGCCGCCGATGTCGGCATGGTGGCCGCGGGCGGCGACGTAGAAGCTGGCCTGGGCGTCGGCCTCCCCCATGAACACCGGCATGACGACGGTGATGTCCGGCAGGTGGGTGCCGCCGGCGTAGGGATTGTTGAGCGCGAAGGCCTCGCCCGCATGGAGCACCGGGTGGCGGTCGCGGACGGCGCGGACGGATGCGCCCATGCTCCCCAGGTGCACCGGCATATGCGGGGCGTTGGCGACCAACCCGCCATCGGAGTCGAACAGGGCGCAGGAAAAGTCGAGCCGCTCCTTGATGTTGACCGACTGGGCGGTGCGTTCCAGGGCCGCGCCCATGGCCTCGGCGACGCCCATGAAGCGGCGGTTGAACAGTTCCAGGGTCACCGGGTCGGGCTTGTCTAGCGCGATGGCGTGGCTCGTCGCGGCGCCGGTGCGGGTGAGGCGGATCAGGCCGTCGGCCTGCGCGGTCGCGCGCCAGCCGGGGGCCAGCGCGATCTGGGTGTCAGCGCGGACGATGAGGGCCGGCCCGTCCAGCGCCTGGAATTGATCTGCGGCGATCACTGGGGCGTCGCACCACTGGCCATGCGCGAACATCCTGACCTTCTCCCCTTGCGGGAGAAGGTGGCCGGCGGAGCCGGTCGGATGAGGGGTTCCTCCGGCGGCGCGTGGCCCCTCATCCGTCACCCTTCGGGCGACACTTTCTCCCGCAAGGGGAGACGGAGCTGAGCTTGCTTCCGCCTCCACCGCCGCGATCAGGATGGTCCGGGCCGGTTCGATGAAGCCGAACAGGCGTTGGTGGGCATCCTCGAACTGCACCCTGGCCGAGGCGAGGTCGGTGATCGGGACGGGCAGTTCGGCGTCGGCGCCGTCGTAGCGCAGGCGCAGCGTCTGGCGGACGGCGGCGGTCTCGGCGCCCTGTTCGGTCATGGCGGCGCGGGCCGCGGTCTCGACGTCGGCGAGCAGGGCCTGCGCGCGGACCAGGCCGGCGGCGTCCAGCGGCGCTTCCAGGCCAGCCTGGCGCAGCGCCGTGACCTGGGCCTGGCCGATACCCCAGGCGCTGAGTACGCTGCCGTATCGCGGGCAGAGGATCTCACCGACCCCCAGGGCCTCGGCGGTCTGGCAGGCCACCTGGCCGGCGGCCCCGCCGAACGCCGTGAGCGCGTGGTCGCGGGGATCGAAGCCGCGCTCGGTGGAAATGCGGCGCACGGCCTGGGCCATCTGTTCCACCGCGACGGCGACGAAGCCCTCGGCGGCGGCCTCGACGCTGGCCGCGCCCATGGCCCCGGCGAGGTCGGCCAGGCGCGCGCGGGCGGCGGCGGGATCGAGCGGCTGGTCGCCCTTTGGCCCGAAGACCGAGGGGAAGAAGCGCGGGTCGAGGCGGCCCAGCACCAGGTTTGCGTCGGTGACGGTGGCCGGCCCGCCGCGGCCGTAGGCGGCTGGACCCGGATCGGCGCCGGCGCTGGCCGGGCCGGCGCGGGCGCGCATGCCGTCGAAGGCCAGGATCGAGCCGCCCCCGGCCGCCACGGTCTCCACGTCCAGCATCGGGCTGCGGATCTTGGCGCCGGCGACCTTGGCCGTGTCGCGCCGTTCGAGCTGGCCGGCATAGCGGCAGACGTCCGTCGACGTGCCGCCCATGTCGAAGCCGAGGACGGCGGACGCCTCGGCCTGGGCCGCCGTGCGGGCCACCCCCACCACCCCGCCGGCCGGGCCGGAGACCACGGCGTCCCTGCCGCGGAAGGACTCGGCGCGGACCAGGCCGCCGGACGAGGTCATGAAGAACAAGGGCGCGCCGGCCACGGCCTTTTCCACCTGTTGAACATAGGATTGCAGGACCGGCGTCAGGTAGGCGTCGGCGATGGTGGTCTCGGCGCGCGGAATAAACCGCGGCAGGGGTGAAACCTCGTGGCTCAGCGCGACGAATGGGAATCCGACCGCCTTGGCGATCTCGCCCGCCGCCAGCTCGTGCGCCGGGTTCAGGTCGGAATGCAGGAAGGCGATGGCGACGGAGGTGAAGCCTTGTTCCGCAGCAGCCTGGAGTTGGCTCTTGAGCGCTTCACCGTCGAGCGGTCGGACCTCTGCGCCCTGGGCGTCCAGCCGCTCGTCAGCCTCGATGACCCCGGAATAGAGCGGCGCGGGCCGCACGATAGTCAGGGCGAACAGGTCCGGCCGAGTCTGGTCGCCGATCAGCACCGAATCGGCGAACCCCTGGGTGGTGACGAACAGCGTCTTGGCGCCGGCCCGCTCCAAAAGGGCGTTGGTGGCGACCGTGGTGCCCATCTTGATGCCCTCGACGCGGGCCGCCGGGAAGGGCTCGCCGGGCGCCGCGCCCAGGATTCGCCGCATGGCCTCGACGGCGGCATCCGGGTAGGCGGCGGAGGCGGAGAGCAGCTTGAGCGATGTCTCGGCGCCGTCAGGGCCGTGGGCGGAGTCCTGGCCGATGACGTCGGTGAACGTGCCCCCCCTGTCGATCCAGAAACGCCAGGTTTTTTCGATCACCTATCGGCGCTCCGCGGAAAAGGGGGCGATCCAGAAACGCCAGGACCTGTCCAAAACTTAACCCGCCCTGCGATTGTCTTCGGTCGGCCACACTCGTATGGCTGCTTATCCCAATGAGTTTCTGGCGCAAGATAGCTGGACTCGCCGCTCGCAACCTCGATGAGGCCGAGTGCGACGTCTGCCCTCCGGGTCTCCCCGGCGAGGACCCCGCGTTCTCGACCGCGGTCACTGCGCTGGGCGCCAAGCTGGCCAAGGCCGACGGCCAGGCGCAGGCCGGCGAATGGCTGGCGTTTTCCGAGGTGTTCCACGCCGACGAGGGCAGCGAAGGCAACGTGCGCCGGCTGTATCAGCTGGCGCGGCAGACAACGCGCGGGTTCGAGGGCTATGCGCGGCGCCTGCGCAAACGCTACCACGCCTGCCCGCAACTGCTGGAAGACGTGCTCGACGGCCTCTTCCACATCGCCACGTCCGACGGCGTGGTGACCAGTGACGAACTCACCTACCTGGAGCGGGTCTCGGAGCTGTTCGGCCAGAGCCCGCTGGTGTTCCGCCGCGTGAAGGCGACGCACATGGGCCCCGAGGCGGGCGATCCCTACGCGGTCCTGGGCGTGCGGCACGACGCGTCCGACGAGGCGCTGCGCGCCGCCTGGCGCGCCATGCTGTCGCAGGCCCATCCGGACCGCGCCCGCGGCCGCGGCCTGCCGGCGGCGTTCGTGGAAGTGGCCGAGTCCAAGGCCGCGGCGATCAATGCGGCCTTCGATGCGGCGATGCGCGAACGCCGCGACTGGTCGCTCAAAGGTGCGGCATAGATGTCCGCTCACGCACGTTGTGAGTTGTACGTGGTTGACGTGGATCAGCCATACGACGACATATCCGTCATCGGATCGGCCTTTGAGCCTTTGAGGACGCCATGGTGAGAGAGTTCGCCACCCGTCACGGATCGGCCCTGCGCAGCCTGGCCATGCTGGTCGGCCTGCTGGCGACCATCGCCGCTGTCGTGGTCGGCGCGGTTCTGGCCGTGGTTTTCGCCGCCACCGTCGCGGTGATCGCCGTGATGGCCTCGGCCCTGCTGGGCTTCGCGGGCCTGGCGCTTCGGGCCCGACGCACCGCCCGCGCCCGCGCGGACGGAGTGATCGAAGCCCGCCACCTTGGGGGTCACCACTGGGTGGCTTACGGCTGGAGCGAGAACCGTTAACCGGCTTCGCGGCTGTCATCCGGTTTCGCGGCCCGCAAAGACCAGGACCCCATCAACACCTGAGTTTCGGAATTGGGCGCGGCATCGCCGCCGCGATCGTTCCTGCCCCTGTCGCGTCTACAGGTCTCGGACAAGCGCGCAGGCTGTCCTTGGGTCGGTCCAAGCCTGAGCCCGGCGCTTTCCGGGATGACAGCAGGGAGCGACCGCCCTACCGTCCATTCAAACAAACGTTCGGGAGGACAGCATGACCATTGGCGTGATCGCGGTGTTGAAGATTCAAGAGGGCAAGGGCGCCGAGTTCGAGGCCTTCTTTGGCGACCTGGCCAAGCAGGTCCGCGCCAACGAGCCGGGCAATCTCGCCTACCAGCTGACCAAGAGCCGCACGGAGCCCAACACCTACAAGGTGCTGGAACTGTATGCAGACCAGGACGCGCTCACCCACCACGGCGGAACCGACTACTTCAAGGCCGCCGGCCCGAAGTTCGGCGCGGTGCTGGCCGGCCGGCCCGAGGTCGAATACCTCGACGGCGTCGGCTGACCTGAGCGACCCGGACGCCATCGCTGACCCCGGCCTCGGCCGGGGTCTTGGCGCCTGGCGTCGCCTCAGAGCCGCGTCGGGATGATTACCGGCAGGGTCTCGTATCCCTTGACGAAGGACGAGTAGACGCGGCGCGGCGCGCCCGTGACCTCGATCTTCGGAAAGCGCTTGAGGATCTCTTCCCAGATCACCTTGAGCTGCAGTTCGGCCAGCCGGTTGCCGACGCAGCGGTGGATGCCGAAGCCGAAGGACAGGTGCTGGCGCACGCGCTCGCGGTCGATGATGTAGTCGTTGGGCCGGTCGATCACCGTCTCATCGCGGTTGCCGGAGACGTACCACATGGCGACCTTGTCGCCTTGCTTGATGGTCTTGCCGCCCAGCTCGATGTCGCGGGTGGCGCGGCGGCGCATATAGGCCAGCGGCGTCTGCCAGCGGATGGTTTCGGAGACCATCGAGGGGATCAGCGCCGGATTGTCGCGCAACTTGCGATTCTGCTCGGGGTTCTGGTGCAGGGCCAGCACCGAGCCGGTGATGGTGTTGCGCGTGGTGTCGTTGCCACCGACGATCAGCAGGATCAGGTTCCCGAGATATTCCATGCGGTCCATGTCCCGCGTGGATTCGCCGTGCGCCAGCATGGAGATCAGGTCGCCGGCCGGCGGTGCGTTCACCCGCTCGTTCCACAGTCGCATGAAGTAGTCGACGCACTCGAACAGCTCGGCGCGGCGCTCGTTTTCGGCCTCTTCCGGATCGGTGCTCTTGAAGACGCCGCTGTCCGGCGCGGCGGTGGCCACGTCCGACCAGCGGGTGAGCTTGCGGCGGTCCTCCCAGGGGAAGTCGAACAGGGTCGCCAGCGTCATGGTGGTCAGCTCGATGGAGACCTTGTCCACCCAGTCGAACTCCTCGCCGATCGGGCAGGCGTCGAGGATGACGGCGGCCCGCTCGCGGATGATCGGCTCCAGCTTGGCGAGGTTGGGTCCGGCGACGATCGGGCTGACGGTCTTGCGCTGCACGTCGTGCTTGGGCGGGTCCATGGCGATGAACATCGGCAGGGTGAAGTCTTCCGCCGGGTCGGGCAGGACGATGGTCGGTTCCGACGAGAAGGCCTCGTGGTTGGTGTCCACGGCCATGATGTCGTCCCACCGGGTCACCGACCAGTAGCCGCCGACCTCGGGCTCATCGCTGACCGCCCAATGCACCGGATCCTCGGCGCGCAGACGCTCGAAATAGGGCGCCCAGGTATCGGTGCGGAACGGCTCCGGATCGACCGGATTGATGTCCTTCAGGTCCATCGCATAGACCGCCTCGCGCGCGGCGCGCTTCACGTCGATCGAACCGTCGTCCATGACCCATGTCCTCTGTCGCGGCGACCGTCCGAGCGGCGCCGCCTTGGACGCCAATATTCGCCCCAAATCGCGGCGAGGGGAAGCCATCGACTTACACCGTCAATCCGCGAGAACGTGTTCGCTGAACGATCGAGGCCTTAACCCAATTGTAGAGCTTCCCGCCGATACTGGCCGGGTCAGGGCTTTCGGGAATAGGCCGCGCGGCATGGCGCCGCGCCCGGTCCCCGCGCTCGTTGGAGGTCCAGGTTGGTCGCGCGTTCACCAGACCGGTCGTTTCGGAGCCTTGCCGGCCTCGAGCGCACGGCCTCGACCAGCCGCGTCCTAAACCTGGCCGCGGTGGCGAGCCAGAACGCCGGCGACCCGGAATATGACGCCGCGCCATTCTTCAAGGCCGCCGTGCTGAACGGCGCGGTGA
The DNA here is from genome assembly GCA_025359785.1 of Alphaproteobacteria bacterium. Lineage (GTDB taxonomy): Bacteria > Pseudomonadota > Alphaproteobacteria > Caulobacterales > Caulobacteraceae > Phenylobacterium. The sequence continues at coordinate 42,468 of JANYET010000039.1, read as the reverse complement.
TCATCAAGCACCGGCTGCGCGCCGACGAGCAGTACATCTTCGAAGTCGCCAAGCGGATTTCCACGAAGGTGATCATCCCCTTCGAGCGGACCGATCTGGCGCTCGGCGGCCGCTCGCTGTTCGTCGGCCAGCGCGGCTGGCAGGAGATGCTCAATCAGCTGCGCGGCACCGCCGGCGAGGAGGCGCGGGACATCGCCCTGCTGGAGGCTCTGGACGAACTGCCCTCGCTCGATCCGTTCCTGCTGCGCGAGCACCTGAAGCGCCGCGATTTCAAGATCGCCAACTGCTATTTCGCGATCTCGACGGCTGATCTCGACCGGATGCAGCGCTTTGTCTCCGGCGAAATCTCCAAGCTCGTGGAGCTGGCCTATGGCGGTAAGGCCGACGGTCAGCCGAACGCCAATATTTCCAAACTGGTCAGCCTGCTGCTCTCCGGCCAGGACGACACGCGGCTCGAGCCACTGCGCCTGACGTTGGGCCTGGAGGGCGAGAATTTCCGCGAGGGTATCTTCAGCTGGAAGGGCTTCCTCTATTACAAATGGGTGCTGAACAGCCTCTGGCCGGAGCTCAAAGGGGTGATCTCCGAACTTACCGAGATCAAGGTCGTGGGACCCCGCGACTACGAGATGATGAACCAGGTGAAGGACGTTGGCGCGCGGGTGAACCAGGCGATCCTGGGCCAGGTGCGCAAGGTCCGGAACACGCTGCAGGTCTATGACGACGCCTTCGCCGAGCTGACCCAGGCCGGCAATCCGATCGCGTTCCGCAACTTCCTGCTGAAGTCGCCGGAGATGTTCATCACGCTCGGCGAGCGCACGGGGATGGTCAGCCACATCGCCAGCTTCTGGCGCTACCGCTTCCCGAAGGGCCGGCCGCTGAAGGTCGAGCTCGACGAGCTGTTCGACATCCTGCAGGACTTCCACCAGGGCCTGGGCGATGACGACGACAAGCCCAAGCCGGACACGGTCGCCGAGACCGCGCTGCTGGATCCCAGCAGCTCCGAGGCGATCGGTAAGGCCGTCTGAACATCCCTCCCGCGCGCGGCGCAGGGTAGGATGAGTGGCTTCAGGCGGCGGCCAGCCGGCTGCGACGCTGGCGGAGCGCGGCGCCCACCGCGCCGAACCCCAGGATCATCAGGGTCCAGGCGGCCGGTTCCGGCACGCCGCCCTGAACGCCTTCGAGGCCCCCGATGATCGGATGCGTCTCGGTGAAGGCGATCGTGCCGACCGAATTGGCGAGATAGCTGGCGCCAGGTCGGGCCTTGTAGAGCTCGTAGGTCGTCGCGTTGTCGGAGAACAGGTTGTACTCCGCGCCCGAGGCGCTCGCGAAGAACAGGCCCGGGTTCGACAGCGCCGGCGACGACGTCGGCCAGATCACGTTGTCGAAGATGAACAGGCCGTCGGCGCTGTAGTGGGCGAAGGGTTGGCCGGGATTGGCGATGATGCCGGTGATGGCGTCGCCGTCGACATTGCCGCCGATGGCGGTGACGTCATAGCCGCCGACAGCGTTCAAGGTGTCGGACGCGGTCAGGTCGAGGGTGGCGGCGAAGGGCGCGGCGCCATTGGTGGAGGTGTAGGTCAAAAGCCAGCTGCTGGCCTGGGCCGAGCCGCTGGCCAGGACCGCCATGACGGCCGCGCCGGCCGCGAGCGTTGAATAGCGCGTCATCTCGAACACCCCATCGATGCCCACCCTCATGACGGGGCGGTGCGTCAGGCGTCCGAGACTAGATCATCAAGGTTTCCGAACCCTTGTGCCGACGATCAGGCATTGAAATTGAGCTTCAGTCCCGGCCGCGGCCAGCGCGTGCGGTAGAGTTTTCCGGTCGAGGAGGCGGTGATCCAGGCGTCCATCATGTCTGCGCCGCCGAAGCAGATGTTGGTGCAGATCAGGTCGGGGAAGGGGAAATGCTCGGTCGAGCCGTCGGGGTCGAAGGCGGTGATGCCGCCGTTGATGATGGTGGCCACGCAGACCTTGCCGCCAGCCTCGACGGCCAGGCTGTCGAGCAGCTGGTAGTCTTGGAGATTACAGATCACCCGCCCGGGGGCGAAACCCGGGCTGGGCGCGAGGACGCCGGGTTCGGCGACATCGAAGGCCCACAGGCGGCCAAGCTGAGTGTCGGCGGCATAGACGGTGGTCTCGTCGGGCGACAGGCCGATGCCGTTGGGCGAGATCAGGTGGTCGCGCTGGCGGCTGATATGACTGCCGTCGGTCCTGGCGTAGTAGACGCCGCCGAACTTGCGGCCCTCCGGCGTTGAGCAGCCGTGGTCGGTGAACCAGACGCCGCCCTGTTTGTCGAACACCAGGTCGTTAGGCCCGATCAGGCGGCGGCCCTCGCAGGCGTCATAGACGGTCTCCAGCTTGCCGGTCGTAAGGTCGTAGCGCTGGAGCGAGCCGCCGACGTGGCTGGCCGGCGTCGGGCCGGGAATGGTCAGGCCCATGTTGTCCAGCCACTCGAACGCGCCGCCGTTGTTGGTGATCCAGATCGCGCCGTCCGGCCCGATCGCCGCGCCGTTCGGTCCGCCGCCGGTCTCGACGACTGTCTCCTTCTTGCCGTCCGGCGTCACGCGGGTCAGCCGCCGGCCCTTGATCTCCGTCAGGATGACCGAGCCGTCGGCCATGGCGATGGGGCCCTCGGGGAATTCGAGGCCCTCGGTGACCAGTTGGATGTCCATGGCGCGTCCCTCAATTTCTTATTGAGCGAACCATACCGAAGGATCAGCGGCGTTCCAGCACCCGGATCGTGAAGGGGTAGTCGTCGTCCTCGCCGGCGGGATAGGCCTGGGCGGCGACCTCGGTCCAGCGGTTCTCGTCGATGGGGGAGAGCGTCACGTCACCCGCCACCTCGGCGTCGATGTCGGTGAGGTAGATGCGGCCGGCCTTGGCCAGCGCCAGCTCGAACAGCGAGGCGCCGCCGATCACGCAGACCTCGCGCGCGCCGTCTTCCTCGGCCTGCTCGCGGCCGATGGCGACGGCCTCGATGAACTCCTCGCAGACCACGCAGCCCGCCGGCTCGAAGGAGCCGTCGCGGCTGAGCACAATGTTGGTGCGGCCCACCAGGGGCTTTTTCGGCAGGCTCTCCCAGGTCTTGCGGCCCATGATCACCGGCTTGCCCATGGTCACGGCGCGGAAGTTGGCGAGGTCGGTTTTCAGCCGCCACGGAAGCGCGCCATCGCGGCCGATGACGCCGTTACGGGCGCGGGCGATGGGGCCGGCGGTGAGCGTGATGGGACGCATTCGGGTTCATAGCAGAACGGGGCCGCCGGCGCGCGGCTTGCTATGGTTAATCGGGGCTTAACCGTGGCTTGCGACTGTCGCCGGATGAGCCGCGACAATAGCGAGGGCGAACCGGTGGGGCTGGCGGTCCAGGCCGATGGCTGGCGCCGCGTGGACCCAAGCCCCAGCGCGGACGACCTGAAGGCCTTTTACGCCGGTGAATATTTCCAGGCCAGCCACGGAACCTACGCCCAGGCCTATTCGGACACCGAGATCGAGCATCGCCGCCTGCTGGCGCGGCTGATGCTGGCGGCGATCGCCGAGGGGCGCGGCGGGCCCAACCCTGACAAGGCTTCAGGCGGCGGCCTGCTGGAGATCGGCTGCGGCGAGGGCTGGTTCCTGGCCGCCGCCGACGCCGCCGGCTACGCGGTGCGGGGCCTCGATTTCTCGCAGGACGGGCTAAGCCGCTTCCACCCACAGTTCCTCGACCGTGCGCAGTTCGGTGACGCCTTCGAGATCCTGGACGGCCTGACCGAGGCAGGCGGGCAGGTCGACGTCTGTGTCATGGAGCATGTGCTGGAGCACGTGGCCGATCCGCAGGCCCTGCTGGCGCGGCTTCCGCGCCTGCTCAGCCCCGGCGGCGTGCTCGCCATCACCGTGCCCAACGACTTCAGCCCGCTGCAACTCTGCGCGCGCGAGGCGGGCGTCATTGATCGCGACTTCTGGGTCGCGCCGCCGCAGCACCTCAACTATTTCAACGCCGAGACCCTGACGGCCCTGCTGACCCGGATGGGCTTTGCGGTGACGCTCGGCTTCGCGAGCTTCCCCATCGACTGGTTCCTGATGCACCCGGGATCGAACTATGTGGCCGATCCCGCGGCGGGCAAGGCGGCGCACCGCGCCCGGCTGGCCATAGACCTGGTGCTGGCCGGCCAGGGGATGGAGGCCTACCTCGGCCTCGCCAAGGCCCTGTTCGCCTGCAACGCGGGCCGCAGCCTGACGGTCGTGGCGAAGGTGGCCTGATGCAGGTCCGCTACGTCGCCAACGCCTGCTTCCTGATTACGCTGTCGACCGGCGAGCGGCTGTTGACCGACCCCTGGTTCGACGGCCCCTGCCAACAGACCTGGTGGAACTTCCCACCGGTCCCGGACGCGCTGAAGGCCGAGATCTGGGCCAGCCGGCCGGACCTGATCTACATCAGCCACCTGCACCACGATCACCTGCATCCGCGGACGCTGGCGGGCTTCGACCCCGCGACGCCGGTGATCGTCGGCAAGCTCAACACGCCGAACCTACGCAACGCCGTCCGCGCGGCGGGCTTCTCAAACATCACCGAAATCCCCTTCGAGACCCGCACGCCGATCGGCCGGGGATCCTGCGAGGCCGTGCTGTTCCGCGACTTCCACGGCAACACCCGCGGCGACGAGACCCAGGTGGACTACGACCTCGACACCTCGCTCTACCTCTATGACGCCGACGGGACGCGGCTGTTCAACGCGGTCGACAACACCATCCTGCCGGCCGACGCCGCCCGGATCGCCGCCGAGTACGGCGCCCCGCACATCGCCATGCTGCCCTATGCCTCGGCCTCGCTCTATCCGATGGGGATGGGCGACTATGACGACGCGGCCAAGCTGGCGGCGATGGCCGCGCTGCGCCAGCGGACGCGGGGCAATTTCCGCGACAATGTGAAGGCCCTGGGCGCCAAGCGGGTGATCCCGGCCGGCGGCGAATATGTGCTGGGCGGGCAGGCGGCCGGCCTGTCGCGGTTCCTGCCCCAGCCGCTGGCCGTGGAGCTGGCGGGCGAGGTGGAGCCGGGCGTGCTGGCCAAGCTCTATCCTGGCGACGGGCTGGATAGCGCCACCCTGAGCGTCGCCGAGGACACCCGCGCGACGCACCGCGGCTTCGACGACGCCGAGCGTGCGGCCTACGCGCTTACGCTCGCCGAGCGGACGGCGAGCTTCGCGCAGACGGTCCTGCCCTCCGACCTCGCCTTCGACTGGGTCCGCGCGCTGAAGAGGTGCGCCGCCAACTACGCCGCCCGGCGCGCCAAGATGGGCCTGGACCTGGCGGCGGACATCTATCTCGACGCGCGCCGGCCGGACGGGGCGCGCGCTCTGCTGTTCAAGTTCGCCACCGACCACGACGAGGCGGCCGTCGTCACCGAGGTCGCTGCCTCAGACCGCGCGCGGCTGGTCTATGAAATGGACGAGCGGCTGCTGTTCAACCTGATCACCGCGCTGCTCTCCTGGAACGCCATGGAAGCCAGCGCCCTGATCACCCTGCGCCGCAGCCCCGACGTCTACATGCACGACGTCCACCGCGGAATCGTCCACTTCACGCTGCTGAGCTAGACCGCGATCGGCGCCGGGATGGACGGGTGGGCGCGATAGCCTTCCAGCACGAAATCCTCGAACTCGAAGGCGAACAGGTCGTCGCGCGGCGCGAGCGTCATCTGGCCGAGCGGCAGGGGCTCGCGGGAGAGCTGCAGTTTCGCCTGGTCCAGGTGGTTCAGATAGAGGTGCGCGTCGCCCAGGGTGTGGACGAACTCGCCGGGCTCCAGGCCCGTCACCTGGGCGACCATCAGGGTGAGCAGGGCGTAGCTGGCGATATTGAACGGCACGCCCAGGAAGACGTCGGCCGAGCGCTGGTAGAGCTGGCAGCTAAGCTTCCCATCCGCCACGAAGAACTGGAACAGGCAGTGGCAGGGCGGCAGGGCCATGTCCTCCACCTCGGCCGGGTTCCACGCCGAGACGATGTGGCGGCGGCTGTTGGGATTGGTCTTCAGGCCTTCGACGACGTCGGCGATCTGGTCGATGACCCGGCCGTCCGGCGCGGTCCACGAGCGCCACTGCTTGCCGTAGACCGGGCCGAGCTCGCCGGTCTCGGCGTCGGCCCATTCGTTCCAGATGCTGACGCCACGCTCCTGCAGCCAGCGCACATTGGTGTCGCCGCGCAGGAACCAGAGCAGCTCCAGGATGATCGACTTCCTGTGCAGCTTCTTGGTGGTGAGCAGCGGGAAGCCCTGGGCGAGGTCGAACCGCATCTGGCGGCCGAACACGCCCAGCGTGCCGGTGCCCGTGCGGTCGCCGCGCTCGACGCCATTGGCCAGGATGTCGGCCAGCAGGTCGAGATACTGCTGTTCCGGATGGTCCGGCGCGGCGCGGGTGATCGGCTGGATGGCGGCGTGGGCGTTCATCGAGAGCGAACGTCGCGCATCCAGTGATTCGCGCCCAGCCGAAACGAATCACCCGCGACGATCATCCACAGCTCAAAGGCGGAGGTGGGGATGGATCACCCCGCGAACCCGCCCTCGTCCAGGAACTCTTGCTCCTCCGGCGTGGTCACCCGGCCGAAGGCTTGGTTGCGGTGAGGGAAGCGGCCGAAGCGGGCGACAATCTCGCGGTGCAGGCCCGCCCACTTCAGGGCGTCTGCGTCGCCGCTCTCGGCGCACAGCGCCAGGCCAAAGTCCTGGTCGGCCAGGTCCTCGGAATGTTCGAAGGGCAGGTAGAAGAAGTTGCGCAACGCGGGCTCCACCTCCCGGTCGAAGCCGCGTTCGATGGCGGCGCGCGCGATGGACCGGGCCTTGGGGTCGGTGGCGAAGGCGTGGGCGGAGCCGCGGTAGAGGTTGCGCGGGAACTGGTCGAGCAGCAGCAGCAGGGCCAGCGCGCCCTCGGGGCTGTCGGCCCAGCGGTCGTACTGGCCGCGCGCGGCGGCATGGTGCACCGGCTCGAACTTCAGGCGGATGGCGTCGTCGAAGGCGTCAGCCTTCTTGAACCACCTTGCCGGTCCGGCGCTGCGCCAGAAGCCGACGACATCGTTGGGGTGCGCCGTCACCGGGAGCGTCCTATTCCTGACTGTGTAGCCTTTGTTTCGTTCAAGCCCGGTTCAGGCGTCGGAGCAATAGTAGGGTCACAACGGACGCAACCCTTCGGGCTGGTCCGTTCTTGGAGCGAGATGATGAAAACGACATTCAAGACCGCCCTGGCCGTCCTGCTGCTGGCCGGCGTCAGCACCGCGGCCCTGGCGCAGGATCGCGACTACGGCGACCGCGGCGACCGCGGCAGCGATCGCCACGCCAACGGCGCGCCCGCCGCCGCGCCAGCTGCGCCCGCCTCGGCTGCGCCCGCGCCGCAGCCTCGGCCGGAAGGCTCCCGTAGCCCGCAGGACGGTCACGCCCGCTTTGGCGCGCCGCCGCCCTCCGGCGTGGCCCCGGCCCAGGCGCCCGCCGCCGGCGGCGGCCAGCGGTTCAACGGGGCCCCCAGTGGCGGCCCCAACGGCGTCCCGAGTGGCGGCCCCCGCGAGGGTGGTGATCGTCACTGGGATCGCGGCGGCCCGAATGGCCAGGGCGACCAGAACGCGCCCGGCGCCCCGCCGGCGCGGCCCTTCGATCATGCGCGCGGCCCCAACGGGCCGACCCCACCGCCGGCCAATGGTGACCGCGGCTGGGATGGCCGGCGCGATGGGCGTGACGGGCGGGACGGCCGAGACTTCCGCGACGGCCGCGACGATCATCGGGATGGGCGTGACGGCCGTGATCGCCACTGGGATGGCCGCGACGGTCGCGACGGCCGCTGGCCCGACGGTCGCCAGGCGGAACGCTGGCAATCCGGGCGCTATCCGCCCGTCTACTGGAGCCACGACCGCTATCGCATCGGCCAATACCGCGCGCCCTATGGCTTCTATGTCCGGTCCTGGGGGTTCGGCGAATTCCTGCCGCGCGGCTGGTACGGCCCGGACTATTTCCTGGACGATTTCATCGGCTTCGGCCTGCCCTATCCGCCTCCGGGCTACGAGTGGGTCCGGGTCGGCGGCGACGCCATCATGATCGACCGCTACAGCGGCCGCGTCGTGCAGGTGGTCCGCGGAATCTTCTGGTAGCTTTCCTTTCCCGCTCAGCGGGAGAGGAAGATCAGATGTAGCCGGCGGCCCTCAGCTCCGCGATCGAGGCTTGCGCCGATCGGTGGTGGATGAAGCGGCCGCCGGCGGCTTCCCAGAGGTGGCGGTGCTGCTCGCGGTCGTCGACCAGCACGTCGCCGGGGTGGCAGTGCTCGCGTTTCAGGGCGGCCAGCGTGGTGATCACCGGCACGCCGGGAAAATGCCGCGCCGCCCAGGCGCGCTTCTGCGGCTCGGCCCATTTGCCGTGCGGCATGCCGGTCAGGATGATCGGCGTCGCGGCCCGCACCGCCTCGTAGAGCGGCATCGCGTCCGGCAGCAGGGCGAGGCGCTCGAAGAAGCGGTCGGCGCTGGCCAGTCGCTTCCAGAACGCGCTGGCGCCGTGGCGTTTCTCGAAGACGTCGCAGGGCGCGCCCAGGATCGCTTCGGCCGAGGTGTCGAAGTCGGCCAGCACCCCATCGCAGTCGAGATAGATCTGGCGCCGCACCTTAGGGGGCGTCACCCGGCCTGGCAGGCCGGGCAGAGGCCGCGGGCCTCGAGCGTGACAGAGCTGACCGCATAGCCCCTGGCGGCGGCGGCGGCGCGGCCGGGCGCGAAATCCGGCTCGAACTCCTCGGCGGCGCCGCAGCAATCGCAAATCAGGAAAGCCGCGGCGTGGGCCCACTTCCTGAGTGTCGGGCCCCTGAGTGTCGGGCCCCCGAGTGCTGGGCCTGCGAGGCGGCAGGGGACATAGGCGTTCAGGCTCTCGATCCGGTGGGCGAAGCCCAGCCGCTCGAGGAATTCCAGGGCGCGATAGACGGTGGGCGGTTTGGCCGGCTCGCCGCCTTCGCCGTAGGCCGCGATCAGGTCATAGGCCTTCAGCGGCCCGTCACCTTGCAGCAGCAGTTCCAGCACCCGGCGGCGTGGCGGCGTCAGTCGCTGCTGGATACCCACGCAATGATGCTCGGCCGCGCCCAGGGCATGACGCAGGTCATGACCCTTCAGGCCCGGATGGGCGCCGTCCTCGTGCTGGCAGTCCGCAGCGTGCATGTCGCGAGCTAACGCCTGCCGGCCGATGGCTGCAACGGCTTAGGCGTCGTCGCCCTCGGAGGCGGTGGTCACGCCGGCGCGCGGCGCGCGGCGGCGGCGCGGCTTGGGCGTCTCGTCGCCGGCCGGCTCGGGCCGGGAAGCGGGGGCCTGAAGGAAAGCCGGGGCGTGGCTCTCGCCGCCGTCGCTGTCGCGCAGGACGCGGGCCTTGCGCTCGGGCGCGGGGGCCGCCAGCGGGGCCTGGACCTGCGGCTCGACCACGGCCAGTGGATCGCGTTCCGGCCGGTCGTCGCGGTTGCGGTCGAACCGCGGGCGGTCGTCGCGCTGAGGCCGGTCCTCACGGGGTCTGTCCTCACGGGGCCGGTCGTCCCTGGGACGATCATCACGGGGCCGATCATCACGGGGCCGGTCGTCATAGCGGGGACGCTCGGCCCGAGGCTGGTCGCTACGCGGCTGGTCGCCACGGGGCTGGTCGCCACGGGGCTGGTCATCGCGCTGGGCGTCTCTGGGACGCTCGTCGCGCCAGGGACGGTCGCGCCGGCTCTGGCCGTTACCGCCGCCGCCGTTGCCGCCGTTCTCGCCGCGATCACGGTTTTCATAGCGCGGCCGGTCATCGCGTTGTTGGCCGTCACGTTGTTGACCGTCACGGGGACGGTCGTCGCGTTGCTGCGGCCGCGGCTCGTCGCGTTGGCCGTCGCGTTGTGCGTCTCTGGGACGCTGGTCGCCGCCGCCACCGTTCTCGCGGGCCTGCCAGGTCTCGGCGGTGTCGCCGGCCTCGGCGGAGGCCGCATCGGCGGCTTCGGACTGGGCCTGGGCGCTTTCGTCCTCGAAATCGATGTCGAAGCCGGAGGAGAAGTGGTCGCGGCCAAGAATCTCGCTGGCCGGCCGGGTCGGCTGCATGGCCCGAAGCAGGCGGAAATAGTGTTCGGCGTGTTGCAGGTAGTTCTCACCGAGCACCCGGTCACCGGCCGCCGAGGCGTCGCGGGCGAGCTGCTGGTACTTTTCGAAGACGTGCTGGGCGTTGCCGCGGACCTTCGAGCCCTCGGGACCGTTGGAGTCGAACGCCCGGTTGGCGTTCTGGGGTTGGGGCTTGCCGCCGCCGCCGCCGCCACTGCTTCCGCCGCCGCGATTGCGACCGCGTTGACGCTTCATACCCTTGAAATCTCTCATTATCTGATAACCGTCTTGCTTCCCTAGGGCCGGACCCTGTTCGGGTCGGCCAGCGCTAGCCTTCGGCGGGCCACTTTTGGTTCGGGGTTGGGCGCCGGGCCCGTGTTCGAATGTCGAAGACTTTTGAGTGTTCCCCGTCTCCGCCCGGAGCTTTGAAGCGAGAGGGCTTGGGAGCCGTCGCGCCCCTCGGGACTGGCGTGCGTCCTTTCATGGGACGCCTCTACCGGAAGCCGAAGATTTTGGGTGGAGACACAACCTAAGTAGCGAGTCGGGCTCAGGTCTCCAAGAGATTTTTCGCGCCGGCGACAACGCGGTCGCGGTTGCCCAGGTCGAGCAGCGTCTGGACCTGCGTCCCGCCGGCCTCGCGGAACAGGGCCTCCACGGCGTCCTTCTGGTCGTAGCCGATCTCCACGGCGAAGCGGCCGCCGGGCTTCAGCACCCGCAGGATCTCCGGCGCGAGGACGCGATAGTGCATCAGGCCATCGTGGCCGCCCTCCAGCGCGACGCGCGGTTCGTGGTCGCGCACCTCCGGCTCCAGGGTCTCGAGGACCGCGCTGGCGATGTAGGGCGGATTGCAGACCACGAGGTCGAAACTGTTGTCGGCCAGGCCAGCCGTCCAGTCGCCGCGCAGCAGGGCGAGGTGTCCGGCCAGGCCCAGATGGGCGGCGTTGTCGCGGGCGACGGCCAGCGCCTCCTCGGAGACATCGACGCCCAGCCCCCGGGCAGCGGGCCGCTCGGCCAGGATCGACAGGATGATGGCCCCGGAGCCGACGCCGAGGTCCAGGATCGACCAGGGGGCATGCTCGGGAAAGTCGCGCAGCACCCACTCGACCACGGTCTCGGTGTCCGGCCGCGGCGTCAGGACGTCGGGCGTCACGTTGAGCATGATCTTCCAGAAGCCCTTGCGGCCCAGGATGTGGCTGACCGGCTCACGGTGCTCGCGGCGGCTCAGATAGTCGTCAAGGGTGGCCTCCTGCCCGGCGGTGAGCGCGCGGTGCGGGTCGGCGACGATGTCGGCGCGGGTGGCGTCCGCGGCGGCCTCGACCAGCAGCCGCGCGTCGATCACCGGGCCCACCAGCCCCGCCGCCTCCAGCCGCCGTCGCGCCGTCTGCCAGGCCTGGACGAGGGTCAGCGTCATGCGGCGGCGTCCGGCTCGGGCTCAGGCTCGGGCTGGACACCGGGCGCGGTGATGGCGTCGCCCAGCCCGACAGCGCCCGGCGCGGTGATCTGGACGTAGACGCCACAGTGCAGGTGTCCGTAGTGGTCGAACAGCGCCTTGACCACGTCCAGGTCCCGCATCGCCGTGGTCGGGTCCACATGGGTGGCGGCGCAGCGGACGATCGGCTTGAAGACCTTGGCCTGGGCCCAGCCGACCAGCAGGTCCTTGCCGGCCCACGAGTTCTCCACCCAGGCGGGCCACCCCTCGACGTAGAGGTTGGCGCGGAACCGCAAGGGATCGAGCTCTACGCCCATGCGCTGTGACAGGTCGCGGACGCTGGCCAGGTTGACGATCGACACCTGTCCCAGCGGATGGTCGGTGAAGCGGTGCTCGCCGGGCGCTGCGACGACCCGCAAGGGGCTCAGGACATCCTCGCCCAGCAGCTCGGTCAGCCAGGCGGCGAAGGCCTCGCGGCCGGCGGCGTGCGCCAGGCGCCCGGAGAATTCGCGCCCGTCGGGCCCGGTGACGTGCAGGAGGTCCGTGGCCGGATCGTAGCGGGTGCGGGCCGCGGCGACCTGGGCGATCTGGGCCAGCACCGTGAATTTCTGTTTCGGCACGAAGGCCGGCGCCGCGGGATCGAAGCCGCAGGGGCCGTTTTCCACCGCCCACAGCCGGTCGAAGGGGAACCCCTGGCCGGGCGCGAGCGCGACGTTTTGCAGGGCCTCGGGGGTAAAGCCCTTGATGGGATGGCGGAAGATGCCCGCGACGTGACCGCTCATGGCCTCCGCTTGCCGCAAGACGGTCCCCCCCACAAGCAAAAGGGCGGGAACCTAAGCCACAGCTTGGCCTTCTGCGGTGTAGGGCATTCTCGAGGGGCGGGGTCGTTGGCGGAGCATCGCAGTACCGGACGCGGGCGCTGGACGACCTTTCTGGCCGGCGTCGGCGTGGGGCTGGCGACGGTCGCGGCCGACAGTCTCTATCGCGGGGCGCGGCGCGCCGTCGGGCCGCCGCCGAAGGACTCACCGGCCGAGATCGGACCCCGCGGCTGGCGCGACATCCTCAAGCGGACGTTCACGGAGTTCACCGAAGACCGCATTCCCCTGGTGGCCGCCGGATCGACATTCTTCGCCCTGCTGGCGTTGTTCCCGGCGCTGGGTGTGTTCGTCTCGCTCTATGGCCTGGTCGGCGATCTGCAGGGCGCCCAGCGACAGATCGCGGGCTTCCGGGGCGTGCTGCCGGCCGGCGGCGTGACGATCTTGAGCGATGAAATCACGCGGCTGAGCCTCACCTCGCCCGCGACCTTGGGCCTCACCTTCTTCGTCAGCCTGCTGCTTTCGGTGTGGAGCGCCAACGCCGGGATGAAGGGGGTGATCGGCGGACTCAACGTGGCTTACGAGCGGCGTGAAACCCGCAACTTCATCCACCTTAACCTGCTGTCGCTGGCCTTCACCGCCGGCGCGATCCTGTTCGCGGTGGTGGGCATGGCCGCGATCGCCGTGGCCCCCGATATCCTGCTGCGGCTGCACCTGGAGACCCTGGCGGCGGTGAGCCTGCTGCGCTGGCCGGCGATCCTGGTGGCCGCCGCCCTGGTGCTGTCGACCCTCTATCGCTTCGGGCCCGCCCGGCACGGCGCGCGCTGGCGCTGGATCACGCCCGGCGGGGTCGGCGCGGCGGTGGCGTGGATGGCCATGTCGCTGGCCTTCTCGTTCTATGTGAACCACTTCGGCCGCTATGACCGCACCTATGGCCCGCTGGGCGCCATGGTCGGCTTCATGACCTGGATCTGGCTGTCGCTGATCATCGTGCTGGCCGGCGCGGAGTTCAATTCCGAGCTGGAGCAGGAGGCCGCGACGCCCGGCGCCGTCCCTAGTTGAACTCGTCCTCGAGCGCCGAGAGTCGGGCTGCCTGATCCTCGGCGATCAGCGGGCCGATGACGTCGTCCAGCGCCTCGCCCTCCAGAATCTTCGGCAGATTGTAGAGGGTCAGGTTGATGCGGTGGTCCGTCACCCGGCCTTGCGGGAAGTTGTAGGTGCGGATGCGCTCGGAGCGGTCGCCGGAGCCCACCTGGCTCTTGCGCGCGTCGGACCGGGCGGTGTCCAGCGCCTCGCGCTGCTGGTCGTAGAGCTTGACCTTCAGCGCCTTCATGGCGCGCGCCCGGTTCTGGTGCTGCGACTTCTCCGACGAGGTCACCACGATGCCGGACGGCAGGTGGGTGATGCGCACGGCGCTATCGGTCTTGTTGACGTGCTGGCCGCCGGCCCCGGAGGACCGGTAGGTGTCGATACGGATGTCCTCGGTCTTGATGTCGATCTCGACGTCCTCGGGTTCCGGCAGGACCGCGACCGTGGCCGCCGAGGTGTGGATGCGGCCTTGCGCCTCTGTGGCTGGCACGCGCTGCACCCGGTGGACACCGCTCTCGAATTTCAGCCGGCCGAACACCCCGTCGCCGGTCACCGCGGCGATGATTTCCTTGTAGCCGCCGGCGTCGCCCTCCGAGACGCTGTCGATCTCGACCCGCCAGCCGCGCTCGGCGGCATAGCGCTGGTACATGCGGAACAGGTCGCCGGCGAACAGTGCGGCTTCGTCGCCGCCCGTACCCGCGCGGACTTCCAAAATCGCCGAGGCGTTCTCGTCCCGGTCCTTCGGCGCGAGCAGCAGGGCCACGGCGTGCTCCAGGGCCGGCAGGCGGTCCTTCAGGGCCTCCAGTTCGTCGCGCGCCATGGCGGCCATCTCGGCGTCGCCGCCTGTCGCCATCTCTTCCAGCTCCGGCGCCTCGTCGCGCACCCGCTGCAGGGCGGTGACGGCGTCGACCACCGGTTTGAGCTCGGCGTGCTCCTTGCCCAGGCGCACGATCTCCTGGCCATCGGTGGCCGCGCCCATGCGCGCCTCGATCTCGCGAAAGCGGTCGAGCACCTGATCGAGCCTGGCCTGGGGAAGTCGCAAAGGTCTGGACGCCTAGTGAGAAGGGGAGCTTCCTCTAGCGTCCCGGTTCCGAAGTTCGCAAGGGCTTGCCGCTAGCGCAGAGCGAACTTTGGAATCGATAAGGACGCTAGCAAGCTTATGTTTCTAGTGTGCTTTTTGGAATTGAAGTTCGCTCGGTGCGTGGGACGAGTTGCGGCGAACTTCAATTCGAGCACACTAGCCCTACGCCGGCCACTTGCCAAACGGGCTGGGCGATACAGGAGGGCTTCCATGTATCACGAGGGCAACCGCGCACTCCAAGACGCCTTCGGCAGCCGCGCGCTCGCCGACCGGCTCGAGGAGAAGCTGCGACGCGACCGGTTCAACGACGCCGACGCCGAGTTCATCGGCAGCCTCGGCTTTTTCTTCCTGGCGACGGCGGATGCGCGGGGACGGCCCGATTGCTCCTTCAAGGGCGGGCCGGTGGGGTTCGCGCAGGTGGTCGCGCCGGACCTGCTGATCTTCCCCGACTACGACGGCAACGGGATGTTCAAGAGCCTGGGCAATCTCGGCGTCAACCCGCACGTGGGCATACTGTTCATGGCGATGGGCGAGACGCCGAAGCGGCTGCGGGTGAACGGCGTGGCGCAGGTGGTGGACGACGATCCGCGGATCGCGTTGATCCCGGGCGCGCAACTGCTGGTCAAGGTGACGCCGGTCGACATCTTCCCCAACTGCCCGCGCTATGTGCCCAACATGGCGCTGGTCGCGCCCTCGGCCTACACGCCGGACCCGGTCGAGGCGCCGGTGGAACCCGCCTGGAAGAGCTTCGAACTCTTCGAGGGCGTCGTGCCGCCGCGCCGGCGCTGATCCTCAGGACGGAACATCGCGGGTCGCGACCCGTTTGATCTGTCGGGACACTCAGGAGACCTCTCTATGCCGAGCGAACGCGTGACCCTGCAATCCGACGGGACGGCCGCCGTGAAACGGGGCGGGTTCGGGATCGGCAATGTGCTGATCGGCCTCGGCCTGCTGGCGCTGGTGGCGGTGATCGTCTTCATCGTCTCAAGCGCGCACCGCGATCAGGCGCTGCGCACCGACGCGGTGACCAGCGCCGCCTCCGACCTGGCCGCCCAGCCACCGCCGCCCGCGCCGCGATAGGCCCCGCTCCGGAAACCACAAAGGCCCCGCCATCGCTGACGGGGCCTTTTCGTTGCGCCTCGAAAGGCGCGATGGCTTAGACGCGGACGCCGCTCAGCGGCGCGTTGCCGAACGCGCCGAGCTTGACGTTGCCGGTCATGGCGTCGCCGCTGACGGTGGCCGAGAAATCCAGGGTCATCGGCATCGGCTGGGTGATGTCGGTGGTCCAGCTCAGCGTGTCGCCGTCGACCTTGCCGCTGATCGCCGCGTCGCCCATCCGGCCCGCCGTCTGGCCGGTGAAGGTGTCGCCGCTGGTGGTGATCGTGGCGGTGACCTCCTGCGCGCCCATGGGCGTGTTGATGGTGATCTTCCAGTTGCCGTCTGCTGCGGACATGTCGTCGCTCCTGAGAATGGTGGCCGCACCTAAGCCCGGAAGCCCCGAGGGCGCAAGAGTGACGCTGGCGTCATTTTTGCGACGCTACGGCAATCGCGAGGCGGTCGCCGAGGCTCAGATCCGGGCGGACCCGCGACGGCGCCGCAGCAGCCCGCCCAGGCCGAAGAAGCCGGTCAGCATCAGGGCCCAGCTCGCGGGTTCCGGCAGGGTGACCGGCTCGACATCGACCCCCGGTCCGGTGACGGCGATGTTGCGCAGGTCCCAGCCCTCGTCGCCGAGCCCGAGCGGCTTGTGGCTGTCGTAGGCGAAGTGCAGGACATTAACGCCCGCGACGAGCGTCAGGGGCGTCGCGATATCCACCCGGCCGCCCTGTCCGAAAACCGACGGGAGCCCCACGGCGGTCGCCGCCGGATCGCCAAACAAGATCACATTGCCGCCGCCCCCGCCGAGGTCCCAGGTCCCCGAGAAGATCGCGGCGCCGTTCAGGCTCAGCGTGAAGGTGTCCTGGTCGTCAGCGCCGGCGTTGAAACCGTCGGGGGTCTTGAAGCCATCGATGCGGAAGGTCACCAGACCCAGGCCACCCGTGGAGTCGAGGACGGCATCGAAGACTCCGGGTGACGCGAATTCCTGTGTCGCGCCGGCCAGAGTGTAAAGCATGGCCGCGTGGACGGGACTGGCAGACAAGACTAGGCCGTAGGCGATGGTGACTATAGATAACGCGTGAGTTTTCATTGTAAAAATATGCCCATACGCCCCAAGACGGGTTTACCAAGACTTCAATATACTCCGCAACCGGTTTCAGGATCAGTTTAGGCGACGTGGAGGCCGCCATCCGCGCCGGGCGCCATGGCGCAACCCGCGGGGAACCTTGGGGCCGCAGCGAGGTCGGCAGAGGCGGCCGCTACTCCGCGGCGAGCAGGGCCTCGGCGGCCGCGATCTCCGCCGCCCGGGCCTCGACCAGGTCCACGATGTGGTCGACCATCTGGTCGTTGTCCATCTTGTGGTCGGGGCGGCCGGCGACATAGACCATGCCGGAGCCCTTGCCGCCGCCGGTGAAGCCGAGGTCGGTCATCAGCGCCTCGCCCGGGCCGTTCACCACGCAGCCGATGATCGACAGGCTCATGGGCGCCGAGATGTGGGCCAAGCGCGTTTCCAGAGCCTCGACCGTCTTGATCACATTGAACCCCTGCCGCGCGCACGACGGGCAGGCGATGATGTTGACGCCGCGGTGGCGCAGGCCCAGCGACTTCAAAAGGTCGAAGCCGACCTTGATCTCCTCCACCGGGTCGGCGGCCAGGGACACGCGGATGGTGTCGCCGATGCCGGCCCAGAGCAGGTTTCCAATACCGATGGCCGACTTCACGGTACCGGTGCGCAGCGCGCCAGCCTCGGTGATCCCCAGATGCAGCGGGCAGTCGATGGCCTCGGCCAGCAGGTTGTAGGCCGCCACGGTCATGAAGATGTCCGAGGCCTTCACGCTGATCTTGAACTCGTGGAAGTCGTGATCCTGCAGGATGCGGGCATGGCGCAGCGCGCTCTCGACCATCGCGTCAGGGCAGGGCTCGCCGTACTTTTCCAGCAGGTCGCGCTCCAGCGATCCTGCATTGACGCCGATCCGCATGGAGCAGCCATGGTCGCGAGCCGCCTGGATCACGTCGCGCACCCGGTCTGGCGAGCCGATGTTGCCAGGGTTGATCCGCAGGCAGGCGGCGCCCGCCTCGGCGGCCTCGATGCCGCGTTTGTAGTGGAAATGGATGTCGGCCACGAGCGGGACCTTGGACGCCTTGGCGATGGTCTTGAACGCCCGGGTGGAGTCCTCGTCGGGGCAGGAAACCCGCACGATGTCGGCGCCGGCCTCCTCGAGCTGGCGCACCTGATCGATCGTCGCCTGGGCGTCCGAGGTGAGCGTGTTGGTCATCGACTGGACGGTGATCGGGGCGTCGCCGCCGACTTCGACACTGCCCACGCGGATCTTGCGCGAGGGCCTGCGCTGGATCGCCCGCCAGGGGCGGACGGCGGTGTGATCCTGGACGTGGTCTTTGGCGCTCATGGTGGGGTGAAAATAGGCGTTTGCGCTGGCGAACCCAAGCAGATCCTCTTTTAAAGCTCCCCCTGCGGGGCGAGCATCTTTCAAGTCGCGGGTTCGGCCAGCTTGCCGAGCGAGACCTGGGCGGCGGGCAGGACGCCCCTGGACTGGCCGGCGACGAAGACCTGGAAGCTGGCGGGCTCGGAGACGGTGGCGGTGAGGCCGGCGATCTGCGGGACGCGGTAGGCCTCGCCGGAGGCGAACTGGCGGGCGAAGTAGATCTGGCCGTCCTGGCCGCGGACGATCAGCGAGGCCGGCTTCAACGCCTGGACGGTGACCGACGAGGGTTGCGGAGCGGCCGCGCCATAGATCCTGCCGTTTGGCGCAAAGACCGGCGACAGCTTGCTGACATCGACGGTGGCGGGGTCTTCGGCCAGGCCGGGCTTGGGGGGCGCCAGCTTCTGCGGCGTCACTGTGCCATCCGGATTGACGGTCGGCAGGCCGGGGGTCTCATAGGGCGGTGGAATGGTGGATTCCACCGGCGCCGGCAGCGGCAGGCCCAGCGACACCGGTCCGGCCTTCTGGGCGGCGAAAGCCTGGGCCGTGGACCTGGCCGACGCGGTCGGGGAGGGCGGCGCGTTGGCGAGCATCGCGCGCTGGGCGACGTTCCACAGGATGATCGCCACCAGGCTGACCACCACGGCGCCGACGATGGCCACCACCCGCGGGTCGCTGGTCTGGACCACGCCGATCGGCGCGCGCAGCGGCTCATTGAGGTCCGGCTCGTCGGACTTGAAGCGCTCGACCGCCGCCTCGCCGTCGAGGCCCAGCGCCTCGGCATAGGCGCGGATATAGCCGATGGTGAAGGGGCGTGACGGCAGCTTGTCGAGCCGCATGGCCTCGATGTCGGCGATGTAGGCGCGGCGCACGCGGGTGACGTCGGCGACATCCTCGATCGACAGCTTCCGGGCCTCGCGAACCGCCTTCAGGGCCTGGCCGATGTCGCCGCCGAACTGCAGGGGCGGAATGTCGAAGTCGTTGTCCAACGCGCGGTCCGTCCCTAGACCATGACGGAGGTCTTGCGGGCCAGGGTCTCGATCTCGTTGCGCACCGAGCCGGCGCTGCTCTTCAGCAGAGCCGAGACGCCGCGCCGCGCGGCCTCGCGGTCGCACGACAGCACCATCTGCTTCACCGGCCCGACGCCGGCCGGCGGCATCGACAGCCGCTCGAAGCCCAGGGCCACCAGGACGAAGGCCTCCAGCGGCCGGCCGGCCATCTCGCCGCAGACGCTGACCGGCGTGCCGGTCTCGGCGCAGGCCCGCTGGATCTGTTCGAGCGCGCGCAGCGCCGGCGGCGACAGCGGATCGTAGCGGTCGGCCATCCGCGGGTTCCCCCGGTCGGCGGCGAACAGGTACTGCATCAGGTCATTGGTGCCGACGCTGACGAAGTCGGTCATCGGCAACAGGGCGTCCAGATGCCAGAGCAGGGACGGCGCCTCGATCATCGCGCCCACGTCGAGCCGCGATGGGGCCTTGCGACCGCGGCGCAGCGCCCAGGCGATCTCCACGTCGACCAGCGCGCGGGCGGCGCGGAACTCGTCCACATTGGCGACCAGCGGGAACATCACCCGAAGGGCCCGGCCGCGGGCCGCGGCGATCAGGGCGCGAAGTTGCAGGCGCAGCAGGGCCGGGCGGTCGAGGCCCATGCGGATCGCCCGCCAGCCCAGAGCCGGGTTGTCTTCCCGCTCCGCCTCCATGTAGGGCAGCACCTTGTCGCCGCCCAGGTCGAGGGTGCGGAAGGTCACCGGCAAGTCGCCCGCGGCGTCCATCACCCGGCCGTAGAGCGCGGTCTGGGCGTTGAAGCGCGGCATCTCCTCGGCGACCATGAACTGGAACTCGGTGCGGAACAGGCCGATGCCCTCCGCGCCGGTCTCGGCCAGGATATCGAGGTCGACGTCGAGGCCGGCGTTCATCAGCAGCGTGATCTTGGCGCCGTCGCGGGTGAAGGCCGGGGTGTCACGCAGCTTGTCGAACTCGGCGCGGCGCTGGCGCCGCACGTCCATGCGGGCCTGGATGGCCTTCACCACGTCGGTGCGCGGGCGCAGGTAGGCCTCGCCTGACTCGGCGTCGACGATCACCATGTCGCCTTCCGACACCGCGTCGCGCAGGCCGATCAGGCGGCCGACGCAGGGGATATCCAGGGCGCGGGCGACGATCGCCGCGTGGCTGGCCGCCGAGCCTTCTTCCAGCAACAAGCCACGCAGCTTCTTGCGGTCGTATTCCAACAGGTCGGCGGGGCCGAGGTTGCGGGCGATCAGGATGGCGTTGTCGGGCAGCTCGCGCGCCACGTGGCCGTCGCCGGACAGGTGGCGCAGCAGGCGGTCGTTGAGGTCCTCCAGGTCGTGCAGACGCTCGCGCAGATAGGGGTCGCGGGCCTGGCCCAGGCGGGCGCGGTGCTCGGACCGCACGCGTTCCACCGCGGCTTCCGCCGTCAGGCCGTTGCTCACCGCGTCCTGCAGGCTGCGCAGCCAGCTCTGCGAGTGGGCGAACATCCGGTAGGTGTCGAGCACCTCGAAGGAGGCGTCGACGAGGCCGGCGTTGCCCTCCAGCATCTGGTCGATCTGGGCCTGCAGGCTGGCGATGGCGGCGGCCAGGCGCGCCTCTTCGGCGGCCACGTCGTCGGAGAGCAGCTGTGAGGGGGCGACCGGCGGCTCGTGCAGGACGGCGACGCCATAGGCCAGGCCGTCGCCGAACTTGGAGCCCTTCAGCCGCTCCGGCCGGTGCGGGGCGATCTCCACGCCCTTCAGCGCCGCCTCGCCGATCAGCTCGCCGGCGGCGACCATCTCGGCCAGCACCATGGCGACGATCTGCAGGTCTTCCTGTTCGTCGTCGGTGTAGATGCGCGCGGTGCGGTTCTGGACCACCAGCACGCCGATCGCCCGGCCGCCACGCAGCAAGGGCACGCCCAGGAAGGCGTGGTACGGATCTTCGCCGGTTTCCGGGCGGTAGGAGAAGGCCGGGTGCTCCGGCGCGTCGGCCAGGTTCAGCGGCCGGCCGAGCTTCATGATCTCGCCCACCAGGCCCTCGCCCGGCTTCATCCGGGTGACGTGGACGGCGGCGGGATCGAGGCCCTCGGTGGCGAAGAGTTCCATCTCCTCAGCGGCGCGGCGCATGTAGAGCGAGCACACTTCGGCGACCATGGAGCGCGCGATGATCCGCACGACCATGTCCAGGCGCGCCTGCGCCGGGCCGCCGCCCGCCAGGGCTTCCCGGATCTGCCGCAGCAGACTTCGCTGACCGCGTATGGCTACGCCAGGCTGCGCCATCGTCCTTCCAGGGTCTCCCTCATTATTTTCCGCTCACTAGCAGGTTTATGTCTCTGATCGGAGACGGAAAGGGCCAATTCCGCCGTTTCCCGGCGATGCCCGGCAATCGGGCGCCCAGGGTCGCGAAATCCTCCTCCTAAATGTTCCTTATATGTTCTATTCTGCTTCTTTCCCAGGCGCGCAGCGCCGAGCGAGAGGAGCAGACCCCACGCGACTCCAGCACCAATGACGCTTGAGCTTTGGCGTCCTCGGCCGCATCGTCGCTGCCAACAAGAACAGAGTCCTTCGGGGGAACGCCATGCTGCGCAGATGGGACTTTCTGGTCGCGGGGATCATGATGATCCTGGCGGGCGCGTTCCTGGCCCACGCGATCCAGACCTCAGGCGGCGTCAGTCTCCGCGAGGTGCGGTTCGCCGGCGACGGCGGCCTGACCCAGTCGGCGCTGCTCTATGTGCCGAAGACCGCGACCGCCGCCCATCCGGCGCCGGCGATCCTGGCCAGCCACGGCTATATCAACACCCGCGAGATGCAGAGCCCGTTCGCCATCGAGCTGGCGCGACGCGGCTTCGTGGTGCTGGCCATCGACATGGCGGGCCACGGCTATTCGGAGGGCGCGGTCGGCCAGGTGAAGGACCTCGGCGGGGCTGCGGCGCTGCGCTACCTGCAGAGCCTGCCGTTCGTCGATAAGGCCAACATCGGCCTTGAGGGACACTCCATGGGCGGTGTGCCGGTGGTCGCGGCCGCGGCGGACCAGCCGGTGGGCTATCGCGCCATGGTGCTGGAGGGCTCGACGCCCGGGTTCCTGGGGGCTAAGGCGCCGGAGCGGATCAACAATCTGGCGGTGGTGTTCGGCCAGTACGACGAGTTCGCGCCGCTGATGTGGGGCGAGCCGAAGGGCTCACTGATCGCCGACTCCAAGAAGCTCGCCAAGCTGTTCGGCACGCCCGGGCCGGTGCTGGTTGGCAAGATCTATGGCGACACCGCCGACGGCAGCGCGCGCGTGCTGGAAAACCCGCCGGTCACCCACCCCTGGGAACACTTCAGCCGCGCCGGCGTCGGCGGCGCCATCGACTGGTTCCAGAAGACCCTGGTGGGCGAGGCGGCGCCGAAGGCCGCCGGCGACCAGATCTGGATCTGGAAGGATGTGGGCACCGGTATCGCCTTCATCGGCTTCGTCAGTCTGCTGATCGGGACCTTCGAGGTGCTGCTGCTGACGCCGTGGTTCGCCAGCCTGAACAATGCGCCGCAGCCGACCGCCGAGCGGCGGGGCGGCAAGTGGTGGCTGGCCTTCGCGCTGACCGCGGCGGTCCCGGCGCTGACCTTCTATCCGCTCATGAAAGTGGGCGTGTTCTTCTTCCCGATGCAGCTCTTCCCGCAGTCGGTGCAGAACCAGCTGATCGTCTGGGCGCTGATCAACGCCCTGATCACGCTGGCGCTGAGCTTCGTCGTGCGCGGCGGCAAGCCGGCGTTCACCACCGATTGGCCGAAGTCGGCGGCGATCGCGGTGCTGACGGTCGGCGTGGGCTACCTGTCGCTGGTCATCGTCGACGCGGTATTCAAGGTCGACTACCGGTTCTGGGTCCTGGGGTTGCATCCGCTGGACGGCCGCCACGCCCTGATGGCGATCCCCTACCTGATCCTCTGGGCGGTGTTCTTCCTGGTGGCGCTCCGGGCGCTGGCAGCCAACCTGGCGGTCAAGGGCGAGGGCTTCATCGTCCAGGGCAGCTTGTGGAAGATCGCCATGAGCCTGGGCTTCCTGGTGCTGCTGGTCGTGCAGTACGCGACGTTGTTCAAGACCGGCCTGCTGTTCACGCCCAAGGAGCCGCTGAACACAATCATCGCGATCCAGTTCGTGCCGCTGCTAGCGGTGGTGGGCGCCATCGCGGCGATCACCTACCGGCGGACCAACTCCTACGTGCCGGGCGCCCTGATCTGCGCCCTGCTGCTCAGCTGGTACGTGACGGCGGGCACGGCGACCCACTGGTACCCGGGCTTTAAGCTCCCGACGCCGGGGGCTCAGCGCTCGCGGTAGGCGCGACCATGGGCTAGACGGCCCGCATGAGTGCTTCCGACGATCGGTCCAACACCTGGGCGGACCTGCTGGCCGACGGCCGGCTGCCGCGCTTCGCGTTGATCTGCCTGGGCGTCTGGCTGAACGCCGCCGACAATCTGGTGACCTCGACGATCATGCCCAGTGTGGGCGCTCAGCTCGGCGGCTACGCCTATTTCAGCTGGGCGACGGCGGGGTTCCTGGTGGGCGCGATCCTGGCCGGCGCGAGCTCCGGGCGGATCTCGGAGATGTTCGGACTGCGCGCGGCCACGGCGGCCGCCGGGGCGATCATGGCGGCCGGCTGCGTGATGAGCGCGCTGGCCCCCGACATCGCCACCTTCCTGGTCGGCCGGCTGATCCAGGGCCTGGGTTCGGGCTGGATTTCCGGCTTCGCCATGGTGGCCATCGCCGTGTTGTTCCCCGAGCGGCACCTGGCGCGGGTGTTCGCCAGCGTGACCTTCGTCTGGGGGATCGCCACGGTGCTGGGGCCGCTGTTCGGCGGGATCGTGGTGCAGACCGGAAACTGGCGGGACGTCTTCTGGCTGTTCGCGGCCCAGACGGCGGTGTTCGGGCTCGCCGCGCCGTTCCTGCTGCGCGGGTCGGCCAAGGCCGGCGGCGGGCCGGGCATTCCCTGGTTGCAGCTTTGCGTCCTGAGCGCCGGCGTGGCGGCCATCGCGGTGGCAGACCTGGCCCCCGCGCCGGCCCTGTCCGTCGGGCTCGTGCTGGCCGGTCTTGCGGTATTGGCGCTGGTCGTCTGGATCGACGGGCGCGCCAAGGTCCGCCTGCTGCCGCACCGCGCCGGCGACCTTCGGACCGTCTGCGGCTCCGGCTACCTGGCGATGTTCGCGATGACGGCGGCGACCATGGGCTTTGCGATCTATGGCCCGCCGATCCTGCAGCAGCTGCGCGGGTTCTCGCCGCTGGCGGCGGGCTACACCATCGGCG
Organism: Alphaproteobacteria bacterium; assembly: GCA_025359785.1. Taxonomy (GTDB): domain Bacteria; phylum Pseudomonadota; class Alphaproteobacteria; order Caulobacterales; family Caulobacteraceae; genus Phenylobacterium. The sequence continues at coordinate 18,223 of JANYET010000039.1, read as the reverse complement.
CGGAGTCGGCGGCCTGGACACTGGCGGCGATGGCGGTGGCGGGCGCGACGGGCCTGTGGGACGCGCGCTGGATCCGCGTCGGCGTCGGCTGCCTGCTGGCCAGCCTGGTGATCCTCGCCTTCACCCTGGCCGAAGGCGCCTTCGTCTGGGTGATCCTGGGCGGATCGCTGATGGGGGCCGCGTTCGGCTTTGCCTTCGCCTTCATGAGCCGCCGGCTGATCATGGCGCTGTCCGATGACGACAAGGCCATCGGATCCTCGGCGGTGACCGCCGTCCGTCAAGCCGGCGCCGCGGCCGGGGCGGCGATCTCCGGCGTCGCGGCCAATCTCTGCGGGTTCTCGGGCGGGCTGAGCGCCGAGGCCGCGCGGGCCGCCTCGCTGTGGATTTTCGTCGCGGTGATCCCGCTGGCGCTGATCGGTGGCTGGGCGGCGTTCCGGATGACGGGGTCGGCGGAAAAGGCCTGAGCGCTAGGGCAGCGCGCGCGGGATCAGCCCGCCGCCCGACGACGGGGTGGTGTTCGACTTCGACGGCTGAGGCCCGGCGGCCAGATAGCCCAGGATCGCCCGGCGCACCCGCCGGCTGAGGTCGGCGGGATCGTCGCCGAGCGCACCGTCGATCATGCCGCGCGCCAGGTTCAGCAGGTCGGCGGCCGACACCGCCGGTTCCCAGACGCCGCGCGTCTCGAGGAACGCGGTCAGCCGGTTCAGCGCGGCGGCCGTCGCCGCCTCAGCCTGCTCCTCCAGGCCCAGGCGACGCTCCTCGAGATCGAGAATTCGCGCCAGGTTGGGCCGCTCGGTCTGGTGGCGAACGGCGACGGCGATCAGGCCTCCGATAGCGTCGTCGAGGGGAAGGTCCGCCGCGCCCGCCAGCGCGCGTTCCAGCGCACCGTCGAAGCGCGCCGCCTCGCGCCGGATCAGCGCGGTCATCACCGCGTCCTTGTCCGGGAAGTACTGATAGATCGATCCAACGCTGACCCCGGCGCGGGCGGCCACGGCGTTGGTGTTGAACCGCGCCAGCCCGCCGTCCTCCAGAATGTGAGCCGCCGCCTCCAGCACCACCTCGACGGTCTGGCGCGATCGCTGCTGGCGCGGGGATTTTCGGGGCGGCGGTGGCGGCATGAAACGCGAGTCGGAAACCTGAATGATTGCTCACATCATGCCCGCAATTGCAGTCAGGACAAGCCGCCATGTACGACGCCCCGAAACTCACCTTCTTCATGCTGCTGCGCAGTTCGCCGGCCTGGCTGGCGCTCTCGCGAGAGGCGCGGACGGCGCATATCGACGAGACGGTGAAGCCGATCCTCGGCCGCTACCCCGCCGTCAGCCTGCGCTTCTACGACGCCGAGGCGTTCAGCGGCCGGGCGACCGACATCGCGGTCTTCGAGACCCGCGACATCCGGGCCTATTATTTCCTGATCGACGCCCTGCGCGACACGCCGTTCCTCGGTCTGCCCTATTTCGAGGTGCTGGAGATCATCCCGGCGGTCGAGGACGGCTACCTCGAATACAACGAGGCCGCCTCTCTCCAGGCAGGTGGCGTCGCTGCCTAGAGCTGGTCGAGCCCATAGGCGGCGTGCAGGGCGCGGACCGCCAGCTCGGTGTAGGCCGCGTCGATCAGCACGCTGATCTTGATCTCCGAGGTCGAGATCACCTGGATGTTGACGCCCTTCTCGGCCAGGGCGGCGAACATGGTCTTGGCGACGCCGGTGTGGCTGCGCATGCCGACGCCGATCACCGAGACCTTGGAGACCTCGTCGTTCACCGCCACGTCGTCGAAGCCGATGCTGGTCTGGGCGGCGCGGACGATGTCCACGGCGCGGGCCGCGTCGCGCTTGCCGACCGTGAACTCCATGTTGGCGGTGTCGGCGGTGCGCGCGTGGCTCTGGACAATCATGTCGACGTTGACGTTGGCGTCGGCCAGCGCCCCGAAGATGATCGACGAGACGCCCGGGTGGTCGGGCAGGCCGAAGAGGCTGATCTTGGCCTCATCGCGGCTGTAGGCCACGCCGCTGACGATCCGCTTTTCCATGATCTCATCCTCGTCGCACACGATGGTGCCCTGACCCGAACCATCAAGACTGGGCGCCTCGCCCGGCTCCACGAAACTCGACAGCACCCGCAACGGCACGTTCTGCGCCATGGCCAGTTCCACCGAGCGGGTCTGCAGCACCTTGGCGCCCAACGACGCCATCTCCAGCATCTCTTCGTAGGAGATCTTGTTGAGCTTGCGCGCCTTGGACTCGATGCGCGGGTCGGTGGTGTAGACGCCATCGACGTCGGTGTAGATGTCGCAGCGGATCGCCTTCACGGCGGCGGCGATCGCCACCGCTGAGGTGTCGGAGCCGCCGCGGCCCAGCGTGGCGATGCGGCCGTCGCGGGTGACGCCCTGGAAGCCCGCGATCACCGCCACCTGGCCCGCGTCCATCGCCGCGATCAGCCGGTCAGGCTCGACGTCGTCGATGCGCGCGCGGCCATGGGCGTCGTCGGCGATGATTGGAATCTGCCAGCCCATCCACGACCGCGCCGGCGTGCCGGCGTTGCGCAGCGCCATGGCCAGCAGGCCCGCGGTCACCTGCTCGCCGGAGGCCACCACCACATCGTATTCATCATCGGACGGCGTCAGCCCGGGGGCCGACGCGCCGGAGCCGTCGGTCCAGGCGACCAGCTCATTGGTCTTGCCGGCCATCGCCGAGACCACCACGGCGACCTTGTGCCCCGCCGCGACCTCGGCCTGCACCAGCCGCGCCACCCGGCGGATACGCTCCAGGTCGGCCACGGACGTGCCGCCAAATTTCATGACAAGGCGGGACATTAGGGCGGGCGAGGGTCCGTTGCTGCGCTTGCGAAGGGCGGAGCCTTCTAGCGGCGGTGAGCGATGGCCGCAACGCCCCCTCCACCCTGCTCATGCTCGCGAAAGCGGGACCCAGGCGTTTTTCGTAAGCGCCGCAGGCCGAAAACCACGGATTTCACCGATTACTCGGATTGCTCCGCGCGCCACCGACCTAATCCGTGACATCCGTGAAATCCGTGGTTCAAAAACCTTGGTCCCGGCTCGGGCCTGTCCTCGGGCCGACCTTGGTCGGACCCGTGGGCTTCGCTTCGGCCGGGATGACGGTTAGAGAGTGAGCAATGACTATCCACACCTCCATCGATCCCGCCGAGGTCGAGCGGTTCTCCCGCATCGCCGCCGAATGGTGGGACCCCAAGGGCAAGTTCGCGCCGCTGCACAAATTCAACCCGACGCGGCTCAGCTTCATCCGCGACCAGGCGCTGCACCGTTTCGGCCGCGATCCCGCGGCCCGCAGGCCGTTCGAGGGCCTGCGCCTGCTCGACATCGGCTGTGGCGGCGGCCTGCTCAGCGAGCCCATGTCGCGCCTGGGCTTTACCGTCGTCGGCGTCGACGCCTCTGAGCGCAACATCGGCACGGCCAGCGCCCACGCCGCCGAGGTGGGCGTCACCGTCGACTACCGCTGCTCCACCGCCGAGGCCCTGCTGGCGGCCGGCGAGGCTTTCGACGTGATCCTCAACATGGAGGTGATCGAGCACGTGGCCGATCCCGGGCAATTCCTGCGCGACTGCGCCGCCATGCTCCGCCCGGCCACGCCTGAAAAGCCAGGGGGCCTGATGATCGTCGCCACCCTGAACCGCACGCTGAAGGCCTTCGCGCTGGCCAAGGTGGGCGCCGAATACATCCTGCGCTGGCTGCCGGTCGGCACCCACGACTGGTCGAAGTTCCTCAAGCCGGACGAACTGCGCGGCTTCCTGGCGGATCAGCCCGTGGCGGTCGACGGCCCCTACGGCGTCGTCTTCGACCCCCTCTCAGGCCGCTGGTCCCAAAGTCACGACGCCGAGGTCAACTACATGATGACGGTGGCGCGGCCGCCCGCTTCCCGCTGACCCTACCAAATCTCGTCATGGCCCGGACAAGCCGGGCGATGACGATCAAAGAGCAGACGACAGCGTTCGTCCCTCAGGCCTCGACGACGCCCCGACGCCGCCGCAAGGCCGCGCCGGCCAGGCCGAAACCCGCGATCATCAGCGCCCAGGACGCCGGCTCCGGAACCCCGCCGCCGGCTCCTCCGGGCTCCGCGTTCAGGACGCCGTCGCTCAACACCAGCGAGGTCCCCGGATGCAGGGCCGCGAACGCCGGATCGATCGAGATGATCGGATCCAGGTAGGCCGAGGCGGCGCCATGGGTGAAGGAGTTCGAGCTGTTGGCCAGCACCCCCATGAAGATCGAATTCTCGGTATTGTAGGCGGCGTTGAACGAGAAGCTGCGGGTCACGTTCAGGCCGAACACGTTCGTCGTTCCGCCGATCGTCGAGCTGTCGTTATAGATCGGGTCGAAAGCGCCATTGTAGGCGTGGTTGAACACGATGAACTGGCCTTCGGCATACCCGTCGGCCAGAACCGACAGCACCATGTTGTAGGTGATGGTCACCGGGATCATCAGGTCGGCGGGACCACCCAGGAACTCGAAGCTGTAGCTCAGGTAGGCCCGGCCTTCGCCGCCCCCGGTGGCCGCGCCGCAGAAGCAGGCCGCGCCCGTGCCGTAGGCGCTCACGTAGGGGGTGATGGTGGACAGATTGGCGTCGGACTGGGACCCGAACTTGGCGTAGGAGGCGTGGTCGTCATAGGCGCCCGTCGCGGTATGGCTGACGCCGTCCGCCAGAAACCTCGCGCCGGCCGCTACCGTACCGCTCGCCGCCGTCAGCACCTCGCCGGCCAAGGCCTGCCCCGCCAACAGCGTCAGTCCCAACCCGAATAGCAGCCCTACTGCACCACGCATCGCCAACTCCTTACCAGCGGCGCGATCATCCCGTTGAGCACGCCATGAACACATCGGGACGCGGCGTCCGCCTGTCGTCCCGGCCTTCACTATGCGGGGCGAACGCGGATCGCGCATGACCAACATTGATCAAGCCGAGCCGGAAACTTGTGCGTGCGGGAAGCCCTACGACGATCCCGATCGCCGGAGCTCCGGCTGAGCCTCTGCTGACGCGGCGTCTCGGGGACCTGACTCTCAAAACCCGTCATCCTACGGTCGCACGAAGAGGCGATCCGGGGGACCCATGATCGCAAGCGGTGGCGATCACGCGTGGCGGCGCCGCCGCGTTCCCGTGGCCTTTCACGGAGATCATTTGTCCCCCGGATCAGCCTACGGCTGACCGCAGGATGACGACGGTTGGGGTTGGGCCTAGGTTTGGAGCAACAGGACACCTTGGGAGGCATGGCATGCAGGCGCTGATGATGGACCGGGCGCTGACGCTGCCGTCGATCCTGGACTATGCGGCGCGGTATCATCCGGACCGGCAGGTGGTGGACCGCACGGTCGAGGGACCGATCCATCGCTACGGCTATGCCGACGCGCTCTTGCGCACCAAGCGGATGGCCAACGCGCTGGTCGCCATGGGCGTCAAGCCGGGCGACCGGGTGGCGACGCTGGCCTGGAGCACTCACCGGCATTTCGAGCTCTATTTCGCGGTGACCGGCATCGGCGCGATCCTGCACACCATCAACCCGCGGCTCTCGTCGGAGCAGATCGTCTGGGTGGCGAACCACGCCGAGGACGCCTTCCTGTTCTTCGACATCACCTTCGCGGGTCAGGTGGCCGCGCTGCAGGCCCAGATGCCGCGGGTGGGCCGGTTCGTGGCCATGACCGACGCCGCGCACCTTCCCTCCGAAGCGCCCGCCGACGCCTTGATCTACGAAGACCTGATCGCGGCCAACTCTGAGGACTTCAGCTGGCCGGAGCTTGATGAGCGACAGGCGTCGGGGCTCTGCTACACCTCCGGCACCACCGGCAATCCGAAGGGGGTGCTCTATTCGCATCGCTCGACGGTGCTGCACGCCATGGCGCTTGGCCTGCCGGACGCCTTCAACTTCTCGGCGCGCGACGTGGTCATGCCGTGCGCCCAGATGTACCACGCCAACGCCTGGTGCACGCCCTATGCGGCGCCGTTGGTCGGCGCGAGCCTGGTGCTGCCGGGCCGGGCGCTGGACGGGGCCAGTATCGCCGAGCTGATCGAGGCCGAAGGCGTGACGTTCCTCTTGGGCGTGCCGACCATCTGGCTGGGGGTCGCCGATCACCTGGACCAGACCGGCCAGCGGCTGACCTCGGTCAAGACCATCGCGGTCGGCGGCTCGGCGCCGACCGCGGCGTTGATCAGCCGCATCGAGGACCGGCTGGGCGGCCAGGTGCGCCAGATCTGGGGCATGACCGAAACCTCGCCCCTGGGCGTCATCAACACGCCGCTGCCGCGGCACGCCGGAGAGGACTCGGCGGCTACGCTGACGCGCAAGGTGAAGCAGGGCCGGGGCCTCTGGGGTGTGGACCTGCGGATCATGGGCGAGGACGGCGGCGAGTTGCCCCGCGACGGCCACAGCGCCGGCGCCCTGCAGGTGCGCGGGCCGTGGGTGGCCTCGGCCTATTTCAAGCATGAGGGCGCCGAGGTGTTCACCGACGACGGCTGGTTCGACACCGGCGACATCGCGACCCTCGACGCCGAGGGCTATCTCCGCCTCACCGACCGGGCGAAGGACGTGATCAAGTCTGGCGGCGAATGGATCTCGACGCTCGATCTGGAGGATGCGGTCTGCTCGCATCCGGCGGTGGCCATGGCCGCGGCGGTCGGCGTGCCGCATCCCAAGTGGGACGAACGGCCGCTGCTGCTGGTGGTGCTGCGCCCCGGCCAGACGGCGGACCCGGAGGATCTGAAAGCCCACGTGGCGGCCCGCGTCGCCAGGTGGTGGACGCCGGACGAGGTGCGGATCGTCGAGGCCCTGCCGATCGGGCCCACCGGCAAGGTGCTGAAGCGGGAATTGCGTGACCAGTTGGCCACGCCCGGCCGGGTTCCGACACCTTAAGCTGAACGGGACCGAACCAAGCCTTTAAGCCGGCGTTCCGCATTCCTAGGTCAGGATATCTCAGGTGGCGAAGGCGACACCTGAGGATTTGGAGCGTCATGAGCCGCAAAAGACCAAAGGGCATGCTGGCGATGGGCTGGGCCTCGTTCGAGAGCGCCGCGCGCGGCCGCACCGAGCATGCGCCGACCTCGGCCGACTATCCGGACAGCGTGGTGCGGCGCGTGAGCTTCGAGGCGGGCGGCGGCCACGGCTGGCGGATTTCGGCGCTGGAAACCCCGCGCGCCCGGCCCGCGCCCTGGAAGATCGTGGTGATCACCGGCGCGCCGTCCTGGGCGGAATATTGGGCCGAGACGCTGGCCGAGCTGCCGCAGGACCGCGAGATGATCGTCATCGACCGGCCGGGCTACGCGGCGTCGGAGCCGATGGAGCCGATCGCCGATATCCGCACCCAGGCGCAGGCGCTGGCCCCGGTGCTGCGCGCGGCGCGCGGCCAGAAGGTGCTGCTGGTCGGCCAGAGCTATGGGGCGGCGATCGCCGCGCTGATGGCCGAGGCCGATCCGCGCGGGGTGGCAAGCCTGGTGCTGCTCTCCGGCTTCTTTGGCGAGACCGGCCCCACCTCGCGCTGGCTGATCGACGTGGGGTCGAAGGCGCTGCGCATGCTGCCCCGCGACCTGCGCCACGCGGTCATCGAGGCCTCGGGCCAGAAGCCGCAGCTGGCCTATGCGAAACGCGCGCTCGCCAACCTGACGATGCCCATTCACATGATCCACGGCGACAAGGACGACTTCGCGCCGATCGCGGTCGCCGAGCGCCTGGCCGCCGAGACGCTGACCCGCCAGCCGATCCGGTTTGTCCGCACCGAGGGCGCCAATCATTTCCTGAACGACGGCCCAACCGAGCGGCTGCTGGCGGCCCTGGAGTCCTGCATCCCGGCCCGCAAGCGCTGGAGCTTCCGCTGGCCGAGGCTGGCGGCCCTCGACCTGCGCGCCCTGGGATTCGGCGCCCCGCGTCAGGTGGCCAGCGTCAGGTAGTCGGCGTCTAGACGATGGGCGCGTGGGTGAAGAGCCCCACCGTCACTGCAAACGCGATCACCACCAGCCACGGCGGCGCCTTGGCGACCGTCAGGAACACATAGGCCGCCAACACCAGCAGCCAGTCGCTGGGCCGCTCGATGGTCGTGGTCAGCACCGGGTTCCACAGCGCCGCGGCCAGCACGCCCACCACCGTGGCGTTCACCCCGGCCATCGCGCCTCGGGCCTCCGGGCGCCGCTTCAGCCGGTCCCAGAGGGGCAGGACGCCCACGACCAGCAGCAGGCTCGGCAGGCAGATGGAAATCAGGGCGATGAGACCGCCGCGCCAGCCGCCGGGTGCGACCTCCTGGGCCGCGCCCACGAAGCCCGCGAAGCTGAACAGCGGGCCGGGCAGGGCCTGGACGGCGCCGTAGCCCGCCAGAAAGCTCTCCTGGTCGAGCCAGCCGGCCCGCACGATCTCCTGCTGCAGCACCGGCAGCACCACATGCCCGCCACCGAACACCAGGGCGCCGGCGCGGTAGAAGACGCTGGCCAGCTCCAGGCTGGGATCGCCCAGCCAGGCGGCGAGGAACGGCAGCAGGCCGAGGATCAGGATGAAGGCGGTCAGCGCGCCTGCCGAGACCGCCGGCGTCACCGCCTGGGTCGCGGGATCGTCCGGCTCGGCCGAGACCGGCTCGCGCAGAAAGGCGAAGCCGAAGGCGCCGCCGGCGACCAGCGCCAGGATCTGGGCCACCGCGCCGTGGCTGAGCAGCAGGCCCAGGGCCGCGCCGATCGCCATGCCGGCGCGGATCGGGCCGATCGCCAGGGTGCGGGCCATCGCGACCACGGCCTGGACGACGATGGCGGCGGCGGCGAGCTTAAGCCCATGCAGCACACCGTCGCCCCAGCCGGGCTCCAGGCTGGGCGTCAGATAGGCCAATGCGATCATCGCGACGCCGGCCGGCAGGGTGAATCCGATCCAGGCGGCCAGCAGGCCCGCATAGCCGGCCCGGCGCAGGCCGATGGCCATGCCGAGCTGGCTCGACGCCGGACCAGGCAGGAACTGCGCCAGCGCCAGCAGGTCGGCGAAGGCCGCGTCGCTCAGCCAGCCGCGCCGCTCCACGAACTCGCGCCGGAAATAGCCGATGTGCGCCACCGGCCCGCCGAACGCCGTCAGGCCCTGGCTGAGGAAGGCGCGGAACACCTCCCAAGCGTCGCTTGGCCCGGCCTGGCTTGGGGTCGGCGTTTCGTCCATCGCCCCTGTCTTGCGATTACCGCGTCGGGCTGTCGATAGGTTTAGGCCGCGGCGCGCGTTTTAGATCGTCCGGCGGCAAAAGGCCTTGGCCGGTCCTTCTGATCGGCGATAAGGCTCTTCGGGAAGGCCCCCGTCCGTAGGGCCAAACCTAAGGGAAAACGCCATGAAGGCCGCCGTGCTGCGCGAAGTGGGTCAGCCGCTTCAGATCGAACAGGTCCAGATCAACAAGCCCGGCCCGCACGAGGTGCTGATCCGCACCGCCGCCGCCGGCCTTTGCCACTCCGACCTGCACTTCATGCAAGGCACCTATCCGCACCCGCTGCCGGCCGTGCTCGGCCACGAAAGCTCGGGCATCGTCGAGCAGGTGGGCTCGGAGGTTCGCACCGTGAAGCCGGGCGACCACGTGATCACCTGCCTGTCGGCCTTCTGCGGCCACTGCGAATTCTGCCTGACCGGCCACATGAGCCTGTGCGTCTCGCCGGACACCAAGCGCGGCAAGGACGATGAGCCCCGCCTGTCGGCGCCCGCCGGCCCGATGATGCAGTTCCTGAACCTCAGCTCCTTCGCCGAGCACATGCTGATCCACGAGCATGCCTGCGTGGCGATCCGCAAGGACATGCCGCTGGATGTGGCGGCCCTGATCGGCTGTTCGGTGACCACCGGCGTGGGGGCCGCGATCCATACCTCGAACGTGCGGCCCGGCGAGACCGTGGCGGTGATCGGCTGCGGCGGCGTGGGCCTGGCGGCGGTCAATGGCGCGGCGATCGCCGGCGCCAGCCGGATCATCGCCATCGACATGGTCGCCTCCAAGGGCAACCTGGCCATGGAATTCGGCGCCACCGACTTCATCGACGCCTCGAAGACCGACGCGGTCAAGGAGGTGCTCGAAATGACCAAGGGCGGCGTGCATCACGCCTTCGAGGCCATCGGCCTGGGTAAGACCGCCGAGCAGGCTTTCAACATGCTGCGCCGCGGCGGCACGGCCAACATCATCGGCATGATCCCGATCGGCCAGATGGTCAGCGTGATGGGCGCGGCGTTCCTGGGCGAGAAGAAGCTGCAGGGCTCGCTGATGGGCTCCAACCGCTTCCCGGTCGACATGCCCCGGTTCGTGGACTTCTACATGTCCGGCAAGTTGAAGCTCGACCACATGATCTCGCAGCGCATCAAGCTGGAGCAGGTCAACGAGGGCTTCGATGAGATGAAGAAGGGCGAACTGGCCCGCTCGGTCATCGTCTTCGATACCTAAGCCACAGCCTTCGGCGTCATCACCAGCCACGGTGTCGGCTGCATCCGCCATTCCCACACCGCCAGCAGCTGGTCGAGGTGGTTCAGCGGCTTCAGCCATTCGGGCATCTCGAACATCTTCGGCCCCTGGTGGACGGTGACGATGTCGTGGGTGGGCGAGAAGCGCTCGACCAGCGTGGCCCGCGCGCCGGCCCGGAACAGGTCGTGGGTCTCGACGATGAGGCTCATCTGAGCCAGGGCCGGACTGAGGTCCGGCTGCAGGATATCGACCTCGGCGCCCTCGGTGTCGACGATCACCAGGGCCTTGCGGCCGGCGAAGGCCTGGAAGCCGTCGGGCTTCAGCTCGCCTCCGACAATCACCCGGTCGGCGACCCCGTTGCGAGCCGCGAGGTCGGCGCAGATGACCCGCGCTTTTTCCTCGATGTCATAGGCGTAGACCGTCACGTCCGGCATCATCCGGGCGAGGCCCACGGCGTAGTAGCCCTCGGCGCAGCCCACATCGATGACGCACTCGATGCCGCCGGCCGCCAGCGCCGCCAGGTGCGGATGCAGTTCGGACTCATAGGTTCCGAGCAGACGGGCGATCAGCGGACCTTCGGTGGCGGCGGCGACGTACTCCATGCCCTTGAAGGGACCGCCAGTGATCCTGGCGCCTTCCTGGGAGAGGTGGGTGTTGACCAGCACCTGTGAGCGCCAGCGGGCGAGCAGGCGCAGCAGGTTATAGAGCTGGTTCATGTCCGGCGCGCCGGACCACTGAGCCATCTGCTGGCGGATCAAGTTGCCGATATGGGTCGTCAGGGCGGAGGCGGCCATGCCGGGTCCTTGATGCGAAGGTGAGCGCGCATATCGGCCGACACGCGGGCTGGGCGCAAGCCGCGGCCGGTCAGAGTAGGGTCAGCACCCGGTCGGCGGGTCGGCAAAGCGCCGCGCCCTTGGGCGTCACCACGATCGGGCGCTCCACCAGGATCGGATCGAGGATCATGGCGGCGATCAGGGCCGCGTCGGAGGCGTTGGGGTCGGTGAGGCCAAGCTCATGAGCCTGGGTCCCGCGCACGCGGAGGATCTCGTGCGCCGGACGCCCGAGCTTCGCCAGCAGCGACTCGAGCTGTGCCCTGGTCCAGCCGGCCTTGAGGTACTCGACCACCGTCGGCTCGACGCCGTGCTCGCGCAGCAGGGCCAGGGTCGCCCGCGAGGTCCCGCAGGCGGGGTTGTGATAGATCGTGACGTCTGTCATGGCGCGGGGCTCATCGCGCGGGCATAGCCCGGCTCGCTCACCACGAAAAGCTGCGCCGGCCGGTGAGCGTGGTGGAATCCGAGTCGTCGAAGCCGGAGACGTCCGCGGGGCGCTTTGGCAGCGGCTTGGCCTTAGGCGGCCAGCGCTCCAGCGTCGCGACATAGCCCACCTCCAGCTTGCCCGGACCGCCGGGCTTCAGGACGACGTCGAGCCCCTGCGGCGCGGCGGCCCAGCGCAGGACGGTGTTGGCGCCGGGCTTCAGCGCGACGGGGTGGGCCACGCCCGAGATCTCCGCGATCGAGACCACCGTGTCGGGCTTGAGCAGCAGCATCAGGGTCCGCGCGCCGGGCGGCGGGACGGCATGCAGGATCACTGTCCCGTCGGCCTGTCTGGCGAGGCTGATCTGCGGCGCGGGCTCCTCGATGAACGGTGCGGGCGCGGCGTCCACCGGATGGCGGTAGGACCAGTGCTCAAGCTTCATGAGCTGTCCGCCATCGGCCTTCAGCACCTGATCGGTCCAGGCCGTGCGGGCCGGCGTATTGCTGAACCGCCACGCTTGGCGGGCGTCCTGATCGATGTGGTAGCCGACGTAGCTGACCTGCGGATGGCGCGCGTCGTAGGGGTGTGCGAGGCGCACCGCGACCAGGACCGCGAAGCCCGCGATCAGCAGGGCCGGACCCACCAGGCGCGCGGGCGGGGCGCCTTCGCTGGGCTGGGCCAGCGGCCAGAGCAGCAGTGCGGTCAGCAGTAGCGGCGCGCCCAGAAGCTCGACGAGGTCGAGGGCGAGGTAGGCGCTGTGCGCCAGCCCGCCCACCCAGCCGACCCCGATCGCCGCCAGCACCGCGATGGCGATCAGGCTTGCGTCGCCCTTTCGGGCGCTGAGTGCACTGGACGCGGCCGCGAGGCTGGCCAGCGCCAGGGGCCAGGCGAAGACGAAGGCGGTGACCGGCGCCAGCGCCTGGACGACGGTCGTGACGATCAGGCCCAGCACCAGCACCCCCGTCCAGGCGCCCGCTCGGCTGACCGGTCGGCCATAGGAGATCAGGGCCAGGACCGCGGCGCCGACGCCGAGGCCCAGGCCAACCTTGTCGAAACCCGCGAAGGCGCAACTCCCCAAGCCCGCCAGCAGCGGCAGGAGGGCGACGGCGCGCCGTCCGCGCGCCAGTTCGGCGGCGGTCAGGATCATGAAGCCCAGGCCCAGCAGCAGGACCGCCGCCTCCCAGCGGCCGGCCTGGGCCAGCAGGAACCGCTGTTCCAGGAATCCGAAGGGGCTGCCGGTGGCGAGGCGGGCGAAATGCAGCAGGGCGCAGCCGCCGAGCACCGCGAACACGCCGGCCCCCAGGCCGCGCAGGACGTCGGTCCAGGGGAAGACCTCGATCCGCCGCGCTCGGACGACGGCCAGGCCGATCAGCAGGGCCGACACAACCAGGAACAGCCAGCCGACCACCGGCGGATAGGCCAGCGTCAGGCCGCCGGGAATCTGGCTGTAGACGATGTCCGGACCCTTGCCGGGCAGGGCGCGCGCGAAGGCGACGGGCTGGGCGGTGGCCAACACCTGCTGACCCATGTCCTGCAGGGTCCCGGCATCCATCGTCGCCGGCGTCGAGGTGGGCGAATGGTATTCGAACTGATGGTCGAGGAAGGCGTAGTTCAGCCCCGCTATCCCCGCCTTCTTCGACACCGTGAAGTCGGTGTCGTTGGGCATGTGGGCGTAGATGTAGCCGGTGAGCGAAGAGGCGCGCGGGTCCGGCGCGGTGTGGCGCAACAGGTCGATGGCTCCGCTGTTGCCGTCGCCGGTCTGGAACATCTGCACTCGGCCGGCGGCCCCGCGCGCTTCCATATTGAAGATGAACCCGATGTGCCTGGCGAGCGGGTCGCGGTTGAAGAAGGCGTCGGCGCCCAGCAGGCCCGCCTCCTCACCGTCGGTCAGCAGGACGACGACATCGCGCTCGGGGACGCCATGGGTCTTGAGCGCGCGGACGACCTCGAGCGCGCTGGCGACGCCGGCGGCGTCGTCCGCCGCGCCATCGGAGCCGGGAACGCTGTCGTAGTGCGCCATCAGCGCCAGCGCCGGCGCTGTCGGATCGCGGCCGGGCAGGACGCCGACCAGATTTTCCACCGCGCCGCCGCCGATCACCAGGCGCGTGCCGCCCGGGCGGCTGAACACACCGACGCCACGGTGGACCTCGGGGCTGAGACCGAGCGCGGCCATGCGGACGAGGAGCTTGTCGCGGGCGGCGTGATTGGCGTCGGAGCCGATCGGGTGGGGAACCGAGGCGATGGCGCGGACGTCGGCCATGGCGCGCTCGGCGGAGAAGGCGCCCGGCGGCGCGTCGGCGGCAACCGGCTTTGGCGTCTGCTCGCCGAACCAGGCGATCAGGGCGGCGGCGATCATCGCCGCCATCAGGGCTAATAGTCGTCCCAAAGCCGTCATCTCCGCCGCGCGTCGCGCCAGCGACTCTACCGGTTAGAGGGTGAAAACGAAAACGCCGCGCGGCGGCCCTGGATCGGCGCTGGATGTCGGGGCGCCAACTGGCCCCATTTCGCGCGGTGGTGCGGCGCGCCAAGCTCAACCGTGGCGAGAATTAGGCGACGACGCGGCGCGAAACATGATCAATGGCGCCCAGGGTCGGGGCCGGGGTCTCAAGAGAGCCGGCGTCGGGGGAGGCGCGGCATGAGCGACGCCCAGGGATCGAGTCGGCTGGCCGCGGGGCTGCTGCTGATCCTGTCGGCCGGCCTGCTTGCCTACGCGGCGACACAGCTTCGCGGTCCGTGGCTTGCGTCGCTCCTGGCCGGGGGCGCGGCGGCCGCCTGGGCGCTGCGGCTGGTCCTGCGGCGACGTCGGCGGCCGGACCCGGCGCTGGGCCTGCCGCTCGCGGCGATCCTGGACTCGGTTCCCGACGCGATGATCGTCATCGATCCGCGCGGAACCATTCAATCCTTCAGTCTGGCGGCCGAGCGGCAGTTCGGCTGGACGGCGGCCGAGGTCATCGGGCGCAACGTCAGCCTCCTGATGCCCAGCCCCTACCGCGAAGGCCATGACGGCTACCTCGCCCGCTATCTGGCCACCGGCGATCGGCGGGTGATCGGGGTCGGCCGCGTGGTGGTCGGCGAACGCCGCGACGGATCGACCTTTCCGATGGAGCTGTCGGTCGGCGAGATGACGTCCGGCGAGGGGCGGTTTTTCACCGGCTTCGTGCGTGACCTGACCGAGCGCCAGGCGGCGGAGCACCGGTTTCAGGATCTGCAGTCGGAGCTCGCGCATATCTCGCGGCTCAGCGCCATGGGCGAGATGGCCTCGGCCCTGGCGCACGAATTGAACCAGCCGCTCTCGGCCACCGCCAACTACATCCAGGGCTCTCTGCGTCTGCTGAAAGAGCAGCCGGTGGACACCGAGGCGATCGGCGAGGCCCTGACGGTCGCGGCTGAACAGATGTTCCGGGCCGGCGACATCATCCGGCGGCTGCGCGATTTCGTCTCCAAGGGCGAGACCGAGCGGCAGATGGAAAACCTGCCGCAACTGTTGGAAGAGGCCGGCGCGCTGGCCATGGTCGGCGCCGGCGGCAAGGACCACGGCGTGGGGCTTCGCTACGACGTCGCGCCCGACATCGGCCTGGTTCTGGTCGACCGGGTGCAGATCCAGCAGGTGGTCCTGAACCTGATGCGCAACGCCATCGAGGCCATGGCCGAAAGCGAGCGGCGCGAGCTCACCGTCAGCGCCAGCGCCGCCGCGGACGACATGGTGCTGATCTCGGTGGGCGACACCGGAACCGGCCTCAGTCCCGTCGTGGCGCACCAGCTCTTCCAACCCTTCGTGACCACCAAACGGCACGGGATGGGCGTGGGCCTTTCGATCTCGCGCACCATCGTCGAAGCCCACGGCGGCCGCATCTGGGCCGAGGGCGAACGGGGGACGGGCGCGACCTTCCATTTCACGGTGCGCGCCGTCCGAGCGTGGGAGAGGGCGCATGCCGAACGGGTCTGAGGTCTATGTCATCGACGACGACGAGGCGATCCGAGGGTCGCTGGCCTTTCTGCTGCGGACCGCGGGCTTCGTCGCACGCGCCTACGACAGCGCCCAGGTCTTCCTGGCCGAGGCCGCGGACCTCGCGCCGGGGTGCGTGATCACCGACGTGCGGATGCCGGGCCTCGACGGGATCGAGCTGGTGCGGCGGCTGGCGGCGGCGAAGCTGCCACTGGCGGCGATCGTGGTCACCGGCCATGGCGACATCGCGATGGCGGTGGAGGCGATGAAGGCCGGCGCGGTGGACTTCCTGGAGAAGCCGTTCAGGGACGAGGTGCTGCTGTGCGCCGTCGAGCGGGCGCTGGGCGGGCCTGCCTTGCCCGACGCCGCGGACCGCCAGCGCGACCGCGCGGCGCTTCAGGGGCTGTCGCCCCGCGAGCGGCAGGTGCTGGAAGGCGTGGTGTCCGGCAAGACCAGCAAGGCCATCGCCCGCGATCTCGACATCAGCCCCCGAACCGTCGAGGTCCACCGCGCCGGCATGATGATGAAGTCCGGCGCCAAGAGCCTGTCAGACCTGGTGCGGATGGCGTTGCTGGCGGGGCTGTAGCGTCCAACCAGGGCCCCCAAAGAAAAAGGGCGCCCCGCCTGGCTGGCGGGACGCCCTCTTGTCGTTCGAACCTCGCGTCGGCCGGTCAGGCGGCGACGGTGGCGACCATTTCCTGCGGGTCGCGCAGCACGTAGCCGCGGCCCCAGACGGTCTCGATGTGGTGCTTGCCCTCGGCGGCGGCGGCCAGCTTCTTGCGCAGCTTGCAGATGAACACGTCGATGATCTTCAGTTCCGGCTCGTCCATGCCGCCGTAGAGGTGGTTGAGGAACATCTCCTTGGTGAGCGTCGTGCCCTTACGGAGCGAGAGCAGCTCCAGCATCTGGTATTCCTTGCCGGTCAGGTGAACCCGCAGGCCGTTCACTTCGACGGTCTTGGCGTCCAGGTTGACCAGGATCTCGCCGGTCTTGATCACCGACTGGGCGTGGCCCTTCGAGCGGCGGACCACGGCGTGGATACGCGCGACCAGCTCGTCCTTGTGGAAGGGCTTGGTCATGTAGTCGTCGGCGCCGCCGGAGAAGGTCTTCACCTTGGTGTCGATCTCGGCGGACCCGGACAGGATCATGATCGGCGTATTGATTTTTCCGACCCTCAGCGTGCGCAGCACGTCCATGCCGCTCATGTCAGGCAGGTTCAGATCCAGCAGGATCAGGTCGTAGTCGTAGATCTTGCCCAGATCGACGCCTTCTTCGCCCAGGTCGGTCGTATAGACGTTGAACCCCTCCGACTTCAGCATCAATTCGATGCTTTGAGCCGTGGCGCTGTCGTCTTCGATCAACAGTACCCGCATCCGTCTCTCCTGCTCGTCCCCGCACGCCCCGCGAATTCAGTGAATCCGCCTGGACCTCGCCGTTAACCTGCCGCCGAGTTAATTTAAGACTGGTTAATCGGGAGTGTCCGCCCGCACCGAATCGTTAATCCGATGCGGAATCCGCTTCAAGAGTCCGACCCCGGTGATCAGCTAGAAGGGCTGTTGAATCTTTCGTGATTGGACATCAGGGCCGAACCAAGCGGCGGCGAAACCGCCGCCAAGGCCCGGCGGTCATCTTCGAAATCGACCGGAGCGATAGCCCGATCTTCACCACCCCTTAATCGCGATCACCGGATTCTGTGGCGTCGAGTTTGAGGGCTGTAGGTGAAGAGCTTGGTGGCCGCGGTCGAGCGGCTTGATCCCCTGACGGTTTGCGGCCGGGTGGCCGCGGTGAACGGCCTGTTGATCGAGGCCCGCGGCGGGCTGACCCGGCTGGCGGTGGGGGCCCGCGCCGAGATCGTCCGCTTCGGGGAAAAGCCGCTGTCGGCCGAGGTCGTGGGGTTCCGCGACACCCGCGCGCTGCTGATGCCCTTCGGTCCGGTGGAGGGCGTCGCGCCCGGCGCGGAAATCCGCATCGAGCCGCTGGGCTCCGCGGTGCGACCGACCAAGGCCTGGCTCGGCCGGGTGATCGACGCGTTCGGAAACCCGGTCGATGGCAAGGGACCGCTGAGCCAGGGCATCGCGGCCTATCCCCTGCGCGCCGCCCCACCGTCCGCCCACGCCCGCGCCCGGGTGGGCGAGCGGCTGGACCTGGGCGTGCGCGCCATGAATGTCTTCACCACCTGCTGCCGCGGCCAGCGCCTGGGCGTGTTCGCCGGCTCCGGCGTCGGCAAGTCGGTGTTGCTCTCCATGCTGGCCAAGGAAGCCGACTGCGACGCTGTCGTGGTGGGGCTGATCGGCGAACGGGGCCGTGAGGTCCGCGAGTTCATCGAAGAGACGCTGGGCGAAGAGGGCCTCAAGCGCGCCATCGTGGTGGTCGCTACCTCCGACGAGCCGGCCCTCAAGCGCCGCCAGGCCGCCTATATGACCATGGCCATCGCCGAATTTCTGCGCGACCAGGACATGGAAGTGTTGTGCCTGATGGACAGCGTCACCCGCTTTGCCATGGCCCAGCGCGAGATCGGCCTGGCCGCCGGCGAGCCGCCGACCACCAAGGGCTACACCCCCACGGTCTTCACCGAACTGCCAAAGCTGTTGGAGCGCGCGGGGCCTGGCCCGGTTCGCCCCGACG
>JANYET010000036.1 GCA_025359785.1 Alphaproteobacteria bacterium | reverse complement strand
ATAGGCCATCGCCTTCGCGCCACCAGCCTTCGCCAGGATCATCGTGATCGCAGCCGTCAGCGTCGTCTTGCCGTGGTCAACGTGACCGATCGTGCCAATGTTGCAGTGCGGCTTATTGCGTTCGAATTTTTCTTTGGCCATCGGGTCCTACGGGCGTTGTTTCAAGTGGAACGGTAGCTTGGAGCGGGTAGCGGGAATCGAACCCGCATATTCAGCTTGGAAGGCTGCTGCTCTACCACTGAGCTATACCCGCCTCGAACCGGACGTATCCGGCTCGATCTAAATCTAAGGTTTGAGCCCTTCCACGGAAAGGCTCGGGTCTCATCTCTCTCCATTCGGGCCGCCGAGCGTGGTGGGGGAAGTAGGACTCGAACCTACGAAGGCGTACGCCAGGGGATTTACAGTCCCCCCCCTTTGCCACTCGGGACATTCCCCCTCGCGCTCGGAGCCACATCGGCGCCGTCGAACAAAAGGCTTCCGCTAAAGGATGCGAGAGGCATAAGAGCGCCGATCGCAGGGTCCTGAAGGCGGCAACCCGTCCGGGGCCCCAATTTGGAGCGCGTCTTATAGTGGCCTCGAACCCCGAACGCAACGACGCCCGGCACGGGCCTAAAAAGCGAGTGCAGGGCCACTTTTCGCGACGACTTCATGGGCGCCCCGAGGCGGGGGCCGATGACTGGATTTGGGGGTGGCACGCTGTCGAGGCGGCGTTGGCCAATCCCCTGCGCGGCGTGGCCGAATTGATCCTGGCCACGCCCGAGCGGATCAAGCAGATCGAAGCCCGTTTCGGGCGGTTGCCCACCGTCCAGCAGGCGGACAATCAGCAGATCGCCCAGCGCCTGCCGCAGGGCTCGGTGCACCAGGGCATCGCCGTGCGCGGCGCGGTGCTGGAGGACGTGGCCTTGAGCGACTTCGAGGCGCGGCCCGGGGCGGTGCTGCTGATGCTCGACCAGGTCACCGACCCGCAGAACGTCGGCGCCATGCTGCGCTCGGCCGCTGCCTTCGGCGCCGTCGGCATGGTGCTGCAGGACCGCCATGCTCCGCGCTTCACCGGCGCGCTGGCCAAGGCGGCGGCGGGCGCCGTGGACAAGGTGCCCGTGGCCCGTGTCGTGAATCTCTCCCGGGCGCTGGATGAACTCACCACCGCCGGCTGGCGGGCCGTGGGCCTGGCCGGGGAAGCCGAGCAGACCCTGGGCGAGGTGCTGGACGGCGCGGCGACCGTGCTGGTCATGGGCTCGGAAGGCGAAGGTCTGCGACGGCTGGTGGCCGACCATTGTGACGAGCTCGCCCGCATTCCCATGCCCGGCGACTTCGAGAGCCTGAACGTCTCCGCCGCCGCCGCCGTGGCGCTCTATGAAGCCTCGCGCCCGCGTTGAGGATCTGACGCAACGCGGCAATCCAATGTGGTCACCCGACGATCGAGGCGCGAAATGCACGAAGGCGACTTTCCGGCCCGTCTACTGCTGGCATTGAAGGCGCTTTCGATCAGCCGCGGTCGCCTCGCAGCGGCGCTGGAAGTCGACAAGTCCGTCGTCAGCCGATGGCTGAACGGCCAGCACGCCCCGTCCGGTCAGAACCTGGTGAACCTCACCGACCTTGTCGCCGCGCGGCGTCCTGGGTTCACCCTGCTGGATTGGGAGGCTGATATTGACGCCCTCGCGATCCGGCTGGGCGTCGCGCCGGAATCCGCCGCCTGGGGGCCGCTCGGCCAGTGGTTGCCTGAGCCGGTTTTGCAGGAGGCCCACACGCTCACCGGCCTGCGCGGCGACGCCTATGAAGGCTTCTGGCGCACGACGCGCCCGGCCATCGGACAGCCGGGCCGGTTCGTCCACGACCCGCTGATGATCCGCAAGGCGCCCAACGGCTTCCTCACCTGTCGGTCGGGCGTCGAGGACATGCGGTTCCAGGGCTGGGCCTTCCTGACCCAGACCCAGCTGTTCGCCGTGCTGGCGGACGCGCGCACCGGCATCTTCCTGTTCTGCATCTTCAACGCCGTGATGCGAAACCGGGCCGAGGTGCTCGACGGCCTGACCCTGACTATCCAGCGGGTGGGCGGCGGCTCGCCGGTCGCCGGGGCCTGCCTGCTTGAGCGGGTCGGGTTGCTCACCGGCGACGAAGCCGCCGACGACGCGACCTTCGAGGCGTCTGTCCGCGCCGATCCGCTGGCGCCGGAAGGCTCGATCACCCCGGAGATCGCACAGCGGCTGTTGCCCGATGTCGGGCCTAGCGCACTGGCGGCAGGCGGCCTGGCGCTGCTGGCGATGCCGTTCGCCACTTCGCTGTCGCGCGGACCCCGGACCGAAGATCAGGCTAATCCACTCGCCTGACAGGCGAATTCGCAACAACTCACAACAAATCGAAGGTTGCCGCGCCTAGCGCCTGGCGCGCCCCGCCCCATGCTCTGACGAAGCTCGCGATCAACCCCTGGTGGTCGCCGCGCCCGTTAGAGAGTTCGCCCGATGAGCCGTCGTGTCGTCATCACCGCCGTCGCCTTCGCCACCGCCGCCCTGACAGCGGCGCCTGCCCTGGCCGCCGGCGTCACCGCCTACACCGACATCAATGCGTTCCACGCCCTGGGCGTCATCGGCCAGACCACGGACTTCCAGGCCTACCCCACCGGCGTGGCGACCGACTTCGGCGGCTACTACTTCGACCGCGACCTGACGTTCTACGGCGGCGATCTGGCAGTATTCGGAAAGACCTATCTTGGCTTCAACGCTCAGAGAAATTCCCTGGCGGACAATTTCCAAGACTCCGTCAATGCCAATGTTGATAAGGCGGGCTATAATCTGATTTCATTCGACGTCGGAAATCTCAGAGGCTTCAACAAATTCACTCTGACCCTCGTCTATTTTGACGGCGCCGCGCTCTCATTCGAGCAAATTGATGAGAGCAGCATTCCCGCGAGCCAGGGTTTCCAGTTCTATGGATTCGGGCTGCCGAACGGCGCCTACTTCACCGGCTTCACGATCTCGGCGAACAATTCCGTCCAGGAAATCATCAGCAATACCTCCACGGTCCCCGGACTGTCGCAGGTCGAACTGGGATTTCGCGCCGGCCCTGGCGTGCCTGAGCCGGCCGGCTGGATTCTGCTGATCACAGGCTTCGGCGCGGTCGGCGCCGCCCTGCGCTCGCGGCGGTCCTCGCCCGCGCGATCCATCTGAACAGGAGATCGACCTTGCGCCTCCCCCTGATCCTGGCCGCCGCCAGCGCTTTCGCCGTTCTGGCGGCTCAAGCGACCCCCGCCAACGCCGGCCCCGTGCCGACCCACTTCACCGACTTCGCGACGTTCCACCAGCACAACACCTTTATCGAAACCTTCCAATTCAGTCACTTACAGGTATATCCTGATCCGTATGAAGTGGGCGACCTGACCCTGACGACGGGCGGCCACAATATCGCCTACGCCGCCGGCGCGGCCCCGTTCGCGCCGATCGCCGACGTCTTCGCCAGCAGCACCCACAGCGCGATCGAGGGCCTGATCACCAACGGCCTGCATTTTGGCCCCTTCGACTCGGTAGGATTCGACCTCGGCAACCTTGTGGGTCCCGATCCGGTCGACGTAACCCTGACCTTCGCGAGTGGCGGGGTCTATAACACCGTCGTGTCTTCGTCGGCGCTCCAGCTGGGCACCCAGTTCCAGGGCTTCCTGGCCCCGGCCGGCGACTTCTTCACCGGCTTCAGCCTGTCGTCCCACGGCATCGACAGCCGGATCGCCGTGGAGCGCTTCGTGCTGGGCAATACGGACTGCGGCAATGCCTGCGGCAGCAACACGCCCGAGCCCGCCAGCTGGGCCCTGCTGATCGCAGGCTTCGGCGCGGTCGGCGCCGCCCTGCGGACCCGTCGAGCCGGGGGTGTTCAACGCGCCTGACCGCGCCCGGCTTGCAGCCACGGCGGCTCTGACGCATTGAAGAGGCGATGTCTCACCTCGTCTCCGCCGGCGCCTTCGCGGCCTTTTTCCAGGTGGTGCTGATCGACCTGGCCCTGGCCGGCGACAATGCGGTGGCGGTGGGCATGGCCGCCGCGGGCCTGCCGGAGCGTCAGCGGCGCAAGGCGATCGTCCTGGGGCTCGGCGCGGCAGTGGTCATGCTGATCGGCTTTGCGCTGATCACCACCCAGCTGCTGCGCGTCGTGGGCCTGCTGCTGGCCGGCGGGCTGTTGCTGCTGTGGGTCGGCTGGCGGATGTGGCGCGACCTGCGCGACCACGGCGAGGAGCATGCGGAGGGCGAAGAGGCGCTCGGCGACGCTACCGGCGTGGACATCGCGGCCAAGCCGCGGCGCCGACCCAAGCCCACGACCCTGCGCACGGCGCTTATTCAGATCCTGATGGCTGACCTGGCCATGTCGCTGGACAACGTCCTGGCGGTCGCCGGCGCGGCGCGACAACACCCGTGGGTGCTGGTGGGCGGCCTGACCCTGTCGATCACGCTCACCGGTTTCGCCGCCAGCTTCATCGCCAAGCTGCTGAACCGCTTCCGGTGGATCGGCTACATCGGCCTGGCGATGATCATCTTCGTGGCCTGCCACATGATCTGGGACGGGACGCGGACAGTGTTCATCGATACGGGCAAGACCCGCGCCTACAACCAGGCCATGCCGGGGTCGCTGGATATCAGGCCCGACGAGGTCGCCAAGCGGAAGAAGCCGTAAGGGGCCGCCCACCAAGCGGCCTGTTGCGTCGCATCAGACGCGCGGCTGCCCCCAGCCGGCCATCGCGTGTCGCTTGTCCAGGGACGTCAGCACGAAGCCCGCCAGCTGTTCGGCGGCGCGCGGCACGGCCGTGGGGGCGCGCAGCAGCGCGATCTCGGCGTCGGCCAGCGCCGGCAGCCCGCTCTCCTCACCCAGCACGACCAGATCGGGCGGGGTCATATCGCGGGGCAGCACGGTGACGCCCAGACCGGCGCGAAGCGCGGCGTGCTGGCCGGCCAGCGACGGGCTGGTATAGGCGGCGCGCCAGGCTCGGCCGTGTTGTTCCAACGCGGTGATCGCCCGTTTTCGGTAGACGCAAGGGCTGGGTGCGACCACCAGGGGCGCCGCGGCGGTGGCGTCCAGCACGCCCGCGTCAGCCGCCACCCAGACCAGCGGCTCACGCCAGACGCGCACGCCAAGGTCAGGCCCCAGCGGCTCACGCTTCACCAGGGCGATATCGAGGGATCCATCGCGCAACCGGTCGAGCAGGTTCAGCGTGAGGTCGCAGGTGACCGCCAGCGAGACCTTGGGGTGGGCGCGGGCGAAGGCTCCGAGAATCTCCGGCAGATAGACGGTCGCGAAGTCCTCTGGCGCGCCCAGCCGCACCTCGCCTTCCAGGGCCTCGTCGGCGAGCTGGCCGATGATCTCGTCGTTGAGGCGCAGCAGGCGCCGCACCTGCGGCAGCAGCATCTCGCCCTCGGCGGTCAGCACCACATGGCGGGGATCGCGGGAGAGAAGCGGTTTGCCGATGCGATCCTCCAGCCGCCTGATCTGCAGACTGATGGCGGATTGTGAGCGCCCGAGCCGTTCGCCGGCACGCGTGAAACTTCTCGCTTCGGCGACCGTGACGAAGGCGCGTAGCAGGTCGATCTCAAGATTGATCATCGTTGATCGCTGAGCCTCCATCATTGACAGGGCTAATGATAGCTATCGCCACAATCAACCGCCAGGGGGGCCGCGCTCGGGCTACCTCGGCCCAGCGGGCGCTGGGGACCCCTGGGAGTTGTGGATGAACGATCTGAACACGAGCGCGCCGATCACCGTGGCCCATGGCGATGGTATCGGACCGGAGATCATGCGGGCGAGTCTGGCGATATTGGACGCCGCCGGCGCGAGGCTGGCGATAGAAAACATCGAGATCGGCGAGGCGGTCTATCGGCGGGGATTCTCGTCCGGGATCGAACCGTCGGCCTGGGACAGCCTGCGGCGCACCCGGACCTTTTACAAAGCCCCGATCACCACGCCCCAGGGCGGTGGCTTCAAGTCGCTCAACGTCACCATCCGCAAGACGCTCGGCCTCTACGCCAACGTCCGCCCGGTCGCGGCCTATGCGCCGTTCGTGGCGACGCGGCATCCGAAAATGGACCTGGTGATCGTCCGCGAGAACGAGGAGGACCTCTACGCCGGCATCGAGCATCGTCAGACCGACGAGGTCTTTCAGTGCCTTAAGCTGATCACCCGTCCCGGGTGCGAGCGCATCGTCCGGTACGCCTTCGAATACGCCCGGGCCAACGGCCGCAGAAAAGTCAGCTGCTTCACCAAAGACAACATCATGAAGCTGACGGATGGCCTGTTCCACAAGGTGTTCGATGAGATCGGCGCCGAGTACTCCGATCTCGAGCAGGAACACCGGATCGTCGATATCGGCGCGGCGCAGCTGGCGGATACGCCGGAAGTCTTCGACGTCCTCGTCATGCCGAACCTCTACGGCGACATTCTCTCCGATGTGGCCGCGCAGATCGCCGGCTCCGTGGGTCTGGCCGGGTCGGCGAACATCGGCGATCGGGTCTCGATGTTCGAGGCGATCCATGGCTCCGCGCCCTTGCTGGCCGGCCAGGATCGCGCCAATCCCTCCGGCCTGCTGCTCGCCGGCGTCATGATGCTGAACCACCTCGGACAGTCTTCGGTCGCCGAGCGGGTTCATAACGCCTGGCTGGCGACGCTGGAGGCCGGCATCCACACCGACGACGTCTGGCAGGACGGGAGCTCGCATGCGCGGGTGGGAACCGGCGACTTCGCCCAGGCGGTGATCGCGCGGCTCGGCCAGGTTCCGCAGAGCCTGCCCGCCGTCCGCTACAGCGCCAACCAGCCGCTCGAACTCCCCGCGGTCACGCGCCGTCCACCGGCGCGAAAGGCGACGGTCGGCGTCGATCTTTTCGTGCAGTGGAATGGCGGCCCCGACGACCTCGCCGGGCGGCTGAAGACGCTCGAAGACGGCCCCCTGGCGCTGAAGATGATCACCAACCGCGGCGTCAAGGTCTGGCCCGACGGGATGCCGGAGACCTTCTGCACGGATCACTGGCGGTGTCGGTTCATGAACGGTGGCGGCCCGGTGGCGCTGACCGACATCGTGGCGCTCAGCAGCCGCGCCGCGCTGGCCGGGATCGACTTCATCAAGACCGAGCATCTGTGCACCTTCGATGGCGAACCGGGCTTCAGCCTGGGCCAGGGCCAATAGGCCCGGCGATGACCCGCTGGGACCCAAACGAGGACGGCCGCTACTTCGTGATCGGCGGCAAGCACGTGGACATGACCTTCGGCCACCGCAGCTGGTCAGAGGTCGTGGGGCCGTTCCGGACCCGCTACGACGCCGAGGCGATGTGGCGGAAGTTGAGCTTCCTCTACGCCCACGATGCCCGCGTGCGGTTCACCATCGTCGAGGGCTGCGAGACAGACGGCCTCGATCCCGGCGCGTCCAACTCCCGGTTGGGGTAGAGCCGCGAGAGGACGCCCCGTTTAAGCTCCGGCGTCCGGCCCGCCGAACCGCTCGCGCCATTCCGCGGTCTGGGTGTCCTCGATCTTGCGGAACAGGACGTCGGGCGCCTTCACGGTCCGGCCTGGCGGCAGGATATCGAGCGTGCCTGTGCCGTCCAGATTGGGCCACCGGCCGGGGAAGCTTTCGCCGACCGACGCAGCGATGGTCTCGCTGGCGAACGGGATGAACGGCTCAGCCACCTTGGCGAACAGGGCCACCAGGTTGAGGCCGGTACGCACGGCCACCGCCGCCCGCTCCGGATCGGTCTTCAGCGCCGTCCAGGGCGCGGCCTCGGTGAGGTAGCCATTGCCCAGCACCCATAGCTGGCGCAGCGAGGCCGAGGCCTTGCGGAACTCGCGGTTCTCCAGATTGTCCGTCAGCTCTCGCAGCTTGGCGAGGACGTCGGCGTCGAGCTTGGCCTCCAACGGTCCAGGCGCGCCGCCGGCCGGGACCACGCCCTCGAACCGCGTCTCGGTGAACTTCAGGATGCGGTTGACGAAGTTGCCCAGCACGTCGGCGAGGTCGGCGTTCACCTGCGCCTGGAACTGCTCCCAGGTGAAGGTCGCGTCAGAGGTCTCCGGCGCGTTGGCGGTGATCCACCAGCGCCAGTAGTCGACGGGCAGCAGCTCCAGCGCGTGGTCCATGAACACCCCGCGCTTCTGGGACGTGGAGAACTTGCCGCCGTAATAGTCGAGCCAGTTGAACCCCTTGAGCTGGTCAACTAGCTTCCAGGGCGCGTTACTGGCGGGCGTGAACGCGCCGTCTGCGCCCAGGCGTTCGTTCAGGCCGAACAGCGTGGTCGGGAAGCCCACCGTGTGGAAGGGCACGTTGTCCTTGCCCATGAACTCGACGTAGGTCACGTCCGCCGCCGCCGGCTCGCGCCACCAGCGCTCCCACTCGGCGTCTTCGGCTGGACCCCTTCCGGCCTCGGCGGCCCGCGCGTCGGCCCACTCCCAGGTGGCGGCGATATATTCGATGGGCGCGTCGAACCAGACGTAGAAAACCTTGCCCGCCAGGCCCTCGATGTCGGGCGTCCCGCCCTCGGGATTCGGCCCCCATTCCCAGGCGTTGACCGGCACGCCCCATTCCAGGTCGCGCGTGATACCGCGATCCTGCAGCCCCTCGTCCAGCCACTTCAGCGCGATGGAGGTGACCAGCAGCGGCCAGCGGTCGCGCTTACTCTCGATCCAGGCCCGCAGCTTCTGCGAGAACAGGCTCTGGCGCAGAAACAGGTGCTTCGACCCCCGGATCTCGATCTCCGTCGAGCCGGAGATCGCCGAGCGGGGATGCAGCAGGTCCGCCGGGTCCAGCACCCGCGTACAGTTCTCGCACTGGTCGCCGCGCGCCGCTTCATAGCCGCAGTGTGGGCAGGTGCCGATCACATAGCGGTCCGGCAGGAAGCGCTTGTCGGCGCTGGAATAGACCTGCTGCGTCACCCGCTCCTCGAGGAAACCAGCCTCCCACAGCTGCCGGGCGAACCGCTGGGTCAGCTTATGGTTCTGCGGCGAGGACGAGCGGCCGAAATGGTCCCAGGACAGGCCGAAGGCTCGGCCGAGGTCGTGCTGCACCTGGTGCTGCTCGGCGCAGAAGGTCGCCGGGTCCTGGCCCTTCTCGGCGGCGGCCAGCTCGGTCGGCGTGCCATGTTCGTCGGTGGCGCAGATGTAGAGCGTCTCGCGCCCCCGCGACCGCTGGAACCGCGCATAGACGTCGGCCGGCAGCATCGACCCCGCCAGCGTCCCCAGATGCTTGATCCCATTGATGTAGGGCAGCGCGGACGTGATCAGGATGCGGGACATGGCGGCTCTCGAAATGAGGAGAAGGCGCGGCTTATAGGCTGCGCGTGGCCGTTCGCCAAAGCCCGCACGGAGAAATCAGTGAAACGGGCCCTTGAAGACGAAGACAGCGCCCACCGCGATCAGGCCGAAACCGACGCCGTGATTCATCGTGAAGGGCTCCTTGAGCCACAGCACCGAAAAAACCGCGAAGACGGCCAGAGTGATGACCTCCTGCATGGCCTTCAACTCCGCCGGTGCATAGACCGCGCGGCCCAGGCGGTTGGCCGGGACGGCGAGGCAGTATTCGAAAAAGGCGATCCCCCAGCTGATCAGCACGATCAGCCAAAGCGCCCGATGCTCAACCTTCAGCTGGCCGTACCAGGCGAAGGTCATGAACACGTTGGAGGCGACCAGCATCAGGATCGGGACCAGCGCGGCCCAGTTCAGCGTCATCAGGGCGTCTCCGGAAGCCTTGGCGTTGCGGCGACCATCGCTCGCCTGGCGTCCTGGCGCCAGCGAACGGGGCCCGTGGCCTGCCTGAATGGATGAGACCGCTGTCCGTTGCCATGGTTGTCGCTTTGGCGATCACCGCGTGCGGCACGGCGACATCGACCCGGCGCTGCTGAACGGCGCCAAAACCTCAGACACAAAAACGCCGCCGGCGCTGAAGCCAGCGGCGGTCTTCGTGGACGGTGACGTGATCAGGTCGCCAGGACAGCCGACCGGCGACGGCGCAGTGCGATCCCGGCCAGGCCAAAGCCTGCAATCATCAAGGCCCAGGCCGCCGGCTCGGGCACGCCTGCGGCATCCTGCAGCGGTCCGATCCGCACATTGTCGATCGCCGTGTCCGAGATATAGCCACGATCGACAGTGGTGGTCGCATAGCCGATCGCGGTCGATGAAATCAGGCCGAAGAAGCCCACGGTCTGCGGCGCCTGAGGGACGGCGAAAGCCCCGATCAGGACACCTGCCGACGTGAACAGCGACACCACCGGCGCATTGAACGCATTGGTCGCGTAGTCGAGCCCGATCGCGCCGAAGGTCAGGCCTGACGACAGCTGAATCTGGAAATTTTCGTCGCCGTTGGCGCTCAACGCCTGGGTGGCGAAGCCCGCCGCATTCAGGGTGAGCGGCTGCCCCGCATAGGTGACGTACAGATCGTGCACGGGATGACCGCCCGGCAGGCTGTGGAACGAGACCCCGTCCTGGATCAGCGGGTCAATAGGGCTGTGGCCGGTCGGCAATCCCTCAAAGGTCGCCGTGTGCTGGATGGTCGTCGCCGCGGCGAAGGCGGCTTGTGATGTGTAGACGACAACCGATGCGTCCGCCGCACTGACCAACCCGGCAGACAGGGCGAGCGCCCCGGCAAAAAGCCCCCAACGCATAGCAATATCCTCACGACGAGCCATCGCCGTCCACGGTCGTCTGATAGCGACGGTCCAGCAGCGAAGCCCCTTGGTAACACTGCGGTCAAAGCATCGGCATGGTGCAGATGCACTATGCGCCCGGGCGCCACGACCCTGCCCATGCGGCTCTACAGCCAGGTGCGGCTGGGCGTGAACCCTAGGCCAGGGCCTGCCGCGCCTGTCGGCGCTGCACGCGCAAGGCGCCGCCCGCGCCGGCGAAGCCCACGATCATCAACAGCCAGGCGGCCGGCTCCGGGACGGGCCCAGGGACAGCCGCGCCGTTGTTTCCACCGGTCGGGGTCGGGATTGGCGGACCGCTGATCGGGAGCGGACCGCCGCCGGTCGGCGGCTGGACACAGGTATTCAGCGCGCTGATCACGCAAACCGTGGGGCCGCCCGGCCCGGCCCCGCCGGGTAGGCCTAGCGGTCCATCGTCGCCGCCGCCGAGGATCGTAACTGGGGTCGTGGCGGGAGCCGTGAAGTTGCCCGGGCTCGGCGTACCACCGCTCGAGCCGCCGCCAGGGGCGCCACCGCCCAGACCGCCACCGCCGCCTACACCACCGCCCACGCCACCGCCAAGGCCAAGGCCGAAACCTGCCGACGACCCGCCCTGGGGCGCGCCCTCCGCCGGCGGTGTCGCGTCGGGCGTGTCGCCGCCGGCTCCACCCGCGTCGCCGCCAAACCCGCCTGGCGGCAGGCCGGGAGTGTTGTCGCTATTGTTGTTGGCGTTGCCGCCGATACCATCGTCGCCATGCGATTGCGCATAGTCCGCCAGGATCATCAGGCCGTCTTCGCCATTCGGCATCAAGCCACCGGCGATCGCCCCGTCCTGGCCGTCGCCGGGCCCGAAAACCCCCGTCGGTGCGCCATTGACCAGGGTTTGCAGGCCGCCGTTCGGCGCGCCGCCGGACCCGTAGGCCGCGACGTCTCCGCCACCGCCGCCGCCGCCGCCAGCGTCCCCAGAGGAATTCCCTTGAGTCCCTGCCGAGCCGCCGCCCCCGCCGCTGTTGCCGGCGACCTGGGTCGGACCGCCCGCGGCCTCAGTGTCCCGATGGTGTTGCGCCCCGCCCGTGACATAGGCCATCGCGCCGGCGGCGACGAACGTCGCGCCCAGCGCGGCCGCCAGGCGCTTGGCGTGTCTCGATCTGGAACGGGGTCGGACCATGCTTTCCACGCTGCAAAGATCGTGCAGAACCGTGAAAACTTTGACTACATTGTATTATGGTTAACTTGCGCTGAACAGAAAACTACCCATTCCCGCCCTAGATAGTCTTTGGAGACACTGAGACGACAGCAAAACTGGGGGGCGCCCTCTTGTTCAAGCTCGCCTAGAGCTTGGCAACCCGATCGAACCAGGGGCGCGCCTGCTCGAGCTGCCCGGCCAGGCGGAACAGCACCCCCTCGGCCCCCATCCGCGCCACGAACTGCATCCCGATAGGCAAGCCGGACCGGCTCCAGGCCAGCGGCACGGTCATGGCCGGTTGTCCTGTATTATTAAAGGCTTGCGTGTTGGGCATGAAGGCGAACAGGCGCTCGCCGATCAGGCTCGTGTCCTCCAGGACCCAGCCGATCGGAATGGCCGGAGATCCCAGCGTCGAGAGCAGCAGGACGTCGTAGGATTCGAAGAGCGCCGCCTCCGCCCGGGCGTAGGCGTGCAACACCTGAAGGCCCTGCACATAGGCCGCGGCAGTAACCGTCGCGCCGCGGCGATAGGTCGCCATGGTCAGACCTTCGATCTCGCCAGGTTCGATGGCGCGGCCACGACGGTCCGCCTCCGCGTCGAGACTGGCCGCGATGCTGGCGGAGATCACCGCGCCGGCCGCCATCTGCATGGCCGCCACGTCGCCGGGGATCGCGACCTCCTCCACATGGTGGCCGAGTTGTTCGCAAAGCCGCGCGGTGTCGCGGACCGCCGCCTCGCACTCCGGATCCAGGGCGTGGGCCTGCATCGCCGCCGTCGTGAATCCGATCCGCAGCCGGCCCGGCGCGCGCGACGCCTCCTCCAGGAACGGCCGCTCGGGCGGGCTCAGGAAGTAGGGGTCGCCTGGCTGCGGGCGGCAGGCGACATCCAGCAGGGCCGCGCTGTCGCGCACCGAGCGCGTCACCGCGTGCTGCACCGAGGCGCCGCCCCAGCCTTCGCCGACCGGCGCGAACGACACCCGCCCGCGCGAGGGCTTCATGCCGAACAGCCCGCAGCAGGCGGCCGGCGTGCGGATCGAGCCGCCGCCGTCGCTGGCGTGCGCGGCGGGCACGATGCCGGCCGCCACCGCCGCCGCCGCCCCGCCCGACGAGCCGCCCGGCGTCCGCGACAGGTCCCAGGGGTTGCGGCAGACGCCCAGGAACTCGGACTCGGTGAACGGCCACAGTCCGAACTCCGGCGTGTTGGTCTTGCCGAAGATCGACAGGCCCGCGCCCTTGTAGGCGACGGTCAGCGCGCTGTCGGCGGCCGCGACGTTGTCGGCGAACAGCCGCGAGCCCATGCTCGTGACCGTGCCCTCGAGCGTCGCGCCGAGGTCCTTGAGCAGGAACGGCACGCCGCTAAAGGCGCCCGGCGCCGCCGGCTCGCCCCGCGCGCGCTCGGTCAGGTCCAGGGTGACGGCGTTGATCCGCGGATTGACCTCGGCCATGCGGCCGGCCGCTGCGTCCAGAAGTTCGCTGGCGCTGACCTCGCGCCGCGCCACCAGTTCAGCTAGGCCCACGGCGTCGTGGCGGCGATAGTCCTCGAAGTTCATCTCAAGTCACCCTGGCTGCTGAACGGACAAGCAAGCACAGCCGGTCACGCGAACCAACCATGGCTGACATTTTCGCGCGGCGCGCGATGCTGTCGCGTCGCCCGGCCTGAGCTATGACGATCTGGTCTTCCACAACAGCCACGGGCGACAGCACCATGAAGGCCCCATCCCCTGACGTGTTGATCCTCACCCTTGCGCTTGCGGCGACCAGCGCGGGTTTCGCGAGCCCGACGCCCGCGCTCGCACAGGCCGCCCCGTGCCGCGGGTTTCATGGTCCCGGCGGAGCGTGCTCCGCGGGTCCAGGTGGAGGCCTGAACCCTGGGCCCAAGGGCGGCATGAGCGCCGGCCCCGGCGGGGGGCTCTACACCGGACCGGGCGGCGGTCTCAACGCAGGGCCAGGCGGCGGGATGTATGCCGGTCCCGGCGGCGGACTCTATCGCGGCCCAGGCGGCGGGATGTACCCGGGACCCGGCGGCGCGATGTCCCAGACCCCGCCTGGCGGCGGTGGCGCCTACAAGGGTCCGTGGAGCCCGTGCATCACCGGCGTGCTGGGTTGGACCTGGACCCGGGGACACTGCCCCGCCTGATCAGGCCGCGCGCGATCCAAGCATGGCTGACATTCTCGGCGTTGGCCGCTAAAGGCCTGCCCACGGCGCCGGATTAGCTCAGGGGTAGAGCAGCGGTTTTGTAAACCGAACTATCCCCCGCGACAGTCCACGACAGCCAGTGCCAATTGATCCTGAACCCACAGGGAAAATAAAGCCGTATCGCGCCAACCCGCGACATGCGATGCCACAAAGCGACGGTGATTTGTGCCCCATGCGTGCCCCCCGGTCCGCGATTGGGGCACACCAAAGGTGGCGGCGATGGCGACGGTCAGGCTCACGGACAAGGCAGTGGCGGCCGCTCGGGCCATACCCAATCAACGCTTGGAGTTATGGGACGCTGTGACGCCGGGCCTTTGTCTGCGCGTGAGCGACACGGGCCGAAAGGTTTTCGTCTATCGCTACAGGACCGACGATGGACGCCAACCTAGGATGACCCTCGGCGTCTACTCCACTGCGTTCGGCCTCGCCGACGCGCGGGAGGCGGCTGATCGAGTTCGGGTCCAAGTCCACGACGGCGAGGACCCCGCTTCAGAGCGAAAGCGCGCCAAGTCAGCGGCAAAAGGCGAGCCCATCAAGACGTTCGACGATCTGGCCGACGCCTATCTCAAAGCCTGCGAAGCCGGGGAGTGGAAGCCGCGCGGAAAGCGTCAACGCGAGCGCACAATTAGCGGCCATCGCGCCCAGCTGCGCCTGCATGTTCGGCCCGTCCTCGGCAAAGAGCGCGTGGAGGCGATCACCAAGGCCCAGGTGCGCAACCTACTTCGGAAGATGGTCGACGCTGGTATCGGGGCCCAGACCAACCGAATTCAAGCTGTCGTCCGCCAGTGCTTCAGCTTCGCGATCAGCGAGGATCGGGTTGCTATCAATCCGGCGACTGGCTTCGCGAAGTTCGCCACCGAGACACCACGGGCGCGTATCCTGTCAGACGCCGAACTCAAGACCTTCTGGGGCGCGCTCATCGACCCATCCGGCCTGCGGCTCCCGGTGAGGGACGGTCAGGAGGAAGGCACGCCGGTCTACGTGGGCCGCGCCATGCGGATCGCTGTGCAACTGTCGGCCCTATTACTCCAGCGCCGAGGCGAGGTCGCCGGAATGCGTCTGTCGGAAATCGACCTCGACCAAGGGACGTGGCTCATACCGGCCGAGCGGATGAAGAATGGCTTTCCGCACTTGGTCCCGCTCCCGCCGCGAGCGTCGGCATTGATCGGCGAAGCTCTCGACCTGGGCTTGGCGGGCATGACAGACGAGGAACGCGAGAAGGCTCCGAACGATCGCCCCGTCTTCCCCTCCCCGCGTAGCGCGGCCAAGAGCGTAAAGCCCGATAGCTTGACCCATGCGATGGTGAATATCGCCGCCGCCATCGGGATCGACGACGCCACCCCGCACGATCTGCGCCGGACGGGATCGACGGTGATGACCTCTGAACGCCTGGGCGTGACGCCGTTCATCAGGTCCAAGGTGCTGGGGCACCGGGGAGACACCGGGGGTGGATCGGCGGTCTCCATGACCCACTACGACGCCAACACTTATGCGCCCGACAAGCGGCGCGCCCTGGCCGCCTGGGAGGGGCTGTTGCTGGAAATAGTCAGCGAAGCGGCATGACCGCACTCGCTCAACTCCGCTTACTGCTGAACCTACCCGCTCGCTTGCTTGCCGCCCCCCGAAAGCGTCGAGTGGGCGGACGCCCGATCTGGCGCGGCGTACTGGCGGAGGCTATCGCCGCGCCGCCGCACGCTCGACGGGCCTTTGGCTTCGGGCCGATCCAAGCTGTCGCGCTGGCAGAGCGTGAAGCGGAGGTAACCCAGGCTCGCGCCGCAAAACTTGCCGACCTGTTCAGGTTCTATGGCGTCGACGCCGAGGCTGACCCGCTATCCGGCGACCTCCCCGCCAATTCCTGGCGGCTGCTGTGCCTCGCCATGGCGGAAGACTTCGTGCCGGGCTTTCAGATAGCCACGATGCCAAAGGCCCCTCCCGGACGGCCTCGGACCCCTGACAAAGTCCTCAAGCTAGCCTTCGACGCGGTCGAGGCGTTGTCGCCCCCGCACTCGGTCGCCAGGGCCGCGCACCTCCTGACACGCACCGGCGGTGCCCTACGCGATCAGATGACCAAGCGCGAGGTTCAGGATCGTCACGCTGAATACAGGAGACGGCTCGTACTCGCGCCGGACCTACAGGCCATTGTGGATCAGATCGCCGCCGATCATTCTCCGCCGCCGGAAACCTAACGGGAAACCCTTAAACCCGTTTTTTCCGGGTACGAGAGGGCAGAATTCCTACGACACCGCGCGCCCCGTCGCGCCCCGTCGTGAAGGAATTTCGCCCTTGTCCCACGCTAACGATAACCCGGCACCCCGGCTCCTTTCGCCCCGTGCAACAGCCGCCCGTACCTCGACCTCGTTCCGCACAATCCAACGATGGGTTCGAGACCGGAAATTCCCGCAGCCTGTGAGGCTCGGAGCGAACCGGATCGGCTTCTACGAGAGCGAGATCAACGCGTGGCTCTCCGCCCTGCCGCGCGTGAAAGAGGCCGCTTGATCATGGCGCGCCACGCAACCCCCGCCCAGCGCCGCATCGTCGGGTCCATAGTCTTAGACGGTGGCGAGGTCCGGGTGAGCATCGCCCCGATCAAAGGTGTCCCGTCCATCGACGTGCGCGCATTCCGACCGTTCGTCGCCCACGCTCCGAAGCTCTTGGCTGCTGGCCCCGGCGTGCGCTTCCCTATGGGCCGAGCCATCGACCTCGCGGCCATGCTCGTTGAGGCCGAATGCCAAGCCCGTGCCATGGGGCCGATCGGCGGTGACGCATGAGCCTTCAAGACTTCAATCACGACGCACCGTCCACAGTCCGCACCGGCGGCTATCGCAACGCTGACCGGCCTGCCGAACGACAGCCCGCACCGAACTTGTGCACCCTTCAACAGTTGCACGGCGGAGACTTCAGCGACGGTGGTCGCCGCCTGTCGATGCCGGGACCGGGTCATGGGCGCAACGACCGATCCTTATCCCTACGCATCGCCGACGACGGCAGACTACTTGCCTACTCGTTTGCGAATGACCCGTTCGGGGACGTCGCCGCCTATCTGGGGCTGAAGACGGCCCAGGGCCGCGCCCAGACCCCGCAAGAGGTTAAGCGGGAGCGTGATGCCCGGACGCGCGCGACAGCCTTGGAGCGCGCCCGCAAGGCCGCCTTCTGCCGGCTGGTATGGGCCGACACGCTCCCCGCAATCAGGTCCCCGGTGGAGACCTACCTGCGCAGCCGCGCGATCACCGGCCCGATCCCCAACGTGCTGCGCTTCCACCCCGCCGCGCCGCTCAGCTACGACGGACGCAACACGGCTCCGGCGATGGTCGCCATCGTCACCGGGCCGGACGGCAAATCGAGCGGCCTGCACGTCACGGCGATCAAGCCGGACGGCTCGGACAAGGCCCTAGGCGACCGGAGCCGCCGCATGTTCGGGGATATGTCCGGGGCCGCCGTGCGGCTGTCGGACATCCCGGCGAGCGGCGACCTGGGTTTATCGGAGGGCATCGAGACGGGCCTTGCCTATCGGGACCTGACTGGCTGGCCGGTGTGGTCCTGCCTCTCCACCAGCGGCTTGCGCGGGTTCAATCCGCCGCCGGGCCTAAAGCGCCTGGCCATTGCAGCGGACGGGGACAAGTCCGGGATCGACGCCGCGAACGCCCTGGCGGAGCGGGCCTCCCGACGCTGCGCCACTACCATCGCCCCGGCTCCAGACAGCCAGGATTGGAACGACGTGCTCAAGGAGAGCGCCGCATGACCCGCCAAGATTTCAACGACGCCGCGCCACTTCACAGGTGGGAAGTAGCCAACGATATGGTGCCGGTGGACGATATGATCCAAGCCACAGAAGCTCGCCGCCAGACCTCGCCGGACTTCGACCAGTACCGGCCCGTCTTCGAGACGCCACGTGCCTCCAGGTTCACCGTCGAGGACTTCGACACCCTGAAACCAAGTCCCCAGGCTTGGCGGGTCAAGGGGCTCTTCCCAAGCGTCGGCGTGCAGATCATCGCGGGGCCGTCGATGGCGGGAAAATCGTTCTTGGCGCTCCACGTGCTTGCGACGATCTGCACAGGACGCCGGGTGTTCGGGCTCAAGTCGAAACTCTGTGGCGGCGTCTACTTCGCGAGCGAGGACGCGGCGGGCGTTCGCACCCGCATCGTCGGATTGAGAACGGTCACGGGTCCGCTTGGCGGCACTTTTGAATTCGTAGGTTCCGCACCTAATCTTTGCGACGTGCATGACCTCGCTGATGTGCGAACGCTGATCGAGGCCCGGCGTGACCACATGGCCGAACGCGGCATTGCGCTCGGCGTTGTCGTTATCGACACGCTTAGCGCCTCGATCCCCGGTGCCGATGAAAACAGCGCGAAGGACATGAGCCCCGTTCTGGCGGAGCTACAGAAGATCGCCCAGGACTTCGGCCTTTTGATCATCCTCGTCGCACACACCGGAAAGGACGAAGGGCGCGGTGTGCGTGGCTGGTCTGGCCTTAAGGGCAATGCGGATGGCGTGATCCTAGTTGAGGCTCCGAATGGCGACGGCACGCGCGTGGTGACCGTGGACAAGGTCAAGAACGGCCCCTCCGGTGCGCGCTTCGGCATGGTCCTGAAGCCCGTCCCACTCGGCTTCGACGAGGATGGCGATGCCATTGAAACCTGCGTGGTTGAAGAGACCGAAGCGCCCGACCGGCCCAGGGGTGGCCGAAAGCCCACCAAGGCCATGGCGTCGGCGGAACTGATCCGGGCCGCCTTCAACCGCATCTTCGAAGAGCGCGCCGTCCCGATTTCGGCGGCAGGGGCAAACGGTGCGAAGGGCGTCAGCGTGTCTGACCTCCGGGCCGAAGCTTACTTGATGGGCCTTGGCCCGTCTGAGCCGGACTATGGCGAGTGCCCCGATAGCGCTAGCTTCAAGGCGTGTAAACGCAGGTGGCAAGATCAGCGAAAGTCAGACTTCGACAGGGGCCGGGACCATCTCGTGGGCACGCGCCAGATGCGGATCGAGGGCGTCATGATCTGGCCGCTTGGGGCATGACCAACCCGGCCATCACCGCTTGGGGGACAGGACCGAAAGGGGACGGAAGCAGTTCGGTCCCCCTGGTCGGGAGCCCCTGTGGGGTCGCACTTTGGGGGACCGGACAGGACCACACTCTAAGAGTGGTCCCCCCGTCCCCCGCGCCCCCGGCTTCCTTGGGAACCCCTATCAACCCTTCCAACCTAGATCAGGAAACCTCGATCATGAGTGCAGCCACAGAAGTCAGCCCGAAAACCCGAGACCCATATGCCGCCGACATCGATCACGACCTTCCCGACGACGGCGGCCAAATCGCCGCGCTTCGCCGAGCGCTCCATCTTGCGATACGCCGCCAGCACACGCCCCACCCCGGCACCGATGAAGAGGCAAAGGATGAATGGTGGGCCGTTCTCAATGTGGCGGAAGACGGACGCACGGCGCGCGACATGGCGATCATCAACAAGGGGATCGTGGGCGACGACGGCGACGACGAGCCCACCCTCGACTACATGGTTACCTTGTACCGGCGGGACATGGGCGAAGCCGAACTTCGATCCTGGGCGGCTCAGGCCCGAGAGGTTCTGGTTGCAGAGGCGTGGTGGAAGGCGGCTGAGGCCACTGATCATCGAGAGAAGATCACCCGGGTGAACCGGAGGGCGAAGGTGCAAATGGAAGCAGCGGGGTGGGAGGACCTGTAAGACGCGCCAAACTAGCTGACTACCCTCGCGCGCGCCCGTGCGCGAGGCACCGAAACGGCCGCCGCGAATAATGCCTGGCGGCCTATCCGTTCGTCAGTCGCGCATGCGGTGGTGAGGCCGCGCGGCGCTCCCTCTTCAACTCGGCGATAACCGCAGCCGTCATCTTTGATCTGGGCTCTATCTGATCCAGCAATTCGGGCACGCCCGGCGCGCCTGGCCCGCCTGGCCCGCCTGGCCCGCCTGGCGGGTAGAGTATCCCAAACATT
This sequence comes from Alphaproteobacteria bacterium, assembly GCA_025359785.1. GTDB lineage: Bacteria > Pseudomonadota > Alphaproteobacteria > Caulobacterales > Caulobacteraceae > Phenylobacterium. The sequence continues at coordinate 21,131 of JANYET010000036.1, read as the reverse complement.
CCGGCCGTGGCCCCGGCATCTGCGGGAATGATGGCGAGCTTGCCCCCGAGGGCACGATACGCGGCGATGAGGGCGGCGGCGGGCGACGCCGAGACCTCGGTTTGGTTCGGTCGGTTGCGGTTCATGGGTCAGGCTCCAAGGCACGAGGTGAGGTAGCCAGCGCCAGTGGCGTTCACTTGGTCAGCGCGCCAGAGGCTACACCGTCCGCCACGTCGCGAACATTAGGGCAACTTGCCCTATGGAGGTCAGACATCGCAGGCGGTCTAAGGTATCGCGGCCAGCGTGAGAGACCCGGCGAGCGAGCGACGACGCCGCAGGGCGGCACCGACCCCGCCGAAGCCACCAAACATCATCACCCAGGTGCCAGCCTCCGGAACCGCCGCTGCCAAGGAGGGTGGATTGGAAGACCGTATTGCAATGTCATCGAGGGCCATGGCGTTGAACGTGCCGAGGCCGAACGGAACCTGGTTGTCGTCGGCACCAGCCGTCAACCAAACCTCGTCGAAGGCGGTCCCGTTGGCTTCGATCCCATAGTTTCGCCAGACACTTCCTCCGCCGCCGAAATGGTTCGCATCTACAAGGTGCCCTTCGAACCACAACTCGTAGTCAATGCGCGGATAGCCCACATAGGCTTTCCATTGAACCTCATCGATGACGCCGTGGTTGGAGAGAGATATCTTTTCGAACGTAGTCCCGCTCTCGTACCAACCGCGCTCGCCGTTCAGGAAGACGAAGTCAGTTGCCGCATCGTTTGGTGCAATTCCGTTCCCCTGCCCCACGACGGTGATCCCGCCTTCCGTGTAGGGAACTCCCGCCGCGAACCTCGATTGTTTGGCAGCCTCAAAGCCGTTGACGTTCGTTGGATTGGTTAGGTGCCCTGGACCGCCGTCGTCCAAGGTCGTACCGGCCACGGCCAGCCCAGGTATCGCGCAAGCGACCAGTAGCGAACACACTGCACGTTTCATTGCCAAGATGCCTCCATTAGGCTCCGGGCAACGCCGCGCGAAACGCGTCACAGCAGTGCACGCTGGGGAGAACGCCGCAACACTATTCCCGCCTTTGGCGAGTGCCCCACCGTCACGCGACTTGCGTGGGCCATGCCCATGCGACCTCGGCTATCACTGGCGGGCGGCATGGACGACTTGACCAGCGATGGCTGACAATCCCGTCAATCCTAGCTAGAAGCCGTGTCGGGGAGCGCATTTCGTGCCCCATGTGTGCCCCGTTTGGCACATGTGACTTTAGCTGCACCACTAACTAGTTGATATTGTTAATTTTGCCGGATTAGCTCAGCTGGTAGAGCAGCGGTTTTGTAAACCGAAGGTCGCGGGTTCAAATCCTGCATCCGGCACCAGCCTTCGCGCGCAATGCACGCTACGGCTCGGCAAGCCATTTGGAGCGAAGGCTGCCGCGCCGAAGCCCGGAGGGGCGTAGGCGGGCGTGCTCGATCGCGTGCATTCTCCAGGCGTCTTCGCTAGGCAGAACCCCATGCACATCTTCGTCGACGCTGACGCCTGTCCGGTGAAGGACGAGGTCTACAAGGTCGCCGCGCGATACGGCCTGACCACCACGGTGGTGTCCAACAGCTTCATCGCCATCCCGCCGTCGAAGCTGATCGCGCGGATGATCGTCGACGCCGGCCCCGACCTGGCCGACGACTGGATCGCCGAACGCTGCGAGCCGGGCGACATCGTGGTCACCAACGACATTCCGCTGGCTGAGCGGGTGCTGAAGGCCGGGGGCGCCGCCATCGCGCCGAACGGGCGGCTGTTCACGCCGGACAGCATCGGCTCGGCGCTGGCCTCGCGCGCCATCGGCGAGCACATGCGCTCGATCGGCGAGGTGACCGGCGGGCCGAAACCCTTCGCGTCGGCCGACCGCTCGCGCTTCCTGCAGGCGCTCGATGAGGCGGTGAATCGCGAGAAGCGCAAACGCCGATAGCGGAGCCCTTGCATCGGGCCTCGCCGACGCTAGGTTGCCGCCCGTTCGTTTCGAGGAGATCGAGTCCTATGCGCCACCTGGGTTTGACGCTGGCCGCGGCGGCCATCGCCGCCACGACACTGGCCGGTTGCACCAAGACTTCGAGCCCCGCCTCGACCGAGGCCGCGGCCACCACGACCTCGCCAGCCACTATGAGCGACGCCGACAAGGCCAAGGCGCTGGCGGCGCTTCCCGCCCCCTACAAGACCGCCGACCTCGCCAACGGCGAGTCGAAGTTCGCGCTCTGCTCGACCTGCCATACCTTGGCCGAGGGCGCGCCGAACATGACCGGTCCCAATCTGCACGGCGTCTTCGGCCGCAAGGCGGGCGCAGTGGCCGGCTTCAGCTATTCGGACCCGCTGAAGGCCACCGGCTGGACCTGGGACGCAGCCCGCATCGACACCTGGATCGCCGACCCGAAAGTCGCGGTCCCCGGCACGAAAATGACCTTCGCCGGCCTGAAGGATCCCAAGGACCGCACCGACGTCATCGCCTATCTGATGATCGGGACCGGCTTCAAGCCGTAGCGTCAATCGACGCCGGGTAGAGCGGACCGACCGTACTCAACCTTGACGGGCAGAAAAACCGCGCGCGTCGTCTGAAGCGTCGCCGAAGCCGGTTCGATCCCCGGGTCTTGGCGATGCCGGCGCGGCCCCAACGCGTCGGCCTCCGCGCCAGTGGCACGACGTCCCCCACGTCCTCTCCAGGCGCGCGTCTTCAGGCCTCTCCCGGCGACGGGGGAGGCCTTTTTCCAGATGGCTCAGACCTTAAGGATCAGGCGTCGTAGCCCGGCAGTTCGCGGTCGAGCTTGCGCAGGCAGCCGGGCCAGGCCAGCGCCCCGCCAATGCCGCGCGCGACCTGGGCGCGGACCTCGGCCTGCGAGGCCTCTGGCGCGATCAGCACCGCCTCGGCGCCGCCGGACAGCGCCTTCACCTGCATGGTGCAGGCGCGCTCCAGATAGTACATGCCGACCCAGCAGTTGGCGGCGCTGTCACCAACCGAAAGCGTTCCGTGATTGCGCAGCAACATCAGGGTCTTGTCGCCGATATCGGCCACCAGACGCTCGCGCTCGTCGTGGTTAAGGGCGATCCCTTCGTAGTCGTGGTAGGCGAGCCTGGGCAGCACGATCAGCGCATGCTGCGACAGCGGCATCAGCCCCGAGGCCTGCGCCGCCACCGCGACCCCGTCATCGGAATGCAGGTGCATCACGAAGTGGGCGTCTTCGCGGTTGGCGTGGATCGCCGAGTGGATCGTGAAACCCGCCGGATTGATGAAATAGGGCGTTTCCTGGAGGATATTCCCATCCAGGTCGATCTTCACCAGCGATGAGGCGGTGATCTCCTCGAACAGCAGCCCGTAGGGATTGATCAGGAAATGATGCTCCGGCCCCGGAATCCGGGCGGAGATGTGGGTGTAGATCAGGTCGTCCCAGCCATAGAGCGCGACCAGCCGATAGAGCGCCGCCAGGTCCACCCGGGCCTGCCACTCCTCAGCGCTGACCTTGCCCTTGAGCGAGCCGATGCCCGCAACCGATCCATCCGCCATGACGGGTCTCCCGTTGAATTCCGCGCGCGCAAAGTCCTCCCCTGGGGGAACCGCGTCAAGCTTGGCTGCGCACCCGCGCCACGGCGTCGAGCCAGCGGACGTAGGCGGCCTCGCGGCGCAGCGCATCCATGTTCGGCGTATAGGACTCGGTCTCGGGCCGGGCGGCCGCGGCCTCCTCGACGTCGCGATAGACGCCCGCGCCGACGCCGGCGAACAGCGCCGCGCCCAGCGCCGTGGTCTCGCCATAGGTGGCGCGTCCGACGCAGACGCCGGTCAGGTCGGCCAGCCGCTGGCTGAACCAGGCGCTGCGCGACATGCCGCCGTCGATCCGCAGTTCGGCCCCTGCCTTGCCGGACTCTGGATCGCGAAAGGCGTCCGGCGCGTCGGCGCGCATGGCCTCGATCAGGTCGCGGGTCTGCAAGGCCGAGGCGTCGAAGGCGGCGCGCGCGATCTCCGGCAAGCCGGCGTCGCGGGTCAGGCCCAGAATGGCGCCGCGCGCGCCGGCGTCCCACCAGGGCGCGCCCAGGCCGGTGAACGCCGGCACCAGCACCACGCCCAGGTCGTCGCGCGCCTCGATGGCCAGCTTCTCCACCCCTTCCGGACCACCGCGGGCTTTCAGCCCCTCGTTCATCCACTGGATCGCCGCCCCGGCGACGAAGATCGCGCCCTCGAGCGCGAAGGTCGTGCGGCCCGCGACCCGCGCCGCGACCGTGGTCAGGAGCCGCGCCTTGGACACCGGCGCGCTCTCGCCGGTGTTGATCAGCATGAAACAGCCGGTGCCGTAGGTGGCCTTCATCTCGCCCGGCCGGATACAGCCCTGCCCCATCAGCGCCGCCTGCTGGTCGCCGGCCACGCCGCGGATCGGGATCGATCGGCCGAGCAGCGCGGTCTCGGTCTCGCCGAAGTCGCCGGTGCAGTCGAGCACCTGCGGCATCATCCGAAGCGGTACGTTCAGCATCTCGCCCATCTCGGGCGACCAGGCCTGTTTGCGGATATCGAACAGCAGGGTCCGGGAGGCGTTGGTGGCGTCGGTGGCGTGGACCTTGCCGCCGGTCAGCTTCCAGATAACCCAGGAATCGATGGTGCCGGCCAGCAACTGGCCGGCCTCGGCGCGGGCCCGGGCGCCTTCCACGTTGTCCAGCAGCCAGGCGATCTTGGTCCCGGAGAAGTAGGGATCGAGCAGCAGGCCGGTGATCTCGGTGACCCGCGCCTCATGCCCCCCGGCGCGCAGCTGGTCGCATCGCGCGGCGGTGCGGCGGTCCTGCCAGACGATCGCCTTGTGGATCGGCCGGCCGGTCACCCGGTCCCAGACCACCACCGTCTCGCGCTGGTTGGTGATGCCGATAGCCGCGATCTCGGACGGCTCGCGCCCGGTCTTGCGCATCACGTCGCGGAGCACCTCCACCGAGGCGGCATAGATCGCCTGGGCGTCGTGCTCGACCCAGCCGTCGGCCGGATAGAACTGCTCCAGCGGGCGACCCGACTCGGCCAGCGCCGCGCCCTTGGCGTCGAACAGGATCGCCCGGGTGCTGGTGGTCCCCTGGTCCAGCGCAAGGATCAGCGGATCGGCCATGGTTCATCCTTTCCCGAATTGGTTTGGCCCCCTTTAAACATGTTTTCACCCTGGGCTGAGCAGATGGTTTTACGAAGCCTCACCGACAGAACGGAGGGACAGGCTTGAGCGTCGCGATGAGCAGCGAAAGCCTGCTGGAACTCGCCAAGAGCCGGGCGCCCGCGGACCGCGAGCGTTTGCTTCTGGGGATCGTGGAGCTGTGCGACGCCGACGACGGCTCCGCGGCAACGATATCTCCGCAGATCCAGGCCCTGCTGAATTCCATCTTCCTGGGCCTTGTGGCCGGCGCCGAGCGGGATATCCGCAAACGGCTGGCCGAAAAGCTGTCCACCGTGGAATGGGCGCCGACCGCGCTGATCAACGTGCTGGCCCTCGACGAAATCGAGATCGCCCGGCCGGTGATCGCCTGCAGCCCGCTGCTCAAGGATCCCGACCTCATCCGCCTGCTGATCGAGGCGACGATCGAACACCAGATCGAGGTGGCGCGCAGGCCCAACCTCGGCGCCGCGGTCGTCACGGCGATCCTGCAGGCCGCCGAGCCCGCGGTGATGACCGCGCTGGCCGGCAACCACTCCGCCGAACTCGCGCCAGCCGACATGAAGCGGCTGGTGGCCGCCGCCCGGGAAATCGCCGCGATGCGCTCGCCGCTGGCGCGCCATCCGAAGCTCACCGACGACCTGGCGATGCAGCTCTATATCTGGGTCGGCCAGGCGCTGCGCCAGTCGCTTGCCGAGCGGTTCCGGCTTGACCCGACGCTCATCCAGGCGGCGCTCGCGCAATCGATCCAGGAGGCGCACATGGCCGCGCCCACCGGCAAGCCGCCGGTGACCCTGGCCCGTGACGGCGAGCGCGAAGCCATGGAGCAGCGGCTGATCGAGAAGCTGCATTCCGCCGGCCAGCTGCGGCCGGGCTATCTGGTCCGCGCCCTGCAGGAGGGCCGCCTGTCGCTGTTCACGGTGGCGCTGGCGACGCTGGGCCGGTTCGAGACCGACCACGTCCAGCGGGTGATCAATTCGGACCGGCCGGAGCTGCTGGGCCTGGCCTGCGCGGCGGTCGGCATCGACCGCAGCGTCTTCCCCAGCATCCTCGACATGGTCCGCGGCCTGAACGGCGAACGTCCCGGCGGCGGAATGGACGGCGCGCGCCGGGCGATCGGCGCCTTCGGGCCGGTGACGCCGCAGGTGGCGGCCACGGCCTTCCGTCAGGCGGCCCTGTCGGTTTGACAAGCCCGCTGGCTTGACCGCTTCTGCGCAGCCACCGAACTCTGAACTTTCGAGCCCCTTGCCCGTGACGCGCATCGCCTTCACCGCCAGCGAACGTCCTGAGGCCCAGGATGCCCGGGCAAGTCTCGCCAAACGCTACGGTGACATCCCCATCGAGCGCGCCGAGGTGATCGTGGCCCTGGGCGGCGACGGCTTCATGTTGGAGTGTTTCCACGACCACATGGACACCGGCCTGCCGATCTACGGCATGAACCGCGGCTCGGTAGGCTTCCTGATGAACGACTACGACGAGGCGGGCCTGGTCGAGCGCATCGCCGCGGCCGAGCGCGCGGTGATCCGGCCGCTGCGGATGACCGCCACCGATATCCATGGCGCCAGCCACGTGGCGCTGGCGATCAACGAGGTCTCCCTGCTGCGCCAGACGCGCCAGACCGCCAAACTGCGCATCTCCATCGACGGTAAGCTGCGCCTGGGCGAGCTGTCCTGCGACGGCGCCCTGGTCTCCACCCCGGCCGGATCGACCGCCTACAATCTATCGGCGCACGGGCCGATCATCCCGCTCGACGCCAAGGTGCTGGCGCTGACCCCGATCAGCGCGTTTCGGCCCCGGCGCTGGCGCGGCGCCCTGCTCGCCCACACCGCCAAGGTCACCTTCGAGGTGCTGGAGCCCGGCAAGCGGCCGGTCAGCGCGGTCGCCGACAACATCGAGGTCCGCGACGTCCTCAACGTCCACATCGCCGAGGACCGCGACATCGAGCTCAACATGCTCTTCGACGAGGGACGCAGCCTCGAGGAACGCGTCCTGGCCGAACAATTCTCCGACTGAGGCCGCCCGCCGGGTCATCATGGACCGGGTCGCCACGGAAAGTCAGTCAATACCGTAGGTTGCTTCTCACCGCTTATTAACAGGTTGGCCGTATCTTCAGACGGTAAGCACCTGGAGGGCGACTTCGTGAGCCAACAGAATTCCGGTCAGATGATCCAGCCCACCAACGCGCTGCGCCTCAAGGTCGGCGGCGGCCGTCTGGGCGTGATCGACCCGGCGGCGATCGCCAAGGCCGAGGCGGCGCTGAAGAGCCTGGCCGGCAATTTCTCCCAATGGCTCAACGACGAAATCGTCAAGCTGGACGCCGCGCGGCTGCAGGTGCATGCGCAAGGCATCACCATCGAGAGCATGGAGAACCTCTATCTCCGCGCCCACGACCTGAAAGGCCTTGGCACCACCTACGGCTATCAGTTGATCACCCGCATCGCGGGCTCCCTGTGCCGGATGATCGACGACAAGGAAAAGCGCTCCACGACGCCGATGGAACTGGTCGACGCTCACATCGACGCGATCAAGGCGGCGGTGCGCGACGATATAAAGTCTGACGAGCATCCGGTCGGCCGCGTGCTGGTCGAAGAGCTCGAGCGCCGCGTCAAGGCGATGGCTTAACAGCCTCCGCCAACCGCCGGAACTACATCACGTTTTCCAACGGCTCCTCGACCACGCCATAGCCGGCGTCGGGCGGCAGCACGAGCACCCGCCCGCTGTCGCGAGACTGGACCTGCGGCTGGACGGTGACCAGCGTGCGGGCCGCGGCGCGGGCCACCGCGTCTTGCGCACCCGTCGCCTCGGCCAGCAGCTGCAGGTTCATCCGCGTCGGGAAAATCACCTTGCGCTCACCGGCCGCGGCCAGGCGCAGCACCTCCGACGGTGCGATCCATTCGGCGTCCACCGTCTCGCGCCCGTCGCAGGCGGCGAGCTGTTCGGCCGGCGCACTGACCGCATAGAACCAGGTGTCGAACCGCTTGGGCGTCAGCGGCGGCGTGATCCAGCGCGCGAAGACCGTCAGCGCCGACAGGTCGAGCCTGGCCTCCAGATCCGTCACCACGTCGATGAAGCGAATGGTCCCGGCGTCCACCGCCAGACGGACATCCATCGGGCAGGCCTCGCCGCTCATCGGCTGGCCGTCGCGCCGCTTGGCCAGCAGGATGCCCGCCTCCTCGAACACCTCGCGGATGGCGGCGATGCGCAGGCCACGCTGGTCGGCGTCGTAGTCGCCCCAGCCCACCACATGCTCGGCCCAGGCCGGGTCATGGTCGCCGGCGTGGCTCTTGCCGCCGGGGAACACCAGGGCGCCGGACGCGAAGTCGATCTGATGGTGGCGCTTGACCATCAGCACCTCGAAGGTCGGATCGTCCCGCAACAGCAGGATGGTGGCGGCAGGTTTGATCTCGGCGGGATTCGGCGTTTCGGACATGCGCGAAGCTTGGGACGGCGGCGCCGTTGGTGCAAGCAACCTCGGCCGCTATGGGCCTTGCGGCTCGCCTGTGAGGGGTTTGGCTTCGCCATTTTCGCTGGCGCGCCTAGGGTCGGGACTTCGCCGCGTGTTGATTGCAGCCGCGCGGGCGAGTTGGGGACCAACCGATGGGCGTCATGGCCGGCCACGATGCGGTGCTGGACCTGGTCTACGAGACCTCGGTCGATCCGACCCTCTGGCCGCGCCTGCTTGAGCGGTTCGCCGGCCTGATGGGCGGCCACGCCGCAGCGCTCCGGTCCTATGACCTCTTGAGCGAAGCCGGGGCGGTGATGGCTGTCGGACTGGACGCCGAGGTGCTGGATGGCCAGTTCCGCAACTTCGCCAGCCGCAACCCGCTGAAGTCGTCGCCTGAGCAACTGCGCCAAATGGCCAAGGCGGATTTCCGCTACGTCCCGGGCATGAAGCGCGACGTGGAATGGCTGCCGAAGTCGGAGTTCGAGCGCACCGAATACTACAACGACCTCTATCGCCCGCTGGACATCCACGCCGACATCTCGATCGGCTTTGCCTCCGCCAACGCGGTCTGGACGGGTGTCGATGTCTATCGCGCCAAGAGCCAGGGCGCCTTCACCGACGAGGACATCGCGCTTTGCGAGGCGCTGCTGCCGCACCTCGTGCGCGCCTGGAAGCTCAGCCGCAAGTTCGCCGACGCGCGGGGGGTTGGCGAGGCGCTGGCCGATTTTGTCGACGCCTCGCCGCACGGCCTGTTCATTCTCGATGGCGCGGGCCTGGTCCAGCACGTCAACAGCACCGGCCGGCGGCTGCTTGCGCGGCCTAACGGGCTGCAGCTGGTGGGCGGCCGGCTCTGCGCCGGCGCGCCGGACACCACCCGGCAGCTGCACGGTCTGATCGAGCGGGCCGGCCGCCGCGATCACGGCCCGCGCATCGGCGGCTCCCTGGCGCTGGCCAATCCCGGCGGCCTGCGACCGCTCTCGCTGACCGTTGCGCCGATGCGCGCCGAACAGGCCTCGCCGCTGTTCGACGGGCCAGCGGTGCTGGTCTGCGTCACCGATCTGGAGGCCAGCGTCAGCCTGCCGCAGGAGCGCCTGCGCGACCTCTTCAACCTGACCCCGGCCGAGACCCGGGTGGCGGTGGCGCTGTTCGAGGGTCTGGATCCGAAACTGGCCGCCGAGAAGCTCGACGTCAGCGTCTGGACCGTGCGCCGCCACCTGGCGGAAATCTTCGCCAAGACCCAGACCGGCAGTCAGGCGGCGCTGGCGCGGCTGATGATGCGCACCCTCGGCGCAGGGGCCGGTTAGTGTGCTGGATCTGAGGTTCGCCAGAGCCCGCCACGAACGCTTGCGAACTTCGGAATCGGGACACTAGGCGCTCTCGGCCACCCCGACCTCGGCCCGCGCCTGACCGGAGAGCTGGTCCATCTTGTCGAGCAGGTAGTCGACGTCGTCGCGCGCGGCGGTCTGCGGCTGGGTGAGGAAGCGTTGCAGCATGCGCTCCTGGAAACGTTCCAGGTCGCGGTAGCCCCCGTCGAATTCCATGGCGTGATAGGTATCGACGCCGGCGCGGAACGCCGGGAACAGGCGCGCCGGCAGGCCGGCCCGCTCATAGATGGCCCGCAGGCCCAACGGCCCCGCGTCATGGATCATCAGCCAAGTCCGATGATGCGGCACGCCCGCCAGCTCGGCGACGCCCCACTCGAAGAAGGTCATGTGGCCCTGGGCCAGGCCCCGCAGCAGCAGCGAGGCGGTCAGCCGCTTGGATCCGGCCAGGTGGCTGACGAAGCCGCGCACATCGGCCGCGCGGCCGGCCTGATCGACCAGATCGACGGTGGCCCGCTCGGCCGCGCCGACCGCGATGGTCAGCGCCGTCTCCGGCGCCACGGCGTGATGGGCGATCAGATGATCGCGCACCGCGTCGCCCACCAGGGTCACCAGCTTTTCCGTGACCGACAGCGGCAGCACGTGGCGATAGGCGACGGCGGCCAGCACCCTCTCGTGCTTTTCGAAGCGCGCCATCACCTGTTGCAGAGCATCCTCGGCGAAGTCGGCGTTGTCGTTGGCGCAGGCCGCGGTCACCGCCCGCTCACAGCCATGCTCGGCCAGGCTGTCGGTGACGGTGCGCGACAGCATCGGCCGGCGCGCGATGGCCAGTTGCCGCACTGGGCCACCCAGCCGCACGATCTCCGCCAGATCGGCATCCAGAAACACCGGCGAGCAGCCGAGCATGGGCAGCGAGATGGCCTCCACGTCGCGCGCCAGCTTCAGCGCCACGTCGCGCGGCACCAGCGGCGACTCCTTCAACGTCACCACCAGGGCGCGGCGGACCAGTTCGGCGGCGTCGGCGGCCATCACCCGCAGGATTTCGGCGGCGGCCTCGCGGTCCTCGTCGCTGAGCGCGGTGCTGTCGATGGTTCGGCAAAGCTTGTAGGCGGCGCCCGCGCGCTCATCGGCGGTGACGCCCTTGACCAGCGTGCGGATGTCCTCCTCCGTCAGCGCTGATCGCGTCGTCGCCATGCTCGCCCGAAGTCCCCGAGGAAAAGCACCGAACCCACCCCTGGATTCGGAGTCCCACGAGTCTGACTGTCGGCGCTCATGCTTAACGCGAGGTTAGGACTCGAATCTGTGGATTAAGAATTTCGCCGGCCGACGCCTGCCCCTAGAGTGTTCTGGCTTCAATTCGGAGGGATGCGCGCGTGCTGCTCAAGGGCCTCAAGGTCGTCGAATTCGCCTCCTATATCGCAGCCCCCGGCGCGGCGTGCATGCTGGGCGACTGGGGCGCGGAGGTCATCAAGGTCGAGCGGCCGGGCGGCGATTCCATGCGCCACGCCTTCGCCGACGTGAAGTCGGAGCTGGTGGGCAACCCGACCTTCGACCTCGACAACCGCGGCAAGCGCAGCATCGTCCTGGACATCAGCAAGCCAGAGGGCCGCGACGCCCTGGCGACGCTGGCCGCCACCGCCGACGTGTTCATCACCAACGTCCGGATGGCCGCCCTGAAGCGCGCCGGCCTCGACGAGGCGACCCTGCGCGCGGCCAATCCCAAACTGGTCTACGCCATCGTCACCGGCTATGGCCTGGAGGGGCCGGACGCGCACCGCCCGGGCTTCGACGTCACCGCCTTCTGGGGCCGCGCCGGCGTCGCCAACATGATGGCCCCGAAAGGGACCGAGCCGTTCATGCTGCGCTCCGGCTTCGGCGACCACACCACCACCCTGGCCACCGTCTCGGCGATCCTGGCCGCCCTCTATGAACGCGCCCAGACCGGCGTCGGCCGGCTGGTGCAGACCTCGCTTCTCGCCACCGGCGTCTATGTCATGGGCTCGGATCTGGCGGTGCAGATGAAGTTCGGGCGGCTGTCGTCGAACCGCCCGCGCAGCAATCCGCTGAACCCGCTGGCCAACTTCTACAAGAGTTCCGAAGGTCGCTGGTTTGTCGTCAATCCGCGCGGCGGCAACAGCGACTGGGCGCGCCTGGCCGACGTCGCCGGGCGGCCTGATCTGGTCACCGACGAGCGCTACGCCACCGGCCGCGCGCGGCGCGACAACACGCCCGCCCTGGTGCTGGAATTCGAGGCCGCGTTCGGCGCCATGACCTTCGAGGAGATCGCCGCGAAACTGGACGCGGTCGACCTGGTCTGGGCCCCGGTGCAGACCCCCGCCGAGGTCGCCGCCGACCCGCAGGTGATGGCGTCGGGCGCCATCGTCCAGGTGGAGGACGGCCTGGGCGGGACCTATCCCTCGCCCGCCGCCCCGGCCCGCTTCCCCGGCGCCGACGCCACCGTGCGCCCGCGCTCGCCGCTGCTGGGCGAACACACCCGCCAGGTGCTGACCGAGATCGGCTATTCGGAGACCCAGATCGAGGCGATCTTCGCGGCGGAAGCCGCCGCCTAGGCTACGCGCTAGACTGGCCGGTCGCCGATGATGGTGACCCGCTCCATCCGGCGGACCGCTGGCCAATAGTCGGATGCCGCATAGTGCTGGCTCGACCGGTTGTCCCAGAAGGCGATCGCGTTCACCGCCCAGCGGAATCGGCACTGATATTCGGGGATCGCCGCCTGGGCATAGAGGTGGGCCAGCAGCGTCGCCGATTCCTCGGGCTCCAGGCCCAAGATGTGCTGGGTGAAGGCGGCGTTGACGTAGATCGCCTTGCGGCCGGTCTCCGGGTGCGTGCGCACCACGGGGTGCTCGACCATCGGATAGGCGCGGTCGAACGCCTCGATCTCCGCGTCGCTCTTGCCCTTCTTGCGCAGCGCTTTGCGGAAGTGGGCGAAGTCGTGGACCGCCACGGCGCCCTCGATCCGGCTCTTCACCGCATCGGAAAGGCCGTCGTAGGCGGCGTACATGTCGGCGAACAGCGTATCCCCGCCGACCGGCGGGCTTTCCAGGCAACGCAGAATGGAGCCCAGCGAGGGAACCTCGCGCCAGGTGACGTCGGAGTGCCAGGTGTTCTCCCGCCCGCGGCTGTCCTTGTCGTGGGTGATGGCCAGCACCTCGGGATAGTCGGGCTTGCTGGGCGCGAAGGGATGCACCTCAAGGTCGCCGAAGCGCCGCGCGAAGGCCAGATGCTGCTCGGTGGTGATGTCCTGGTCGCGGAAGAACAGCACCTTCCAGTCGCGAAGCGCCGCGCGCAGGCCCTCGATGGTCTCAGCGTCCGGTGGCTGGGTGAGATCGATATCGCCCACCTCGGCGCCGATGCTGGGCGTCAGCGGGGTGAGGCTGAAGGTGGAGACTTTCAGGTGGCGGACGAGTTGGTTCATGGCGATCTCCCGAACCGACCGATCCTAGGCGGTGGGATTCGACCCGCCTAGCTCTTCCGCGCCTCGGACAGCATCTTCAGCATCTCTGTGGTGAACATCGAGCCGGTGAGCCGGCCGCCGACGCCCGCCTGATCGCTGGGCTGGGTTCCCTTGAGGATCAGGTTGATCATCTGCTCCTCGGCCATCCGGCGGTCGGCGGTGCGCGCCGAGGCGTACTGGATAAAGCCGTCATCCGGCGCGGCCTGGGCGGTGCGCCCCTCGACCGGCATGCCGGACCCGGCGGACTTCGTCAGGTTGGCGTAGACCTCGCCCACGGTCGCCGCGCGGCCGTCGCGGTAGAAGATGGTCTTGTTGGCGTGGGCCGCGTCCGGGAACAGCTGCGCCGCGGTCGCCTCGGGGCGCTTCGCCACCGCCTCGATCAGCCGCGCCGAGCCCTGCGGGCCCAGGAAGTGCGCCGCGTAAAGCTCGCCGGCCGTCGGACTGCGGCCGGTGCGCCCCTTCAGATAGGCCGCGGAATCGGAGGTCAGCTCCCCCGCCATCATTGAGGCGGCGTGCGGGTCGAGCCGCAGGTTCATCACCGCGCGGTGCGCCTCGCCATCGGCCACGTGATAGCGCCCGTCGCCACCCTTCTCGATCAGGTCGGCGTAGCGGGCATAGCCGTGCTTGGCGCCGTGCTGCTTCAGCGTCGAGAGCCAGGTCTGCTCCACGAACTGGAAGAGGCCGGCGGCTGACGACGACCCAGCCTTCGCGCCAGGGTTCATGCCGCTTTCGCGATGCGCCGTCTTCATCAGGAACGAGAAATCGACGCCCGTCGCCTGCGACGCCCGCTGGATCGCGCTCTCAACGACGCCCCTGATGCCCTCGATCGCGGCCATGAGGCCAGTCCTGAACGATCGTGGTTAATGCGCCGCTAACCATGATGAAGATGCGGGGCGCACCTTACCCCTCGCGCAGGACGTCGATCTCCCGCAAGCGATCCCGCACACGACGATTCTGCCGACGCAACTGCAGGACAAAGATCACCATCCACACCAACAGCAGGATCAAAATCGGGAGAAGCTGGACGTACATCCGGGACGCCTTCGGCCAAATCCCCGCCAGGATCACTGCCATCCCGGCGAATATCGGCAGCATGACTGCTACGAGCGTCGCCGACGAACGCAGGCTCCACCCCTCGCGGGCCACCTGGGCGCGATGAAAGTCTATCAGGCCCAAGGTCGAGGTCTCACCCAAAGACGCTCGCGGCGGCAGCCGGCACCAGATGATCCAGGCCATGCCCGGTGTCCAAGCCAGCATGATCAGATCGCCGATCCGTACCAGCGCGTTCGGCGCGATCCGCGCGCAGAAGGCGAAGAACCCCGCCGAAAGGACGCAGACCCCAAGGCCGATGCAGAGGTTCCGGCGGGCGGTCGTCTGGTAGTCGTTCACCAGCATGCGGACGGCTTGCGTGGTCATGGTCGGAGTCTCCGTTTCCTGGCTCTGCCAAAGGGCCTTCAGATGGTCGTCAGGCGGTCGGCTCATGCCGGGCCTCCTTCTGCGAACCGTCGAGTGAGCAGCGCCTTCAGGCGGTGGATCTTGGTGGCGACCGCGCCGGCGGACAGGCCGGTGATCTCGCCGATGGCGGCGGCGTCGAGATCTTCGAGGTAGAGCAGCGCCACTTGGCGGTCAGGCGGGCCCAACGCCTGGATGATCGCCATCAGCCGCGACAGCGCCTGGCGCTCGCCGGCCGCGGCTTCGGGGTTGTCGGGGTCGGCGACCTCGGCCAGCGCCTCCAGCGTCGCGCTACGTTCCGGGCGCCAGCGCCGGCGTTTCTGGACGTGGCTGGCGGCGGTGTTGTGGGCGACCCGATAGACCCAGGTGCGCAGCGAACAGCGGCCGTCGAAGGCGCCTAGGCTGCGCCACAGCGCCACGTGGATGTCCTGCACCAAGTCGCGTCGCGGATCGGCGTCGGCTTCGTAGGCCCGCGCCAGCCGCTGGATCGCGCCGCCGAATTCGGCGGCGGCGGCTGTGTAGCGCTCATCCTGTATGGCCGTTGAAGTCACCCGCCGCCCTTGCCCCGTTCGCAGAGATAGCCGGACGGCGGCCCGGAAACTTACAGGCGGCGGCTATTTTTCCTGCTCGTTCTTCTTGTCGCGGTCCTGCCGCGCGGCCGCGGCGGCCGCGGCGGCCTTGCGCGCTTCCACCGCGACAGCCTTGGCCGCGGCTTGCTGTTGGGCAGCGGCCTCATGGGCCGCGACTTGCTGCTGATGCTGCGCAGCGGCCTGAGCCTGGGCGGCCACCGCCTGAGCCTGAGCCTGTTGGCGCTGCTGCGCGTCGGCGGCCTGCTGCTGGTGTTGCGCCGCAGCCTGAGCCTGGCGGGCGGCCTCCTCGCGGGCGTGGTTCGCGGCCTCGCCCTGCGCCCGCTGCTGGTCCCGCGCCTGGGCCTGCTGCTGGCGCTGAGCCTCATTGGCGGCCTGGTTCGCGAACTGGGCTTGCGCCTTGATTTGCTCGCGCGCCTGAGCCCGTGCTTCAGCCTCGATGCGCTGGGCCGCGTCAGCCTGGATACGCTGCTGTTCGCGCTGGGCGTTGGCGGCGGCCTGACCCTGTTGCGCCTGCTGAATCTCCCGGTTGCGGCGGTCGGCCTCGGCCTGGGCGCGTTGTTGGTCGCGGCCTTGGGCGCGCGCCTGGGCGTCGGCCTGCGCCTGCTGCTCCTGGCGACCCTGCTGGGCGGCGACATCCGCCTGCTGGCGACGCTGGGCGTCGTCTCGACCCCGCTCGGCGTTGAAATCTCGGGGCGGTGGCGGCGGCGCGGCGGCGATCACCGGTGCGATGCGGCTCACATAGGCCTGGCGCTGCTCCCGCTCCTGCCGCCAGGCGGCCTGCTGCTGTTGCCGCTGCTGGTCGTGGTCGCGATCTTCGCGCACCCGGCGCCAGTCGGCGTTGCGCTGCTGCTCGGCGGCCCACTGCTGCTGTTGGGCCTGGACGGCGTCGCGGCGCACGCGCCAGTCACCAGCATAGGCCGCCCGGCGCTGCTCGTGGACGGCGGCGCTATAGAGCTGGCGGGCGCGGTACAGATAGCGCGCGGCCGTCTCGGCTTCGGCGGCGGCATAGTTCGGATAGGCCCGACCGTCGCGGTCGTAGACCTCCGCCAGCTCCGGGCCGTCATAGGCATAGGCATAGCGGTTGTCGCGGACTAGGAAGGGATAGTCGCTGTCGCCGCGATAGTAGTAGTCGCGCTCGCCGTCCGGTGTGTGCTCGACCACGCGGTACTCCCCCGCCGCGGAGCGCCAGACGTAGGGGCTCGAGCCTTCGTAATCGACGGTGTAGTCCGGCGGGCTGTCGCCGAAGGCGTGACCCAGGCGATAGGCGTCGTCCACATAGGCATAGGCCGGCCGCTTCGGCCTGGCGGTCCGGACCAGGGGCGGCGCCGGCGGCAGGGCCGCGGCATAGGGCGCGGTGGCCTGCGGCGGTGGCGCGGCCTGGGCCAGGGGCAGGCTGGCGATCGGGGCGCCGGGGATGGGCGCGGCGGATTTCGGGTCGCAGCCCGCGAGCGCGAGGCACGACGCGGCGGCGGCGAGGAAGATGCGGCGATAGGTCATGGCGGTGAAAACCCCTGACAAACTTGGCTGTTCCGTTGTTCAGCGTCCGCAGCGTCGCACAGCCAAGATGAACGGCGGCCAATCCGGCCGGTTCATGCCGCTGGCAGAGCCCATATCGCGAGGTTGACATCTGTAATTTTCGGAAGATTATGACGTCTGTAATTTTCTTCGCGCCCACAGCAGCAATAGAGCGGCAAGGGAGTTCGTCATGGTCACCCGTCAGGCTATCCCCTTCGACTTCGAGACCCGTCCGGCCCGGCGCACCCCACCCCACGTCCGCATGGCCGTGGGGGTGTCGGTGGCCCTGCACCTGGGCGTCCTGGCCTATCTCGCCTATGCGAAGTTCAACCCGCCCAGCGAGGCGACCGTGGCCTACGACCCGCCGATCAACACCTCGATCTTCACGCCGAAGAAACCGGACCTGCCCAAGCCTGTCCAGAAACCACCGATCGTCCTGCACCCGGTGACCAGCGTCCAGCCGCCGCCGTTCACCCTCGACAAACAGCCGCCGCTGATCGAGGCGTCGCTGCAACCGTTTCGCCCGCTCGAAATCATCCCGGACACCCACGCCGCCCTCGATCCGCCGCCGTTGGCGAAGCCCGAGATCCGCAGCCCGACCTGGCTGCGCAAGCCCACCGGCCAGGAGATGGCCAATGTCTATCCGGAGCGCGCGCTGCGCCGCGGCCTCACCGGCTCGGCCACGCTGTCCTGCGTCGTCTCGGCGGCCGGCGTGGTGCGCGACTGCCGCGTGGGCGCCGAGGCCCCGGCCGGCGAAGGCTTCGGGCCCGCCGCCCTGAAGCTCGCCGGCTTCTTCCGGATGAGCCCGCAGACCCTCGACGGCCGCGCCATCGACGGCGCCCGCGTCGATATCCCGATCAAGTTCGCCCTGCGCTGAGACGCGATCAGTAGCTCTTCGGCAGGCCCAACACCCGCTCGGCGATGAAGTTGAAGATCATCTCGCGGCTGACCGGGGCGATACGCGCGATCATCGCCTCGCGGAAGTAGCGCTCGACGTCGTATTCCTTGGCATAGCCCATGCCGCCGTGGGTCAGCACCGCCGCCTCGCAGGCGCGAAAGCCCGCCTCGCCGCCCAGGTATTTCGCCGCGTTGGCCTCCGCCCCGCACTCGCGGCCGGCGTCGAACAGGGCCGCGGCCTTGAAGGCCATCAGATTGGCCGCCTCCAGTTCCGCCCAGCAGCGGGCCAGCGGGTGGGCGATGCCCTGGTTCTGGCCGATCGGCCGGCCGAACACGACGCGCTCCTTGGCATAGCCAGCGGCCCGCTTCAGCGCCGCGCGGCCCAGGCCCACCGCCTCAGCCCCGATCAGCACCCGCTCCGGGTTCAGCCCCTCCAGCAGGTAGGAAAAGCCCCGCCCCTCCCCGCCGACCAAGGCGTCGGCGGGCACGTGCAGATCGTCGATGAACACCGCGTTCGACTCCACTGCCTTGCGGCCCATCTTCGGGATCGGCGTCGCCTGGATCTTCTCGCGGTCGAAATCGACGTAGAACAGGCTGATCCCGTCGGTGGCCTTCTTGACCTCCGCGCGCGGCGTGGTGCGGGCCACGATCAGCATCTTGGTCGCCCGCTGCGCCATGGTCGTCCACATCTTCCGGCCCCGGATGACATAGCCGTCGTTGGTGCGCACCGCCTGGGTCGTCAGGCTGGCGGTATCGAGGCCTGCGTCCGGCTCCGTGACGCCGAAACACATCCGGTCCTCGCCGGAGATCAACCGCGGGATCAGCTTGGCCTTCTGCGCATCGGTCCCGAACTTCACCAGCGGCATGGGCCCGAAAATGTTCAGGTGCAGCGCGCTGGCGCCGGAGAAGCCCGCCCCGCTTTCAGCCACCGCCTGCATGGCGATGGCGGCCTCGGTCACGCCCAGGCCGGACCCGCCCAGCGCCACCGGCATCGCCGCGCCCAGCCAGCCGGCCTCAGCCATCGCCGCCACGAAGGCCTCCGGGAAGTCTCCGGTCTCGTCAGTGGCGCGCCAGTAGGCGGCATCGAAGCGGGCGCACAGGCGCAAAACGCCCTCGCGGATCGCCTCCTGCTCGTCGGTGAACCAGAACCCGTTCATCGCGCCCTCCCCTGAAACCGCCCCGGATCGAGCCTGGGCGCATAGGGACCAGACTCGCCACCCATGATGCAAGCCGTGACGATCCGCGCCACCATCGGCGCCAGCAGCCAGCCGTTGCGCCGCGCGCCCACCGCCAGCACCACACCCGGCGTCCGCGACAGCCCCGCCATCGGCAACCCGTCGGGCGTGGCGGCCCGCACGCCCACCGAGACCTCGCAGGCGGCCTGAGCCAGTTCCGGAAACAGCCGTCCCGCCGCGGCCGCCAGCGGCGCAAGGGCGGCCATGTCGACCTCGGTGTCGTCGCGGCCCCGCTCCATGGTCGCCCCGATCGCCAATCCCTCGGCGCCCGGCACGGCGTAGGCGCCCTCGCCGCGCAGGCTGACCCGTCCGCCACGACGCTGCGCAAACCGCAGGATCTGGCCCTTGATCGGCGCGAGCCCGGCCAGTTCCGGCGCGGCCTCCGCCAGCCCCTGCCCGGCGCCGGTGGCGATCACCAGCCAGTCGGCGTCGGCGCGACTGCGCACCGCCTCCGCGCGGAATTCGACGCCCGCCGTAACCGCCGCCGCCCGCAACGCCGCCAGCGCCGGACGGGGCTCAAGCCGCCAGTCATCGCCGACCCACAGGCCTTCCAGGCCCGGCGCGATCCCCGGCGCGAGCGCCCCCAGTTCCGCGCGCGAGAGCCGGTCCGCTGTCACGCCCAGCCCGCTCACCCGCTCCCCGACCTCCGCCAGCCAGGCCCGCGACCCCACCGCCGCCGTTCCCGCCCGGTCCAGCTCGACGCCGATCCGCGCCGCCAGCCCCGGCCAGAGATCGCGGGCCGCCAGCAGCAGGTCGAGGTCACCGGCGGCGTCATCGAGCACCGCCTCGAACACCGGCGCTAGCATGCCCGCCGCCACGGCGGAGGCTTGCGGCGCGCCACCCGGGTCCCAGACGCTCACGCGGCAGCCCGCCTCGGCCAGCGACAGCGCCGCGCTGAGGCCCAGCGCGCCGGCGCCGGCCACCCTGACATTCGGTCCTGCGCCCACGCCCCTAACGAGGCGCAAGCCGCGGCAAAATCAAGCTGCTAAGGGCCATGGAATACGCCGTTTGGGAGCTGATGAGCCATGACCGCCTCCGTCACCGTCCGCCTCGAAGACCGTCCACGCGGCCGGATCGCCTATGTGGCGGTGGACAACCAGAACAAGCTCAACAGCCTGTCGTCGGAGGTGATGGCCCGGTTCACGGACGCCTTCCATCACCTGTCGGCGGCCCCGGACCTGCGCGCGGTGGTGCTGAGCGGGACCGGCGGCAAGGCGTTCATCGGCGGCGCCGATATCGACGAGATGGCTGAGGTGGTGAGCCCCGAGGCGGGCCGGGCCTTCATCCTGCGGGTGCACGGCTGCTGCCGCGCGATCCGCGACCTGCCCGTCCCGGTGATCGCCGCGGTCGACGGCTGGTGCCTGGGCGCGGGCCTGGAGGTGGCCGCGGCGTGCGACATGCGCCTGTGCTCCGACACAGCGCGGTTCGGCATGCCCGAGGTGCGCCTGGGCATCCCCTCGGTGGTCGAGGCCGCCCTGCTGCCGGCCCTGATCGGCTGGGGCCGCACGCGCCGCATCCTGCTGACCGGCGAGATTTTCGGCGCGAGCGAGGCGCTGGCCTGGGGCCTCGTCGAGGAGATCTATCTCCAGGCCACGCTGGAGACCGGCGTGGAAGACCTGCTGCAAAAGCTGCTGGCATCCGAGCCGCGCGCCGTCCGGCTGCAGAAAGCCCTGATCCGCCAGTGGGAAGATCTCCCCCTTACCGACGCCATCACCGCCGGCGTCGAGGCGTTCGCCGACGCCTGGACCACTGACGAACCGCAACGCGCCATGGCCCGTCACCGCGCCGACCGCGCGGCGGCGAAGGCTGGGCGCTAGGACGGATCGACGCTCAGGTCTCGCGCGTCCTCCTCCCCTTGTGGGCGGAGTTAGATCTCCGGATCGAGCGACGCTTTTGACCACCGTCTTAAGGCGTACTGAACTGTCCGAGGCTGTGTAAAAACTCGTCTCGGCAAAAATCCCACGCAAGTTCCAGCCCCGCGCAGCCGCCTACGCGACGATGCTTTGCGCAGAGTGGTCTTGAGGCGCTGGCGGCGGGCAAATTGTTGCGCTGAAAATTGCGTCGTC
>JANYET010000031.1 GCA_025359785.1 Alphaproteobacteria bacterium | reverse complement strand
GCCACCACCCCGTCGCAGCCGGCCGCCACCGCCTGGTGGATGCGGCGCTCCACCAGTGACCGGGCGGTCTCGGAGAAGCCCATCTCGATGAGGTCGGCGTCCGAGAGGCTGGTGAGCACCGTCACCGCCAGGACCTTGAGGCCGGAGCGGCCCTTGCCGCGCACGGCGGCCTCCATCACCTGGGGCTCACCATGGACGGTGAGGAAGTCGCAGCCTGAGTCGGCCAGCACGGCGGCCGAGCGCTGCACCGTGGTGCCGATGTCGTGCAGCTTCCAGTCCAGGAACACCTGCTTGCCGGCCGCCTTCAGCTCGCTGGCCAGGGTCATGCCGCCGCCGGTGGCGAACAGTTCCAGTCCCACCTTGTAGAAGCTGACGGTGTCGCCCAGCGCGTCCACGATGACGCGGGCCTCGTCCACGGTGGGCAGGTCCAGTGGAATGATCAGGCGGGGGTCGGCTTTGACGAGCGTGTCGGCGAGGGACATGGCTTAGCTCCGGGCAGGCGCGAGGGCCCCTCTCGCGGGGTCGGCGCGGGTGACGAATTGGGCTAAGACGCTGCAATGAGCCCGGCAGACTTCGCGGTCAACTTCTTCGTCGCCCTGTTCGCCCTGCTCGATCCCATCGGGAACGTGCCGGTGTTCGCGGCCTCGACGGCCGGCGCCAGCGGCCGCGAGCGCGCGCAGATCGCGCTGGTGATCTCGGTGTTCGTCCTGGGCTTCCTGACCTTCTTCTATTTCTCGGGCCTGAGCCTTCTGACCTTCTTCGGTATCTCGCTGCCGGCCTTCCGCATTGCCGGCGGGGTAATCCTGTTCGTGCTCGGCCTGAAGATGGTCGGCGACGACTTTACCTCCAGCTTCGCCGACGCCGCCGAGGCCAGCGCCGACGACAGCCGCACCTATGTCCGCCGCCGCATCGAGCAGATGATCGTGCCCTTCGCCATGCCGCTGTTGATCGGGCCCGGCGCGATCTCGACGGTGATCATCTATGCCAGCCAGGCCAAGCAGTACGGCCTCTCCGGCCTGGCTATGGGCGTGGGCGCGATCGCGGCGGTCTCCGTGGCGACCCTGCTGTCGTTCCTGGCCACGCCGATCATCGGCAAGCTGCTCGGCAAGATCGGGCTTTCGATCATCGTGCGCGTGCTGGGCCTGATCCTCTGCGCCATGGCGGTGCAGTTCCTGCTGGCTGGCGTCGCGGATTCCACCGTCGGCCTGATCCGGCCCGAGGCGGCGTGGCCGTATGCGAAATAGCCAATGCCGAATGTCATCCCGGTTTCGCGGTACGCGAAGACCGGGACCGATAGACGCTGTGTGCGACGCAGGAGAAGGGTTTCGCCGCCGCGCCTCATCCCCTGAAAATCGTGTTCATAGGTCCCGGGCAGCCGCTTCGCGACTTCCGGGATGACAACGGGATTTAACGCCCGGCTCTAAACCTTCCGGAACCGCGAACTTTGCGAGGCCATCAGCGCCAGCGCCCAGTCGTCGGGGATCAACTTGGTCAGCGCCGCGATGGCCTTGTTGGGTGCGCCCGGCACGCAGATCGCGCGGTTGGCCTCCACCGCCTCATAGCCGGCGGCGGCCACCTCGTCGGCGCCCAGCCAGAGCCAGGGCGGCGTTGACTGGGTGATCTGGGCCCGGGTGCCGGCCACGTCGTGGAATTCCGAATAGGTGAAGCCGGGACAGAGCGCGCTCACATGCACGCCCTGGCTCGCGGTCTCCAGGTGCAGGCTCTGCGAGAACCGCACTCCGAACGCCTTGACCGCCCCATAGAGGGTGTGACCGGCCGAGCCGGGGACCAGGCCCGCCAGGGACGACACGTTCACGATCCGGCCGAAGCGGCGGTGAACCATGCCGGGCAGGACGCGGTGGGCGAGCTCAGCCGGCGCGGTGATCATCACCTGGATTACCGCGCGCTGGTCCTCCCAGCGGGTGTCAAGGAAGGCGCCCGGCAGGCCGTAGCCGGCGTTGTTGATCAGGGCGTCGACCGTGCGGCCGTGGGCGGTCAGGAAATCGAGAATCTGGCCCGGCGCCTCAGGCTGGGCGAGGTCGGCGGTGACGGTGAGCGCCTCCACGCCGTAGCGGAGCGAAATCTCCTCGGCGAGCTTGTCCAGCCGCTCGGCGCGCCGGGCGGTCAGAGCCAGGTCGTAGCCGTGGCTCGCCAGAATGCGCGCGAACGCCGCGCCTATTCCGGCCGAAGCCCCGGTCACCAGGGCCAGTCTGCGGTCCATACCCGTCTCCAGATCGAGCCCAGGACCCTAGGGCCAAGCGTCCCGCGTTCAAGGAAAAGCGGCGCAAAGGCGGCGCGCCTGTTGCAGTGCAGCATTGAATGGGGTCTGGAATGGGTGTATCGCGCCCGCCGCAAGACGGCATCGGGCCGCCCAATGGGGACGCCGCTTAAGTCCCCGGAGATATTGGATGGCGGATACGGCCGGTGGCGCCTCCGAGGCGCCCGAGGAGTCGCATCACTCCCCGCACAAGGAGACGTTCTGGGCCCTTGCGCTAGGGTCCATGGGCGTCGTGTTCGGCGATATCGGCACCAGCCCGCTCTATGCGATGCGCGAAGCGCTGCGCCACACCCGCTCGACGGTTTCGCCGGAGCTGGCGGTGCTGGGCGTGGTCAGTTTGGTCACCTGGGCGCTGATCCTTATCGTCACCGTCAAATACGTCATCTTCCTGATGCGGGCGGACAACAAGGGCGAGGGCGGCACGCTGGCGCTGATGGCGCTGGCGCAGCGGTTCGTGCCGCGACGCTCCGGGTGGGTGTTGCTGCTCGGCATGGCCGGCGCGGCGCTGTTCTACGGCGATGGCATCATCACACCGGCGATGTCGGTGCTCTCGGCGGTCGAGGGCGTCCGCGACGCACCCGGCGCGCCGCATGAGGTGGCCAATCTCACCGTGCCGATCTCCGCGGGCATCCTGATTGCGCTTTTTCTGATTCAGGCCCGCGGCACGGCCAGCGTCGCGCGCTTCTTCGGCCCGATCTGCGCTATCTGGTTCCTGGTGCTGGCGGGGCTGGGCATCTACCACATCGCCGAGGACCCCACGATCTTCCGGGCGTTGTCGCCGCACTACGGCGTCGTGTTCCTGTGGGACAACGGCTTCCTGGGCTTCGTGATCCTCGGCAGCGTGTTCCTGGCGGTGACCGGGGCCGAGGCGCTCTACGCCGACATGGGCCACTTCGGGCGAAACCCGATCCGCGCCGCCTGGATCACCTTTGTCCTGCCGGCGCTGCTGCTGAACTACCTCGGCCAGGGCGCGATGGTGATGCATCACCCGGCCACGCGGGCCAATCCATTCTTCGAGATGATCCCCGAGGCGATCTACTGGCCGGTGCTGCTGCTGGCGACGGTCGCGGCGATCATCGCCAGCCAGGCGGTGATCACCGGCGCCTTCTCGCTCACCCAGCAGGCGGTGCAACTCGGCCTCTTCCCGCGCATCTCGATCCTGCGGACCTCGGAGACCCAGGCCGGCCAGATCTATGTGCCGCAGGTCAACCGCGCCCTGATGATCGGCGTCCTGATCCTGCTCTTCGCCTTCAAGAAGTCCGACAACCTGGCCGCCGCCTACGGCATCGCGGTCACCGGGGCGATGTTCGTCGACACCCTGCTGTTCTTCGTGATCGTGCGCTGGATGTGGAAGCGACCCTTGTGGCAGGCGCTGGCCGCGGCCAGCGGCTTCGCCGTCCTCGACATCACCTTCATCTCCTCGAACCTCCTGAAAATCCGCGACGGCGCCTGGCTGCCCCTGGTGCTGGCGACCGGCATGGTGGTGATCATGTGGACCTGGACCCGCGGCTCGCAGATTCTCACCGACAAGACCCGCCGCGATTCCGTGCCGCTGATCGAGTTGTCGGAAATCCTCAAGGCGCGCGCGCCGCACCGCTCGCCCGGCACGGCGATCTTCCTGACCTCGGACGCCTCGATGGCTCCGGTCGCGCTGATGCACAACCTCAAGCACAACAAGGTGCTGCACGAGAAGAATATCATCCTGACGCTCGAGACGGCGGAGACCCCACGCGTTTCCGACGCTCAGAGGGTGCGCATCGAGCCGGTGAACGACGACTTCAAGAAGATCATCGTCTCCTACGGTTTCATGGAGAGCCCGAACCTGCCCAAGGCGCTGGGTCTCTGCCGCAAGCTCGGGCTGAAGTTCGACATCATGGCCACCAGCTTCTTCCTGGGGCGGCGATCGGTGGTGCCCTCGGCCCAGTCCGGCATGCCGCTTTGGCAGGATAAGCTGTTCATCTTCCTGATGAAGAACGCCGCCAACCCCACCGACTTCTACAAGATCCCGCCCGGCCGGGTCGTGGAGCTCGGCACCCAGGTGACGATCTAGCCCGATGAATCTGCTTGTCCTCGCTCCGAGCCTGATCTTCGCCTACGTCGGCGACGCCCTGTGGGTGATCTGCCTGGCCCTGATGTTCAGCGTCTCGCTGCGGGCGTGGCGGCAGACCGAACGCAAGGCGAGCCTGCCATTCCTCGGTGGCCGGATGCGCCGCGACGTCGCGCTCTGGCTGTTGCCGGTGGCGACCTTCGCCGTCAGCCTGTGGCTTTTGCTGCAGGCTCGCAACGCCGAGGGCGACACAGCCCTGATGGTCTTCGGGGTCCGCGCCGCCAGCGCGCCGCTGCTGACGCTGTTGCATCTGCGATGGGTGCGGGCCGCGCTGAAGCCCTGAGGCGCCAATCTGCTTGATAAGCGGTCCTGTTCGCCCTTAAAGGCGCGCGACCCATTCCTCTCCTCTCTCGTCAGGACGCCGTCGCGCCATGGCCCTTCCGCCCGTCAAGAAAGTCGTCCTCGCCTATTCGGGCGGCCTCGACTCATCGACCATCGTCAAATGGCTGCAGACCGAACTGGGCGCGGAGGTGGTGACCTTCACCGCCGACCTTGGCCAGGGCGAAGAGGTCGAACCGGCCCGCCAGAAGGCGATGACGCTCGGCGTGAAGCCCGAGAACGCCTTCGTCGAGGACGTGCGCGAGGAGTTCGTTCGCGACTACGTCTTCCCGATGTTCCGCGCCAACACGGTCTATGAGGGCCAGTACCTGCTGGGCACCTCGATCGCCCGGCCGCTGATCGCCAAGAAGCAGATCGAGATCGCGCGCAAGGTCGGCGCGGATGCTGTCGCCCATGGCGCGACGGGCAAGGGCAACGACCAGGTCCGTTTCGAGATCGCCTACTATGCGCTGGAGCCCGACATCCGGGTCGTGGCGCCCTGGCGCGAGTGGGACTTCAAGAGCCGCGAGGCTCTGCTGGAGTTCGCCGAGAAGCACCAGATCCCGATCACCAAGGACAAGCGCGGCGAAGCGCCGTTCAGCGTTGACGCGAACCTGCTGCACTCGTCTTCCGAGGGTAAGGTTCTGGAGGATCCCGCCGTCGAGGCGCCGGAGTTCGTGCACATGCGCACGCTCTCGCCGGAAGACGCGCCGGACAGGCCCTGCGTCTTCGCCCTGGACTTCGAAAAAGGCGACCCGGTCGCCATCGACGGCGTACCGATGTCGCCGGCGACTCTGCTCACCAAGCTAAATGAGCTGGGCCACGACAACGGCGTGGGCCGTCTCGACCTGGTCGAGAACCGCTTCGTCGGCATGAAGTCGCGTGGCGTCTACGAGACCCCCGGCGGCACGATCCTGCTCGCCGCCCATCGGGGGATCGAGAGCATCACGCTGGACCGCGGGTCGATGCACCTGAAAGACGAGCTGATGCCAAAGTACGCCTCGCTCATCTACAACGGCTTCTGGTTCGCACCCGAGCGCGAGATGCTGCAGGCGGCCATCGATCTGT
This sequence comes from Alphaproteobacteria bacterium, assembly GCA_025359785.1. Lineage (GTDB taxonomy): Bacteria > Pseudomonadota > Alphaproteobacteria > Caulobacterales > Caulobacteraceae > Phenylobacterium. The sequence continues at coordinate 62,086 of JANYET010000031.1, read as the reverse complement.
CGCAGCAAAAGGTCACCGGCCAGGTCCGTGTGAAGCTCTACAAGGGCAACGTCACGATCATCGGCCGGACCAGCCCCTATTCGCTCTACGACCAGGAGTTGGTGACCTTCGAGGAAGGCGCCGTGGCCTATGACCACCGCGATGCGGCGGGCTTTATCAAGCTCAATGCGCTTCGCCTGCGGGTCGGGGCCCAGCGGGACAAGCGGGTAAAGGGTTAGCGAAAACGCGGAACCGGTTCCCGTCGAACCCCGATACGTGGCAAGTTGTCGCCAAGGCGAAGCTTCCTTCGCCGCCTTCGGGGGAAACGATCATGATGATGGAACATCGCTGGACCGCCGTGGTCACGCTGCTGGCGCTCCTGGTCTATTTCTGGATGGGGCTGCAGGTGGCCCAGGCGCGCGGCAAGTCCGGCATCGCCGCGCCGGCCATGACCGGTGACCCGCTGCTCGAGCGCGCCGTCCGCGTGCACTACAACACCCTGGAATGGCTGCCGATCTTCCTGACCAGCCTGTGGCTGTTCGCGATCTACTGGAACGAGCTGGTCGCGGCCGGCATGGGTCTGGTCTGGATCGTCGGCCGCCTGGTCTATTCCACGGGCTACATGGCCGATCCGGCCAAGCGCAGCACAGGCTTCATGATCCAGTCGCTGGCCGTGGCCGTGCTGATGTTCGGGGCGCTGGGCAAGATCGTCTACGGCCTGGCGACCGGCCACGTCTAGCGGGGCTCTGGGTAACAGCGCCTTCACAGTCGTGTAACGCCGCAACCACAATTGCGGCCAGATGTTGTGCGGATTGGACCCTCATCGTGCGAGGGACGCTGTTGTTCGAGAGTTCAAGATGACCAAGACATCCGTAGCCCTCGCCGCCGCCCTGGTCCTGGCGACGGGGCTCAGCGCCTGCGTCACCGCGACGCCCTACCAGCCCGCCGCCCGCGGCAACGCCACCTCAGGCGGCTATTCCGAGCGGCGGATCGAGCCCAACCGCTGGCGGGTCAATTTCTCCGGCAACGCGATGACCTCGCGCGAGACCGTGGAGGGCTACCTGCTCTACCGCGCCGCGGAGCTCACCGTGCAGAACGGCGACGACTGGTTCGCCATCATCGACCGCCAGACCGATTCCAAACAGCGCACCTACGTCCAGCCCGACCCCTTCTATCGCCCCTGGTACGGCTCGAGTTTCGGTTACTGGCGGCCGTCGTGGCGCTATCGCGGCCGCGGCTACGCCTGGCGCAGCTGGGATCCCTGGTTCGGCGACCCCTTCTGGGCGGACACCATGAACGTTCAGACCATCGAGAACTTCGAGGCCTCCGCCGAGATCGTCACCCACAAAGGGCCCAAGCCCGCCGATGATCCGCGCGCCTTTGACGCCCGCGCGGTGGTCGAGAATCTGAAGCCGAAAATCCAGTACCCGGCGGCGCGTTAGGCGAGGACGGCTCTAGAGCAGAAAGCCCAGGGCCGCGATCACCAGGCCGACCAGCCCGAGCGCGATCGAGCCCAGCCAGAACGCCCGGCGCCGGGTGATGATCGCCACGGTGCAGATCGCGATGCCGATCTCCAGCAGGGTCGCGGCGGCGGTCAGCCAGTGATGGTGGCGTTCATGCGCCCGGCTGGCGGCCAGCAGCGTGTCGCGCTCGGCCTCGTCCTCTTGCGCCTGCTTCTTGACCTCCGCCTGCTTGGCGACCTGTTCCTTGGCGGTGTCGGCGTATTTCGCGGCCTTGGGGCCGCCCGCGTCGGCGGCGATGCCGTACATATGCTTCTTCAGGCTGTCGGCCTGGTACTCGCCCCAGACGTCGGTGGCCTTGTCCTGGCTCAGCACCGCCTCGCTGGACGCGGTAATGGCGCCGCCCGCCTCGATGGTCTCCAGACTGCCCACCGCGGCGGCCAGCACCGCCAGGACCGCGATGGTGATCGAGACGCGGTTGATGAACGGGTCATGCGCGTGGGCCGCATGCTCGGCGTGCTCGGCATGCTCGTGAGCCTCGAGCGCGGGATCGTGGGTCATGGCGTCCTCCGGCCGGTCTGAGGCGGGGTCTTGGGGCGGCGCCGTCGCCGCAGCGCATCCTTAGTCTGAGCCGCCGATTGGCGTCCCCGGATTTCGCACGGCGACGCGGCGGCGCCCGGCGCCCTTTCCGGGCCGCCGGGTTCGATCAGACTGTCTTGCGGGAAATTTGGAGCGGGCGAAGAGATTCGAACTCTCGACCCCAACCTTGGCAAGGTTGTGCTCTACCACTGAGCTACGCCCGCGCTCCTCGAGGTCACCAAAGTCGTCTTGGCGCCCCGAAAAATCGAGAGGCGGCTTATGGCAGACGCCCCTCTTATTGGCAAGCGACCTAGCGCTTGAACTTCGGTTCCTTCAGGCGACGCTTGTTGACATGGTCGTCGCGGGCCGGCGCGATCTCCTCGGGATACTCGCCCTTGAAGTAGTAGCGCTGCCAGGCCTCTTTGGTGGCTTCGGGCTCCTGGCGCCAGATCCGGCGGTTGAACTCGACCCGATGCTTCTCCCAGACATCGTACTGATTGCGCAGGTCGGGGTTGGAATCCATGCGCCGGATCACCGGCTGAATCTCGCTCAACGTCTTGTCCTGCAGCAGGGTGATGAAGCAGAAGGGTTCGCCCTTTTCGAACCGCACCTTGCCCGGCCGGGTGAACAGCCAGTTCATCGTGAAGGGGAATGGCAGCCAGTCGGTCTCGATGACGCCGGCCAGCGGCTGGATGCCGTCCTTGACGTGGTTTGGCGCGCCCATGGCCATCATCGACCAGCCGGGCGGCGTGCGGAACAGATAGCCTGGATGGAAGGTCAGCACCCCGTGGCTGAAATGGCTCGAGGCCAGGCGGTGGAAATCCGGGCTCGGGAAATCCGACTGCAGCTTGATGTCGCTCTGGTGGATGCCGCCGTTCCACTCCGCCGTGAAGGCGACCGGGCAGAGGATTTCCCAGCCCGAGGTGTTGGCCATGTTCAACGGCAGGCAGCGGTAGGCGTGGCGCGAGGTGAAGGCGTCCATCCAGTCGCGGTTCTGGCGGCCCGGCACGATTTCCGGCGGCCGCTCGGTGGTGGGATAGCACTCCAGTTCCATGGACGGTCTCGCGCTCGAAGATAGGTCCCACGTCCATACGGGGCGGGCGGCGGCCACGCAAAGAAAAGCCCCGGCCGCGCGGGACGCGATCGAGGCTCTTCTGTCTCGTTTCGGGCCGCGGTTGGCCCGAAGGGGTTGCTCAGGCGCAGGTTGCGGCCGGCTGGCGGCGGCGCTGGGCGCGCAGCGCCGCGCCGGCCCCGCCGAAGCCCAGGATCATCAGCGCCCAGGACGCCGGCTCCGGCACGCCGGCGGAGATGCCGGCGACTTCGCTAATCTCGAAGGCGTTCTGGCTGGAGCCCAGCACCACGCGATCGATGGCCTTGTCGAAGGTGAGCGTCAGGCGGCCGTTGGTGTTGCCGCTTTGCTGGTTGCCGTTCGACTGGGTGATGGTGTGGTTGGCGACCCACTGGCCGGTCATGACCGGCAGCTCAGACGTGCCGTCGGCGTAGTGGAAGGCCAGGGTGTTATAGGTGTCGATCGAGCCGATGTAGAAGCTGATTTCGCGAAGGCCCCCCGCGGCCAAGGTGAGCGTCGCCGTCTGGCCGCCCTGGATCGACAGGTACTGCGAGCCGTCATGGCCCGAGCCGTCGAACACGCTGGCGGTGTTCGGCACGGCCGGCGCGGCGCTGACCCCGCCCACCGAACCGGTGAACAGCTGTGCGCTGCCGGACAGGCCGTAGCCGGGCTGGTTGAAAGCCACGGTCCCCAGGGTCCGGCCTTCGAATTGGGTGATCTCGGTCTCGCCGGCGTTCAGCCCCCAGGCCAGGGGATCGAAGAAGGCCGAGGTGACCGCGGCGTTGGCGGAGCTCGCCATGAGGGCGGTCGCAGCGGTCGCGGCCAGGGTCAGGAGGCGGAGCTTCATCGGTCCAGGCTTTCGTGTTCGCATCGAGCGCTCCGGGGGAGGGCGGCTCGGAATTGGTCCAAAACGGCACGCAGGTTTTGCGGCCGCACCCGGCCTGTGCAATCGAGGAGCCATGAAGACCCGCGCCGACCTGATGGCTCTGCTGGGCGCGCTCGGCGTCGCGACCCGCACCTTCGAGCACCCGGCCGTCTTCCGGGTCGGCGAGGGTGAGGCGATCAAGGCGGCCATTCCAGGCGCCCACACCAAGAACCTGTTCCTGAAGGACGCGAAGGGTCAGCTCTGGCTGATCTCGGCCGCCGACAGCACGGTGATCGACCTGAAGCGCCTGCACACGGTGATCGGCTCGGCGCGGCTGTCGTTCGGGTCCGCTGAGCTGATGGAAGCCTCCTTGGGCGTCACCCCGGGCTCGGTCACCGCCTTCGCCATGATCAACGGCGCGGCGAGCGACGTGCGCTTCGTCCTCGACAAGCTACTGGCCGACGCGCCGCTCGTGAACTTCCATCCGCTCGTCAACACCGCCACCACAGGGATCGGCCAGGCGGGCCTGCGGGCCTTCCTCGTCGCCGTTGGCGTGACGCCGCTGATTGTCGATTTCGCGGCCATGGCGGTGATCGATTAGATTGGACGCGTTGAAGCCGTCGCCTGCCGGGACCATCTTGGGGCGAGAGGCGTTATTGGGTTTCAGTTTGAGGACTTGGCCATGAGCCTGATCGGGGAGACCGCCGGCCCGCCGGCCGCGGACATTATCAAGGACGCGACCGACGCGAGCTTCATGGCCGATGTCGTCGAGGCCTCGCGCGAGCAGCCGGTGATCGTCGACTTCTGGGCGACCTGGTGCGGCCCGTGCCGCCAGCTGGGGCCGGCGCTGGAAAAGGCCGTGGCCGCCGCCAAGGGCAAGGTGAAGCTGGTCAAGGTCGATATCGACAAGAATCCGGCCTATGCTGAACAGCTCCGCGTCCAGTCGATCCCCGCGGTCTTCGCCTTTGTCGACGGCAAGCCGGTGGACGGTTTCATGGGCGCGCTCCCCGACAGCCAGGTGCGCGATTTCGTGGACAAGGTGGCCAAGCTTGGCCCGGGCGGCCCCTCGCCCATCGACGAGATGCTGGCGATGGCGCGCGAGTCGCTGGAGGCGGGCGACATGGGCGGCGCGGCCCAGGCCTACGCCCAGGTGTTGCAGGCCGATCCGCAGAACCTGAAAGCCCTGGGCGGCCTCGCCAAGGTCTACCTAGCCGGCGGCGACACCGAGCGGGCCGGCGAGGTGGTCGCCATGGCCCCCGACGGCGCCAAGGACCCCGATCTCGATAGTGTCCGCGCGGCCCTGGCGCTCGCCGCGGAAGCCCCGTCCGACACCACCCCATTCGAGAAGCGGCTCGCCACAGATCCCGACGACCATCAGGCCCGCTTCGACCTGGCCGCCGCGCTGGCTGGCCGGCACAAGCTCGCCGAGGCCGCCGACCAGCTACTGACCATCCTGGAGAAGGATCGCGCCTGGAACGACGAGGCGGCCCGCAAACAGCTGCTGACGGTCTTCGAGGCCGCCGGCCAGATGTCGGACATCGCCCGCAACGGCCGCCGTCGGCTGTCATCGATCCTGTTCAGCTGAGCCGCACGGAGACCCTGACTTGACCCCCTATCGTCGCATCGTCGACCTGCCGCAGATGATCCCGGTCTTTCCGGTGGACGGCGCCATGCTGCTGCCGGGCGGCGACCTGCCGCTGCAGGTTTTCGAGCCGCGCTACCTCAACATGATCGACGACGCCATGGCTGGCGACCGGATCATCGGCATGATTCAGACCCGTCAGGGCGGCGACCGCGAGCGGCCGAAGCTATCCGACGTGGGTTGCGCCGGCCGGATCACCAGCTACGCCGAGACCTCCGACGGCCGCTATCTGATCACGCTCACCGGCGTCTGCCGCTTCGACGCCGGCGCGGAACTGACCATCCCAACCCCGTACCGCCAGCTTCGCGCCCGCTACGACCGGTTCGAGGGCGACCTGGCCGATGATGGCGCGGCCTTGGCGCCCGAGTCGGCCCGCAACCGTTTCGCCAAGGCGCTGAAGCGCTACCTGAACCGCCGAGAGCTCGACATCGACTGGGAGACCGCCCACACCGCGCCGCTGGAAGCGCTGGTCAATTCGCTGGCCATGGGCCTGCCCTTCGAGCCCGCGGAGAAACAGGCCTTGCTGGAAGCGCCGGACCTGGCCGCCCGCTTCGAGACCCTGTCGACCCTGCTGGAGATCGACGGCGAGGATGACGATGACGAAGGCCATTCCTTGCAGTAGGTCTTGGCAGTGCAGTAGGACTGCGGCCCATGAGCGAGCCCCCCGTCCTGCCCGAACCTGGCCCGCCCGAGCCAAGCCTTCTGGCGGTCGATGTCGATCCACGCCTTCTGGAAATCCTGGTCTGCCCGGTGACCCACGGGCCGCTGGAGTTCGACCGCGCCAAGGGTGAGCTGATCAGCCGTTCGGCCCGCCTCGCCTATCCGATCCGCGACGGCGTGCCGATCATGCTGCCGGAAGAGGCCCGCGAGCTGGCCGATGGCGACTAGGCCGGGCCGTGACTTTGGCGGCGTTCGCCGCTTCGGTCTGGCCCATGTGATCGGCGCGGTGGTGGTGCTGACCGTGGCTATCGGCGCTTTGGCTTTTGAATATGTCCGCGACCGCAACGCCAGCGTCGCCACCGCCCAGGCCTGGGACATCAAAGGCCCACCCTGCCCGACCCTCACCGAAGCCGACTTCACGGCCAAACACCTGCTGGCGCCCAGAACCTTCAACTACGACGGCGCGGCGCTCGGGCGCTGGTCCGGCGACGCCTCCTGCTCGGACGTGAAGGCCAGCGGCGGCAAGGGGCTGACCACCGACCGGATCTGCCAGTTCGCCAACCCCACGGTGCTGACCGTGGTCACGCCGGCCGGCCGCTGGTTCTACAACATCGGCGTCGCCCAGCCGGCCACGGTCTCCATCCACCGCGATGTGGCCCGGTGCGTCCTGGCCGGCAAGTTCACCCTGCAGAGCGAATAGGTCCCGCATGCGCCACCCCCTCCCGCGGCAGGGCGCCGACTGGCCGGACCTGAAAGACCGGATGGCCGACTACGCGACCGGCGATGTCCGCTGGCGCGACGGCAAGACCGCGGTCTACGTCTTCAACGCCGGCCCCGACGTTGAGCAGGTGCAGAAGGAGGCCTACGCCCTTTTTCAGTCGGAGAACGGCCTGGGCCCAGCCGCTTTCCCGAGCCTGAAACGGATGGAGGACGAGGTCGTGGGCTTCGGCCTGAGCCTGCTGCACGGGCCGGACGAGGCCGGCGGCGTCATGACCTCAGGCGGCACCGACTCGATCACCATGGCGGTGAAGGCCGCCCGCGACTTCGCCCGCAAGGCCAGGGGTGTTGCGGGCCCGCTCAACATCGTCCTGCCGCGCTCGGCGCATCCGGCGTTCGACAAGGCCTGCGCGTTGATGGAGATCGAGGTCCGGCGGACGCCGCTGAAGGACTATCTCGCCGACCCGGCGGCCATGGGCGACGCGGCCGACCCTTCGACGGTGATGATCGTCGGCTCGGCGCCCAACTTTCCCTATGGCCTGATCGATCCGATCGGCGCGCTGTCGGACCTGGCGCTCGCCCGTGACCTGTGGCTGCACGTGGACGCCTGCGTCGGCGGCTATATCGCCCCCTTCGTGCGGATGAACGGCGGCGACGTGCCCGCCTTCGACTTTGAGCTGCCAGGGGTGCGCTCGATCAGCGCGGACCTGCACAAGTACGGCTACTGCGCCAAGGGGGCCTCGACCGTCTTCTTCCGCTCCGCCGAGCTGCAGAAATTCATGACCTTCGATTTCCGCGACTGGCCGGGCGGGCGGATGGTCACACCGACACTGGCCGGCACCCGGCCCGGCGGGGCGATTTCGGCGGCCTGGGCGGTGATGAATTTCCTGGGCGTCGAGGGCTACCGCGCCAAGCACGGCCGGGTGACCGCCGCGCGCCAGGCCATCGCCGCGGGGGTCGAGGCCCTGGGGTTCCGCGTCCTGGGCCGGCCACAACTCGGCATCCTGGCGTTCACCCGCGACGATGTGGATTGCGTGGCGCTTTGGGCCAAGCTGCGCGAGCGCGGCTGGTTCACCGGTGTCACCACCGAGCCCAAGAGCCTGCACTTGATGCTCTCGCCGGTGCATGACGCGGTGGCGGACGCCTACGTCGCCGACGTGGCCTGGGCGCTCGGCGCCGTGAGCGGCCCGGTTGCCACCGAAGCGCGCTATTCTTAGGCGCCGCGCGGCGACTTCGCGCCGTTGACGTCCCGGCTATTTCCCCCGGGGCCGGGGTCGCCTAGCGTGGCCTGCGTCTCGGCGCGTGGGGGAAGATCATGCTGGAGCGGCTGTTTGGGCTGAAGGCCCACGGGACGAGCGTGCGCACCGAACTGTTCGCGGGGCTGACCACCTTCCTGACCATGGCCTACATCGTGGCGGTCAATCCGGCGATCCTCAGCGACGCGGGCCTGCCGGTGGCCGCGGTCGCCGCCGCCACCTGCCTGGCCGCCGGTTTCGGCAGCCTGCTGATGGGCCTGATCGCCAACTACCCGCTGGCGCTGGCCCCCGGCATGGGGCTGAACGCCTATTTCACCTACACGGTGGTCAAGGGCATGGGCGTTCCCTGGGAGACCGCCCTGGGCTGCGTCTTCCTGTCGGGCGTGGCCTTCCTGATCCTGACCCTGGTGGGCGTGCGCCAGCTGATCGTGGCCGCGATCCCGCGGTCGCTGTTCGCCGCCGTGGCCGCCGGCATCGGCGTGTTCATCGCCTTCATCGGCCTGCGCGACGCCGGGATCATCGTGCCCAATCCGGCGACGGCCGTGGCGCTGGGTGATCTTACCAAGCCCACCGCCGCGCTGGCGCTGCTGGGACTGGTCATCATCGGGAGCTTGCAGGTCTGGCGGGTGAAGGGCGGGATGCTGATCGGCATCGTGATCATCGCGGCGCTGGCCTGGGCGCTGGGCCTCGCGCACATGGCGCCCGGCGGCGTCAGCTTCAGCGACCTCTCCGCAACCGCCTTCAAGCTCGACATCCCCGCCGCGCTCAGTCTCAAGAGCGGCGCCGGCGGCGGCCTCGCGATGACGCTTGTCGAGATCGTCTTCGTCTTCCTGTTCGTCGACCTGTTCGACAATGTCGGCACCCTGGTCGCGGTGACCAAGCGCGCGGGCCTGCAGGATGAGGCGGGCGCGATCCCGCGCCTCAACCGCATCCTGATCGCCGACTCGGTGGCGACCATGGCCGGCGCGCTGGCCGGCACCAGCACCGTCACCAGCTATATCGAAAGCGCCTCGGGCGTGGCGGCGGGCGGCCGCACGGGTCTGACCAGCGTGACAGTGGGCGTGCTCTTCCTGCTGACGCTGGCATTCACGCCCCTGGTGCAGGCCATCCCGATGGCCGCCACAGCGCCCGCCCTGATCCTGGTCGGCGCCCTGATGATCGGGGCGCTCGGGGAAGTCGACTGGGTCGATCCGGGCGTCGCGATCCCCGCCTTCCTGACGGTGGTGATTATCCCGCTGACCTATTCCATCGCCAACGGCCTGGCGTTCGGGATCACCAGCTTTGCCGTGCTGAAGCTGGTTCGCGGTCAGGCCCGGCGCAGCGACTGGCTGCTGTTCGTGCTGGCCGGCCTGTTCGTGGTGCGGTTCGTCTATCTGGCCAAGGGTTAGGGTCGGCCGATCAGGGCAGCGCCTTGATGAACGCCCGCACCACCGCGGCCGAGTTGTCCGAGGCAAGGCCGAAGAAGATGTTCGCCTGGTTGCGGCCCGGGTCGCCGCCGGCCAGGTCCGACAGGCTTCGGAAGCCCACGAACGGCACGCCGTTGGCATAGGCCACCTGGCCCACCGCGGCGGTCTCCATGTCCAGCACGCGGGCCTGGAAGGTCGAAAACGCCCAGGCGCGGAGGGCGGCGTTGTCGACGAAGCTCTGGCCGGACACCCCATTGCCGCCGACCACGACCTTGGGCGGCTTCTCCAGGCACTTGCCGCTGGCCGAGCAGCGCTTCAGCACGGCATCGGGCGCGATCCGCCGGGCCAACGCCACCAGCGCCGGATCGGCCGGGAACCACGCCCGCTCCTCCAGCTTGCCGCCAGGCCCGGTCACCTCCACCACCTTGGGGAAGATCATCCCAAAGTTCGCGCCGACGATCGGGTCGCGGTAGGTCGAGGCGAAATGGCCGGGCGTGTCCTCCCGCGCCATGACGCTTTCCAGATATTCGCCCCACTGGTCGGGCACGACCACGTCGCCCACGTCGAGGCTCGGATCGACCCCGCCGGCGATGCCGGAAAACACGATGCGGCTCACGTGGAACCGGTCCAGCGCGCGCTGGGTGTTCATCGCCGCGTTGACCATCGAGACCCCGGAGAGGAACAGCACCACCGGCTTGCCCTCAAGCGACCCGGTGATGAAGGTCGTGCCGCTGACGACAGTCTCATGCTTGTCGGTCATCGCCGTGCGCAAGGCGACGATCTCCGGGGCGAAGGCGGTGATGACGGCGGTGCGGGGGGTGTCGTCGCGGGAGATAGGCGGCGCGGCGCGGGCGGCCGTGGCGGCGAGGAGGCAGAGCGTGAGGGCGAGGGCTTTCAGGTGCATGGTGGCGACCTTAGCCGCAAGTGCGGCCGGTTGGTCGCGCCGAAACGGCGGCGGAACACCAAATTCTATCCGCCTGCCTATTCTTCAGGAATGGGGAAAGTAGCGCGCGTCCCACTCGTCGGGGCGAAGGTAGATCTTGCCCCAATCTAGAATTCGGTCGGTCTCGCGGTACGGGATTTTCGACACCCTAAGGTCCCCCCTGCCCTCCGGGTCAAAGTGGAGATGGTCCCACTTTTCACTGAGGTTCTGGAGTTCTTTGATCAGGAGCGCACGGCCCGTTTCGTTGAGCCAAAGCTCAAGAAGTCCGCCCTCGGTTAGGTTGAAGGTGATGCGGGGATTGCTTTCTTCCGTTGTCACAGCGCCTCGCCCCGCAGCAACCGCGGCAAGTCCCCCACCGCGCCGCCGGCCTCGCTCATGAAGAACCGGCGGGCCGGGCCGATCTGGTTCACCGCCGCCATGCCCAGGCCGCGCGCGGCGCGCAGCAGCGGGTTGTCGTTGGAGAACAGGCGGACAAAGGCGTCGGCGGCGAGCGAGATGCTGACGGTGTCGAAGCGGCGCCAGGCGGCGTAGCGCTCCAGAACCACCTCCGAGCCGATGTCTTCCCCCAGGCGCATCGCCTCGACCAGGGTCTCGGCGAGGGCCGCGGCGCTCTTCAGGCCCAGGTTCAGGCCCTGGCCAGCGATCGGGTGGATCCCGTGGGCGGCATCGCCCAGCAGGGCCGCGCGGGGCGCGACCAGCCGTTCGGCGAGCTGAAGGCCGAGCGGATAGGTGAAGACCGGGCCCTCGACCGTGACCGCGCCCAGGAAGTCGCCGAACCGGCGCATCAGATGGGCCTGGAAGACCTCCGGCCGGGCGGCCTTCAGCGCGGCGCCGTGGCCGCGGCTCTCGGTCCAGACGAGGCTCGCGCGGTTGTCGGTCAGCGGCAGGATCGCGAACGGGCCGCCAGGCAGGAAATATTCGTGCGCCACGCCCTCATGTGGCTTTTCCAGGCGCACGGTGGCGACCACGCCGGTCTGCGGATAGTCCCAGCCGACCACGCCAATCCCCGCCTCAGTCCGGATAACCGAGCCCCGGCCCTCGGCGCCCACGGCGAGCGGCGCGTGCAGGGTCCGGCCATCGGCCAGCGTCACCACCGCCTCGCGCGGTCCGAAGGCGGCCTTGGCGACCTTGGCGGGCGCCAGCACCGTGATGCCGGCCTCGATCACCGCCTTGGCGAGCGCCGCGCGGATGTGGCGGTTTTCCAGGAGATAGCCCAGCGGCTCGCCGTCCGACGTGTCGGCGATCTCGGCGCTATCGAACCGCAGGAAGAACGGCCCTGGCCCATTCGCCGCCGCGCCCGGCGTCTGGCCGTCGGTCACCAGGATCTGCTCGATCCGCTGGGCGCGCGGCTCCAGAGCCGCGCCCACGCCCAGCGCCTTCCACTGCCGGAACGCCGCATAGGCGATGGCCGAGGCTCGACCATCGAAAGCCGGGGCGATCTGGGTGTCGAACACCACCGGGTCGATCAGCACCGGCTTCAGCCCCGCCTGGTGCAACGCCAGCGCCAGGGTCACGCCGGGGATGCCCGCGCCGGCGATGATTACATCAACGTCTTGGGGGACGTCGGCAGCCATCAACTAGCCCTCGGCCTCGTCTTCTCGGAAGCCCATGATGTGGAAACCCGCGTCCACGTGAACGATCTCGCCGGTGGTCGAAAGCCCAAGGTCGGACAGCAGCCAGAGCGCCGCGCCGGCGACGCCCTCCATGGAGGTGTCCGCCTGCATGGCCGAGAGCGAGCGGCCCTTGGCGAGCATGCCGCGGCCGCCGGAAATCCCGGCCAGCGACAGGGTCTTCATGGCGCCGGGCGACAGCGCGTTCACCCGGATGCCCTTGGGCCCCAGGTCGCGCGCGGCATAGCGCACGGCCGCCTCCAGCGCCGCCTTGGCCACGCCCATGGTGTTGTAGTTCGGGATCGCCCGCTCCGAGCCCATGTAGGTCAGCGTCAGGATGGAGCCGCCCGTTTCCGGCATCATCGCCGACGCCCGCCGGGCGCAGTCCACGAAGCTGAAGGCCGAGATGTCCAGGGCGCGCGCGAAGCCCTCGCGGGTGGTGTTCTCGACGAACGAGCCCTTCAGCTCGTCCTTGTTGGCGAAGGCGATGGCGTGGACGAAGAAGTCGATCTCGCCGAACGCGGCCTTCACCGTCTCGAACGCGGCGTCCATCGAGGCGTCGTCGGTGACATCCACGGCTACCAGCACCTTCACCCCGATGCTGTCGGCCAACGGCTGCACCCGCCGCTCCATGCCTGGCAGGTGCAGGAAGGCCATCTCGGCGCCCTGGGCGGCCAGCTGGCTCGCTATGCCCCAGGCGATCGACTGGTGATTGGCGACCCCGGTGACGATCCCGCGCTTGCCGCGCATGAGATCGCCCTTGGGCATCTGATAGTCCTCAGCCACGTGGCGTCTCCCGTCGTCTTCTCAACCGGTTTGTGGACGATCCCTCCACGGGTGTCATCCCGGTTTCCGCAGCTCGCGGAAGACCGGGATGACACCGGAATTTGCGAGATCAGACCTTCGCCATCACCAGACAGCCGTTGGTGCCGCCAAAGCCAAACGAGTTGCTCATCATAGTGTCGAGCGGCTTGTCCGAGCGTTCCAGCAGGATCGGCAGGTCGGCGAATTCGGGGTCGAGGGCCGCGATGTTGGCGCTCTGGGCGGCAAAGTCGTTACCCAGCATCAGCAGGCAGTAGATCGCCTCCTGCGCGCCGGCCGCGCCCAGGCTGTGGCCGGTCAGCGACTTGGTCGACGAGATCAGCGGCGGCTTGGCGCCGAAGACGCCGCGCACGGCTTCCATCTCGCGACTGTCGCCGACCGGCGTCGAGGTGCCGTGCGGGTTCAGGTAATCGATGGTCCGGCCGCCGATGGTCGACATGGCGAGCTGCATGCAGCGCACCGCGCCCTCGCCCGAAGGGGCGACCATGTCGAAACCATCGGAGTTGGCGGCGTAGCCGATGATCTCGCCGTAGATCTTCGCGCCGCGCGCCTTGGCGTGCTCGTACTCTTCCAGCACCAGGATGCCCGCGCCGCCGGCGATCACGAAGCCGTCGCGGTCCTTGTCATAGGCGCGGCTGGCCACGGCGGGGGTGTCGTTAAAGTTCGAGCTCATGGCGCCCATGGCGTCGAACATGACGCTGAGCGTCCAGTCCAGCTCCTCCACGCCGCCGGCGAAGACCACGTCCTGCTTGCCCATGATGATCTGCTCGGCGCCGACGCCGATGCAGTGGGCCGACGTCGCGCACGCCGACGAGATCGAGAAGTTGAGGCCCTTGATCTTGAACCAGGTGGCGAGCACCGCGCTGGCGCCCGAGCTCATGGCCTTGGGCACCGCGAACGGGCCGACGCGCTTGGGGCCCTTGGTGCGGGTGATCTCGGCGGCCTCGACAATGGCCCGCGTAGACGGGCCGCCGGAACCGACGATCAGGCCGGTGCGCGGGTTGGAGACCTCGGCCTCGTCGAGGCCGGAATCGGCGATCGCCTGTTCCATGGCGATGTGGCCATAGGCCGTGCCCTGGGCCAGGAACCGCGCGGCGCGGCGGTCGACCAGCGGCTCCCATTCGAGCTTAGGCGGCGCATGCACATGGCAGCGGAAGCCCAGCTCGGCATATTCCGGTGCGGCGACCACGCCCGACCGGGCCTCGCGCAGCGAAGCCAGGACCTCGTTGGCGTTATTGCCGATCGAGGAGACGATACCCATCCCCGTGACGACGACGCGGCGCATGGTTTCCTTCCGAATTCGCGGCTCTTAAGGCCGCTGGTAGAGTCCGACGCGGAGATCCAGCGCCGTGTAGATGGGGTTTCCGTCGGCTTCCAAAACCCCGTCGCCGATGCCCAGCACCAGACGTCGGTTTATGACCCGCTTCATGTCGACCTTATAGGTGACCGTTTTTATGGCCGGCGTGACCTCGCCGCCGAATCTGACCTCGCCGCAGCCCAGCGCGCGGCCGCGGCCCTTGCCGCCGATCCAGCCCAGGTAGAAGCCGACCAGTTGCCAAAGTGCGTCGAGGCCCAGACTGCCGGGCATCACCGGGTCGCCCAGGAAATGGCAGTCGAAGAACCATAGGTCCGGGCGGATATCGAACTCGGCCTCGATATAGCCGAGGCCGTGGGAGCCGCCATCGGCGTTGATCTTGGTGATCCGGTCGAACAGCAGCATCGGCGGGGCCGGCAGCTGGGCGTTGCCCAGGCCGTACATCTCGCCACGGGCGCACGTCATCAGCTCTTCGAAGCTGTAGTGGTCCTGGGCCTTGGGTTCGCTCATCTGCCGTCCTGCATTCTCAAGGGCCTGGGCCTAGCAGAGCCGCACCCCTCGCTCAATGGCGGTTCAAGACCCGCCCTGGCGGCACTGGGCCGCATCGGTCGTTCCCCAGAGTACGCCTTCGCGCACCCAGCCGGATGCGTGATCGGCCTTCACCCGGCACCAGCCCTTGTCGCAATGGTCCAACGCGGCCAGCGAATGGGGGTTCAGATAGGCCGTCTCACGGAACCCGTCCTTGGGCCGCTTCAGCAGAGCCACGGGGCGGGCGGTGGTGTTCATGGCGGTCCGGCGGCCATCGGTGACCCGCTTGTGAACCCAGGCGAGCGTGCCCTCCGGATCGCAGACCCGCCGCCACTCCGACGTCTCGGCGATCACCTGCAGGGGCAGGCCGCGGACCTTGTAGACAAACAGCAGCTTGTGGTCATCGCCGGGGCCGGCGCGGGCGTTCACCTTGTCGAATTTCAACGACACATAGCGCGGCACCGCCATGCCCGACGGCGTCTGCCGCTCGCCTGACTTGTCGCCGGCCAGGGCCCCGGACACCAGGGCCCCCGCCGCCAGAACGCCCAGCGCCGCCGTTTTCAGCATCGTCGGTCTTCCGTTCACCAAAATCCTGCGCCTCGCTTGGCCGTATCCGGCGCCTTTGCTAGAAGTTCTAGCAACACGGAAGCGCCGGTGAAGCGGCGCTCGGAAACGCGCCCTCTTCACGTTCGCCAATCTCAAGTCACACATGGCCGCCCGCAAGCCGAAAGTCATCGTCACCCGAAAACTCCCCGATCCGGTGGAGACGCGGATGCGCGAACTGTTCGACACCGAGCTCAACCTGACCGACGAGCCGATGTCCCGCGCCCAGCTCAGCGAGGCGGTGAGTCGCGCCGAGGTGCTGGCCCCCACCATCACCGACAAGATCGACGCCACTCTGCTGGAAAGGGCCGGGCCGCAGCTGAAGCTGATCGCCAATTTCGGGGCCGGCATCGACCACATCGACGTGGCCGCCGCCAACGCGCGTGGAATCACGGTCACCAACACGCCGGGCGTGCTGACCGAGGACACCGCCGACCTGACCATGGCGCTGATCATGGCCGTGGCGCGCCGCATCGTGGAGGGCGCCAACGTCGCCCAGGCCGGCGACTTTCACGGCTGGACGCCCACCTGGATGATGGGCCACCGGATCACCGGCAAACGGCTGGGGATCATCGGCATGGGCCGGATCGGCCAGGCCGTGGCCCGACGCGCCAGGGCTTTTGGCCTGCAGATCCACTATCACAACCGCAAACCGGTCAGCCCGCGCCTCGCCGAGGAGCTGGAAGCCACCTACTGGGAGAGCCTCGACCAGATGCTGGCCCGGATGGACATCGTGTCGGTCCACTCGCCGCACACCCCGGCGACCTACCATCTGCTCTCGGCGCGGCGCATGAAGCTGATGCAGCCCACCGCCATCCTGATCAACACGGCGCGCGGCGAGATCATCGACGAGACGGCTTTGGCGGATCTCCTGAAGTCTGGCGCCATCGCCGGCGCCGGCCTCGACGTCTTCGAGTTCGAACCGAAGATCAATCCGAAGCTGCTCGGCCTGCCCAACGCGGTCCTGCTGCCCCATCTGGGCTCGGCCACCATCGAGGGCCGCATCGACATGGGCGAGAAGGTGATCATCAACATCCGCACCTGGATGGACGGTCACAAGCCGCCAGACCGTGTGATCCCGGCGATGCTTTAGGCGCCATGGGCGGCGCGGACTGGCCGGCCGGCCGCGCGGCGGCCGCAAGCGTTCTGTCGCGCCTGCGGGCGCCCTTCGTCCTGCTGGAAGATCGGCTGGACCGCGCAGCGCCGGCGCGGCTCTATCGCGATCCCTTGGAGGTGGTCCGCTGCGATGATCCGCAAGACGCCGAGGCGGCCATCGCGCGCGTCGAGGCGGCGGTCGCGGGCGGTCTGCATGCCGCGGGCTTCCTGGCCTACGAACTCGGCTACGCCCTGGAGCCGGCGCTGCGGCCCCGGATGCTGGACGGGATGCTAGACGGGCGAGACACCCCGCTACTCTGGTTCGGCCTGTTCAACGGCCCGGAGAGCTTGGCTGCATGCGACCTGGACGCCGCCTTGGCCGACGCGGGGCCGCCGCCGCCGATCTCCGGCCTGACGGCGGCCCTCGGCCGTGCCGAGTATCGCGCCAAGATCGAAGACATCCTACGCCTGATCCGGGCTGGCGACGTCTATCAGGTGAACCAGACCTTCCCGATGACCTTCGGCTACGCGGGCTCGCCGCTGGCGCTCTACGCCGCGCTCCGCGCGCGCCAGCCGGTCGCCCACGGCAGCCTGATCGGGCTCGACGACCGCGCGATCCTGTCGGTCTCGCCCGAGCTCTTCGTGGAGGTCGCCGAAGGCTGCGCCACGGTGCGACCGATGAAGGGCACCGCGGCGCGTGGCGCGGAGCCTCGCGCCGACGCCCAGGCGCGCGAAGCCCTGGCGGCGGACCCCAAACAGCGCGCCGAGAACCTGATGATCGTGGACCTCCTGCGGAACGATCTGTCTCGCATCAGCGCGCCGGGCAGCGTTCGCACCCCGGCGCTGTTCACCGTGGAGAGCTTTCCGACCTTCCACACCCTGACCTCGACGATCACCGCGCGGCTGCGGCCGGACGCGGGGCTTCGCGAGCGAATCGCGGCGCTGTTCCCCTGCGGCTCCATCGTGGGCGCGCCGAAGATCCGCGCCGCCGAGATCATCGCCGACCTCGAGGCCGCGCCGCGCGGCGTCTACACCGGCGCGATCGGCGTCATCGCGCCCGGCGGGACCATGCGCTTCAGCGTCGCCATCCGCACGGCGGTCGTCACCGAGGACGGCCGTGGCCGCTATGGCGTCGGCGGCGGCATCGTCGCGGACTCCGACCCGGACGCCGAATATGACGAGGCCCTGCTGAAGGCCCGCGTGTTGAGCGACCTGGCGACGGACTACGGCCTCATCGAGACGCTCCGCTGGTCGTCCGACCGGGGCTTCATCCGCCTGGAGCGCCACCTCGACCGCCTCTGCGACTCGGCGCGCCGACTGGGCTTCCGCCTTGACCGGGCGGACGGCGCGCAGGCCCTGGCCGATGCGGCGCGGGCCTGGTCAGGCGCCGAGCGCCGGGTGCGGCTGGTGCTGGCCCGTGAGGGCGCGATCGCCATCACCTCCGAGCCGGCGACCGCGCCCGCCGAGGGGCCGACGGTGGGGCCGACGGTGGGGCCGACGGCGGGCCCTTTGCGGGTCGGGCTGGCCACGGTCGCGCTGGACGCCGCGGACCCCTTCCTGCGCCACAAGACCACCCAGCGCGCGCCTTACGAGCAGGCCTTCGCCGAGGCCGCCGCTCAGGGGCTGGACGAAGCCGTGCTGCTGAACCGCGACGGCTTGATCGCCGATGGATCGCGCAACAGCGTGTTCCTGGCGCGCGATGGGCGGCTGGTCACGCCGCATGTTGCCGCTGGCGCCCTGCCCGGCGTTCTGCGGGCCGAACTGATCGCATCCGGCCAGGCCATCGAGGGAGAGTTCGGTCCGGAAGACCTTTGTGGGGCTGAGGCCTGGTTCCTCGGCAACAGCCTGCACGGCCTGCGCCGGGCGCGGCTCGTCTGAAGGCTCCCCCGCCACACACCGGGCGGTGTAGCGAGTCAGACCGGCCCGTCGCGGGCTCCGAGATCCTCGAAGAAGCGAAGCAGGTAGCCATCCGGGTCAGTCACCACGAACTGCCGGTTGCCGACCTCGCCATCGCCGCGGCGATACCAGCGCTCCTCCAGATCGACGACGACCTCGGCGGTGGCGTTGCGCGCGGCGGCCAGAAGGGCGGCGGCGTCCGTCACCCGAATCTGGAAATTCACCCCCCGGCCGAACGGCGGCTCCAGCGGGGCGGTGCGGAATCGGCGGCCGGGACCCGCGGCCGCCTGCAGCATCAGCTCGGCCCCGCCTCGTTCGAGGTAGGCGAACCGCTCTTCCGGCCGCTGGTAGCGGACCGCAAAGCCCAGAACGCCCACATAGAAGGCCAGCGACGCCTCGAGATCGCGGACGTCGAACTCGGGGACCAGCGCCGCGGTCACCCGCCACACACCGGACAGTCCGGGTCGGCGCCCACCCTCACTGTGCGTGTCTCGGCCGCCAGCGCGTCATAGAGCAGCAGCCGGCCGGTGAGCGGGGCGCCGGCGCCCACGATCAGCTTGATCGCCTCCAGCGCCATCATCGAGCCGATGACGCCGGCGAGCGCGCCGACCACGCCGACCGCCGCGCAGGTCTCGGCGTCGGGCGGAATCTCCGGGACCAGGCAGCGGTAGCAGGGCCGACCTGAGAACACGCCGACCTGTCCGGTCCAGCGGCCAATGGCGCCGGACACCAGCGGCTTGCCGTGGCGCACGCAGGCCGCGTTGACCGCATAGCGCACGGCGAAATCGTCGGTGCCGTCCAGCACCAGGTCGACGCCTTCGCACAGTTCGTCGGCGGTCGAAGTCTCGAAGGCTCCGTTGAATCCGCTCACCAGGACGTGCGGGTTGAGGGCGGCGAGCCGGTCGGTTCCGGCCTCCGCCTTCGGGCGGCCAAGATCGTCCTGCGTGTAAAGGATCTGCCGCTGCAGGTTCGAGAGGTCGACGACGTCGGGATCGACCAGGATCAGGGTCCCCACGCCGGCCGCGGCCAGATAAAGCGCGGCGGGCGAGCCGAGGCCGCCAGCCCCGACGATCAGCACGCTGGCGCGCTTCAGCGCCTGCTGCCCCGGTCCGCCCACCTCGCGCAGGACCAGATGGCGGGCGTAACGCTCGATTTCCGCATCGTTGAAGATCGGGGGGAAGGCCATGCGCCATCATGGCTTTACGCCGACCGTGCGCAACCGGCATCGTGCCGCGCTAGGCTAGGCCGGGCCAGGCATCGATTGCCGGGCCACGAAACTCTGGGAGAGGTTTTGACGTGCTGAAATTGGTTCTCACCGCCGCCCTGGTCGGCGCGGCGAGCTTCGCCCAGGCCGCGCCCGTGGCTGATCCCAGCGCGGTGGTCGTCGCCGAGCGCGCCTTTGCCGCGCGGGCGGCCGTCATCGGCGTGGGGCCGAGCTTCCTCGAATACATGACCGACGACGCCATCGTCTTCAGTCCGGACCCCGTGCTCGCCAAGGCGGTCTATGGCGGCCGGCCACCGCCGAAGCTGCCCAAGGACGGCGGCCTGCTGTTGAACTGGTGGCCGAATTTCGCCGGCATCGCGCGGTCTGGCGACCTGGGCTTCACTACCGGACCGGCGAGCATCAACGGCGCGCCGCCCGGCGTTTTCTACTTCACCGTCTGGGCGCGCCAGGCCGGTGGCGGCTGGAAATGGGTCTACGACGGCGGCGTCGAGGCCGACGGCAAGCGGGCGCCAGGCGAGAGCGCCCAGCCGATCCTGCTGCCGCTCGGCGACGCCCGGTCGATGGCGCCGGCCGCGGCGATGGACCAGGTGCGAGACGCCGAGATCGCGCTCGCCGCCCGGGCCCGGATCGACGTCCCGAGCGCCTACAAGGCGGTGCTCGCCGCCGACGCTCGGGTTCAGGGCTCACCGGTCGGCCCGGCGACCACGCCGACGGCCATCGGTAGAGAGCTGGCGACCCGCGCCAGGACCATTGCCTTCGGACCGCTCGGCGGGGCTGCGTCCAAGGCTGGCGACCTCGCCTGGACCTACGGCGATGCGCGCTGGGCGACCGGCCGCGGCCACTATGTGCGCGTCTGGCAAAGACGCTCGGGCCAGTGGGCGCTGGTCTTCGATCAGATCGTCGTCGTGGAGCCGCCGGCGGCCTAGCCGCGTTCGAGGCGGGCTTCCGAGATCGCCTGTTTCAGAGCCTCGGCGAACTCTCCCCGCTCGCGCGGGCTGAGCGCCTGGGCGACCGCGACCTGCCTGCCGGAGAGCGCCAGACTGAGGCCGACGGTGCGGTCCTCGTCCTTTTCCACGGCGACCCGGGTGAAGGCGGTGGGGCTTTCCCAGACAACCTTGCGCCAGTTGGGGGACTCGTGGACCACCACCACGTCGCGCGCGGTGATGGTCACCCGCTGCACCTGCCGCGCGGCGCGGAAGCTGACCATGAAGGCCACGATCACCGCCAGCACATCCAGGCCCAGGAACAACGGCACCAGGATCGCGCCCATGTAGATGAACACCGCCGCCGAGGCGCAGTTGGCCAGCGTGACCACGCTGATCAGCACGATGAAGCCGCGCTCCGAGAGCGAGCGGTGCGGCGTGATCACCGCGTCCATATAGGTCTGGCCGAGCATGCGGTCGCAATCATAGGCCCGGAAACCGCCTTGGCGGAAGGGCCCCCGGCGGCCATCTTGGCAGGCACATGCCCAAGCCCCCGAAAATTCCTGCGAAGCCGGCCAAACGCAAGGTCGCGGCAAAGCGCCTGGCGCCCCCCGAACAGGCCCGGATCGCCGAGATCTTCCGCCGCTTCGAAGAGCAGGATAGCGATCCGCGCACCGAGCTCGACTACGCGAGCCCCTACGAGCTGGTGACCGCCGTGGCGCTGTCGGCCCAGGCGACGGACGTCTCGGTCAACAAGGCTACGGCCAGGCTGTTCAAGGTCGCCGATACGCCTGCCAAGATGCTGGCGCTGGGCGAGGCGGGCCTGAAGCCGTTCATCGCATCGATCGGCCTCTACAACACCAAGGCCAAGAACGTCATCGCGACGGCCAATATCCTGATCGAGCAGTACGGGGGCGAGGTGCCGCTGACCCGCGAGGCGCTGCAGGCCCTGCCCGGCGTCGGCCGCAAGACCGCCTCGGTGGTGCTGAACGAGCTGCGCATCGAGCCCGCCATCGCCGTTGACACCCACGTGTTCCGCGTCGCCCACCGCCTGGGCCTGGCGCGAGGCAAGACGCCCGACCAGGTCGAGGCCGAACTGATGGCCATCGTCCCCGATCCGCTGAAGACCCGGGCGCATCACTGGCTGATCCTGCACGGCCGCTATGTCTGCGTGGCGCGGCGGCCGAAGTGCGAGGACTGCGTGGTCGCCGACCTCTGTTCCTCAAAGCCGCTGTTCGTCCGCGGGTGAGCGACCGGCCGCGCCTTCCCCTGACCGGCCTTCGGGTGTTCGAGGCCGCCGCGCGTCACGAAAGCTTCCTGCATGCCGCCGAGGAGCTGTCGATCACGCCGGGCGCGGTCAGCCGGCAGATCAAGACGCTGGAGGCCGAGCTGGCGGTGCGGCTGTTCGAGCGGTTCAACCGCGCGGTCCGCCTGACCGACGAGGGTCAGCGGCTGGCGGTGGGCGTGAGCCAGGGGCTGGGACTGCTGGAACAGGCGGTGGCGGAGATCCGCAGTCCGCGCCAGGCGGTGCTGGCGGTGACCGCCATGCACTCCTTCGCCGCCCGCTGGCTGGTGCCACGCCTGCACCTGTTCAACGAGCGCTACCCGGACATCCAGGTGCTGGTCGCCGCGTCCGACACGACGGTCGATCTGGTGCGCGACCGCTATGACGTGGCGATCCGCTTCGGGCGCGGGCCTTATCCGGGGTTCGTCGCCAAGAAGCTGGTGTCGCTGTTCATGTTCCCGGTCTGCAGCCCACGGCTTCTGGAAGAAACCCAGCTGAGGACGCCGGCGGACCTCGCCAAGGTTCATCTGCTTTCGGACGTGTACCTCGCGCCCGGCGAGCCGCACTGGCCGGAGTGGCTGGCCCTGGCCGGCGCGCCGCAGGTCGATTGGCGCCTCGGCCAGCAGTTCTCCAACGTCTATCTGGCGATCGAGGCGGCCATGGCCGGTCGCGGCGTCGCGCTGGCCGAGGCGGCGCTGGTGCAGGAGGAGCTGTCGTCCGGCCGCCTGGTGAAGCCCTTCGAGATCGAGCTGCTCAGCGAATACAGCCAGTGGATCCTGACCCTGCCGGAAAAGGCCGACCGGCCTGATGTCCGCCGCTTCCGCAATTGGCTCGTGCAGCAGGCCGACGACGACGGGCTACGCCGCATCGAGTGAGTTCAGGTCACCTGAACAGCCTAGCTCTCCTTTGTCAGCGCGGGTTCCATGCCCTCTAATCCGGTCAATCGAAACTCGGCCATGGAGGCTCAGATGAACACCGATAGCGTCACGCAACACCGCGGCGACCTGGACAGCGAGCCCTTCTGGCCCGCCGTCGAATGGGGCGCCGCCGGCATCGCGGTGGTGGGCCTGCTGCTCGTCCTGCCGGCGCTGGCCTGGCTGATCTCCCTGGTCTGATCTCTAGCGCACGGACGGCGCGCGGGCGCCGTCCGTTCAGACTTGGCTGCTAGCAGGGGGCCGCTATATTCGCTAAGCCCCGCCTTCGACCCGATCGCCGCCTGAAAGCCCTGCAATGCCAGACCTCTACGACGTCGCCGCGATCGGCAACGCCATTGTCGACGTGATCGCGCCCGCCGACGACGCCTTCCTGGCGGAACACAGCCTGGACAAGGGCGCCATGATGCTGGTCGACGCCGAGCGTTCGGCGATGCTCTACGGCAAGATGGCCAAGGGTGTGGAGACGTCCGGCGGCTCAGCCGGCAACACCATCGCCGGCGTCGCGAGCTTCGGCGGCAGGGCGGCCTATCTGGGCAAGGTCGCCGACGACAAGCTGGGCGAGACCTTCACCGCCGAGATGCGCGCCATCGGCGCCCACTTCGAGCCCGCGCCGCTGGTCGGCGGCCCGGCCACCGCCGTCTCGATGATCAACGTCACGCCAGACGGCCAGCGCACCATGTGCACCTTTCTGGGCGCCTCGGTGGAGTTCACCGACGCCGACGTCACGCCGGCGATCATCGAAGGCGCCAAGATCGTCTACCTGGAAGGCTATCTGTTCGACGCCGAGGCCGCGCGGCGCGCCTTCGCCAAGGCCGCGGCGCTGGCGCGCGGTTCGGGCCGGATGCTGGCGCTGACGCTGTCCGACGGCTTCGTGGTGGATCGCCATCGTGCCGGCCTGCTGGCCTTCATCGAAAGCCAGGTCGATCTGGTGTTCGCCAACGAGGTGGAGATCTGCTCGCTGTTCCAGACCTCCAGCTTCGACGAAGCCGTGGGTGAGATCACGCTCCGCGCCAAGCTCGCCGCCATCACGCGCAGCGAACAGGGCTCGACCATCGTCACCAACGCCGAGACCTTCCACGTGCCGGCCTATCCGGTGGAGAAAGTCGTGGACACCACCGGCGCCGGCGACCAATACGCGGCAGGGTTCATGTTCGGCCTCGCGCGTGGCCGGTCGCTGCCGGACTGCGGCCGACTGGGGTCGCTGGCGGCGGCGGAAGTGATCTCGCACTACGGTCCGCGTCCGCAGGTCAGCCTGCAGGCGCTGGCGGCGGAAAAGGGACTCTAGATGGGCCGCAAAGCGGAGGTTGTCCGCAACACCAAAGAGACCCAGATCCGGATCGTGCTCGATCTGGATGGCTCAGGCGAGTCCAAGGTCTCCACCGGCATCGGCTTCTACGACCATATGCTGGAGAGCTTCATCCGGCACGGCGGGTTCGATGCGACCATCGAGACCAAGGGCGACCTGCACATCGACATGCACCACACGGTTGAAGACACCGGCATCGTGCTGGGCCAGGCGTTCAAGGAAGCTCTCGACGGCTTCAAGGGCGTCCGCCGCTTCGGCCACGCCTATATCCCGATGGACGAGACCCTGACCCGCTGCGCGATCGATCTCTCCAACCGGCCCTATCTGATCCACAACGTGTCGTATAAGACCCCGAAGGTGGGCGATATGGACACCGAGCTGTTCAAGGAGTTCCACCACGCCTTCGCCATGAACTGTGGCGCGTGCGTGCACCTCGAAACCCTCTATGGGGTGAACTCGCACCACATCGCCGAGAGCGGGTTCAAGGCCTTGGCGCGGGCGCTGCGCCACGCGGTCGAGCTCGATCCGAAGACCGGGGGCCATGCGCCCTCCACGAAGGGCGTCCTCTAGGATCAATCCGATGCAGAGGATCGCCCTGATCAACTACGGGTCGGGCAACCTTCGCTCGGCCGAAAAAGCCCTGATCCGCGCCGCGGACGGAGCGAGCGAAATCGTGGTCACCGATGATCCGGAGGTCATCGCCACCGCCGACCGGGTCGTGCTGCCGGGCGTCGGCGCATTCGCCGCCTGCATGGCCGCGCTGGAGGCTCGCGACGGCGTCGTCGAGGCCATGACCGAGGCGGTGCACGGCAAGGGCGCCCCGTTCCTCGGCATCTGCGTCGGCATGCAACTGCTGGCCTCGCGCGGCCTGGAGTTCGGCGAGACGCCCGGCCTCGACTGGATCGCCGGCGATGTGCGCAAGTTGGGCGACGGCGGCGATCCGGCCATCAAGATCCCGCACATGGGCTGGAACAGCCTGTCGGAGGTGACCGGTCCGCCGATCTTCGGCGGCTTGAAAGCGGGCCAGCCGATCTATTTCACGCACTCCTTCGCCTTTTTCCCCAAGGACTCCGCCGACGTCGCGGCCTATGTGGAGCACGGCGCGCGGTTCCCCGCCGCCGTCGCCCGCGGCAATGTCGCCGGCGTGCAGTTCCACCCGGAGAAGTCGCAGGCCGTCGGCCTCGACCTCCTCGCGCGCTTCCTGGAGTGGCGACCGTGATCCTCTACCCCGCCATCGACCTGAAGGACGGCCAGTGCGTGCGCGTCGTCCACGGCGACTTCGCCACGGCCACGGTGTTCAACGACTCCCCGGCGGCGCAGGCCAAAGCCTGGGTGGACGCCGGGTTCCACTGGATCCACGTCGTGGACCTGAATGGCTCGGCGCAGGGCCAGGCGGTCAACGGCGGCGCCGTCGAGGCGATCCTGGGCGCGGTGTCGATCCCGGTGCAGCTCGGCGGCGGCATCCGCACCCTGGCCGACATCGAGCACTGGATCGAGGCTGGCGTCAGCCGGGTGATCCTGGGCACCGTCGCGGTGCGCGATCCCGACCTGGTGCGCGAAGCCGCCAAGGCCTGGCCCGAACAGATCGCGGTCAGCGTCGATGTCCGCGCGGGCAAGGTCGCCGTGCAGGGGTGGCTGGAGGACTCAGACCTCGACGCCCTGACCGTCGCGCGGCGGTTCGAGGACGCCGGCGTCGGCGCCCTGATCGTCACCGACATCGACCGCGACGGGACGCTGGAAGGCTTCAACGTCGAGGTGTTCGGCCAGATCGCCGACGCGGTGTCGATTCCGCTGATCGCCGCCGGTGGCCTCGCCTCGGTGGACGACATCGTGCGCCTGCGGGCGCGCAAGGGCGTCGAGATTTCGGGCGCCGTACTCGGCCGGGCGCTCTATGCGGGCACGATCTCGCCTGACGCAGCCCTGAAGGCCGCCGCCTGATGTTGCGGACGCCGCCATGCTGAGAGTGCGCGTCATCCCCTGCCTGGACGTCAAGGACGGCCGGGTGGTGAAGGGCGTGCAGTTCGTCAGCCTGCGCGACGCCGGCGATCCGGTGGAGCAGGCCCGAGCCTATGACGCGGCCGGCGCCGACGAGCTGATGTTCCTGGACATCACCGCCAGCCACGAGAACCGGGGCACGATCCTCGACGTCGTCGCCCGAACGGCCGACGTCTGCTTCATGCCGCTCTCGGTGGGCGGCGGCATCCGCAAGGTCGAGGACGCGCGCCGCCTGCTGCTGGCCGGGGCCGACAAGATTTCCATCAATACCGCCGCGGTGGAGAACCGCGACCTGATCGCCGGCTGCGCCGACGCCTTCGGCAGCCAGGCCACGGTGGTCGCCATCGACGCCAAGCGCACGCCGGATGGCGCATGGCGGGTCTTCACCTACGGCGGGCGCACCGACACCGGCCTGAACGTCGTGGACTATGCGGCAGACGCCGTCGCGCGCGGGGCCGGCGAGATCCTGCTGACCTCCATGGACCGCGACGGCGCCAAGATCGGCTACGACCTCGACCTGCTGAAGGCCGTATCCCAGGCGGTTTCGGTGCCAGTGATCGCCTCGGGCGGCGCGGGCAACGCCCAACACATGGTGGACGCGGTGACCCAAGGCGGCGCCGACGCGGTGCTCGCCGCCTCGATCTTCCACTTCGGCGAGGTGTCCATCGGCGAGGTCAAACGCGCGATGGCTGCCGCGAGAATTCCCGTGCGCCTGACGGAGATCGCCGCATGAGCCGTTTCGCCGAGGTCCTGGCGCGTCTAGCCGCGGTGATCGACAGCCGCAAGGGCGGTGACGCGAGCGCCTCCTACACCGCCAGGCTGCTGGCCGATCCCTCGCTGGCCGCCAAGAAGCTCGGGGAAGAGGCGGTGGAAACCGTCATCGCCGCCGCCCAGGGCGACAAGCCCGCCATCGCCGCCGAAAGCGCCGACCTGATCTACCACTGGCTGGTGGTCCTGGCGGCCGCCGGCGTGTCGCTGGATGAGGTGGCGGCGAAGCTGGAAGCCCGCGAGGGGACGAGCGGGCTGGATGAAAAGGCCTCTCGCCCCTCCTAACGCCGCTTATCCCCGCGCCTTCCGCTTCAGCGCCACGTAGAGCGCGCCTTCGCCGCCGTGGTGGCGGGCGGCGTCGGAGATGCCGGCGACGATGTGGGCGAGGTGCGGCGCCGCGAGCCACTCCGGCGCCCGGCGCTTGAGGACGCCGTCGCCCTGGACGCCCTTGCCGGTGATCACCAGAACGGCACGCCAGCCCTCGTGGAAGGCGGTGGCGAGGAAGCCTTCCAGCACGGCGCGGGCGCGCTGCTGATCCATGCCGTGCAGGTCGAGCCGGGCGCCGATGTCCTCACGCTCCCTGGCGATGCGCTGGCGGCGGTTGGGCTCGATACCCTTGTTTCCCTCCCCTAATGGGGAGGGTGGCCGCCGCGAAGCGGTGGTCGGGTGGGGAAGTGCGGTCCAGAGCGCGGCCTCTGAGCTTGATCGCGACTTCGCCACCCCGGCCGCTGATGCGGCCTGCCCCTCCCCAGACGGGGAGGGAAGTTTGGGCGTGCCTCGGCCGGGCAGGGGATGGACGGTCGCCGCGACCATTCCCCAGATTTGTTTTTCCTCGGGCTTCAGGGGCCGTTTCACAGGCCGGCATCTTTCGGGACCAACCGATAGAGCCTGAGCGTGTGGCGCACGCGCCCGGCCTCCAGGCCGGCGGCCGACCCGACGCCCAGGTAAAGGTCGGCGCGGACGTCGCCCTTGATCGCGCCGCCGGTATCCAGCGCCATGGCCACCCGGCGGTAGGCCGGGAAGGCGCCGTTGAGGATCGGGGCGTTGGCATCGACCCAATAGAGCTCGCCCATCTGATGGTAGCCGGGATCAACCGCCAGCGACCGGCCGGCGGCCAGCGGGATATTGGCCGAGCCCACCGGCTGGCGGCCGTCGTCCGGCGCCAAGCTGAAGAAGGCGTAGCGCGGGTTGAGCTGCATGATCGCCTGGGCCTCCGGGCCGCGATGATCGGCCAGCCAGCCGCGGATCGCCTCGGCCGACGTGTTGTCGCGCGCCAGCAGGCCCCGGTCGCGCATGGGATTGGCGATGCCGACGAAGGGCCAGCCGTTGTTGGCGGCATAGACCGCCTTCATCCGCCGGCCATTGTCGAGGGTCAGCACGCCGGAGCCCTGAATCTGCAGGAAGAACAGGTCCTCCGGCCGCATCCAGGCCAGCGCCTTGTCTGGCGGGCTCGCCTCGATCGTCGAGCGGTCGAAATAGGCCGGCGGCCCGCTCGCACTGGGGTCCGGCCTTGTGGGATCGGCCGGTCTCAGGTCTCCGGGCCGGGCGCGCAAGGGTGCGCTGAACACCTCGCTCGGCCGGCGCCGCGCCGGATACTCCGGCGAGAAGTAGGCGGTGAGCACCCCTTCGCCGGGCTCGCGCTCGGCGCGGAAATTGGCCTCGAAGAAGCGCCGGGAGAGATCGCGGTGCAGGGTTCCGATGGCGCGCGCAGCGCGGCAGAGCTGGGCCATGTCCGGATCGCGCGCCACGCCGCAGGTTTCGCGGAAAGCCGCCAGCGCGGCGGCGTGGTCCTCGGCTTCCCAGCCGGGCAGGGCCGTGACGGGCAGGCGGCGCGCGTTGGCGGCTTCCGGTTCAGCCGTCGGCCTGGAAGGTCGTTCATAGGTCAGGGGCGGCGCCAGCGGAGGCAGCGGCGGCCGCGCGGCGGGGCGCGTTTCGGACCGAACCTGGGCCGGCGGCTTGGTGGCGCAGCCTCCGAGGACAAGCGCGGAAAGGGTAAGCGAGGTCAGGGCCGCGCCGAGAACTCGCCCCTGCACCGGTCTCTACGCCTCGGCGGCGTCGACGTGGATCAGCAGCCAGTTGGGGTCGCGGCTCTTCAGGTGGCGCTCGAAGGTCCAGAGCTCGGCGGTGCGGCGGTCTTCGACGCCCTCGCCCTCGGGGCCTTTGGTGCGGCTGCGGAATTCGGCGAGGAACCGCACGGTCACTCGCGCCAGGTCGGAGCCGGTCACTTCGGCCTTTTCCAGGTCGGCGCGGGGAGGGTGACTGAAGTCAACGGTCTCGGTGCGGTTTTCGGCCTCGCGGGCGGCAATCGCGGTGTCGAAGCCGGCCATGACCGGCGGCGCGAGCAGGGTGCGAAGCTGCGCCCGATCGCCGGCGGCGAACGCCTTGACGATCATCTCGTAGGCGCTTTTCGAACCCGACAGAAAGTGGCCGATGTCGAAGCTGGCGTCCACGGACTTCACCGCCGCAAGGCCGGTCAGCGCGACTCCCTCGGCTTCGGCGGCCTGGGCGCCGGTGGCGTCCGAGGCTCGCTCAAGCGGTGTCGCCGTGGCGGGCACGGCCGGCGCGTCCTCGGGTTGTCGCCCGACACGCCGTCCCAGCACAGCGTAGAGCTGGTAAAGCACGATGGCCGCCAGGGCCGCGAAGATGATCAGTTCGAGCACTTGCACCAATGAGCCCTTCAGCGTCCGGCCCGGAACCCGGCCCGCGCACGCTAACGCTATATAGACCGAACCAACGCGCCCGTCAGGGGCGGCGTTGCATCGCCCTGTTCTTCCGCCCCCGTTTGCATGGCCCCGTTTGCATCGAGGGGGGCCTCATGATAGCCCGACCGCCCGATAAGACGCGAACCCTTCGTCGTCTCCGCACGGATTTAAGCCGAACTATGACTGACATCGACGCTGGCGCCGGCGCGCCGGAAACCGCTGAAGCCGCCACGGGCGAGGGCCCGGGCATCCGCATCCTGGCGCAGTTCATCCGCGACCTGTCCTTCGAAAACCCCCGCGCGCCGGAAAGCCTGCGCGGCGGGGCCGCCCAGCCGCAGATCGACCTGGGCGTCGAGATGAACGCCCGCAGCCGTGAGGACGGCTTCTTCGAAGTCGACATCAAGCTCTCCGCCAAGGCGGCCCGCGAAGACGGCCCGGTGTTCGTGGTTGAGTTGCTGTACGGCGGCGTCTTCCAGATTTCCGGCGTGATCGGCGAGGACCTGGAGCCGGTGCTGCTGATCGAATGCCCGCGCTACCTCTTTCCGTTCGCGCGCCAGATCATCGCTGAAGTCACCTCGAACGGCGGCTATCCGCCCTTCCTGCTCGACCCGATCGATTTCGCGGGCGTCTACCAGGCCCGCAAGGCCCAGGAACAGGCCGCCGGCCACGCCTAGGCGCTGAATTTCTTCCAGAGCCCGTCGTTTTTGACGACGTTTTGGATGAAGTTCTCGTGGATCTGGCGCTCCTCCTCGGTGGAGCGCGGCGCCAGCGGGCGCGGCCGGACGCCGTAGGGGTTGCGCGTGGCGGCCGCCACGGCGGTGATCATCGCCGCGGTAGTCAACTCCAGCCGACGTTCGCGCCCGCCCTTCAGCTCGAGATAGACCTCGGCCAGCAGGCGGGCGTCGATCAGCGCACCGTGCTTCTCGCGGTCCGCGAGCGAGATTTTGAACCGCTTGCAGAGCGCATCGAGCGAGTTGTGCATCCCCGGAAAGCGCGTCTTGGCCAGCGCCAGGGTGTCGACCCAGCGGCTCTCGTGCAGGGGATGGCGATTGATCGCGCCAAGCTCGTGATTGATGAAATTGCGGTCGAAGGCTGCGTTGTGGGCGATTAGCGGTGCATCGCCCACGAAGTCCAGGAAGGCGTCGACCACCTCAGGATGCTCGAACCTCGGCTTGCCGCGCAGGAAGGCCCCCGACAGGCCGTGCACCCGCTCGGCGTCCGGCGGCATGTCGCGGCAGGGGTCGATGTAGGTGTGGAAGCTTCGCCCGGTGGGCACGAAGTCGTCGATTTCCAGACAGGCGATTTCCACCATCCGGTGACCCTGGGACGGTTCGAAGCCGGTGGTTTCGGTATCGAGGACGATCTCGCGCGCCATGGCCTTTCATGCCGCGCTTTGGGCGGGTTGTTCAACCGGGCGCGGGGTCGCGGGCCGGTTTGAACTGTGGATCGCGCACGGCGGCGATGATCTCGGCCACCTGTTGGCGGGCCGGCTCCAAACCGCGCGAGGTGTCGACCACGAAGTGGGCGCGGGCGCGCTTTTCGGCGTCGGCCAGTTGCTGGGCTAGGATGGCGTCGAGGCGGTCAGGCGTCATGCCGGGCCGGGCCAGCACGCGCTGGCGCTGCATGTCGGCCGGGGCGCTGGCGACCACGACGGCATCGACGCCTGCGTGACCGCCGGTTTCGAACAGCAGGGGTATGTCGAGGACCACCAGATCGGCGCCGTCCGCCTCGGCCTTGGCGAAGAAGCCGATGCGGTCGCGGCCGACCAGCGGATGGACGATGGCGTTCAGGCGCTTGAGTTCTTCGGGCTTGCCGAGCACCGCTTGGCGCAGCGCCTCGCGGTCGACCCGGCCGTCCCGGACCACCCCCGCGAAGGCCTGGCCCACCGGCCCAACCGCCGCGCCGCCGGTGTCGTAGAGGCGGTGCACGGCGGCGTCGGCGTCATAGACCGGCACGCCCAGGTCGCGGAACATGGCCGCGGTGGTCGACTTGCCCATGCCGATAGACCCAGTGAGGCCAATCAGGATCATGCACCCAGCGCCTTCAGCGCCAGGGCTCGGACATCGAGGTCGCGCGGCGGCGGCTGGCCGAAGAACGCCTCGAACGAAGGCCGTGCCTGGCCGATCAGCATGGCAAGGCCATCGACGGTGGGGCGGCCGAGCGCCCGGGCCTGGACCAGGAACGGGGTGACCAGCGGCTTGTAGACCATGTCCATGACCACGCAGCCTTCCGGCGTAGCGGCCAGCGGAAAGCTCAGCGCACTGTCGTCAGCAAGGCCGGCAGAGGTGGCGTTGACCACCGCGATCGCGCCGGCGAACGCGGCTCCCGCATCCGCGAGCCCGTAGGGGTCTCCGCCCAGCTCGGCGGTCAGAGCCTCGGCCCGGGCCAAGGTGCGGTTCACCACCCGCACCTGGGGGCAGCCGGCGTCGAGAAAGGCGGCAACCGCGCCGCGCGCCGCGCCACCGGCGCCCAGGATGGTCACCGGGCCAGCCGCGGGATCGAAGCCGGGCGCCTGCTCATTGAAGGCGGCGAGCAGGCCCAAGCCGTCGGTGTTGTCGGCGGCGACGCGGCCCTCGGCGAAAGTCAGCAGATTGGCGGCTTGCGCCCGCCGTGCGCGCGGATGGATGTGGCCGGCCGCCGCCAGCGCATCGGTCTTGAAGGGCAGGGTGACATTCAGCCCCCGGAACGACGTCCCCTTCAGGCCCTCGACTAGCCGCTGCAGCCCGTCTTCCTTCACCTCAAGCGCGACATAGGCGCCGTCGATCCCCGCCGCGTCCAGCCAGGCATTGTGCAGGATCGGACTCAGGGAATGGGCGATCGGATTGCCGACCACGCCGGCCACGAGGGTCGTCCCGGTGATCGGGCGGCTCACGGTGTCACCTCGCCCCGCCGACGCAGAAGGTCGAGCAGGCCCATCAGCGGCAGGCCCAGGATGGTGAAATAGTCGCCGTCGATCTTCGAGAAGAGCTGCACGCCCAGCCCCTCGAGCCGGTAGCAGCCGACAGAGCCCAGCGCCGCCTCGCCCTCGGCGGCCAGGTAGTCCTCAAGGAAGGCGTCGGAGAAATCGCGCATCTTCAGGGTCGCGCTTTGGGTCTCGCGCCAGACCACCGCGCCGCGCTCGGCCACCACCACCGCCGAGTGCAGCATGTGCGGCTTGCCCCGCAGCATCTTCAGCCGCGCGCGGGCCGCCTCGAGCGTCTCCGCCTTGTCGTAGAGCGCGCCCTGGAATTCCAGGGTCTGGTCGGCGCCGATCACCAGCTCCGGGCGGCCGACAGAGACCGCCAGCGCTTTGTCCTCGGCGAGCGCCTCGGCGATCTGGCGCGGTGTGGCGCGTCTTGCGAGCAGCGCCTGCTTGGCCACATCCTCGTCGACGCCCGAGCCTACGGCTTCGTAGGCCACGCCCGCGCCATCCAGCACCGCGCGGCGGGTCACGCTCTTAGAGGCCAGGACCAGGTTCATGACGACCCGATCACCTCGACCTGGCCATGGCCGCCATGCAGCAGGTTGAGCACGGCCGCCGCGGTTTCCTCCACCGAGCGGCGGGTGACGTCGATCACCGGCCAGCCTTGGCGCTCATAGAGCCGGCGCGCCTGGACAATCTCGTCGCGCACCGCGTCCACATCGATGTAGGCGGATTCGCGGTTCTCCTTCAGGCTCAGCAGGCGGTTACGGCGAATCTGGATCAGCCGGTCGGGCGAGATGGAAAGGCCCACCACAAGCGTGTTCTTCAGGTTGAACAGCTGCTCCGGCGGTGGCCGGCCGGGCACCAGTGGCACGTTCCCGGCCCGCACACCCCGGTGCGCCAGATAGATGCAGGTGGGCGTCTTCGAGGTCCGAGACACGCCCACCAGGATCACGTCGGCCTGGCCCAGATCCTGGCCGCCCTGGCCGTCGTCGTGGCCAATGGCATAGTTCAGCGCGTCCATCCGGTTGAAATAGTCGTTGTCGAGCCGCAGGTGCGCGCCCACCCGGGTTGTGGTCGAATAGCCGAGATAGCGCGACATGGCCGAGACCAACGGGTCGAGCGCCGGGATGCAGGGCATGTCGAGCTTGCGGCAGCCTTCCTCCAGCGCCTCGCGCAGGCCGTCGTCGACGATAGTGTGGATCACCACGCCCGGCGCCTCTTCGATGTCGCCCAGCGCCCGGTCGAGCTGGCGTTGCGAGCGGACGAGGGCATAGATGTGCTCGATCGGCAGGACGTTGTCGAAGCGGGCGCAGACCGCGCGCGCCATGGCGTTCAGCGTCTCGCCGGTGGAGTCCGACACCAGATGAACATGGAAGTAGGTGGCGAGCCTGGGCGCGGGCGTGGTCACGGGCGTACCTGCAACGGCGGGGCCTTCGAAAAAACCTGGGGACGATTCCTGTGGAGCAGTCTTAGCGAAGCTGCGCGCGAATGGGGATAGATCGTGTGCGCCGAGGCCACATCCGCTGTCCCCATGTATGGGCGGGACGAAATGGCCCGTTAACGGATCATTAACTCACACCTCCGGCGACCCCGGAGCTCGCGCCAGGCGGATTGTCGACAGGGCTGGGATGCGGCGCCCAGGCGCCGCGCGCTGTCCCCGAAAGTCTTAACGAAAGCTTAATCGCCACAAGGGGCTTGGCGGTCTGCCCCCGCGATTCACAGGGCGGGATATCGACGCGGTGAGCAGCGCCCATGGCCTGGGGAGAAGCCCGGGACCGGCGCGGCGCCGACGATTCCATCCCCGGACACGACAGGCTCTATCGCCACTTCTGCAACCGGCTTTCTAGATTCTTCTTGAAAGGAAGTAGGGCAGACCGGGCAAGACGCCTCGTCTCGCACTTGAGACTTCGGGCCAGAGGCGATTTAAGGCCCACATGAGCGAGACCCCACGTCTTTTGCGAGCCCTGGCCGGCGAGACCCTGGATCGGCCGCCGGTGTGGTTCATGCGCCAGGCAGGCCGCTCGTTGCCGGAATACCACGAGCTCCGCGCCCGGGCCGGTGACTTCATCGCCTTCTGCCACAACCCCGAAATGGCCGCCGAGGCCACGATGCAGCCTATGCGTCGCTTTCCATTGGATGCGGCGATCGTCTTCGCCGACATCCTGCTGATCCCTGGCGCGCTGGGCCAGAAGGTCTGGTTCGAAGCCGGCGAGGGCCCGCGGCTCGGTCCGTTGCCGGATATCGCCCGGATGGCTGACGAGGTCGAGGCTTCCACCGCCCGGCTGAGTGCGATCGGCGAGACCCTGGCCCGGGTCCGCGCCGAACTGGAGCCGGAGCGGGCGCTGATCGGTTTCGCCGGCGGGCCGTGGACGGTGGCCACCTACATGATCGAGGGCCGTGGGTCGCAGCGCGAGGCCGCCCGGACCTTCGCCTACGAGCACCCCGAAACACTCGACGCCCTGCTGAAGGTGCTCGTCGATTCCACCGCCCGCTACCTGATCATGCAGGCTCGGTCCGGCGCTCAGGTGCTGAAGATCTTCGAAAGTTGGGCTGAGGGCCTGGCCGAGGACGTCTTCGAACGCATTGTCGTGCGCCCACACAAGGCCATCGTCGAGCAGGTAAGGGCCGCCGGCGTCACCGCGCCATTCATCGGCTTCCCACGCGGGGCCGGCGCGCTGGTCGACAACTACGCCCGCGCCGTGCCGGTGGAAGGTGTCGCCCTCGACACCCAGGCCAGCGCCGCGCTCGGCCAGCGGCTACAGGCTAGCGGCAAGACGATCCAGGGCGCGCTGGATAACCTGCTGCTGCGCGCCGGAGGGCCGGCCCTGGACGCCCGCGTCGAGGCCCTGCTCGACCAGTGGGGCGGCGGGCCTTACATCTTCAACCTCGGCCACGGGGTGGTGCCGGACACGCCTATCCCCCATATCGCCCGTGTCATTGAGCGTGTGACCGGAAAGCGGGTAAAGGCCCTGGCTGCAGAGTGACCAAGCTTGCCATCGTTCTGTTTAATCTGGGCGGGCCGGACAGCCCGAAGGCTGTAAAGCCATTTCTTTTCAATCTGTTCCGTGACCCGGCCATCATCACCCTGCCGGCGGTGGCGCGCTACCCGCTGGCGGCGCTGATCTCGACGACGCGGGAAAAGCTGGCCCAGGCCAACTACGCTCTGATGGGCGGCGGCTCACCGCTGTTGCCGGAAACCCGGGCCCAGGCCCAGGCGCTGGAGGCGGCGGTAAAGGCCAGGGACGGCGATGTCGAAGCGCGCTGCTTCATCGCCATGCGCTACTGGAAGCCGTTCGCGAAAGAGACCGCGGCCCAGGTCGCCGCCTTCGCACCGGACGAAATCGTCCTGCTGCCGCTCTATCCGCAATATTCGACCACCACGACCGCCTCGTCCCTGAAGGACTGGCTCGGTGTCTACAAGGGTCCCGGTCGAACACGGACCGTCTGCTGCTATCCCACCGCCAATGGTTTGGTCGCCGCCCATGCCCACGCGATCCGCAAGACCTGGGAAGACGCCGGTCGACCCAAGGGCCTTCGGTTGCTGTTCTCGGCTCACGGCCTGCCACAGAAGATCGTCGATGATGGCGATCCCTACCGGGCGCAGATCGAGGCAACCGCCGCGGCGATCGCGGCCCTGCTGCCGGAACTGCCGGACTGGAAGGTCTGCTTCCAGAGTCGCGTCGGCCGCCTGGAGTGGCTGAAGCCCTCGACGGACGACGAGATCCGTCGGGCCGGCGGCGAAGGCCTGGGCGTGCTGGTCAGCCCCATCGCCTTCGTATCGGAACATGTGGAGACGCTGGTCGAACTGGACCGCGAGTACGCCGAGCTCGCCAAGCATGAGGGGTGTGCGCCGTACCTCCGCGCGCCGACACCGGGCATCCAGGGCCTGTTCATCAACGAGCTGGCGAGCGCCGTGCTGAAGGCCGTTGGTCGGCCGGGTGGCATCGCGCCCCACGGCGCTTGGCGCTGCCCAGCGGGCCACGCGAAATGCCCGTTGCGGACGGCGGAGGCTGCATGATCGCCGCCTATGATCTGCTGCGTGGCCTGCACATCCTGGCTGACATCGCCTGGATGGCGGGCCTGCTGATGCTGCCCCGGCTGTACGCCTATCACACCGAGACAGCGCCGCCCGGCAGCGCGTTCGACGCCCACTTCCTGCGCTGGGAAGGCAAGGTGCTGAAGATTATCCTGGGGCCAGCGATGGGCTTGGCCTGGCTGTTCGGCCTAGCCCTGATCTATGACGACAGCCAGATCAGGGGCGCGGGGTTCCTCGCACAGCCCTGGATGCTGACCAAGCTCGCCGGCGTGGTCTTTCTGACCGGCTGGCACATGTTCATCGCCGGCGCCCACCAGGGCTTCCTCGCCGGTCGCCGCGACCACACCGCGAAATTCTGGCGGATGACCAACGAACTGCCCTTCCTGGCCGCCATCGTCATGGTCATCGCCGTCACCACGGAGTTCGGGAACCACTGACTGAGGGGGTTGGAGCCCACGAGCCCATCCGCTCTGGGTGAAGCCCCCTTTGTCTCGTCGCTGCCCGTCGATCCACCTCCCCATGATCGGACTTCGCCATGGGCGAGGATCTCTGGAATCCTTGACCCGGCGCGGTCTTCGTGGTTCCGATCCCGGCAGCGTATCTCGTCAGGGGTGCGTCCCGCCTCATTTCCGGCCCTCGCGCGCCAAAGCGCCGCAAGCGGTCCGGCTCCCAAAGAAGACGAACCACAACGGCGCGCCAGCGCGCCCACATCCAAGAACAAGCCCGCGCCCGGACTCCGTCCGGTCCGTGGGCGCACACGAGTGAAATCCTATGTCTGAAGACAACAACGACATCCCCGCCGACGACAGCATCGCCGACCTCACCGCGGCCGAGACCGCCGCCGCGGACGCCGCTGAAGACGCCGCCGCGGAAGAGGCGGAAGCCCACGAGCCGGAGGAGCCCTCCGAGGTGGCCAACACCATCGCCAAGATGGGCCTGACGAAGATGAGCCTGCAGGAGCTGAAGGATAAGGCGCCGGCCGACCTCCTCGCCTTCGCCGAGCTGTTCGAGGTCGAGAACGTGAACACCATGCGCAAGCAGGACATCATGTTCTCCATCCTCAAGGTGCTGGCTGAAGAAGGCGTCGAGATTTCCGGCTCCGGCACCCTGGAAGTGGTGCAGGACGGCTTCGGATTCCTGCGCTCGCCGGAAGCCAACTACCTGCCCGGCCCCGACGACATCTATGTGAGCCCCTCGCAGATTCGGAAATTCGGCCTGCGCACCGGCGACTCGGTCGACGGCGCGATCCGCGCGCCGCGCGAGGGCGAGCGCTATTTCGCTCTGGTGAAGGTCGACCTGACCAACTTCGAGAATCCCGAAAACGTCCGCCACAAGGTGCTGTTCGACAACCTGACGCCGCTCTATCCGGACGAGCGGCTGAAGATGGAAATCGAAGATCCGACGCTGAAAGACCGTTCCGGCCGGGTGATCGACATCGTCGCCCCGCTCGGCAAGGGTCAGCGCTGTCTGATCACCGCGCCGCCGCGGGTCGGCAAGACCGTGATGCTGCAGAACATCGCCAAGTCCATCGAGATCAACCACCCGGAGTGCTACCTGATCGTCCTGCTGATCGACGAGCGCCCGGAAGAAGTCACTGACATGCAGCGCACGGTGAAGGGCGAGGTGATCTCCTCGACCTTCGACGAGCCGGCCACGAGGCACGTTCAAGTTGCTGAAATGGTTATCGAAAAAGCCAAACGCCTGGTCGAGCATAAGCGCGACGTGGTGATCCTGCTGGACAGCGTCACCCGGCTTGGCCGCGCCTACAACACCGTGGTGCCGTCGTCCGGCAAGGTGCTGACCGGCGGCGTTGACGCCAACGCCCTGCAGCGACCCAAGCGCTTCTTCGGCGCCGCGCGGAACATCGAGGAGGGCGGCTCGCTGACCATCATCGCCACCGCGCTGATCGATACCGGCAGCCGGATGGACGAAGTGATCTTCGAAGAGTTCAAAGGCACCGGGAACTCGGAAATCGTGCTCGACCGCAAGGTCGCCGACAAGCGGGTCTATCCGGCGATCGACGTGATCAAGTCCGGCACCCGCAAGGAAGAGCTGATCACGCCCAAGGAACACCTGACCAAGACCTACATCCTCCGCCGGATCCTGGGTCCCATGGGCGCCCAGGACGCTATCGAGTTCCTGCTCGATAAGCTCCGCAACGCGAAGACCAACGAGGAATTCTTCTCCTCGATGAACACGTAGGGCCACGGTCGGACCCGCGGCTCCGCGGGTCTGACCGGCGCTACTTGTGTTTCACGTGAAACATGGCGGCTTCCCTCCCCGAAACTGGGAGGGATGCGTTCACGGGATCAGCAGGCTCGCACCAACCGTGGCGCGGCTTTCCAGGGCTTCATGCGCCTTGCGGGCCTCGGCGAGCGCGAAGGTCTGGCCGATCTCGATTTTCACCTGGCCGGAGCCGATCATTGCCCAGAGCGCCGCGGCGCTGGTGTCGAGCTCCTCGGTGGTCGCCTGATAGTCGACCATGGTCGGGCGGGTGAAGAACAGCGATCCGCCCAGCATCAACTGGCGTCCTTCGACCGGCGGCGGCGGACCCGAGGCGTTGCCGAAGCTGACGAACAGCCCGCGCCGCGCCAGGCTGCCCAGGGTCCCCTCGAAGGTGTCCTTGCCCACCGAGTCATAGGCGACCGGGACGCCCTTGCCGCCGGTGATCCGCCGCACCTCGGCGGCAACGTCCTGGTCGCGGTAGAGGATCACATGGTCCGCGCCCAGTTCGCGCACGCGGGCGGCCTTCGCCTCCGACCCCACGGTCGCGATCACCACGGCGCCCAGGGCCTTGGCCCATTGCACCATGATCTGGCCCACGCCGCCGGCCGCCGCATGGACGAGGATGGTCTCGCCGGCCTCGACGCGGTGCAGGCGGCGCAGCAGGAACTCCGTGGTCATGCCCTTCAGCAGGGCCGCCGCGGCCGTGCGGCTGTCGATCGTGTCGGGCAGCGCGACGGCGCGTTCGGCCGCGGCGATGGAATAGTCGGCGTAGGCGCCCGGCCCGACACCGCCGCCGGCTGTCGCCACCCGGTCGCCGATCTTGAAGCGGGTCACCTCATCGCCGACCGCGGTCACCACACCGGCGGCCTCGCCGCCCAGGCCCGAAGGCAGCTTCATCGGATAGAGACCGGAGCGCTGGTAGGTCTCGATGAAATTGACCCCGATCGCTTCATGATGGATCAGAATCTGTCGGGGCCCAGGCATGGGCGTTTCCACATCGACCAGCTCCAGGACGTCAGGGCCGCCGGTACGTTCGAAGCGGATGGCGCGCATGGTGGTCTCCGAGGGTGGCAATGTTGTCTTCGCTACTAGCGCGACAGGGCGGTCCACGGCCATATGGAACGCGCACAAGGATTTTCAGCCATGAAGATGACCATCGAGGTGGATTGTTCGCCAGAGGAGGCCCGGCGGTTCCTGGGCCTGCCAGACGTCAGCGCGCTCAACGATCACCTGGTCGGTGAGATGAAGAAGCGGATCGACGCCAACATGTCGATGATCTCGCCGGACGAGATGGTGAAGAACTGGATGAGCTTTGGGGCCGGCGCCCAGGAGCATTTCCGCAAGCTGATGGATGTGGGCTTGAGCGCCGCCGCGAAGAAGTGAACATCGGCACATGACCGACACCATCTTCGCGCCCGCCACGGCCGCGGGCCGGGCGGCGGTCGCGGTGGTGCGTTTGTCGGGGCCGGATACCGCCAGCGCCGTGTGCGCGCTGGCGGGGCGGCTGCCCTCGGCGCGGCGGGCGAGCCTGCGGAGGCTCAAGGCGGCAGACGGCGCGCTGATCGACGACGCCCTGGTGCTGTGGTTTCCGGGGCCTGGCAGCTACACGGGCGAGGACAGCGCCGAATTCCACGTCCATGGCGGTCCAGCGGTGGTGGGCGCGCTGATTCATGCGCTGGCGGCTCAAGGCCTCAGACTGGCGGAGCCCGGCGAATTCACCCGCCGGGCCTTCGAACACGGCAAACTCGACCTCGCCCAAGCCGAGGGCGTGGCCGATCTGATCGACGCCGAGACCGAGGGGCAACGGCGTCAGGCGCTGGCCCAGCTCGGCGGGCGACTGTCCGAGGTTCAGGCCCGCTGGCGCGACAGCCTGATCCGCGCTTCCGCCATGCTAGAGGCGGCGGTCGACTTTCCAGACGAGGCGCTGCCAGCGGATGTTGCGGGCCGCGCGCGTCCGATCCTGGAGGCCCTGGCTGAAGAGCTGGAGACCGCCGCGGCCGACGTGGAACGCGGCGAGCAGGTGCGTGAGGGCTTCCGCATCGCGCTGCTGGGCGCGCCCAACGCCGGCAAGAGCACGCTGCTGAACGTCCTGGCCAAGCGCGAGGCGGCTATCGTCTCGGCCACGCCCGGAACGACGCGGGACATCATTGAGGTCCCTATGGTGCTGGGCGGCTACAAGGTCATCATCGCCGACACCGCGGGCCTGCGAAAGACCGATGACGAGATCGAGGCCGAGGGCGTCCGCCGCGCCGAGGCCTGGGCCGCGACAGCGGGCCTGCGGGTGTGGCTGGTGGATGGCTATGGCGACCCGGAGCCGGAAATCCCGGCCTCCCTACGGCCGGGCGATATCGTCCTGCTGACCAAGCGTGATCTCGGCGAGGGTCAGGATGGCCTGCCCGGCGAGCCGTTCACGACAAAGAGCCCCAATGACGTGGCCTGGCTGGAGCGGTCGTTGACCCAGACCGTGGTCGAAGCCCTGGCCGGCAGGGAACCGCCCGCCGCCACGCGCCTGCGCCACCGAGAGCTGTTGACCGAGGCCGCCACGCGCCTGCGCCATGCGTTGGCGGAGGACAATGCCCTGGAACTCGCCGCCGAGGACGTTCGTCTGGCCGCCCGCTCGCTGGACCGCATCACCGGCCGGATTGACCCGGAGGCGGTGCTGGGCCGCATCTTCGCGACCTTCTGCATCGGCAAGTGACCGCGCAGCCCGCCATTCCGGCGAAGGCTGGAATCTAGCATTCGCACTGTTTCACGTGAAACACCGGCGGCCTTGGCCTATATGCAGCGCCTCATGACGAACTGGGACGTGATCATTATCGGCGGCGGCCACGCGGGCTGCGAGGCCGCCGCGGCGTCGGCGCGGTTCGGCGCGCGCACGCTGCTGCTCACCCACAAGCTCGAAACTATCGGCGAGATGAGCTGTAACCCGGCCATCGGCGGCCTGGGCAAGGGGCACCTGGTGCGCGAAATCGACGCCCTGGACGGTCTGATGGGCCGTCTGGGCGATCGGGCCGGCATCCAGTTTCGCCTGCTGAACCGCTCCAAGGGCGCCGCCGTGCGCGGGCCGCGATCGCAGATCGACCGCCGCCTTTACCGCGAGGCGATGCAGGCCGAACTCGCCGCGACGCCCAACCTGGAGATCGTCGCCGAGGCCGTCGAGGACCTGATCCTAGATGATGGCCCAATGGGGGGCAGGGTCGTGGGCGTGATGGGCGCCAGCGGCACGACCTACCGCGCGGGCCGCGTGGTGTTGACCACCGGCACCTTCCTGAAGGGCGTTATCCACCGGGGCGACGAACGGATCCCGGCCGGCCGGGTCGGCGACGCGCCGGCCATCGGGCTCGCCGACCGACTCTACGCCTCCGGCCTGCGGATGGGCCGCCTGAAGACCGGCACACCAGCGCGGCTCGATGGCCGCACCATCGCCTGGGATCGGCTGGAAATGCAGGCGGCGGATGCTGAACCCGTGCCGTTCTCGTTCCTGACCGAGGCGATCACCACGCCTCAGATCGCCTGCGGCATCACCTACACCAACGCCGAAACCCACCGGATCATCGCAGAGCGCCTGGGCGAGTCCGCCGTCTATGGCGGCAAGGCGACCGGCGTCGGCCCGCGCTATTGTCCGTCCATCGAGGACAAGGTCGTCCGCTTCGCCGACAAGACCAGCCACCAGGTGTTCCTGGAGCCCGAGGGCCTGGACGATCCGACCGTCTATCCGAACGGCGTCTCCACCTCGGTCTCCGAGGAGACGCAGGACCTGTTTCTGCGCACCATGGCCGGCCTGGAGGCCGTGCAGGTGTTCCGCTACGGCTACGCCATCGAATACGACTACGTGGACCCCCGCGAACTGTTCCCGACGCTGGAAGCCAAGCGCCTGCCGGGCCTCTACCTGGCCGGTCAGATCAACGGCACGACGGGGTATGAGGAAGCCGGCGCGCAGGGGCTGGTGGCCGGGCTGAACGCCGCCCGCGCCGCCTCCGGGGCCGACCCCGCCGCCTTCGCCCGCGACGAGGCCTATATCGGCGTGATGATCGACGACCTGGTCACCCGCGGCGTCACCGAGCCCTATCGGATGTTCACCAGCCGGGCGGAGTTCCGCCTGATCCTGCGCGCTGACAACGCCGATCAGCGCCTGACCGCCAAGGGCTGCGCCCTGGGCGTCGTGGGTCCGGTCCGCGCCGAGGCCTTCGGCGCCAAGGCCGCGGCCTTGGCCGAGGCCCGCGCGCTCGCCGCGACCCTGACGCTGACACCGGCCGCCGCGGAGAAGGCCGGGCTGCCGGTCAAGGCGGACGGCTATCGGCGCAACCTTCCGGAATTGCTGGCCTATCCGACGATCAGCTTTGACGACCTGGCGCGCCTATGGCCGGAGATTTCCGCCTGGACCCCCGCCGTGCGAGAGCAGGTGGAGATCGACGCGTCCTACGCCGGCTATCTCGACCGGCAGACCGCCGACGTCGCCGCTTTCCGCCGGGACGAGAACCTGACCCTGCCGGCCACCCTGGACTATGCGGTCATCGGCGGGCTTTCCAACGAGGCCCGTCAGAAGCTCGCCGCCGTCCGGCCGCTCACCCTGGGCCAGGCCGCCCGCATCGAAGGCGTCACCCCCGGCGCGCTCACCGCCCTGCTCTCCCATGTCCGACGCCGCGCCGCCGCCTGAAGCCCCAGAGGCTCCTTTGATCGCCGCGCCCGTCATGGACATGGCGGGCTTTAAGGCCGTCAGCGGCGCCACGCCGGCGCAGATGGCCGATCTCGAGCGTTTCCGGAAGCTGCTGAGCGAGCGGAACGAGGTCATGAACCTCGTGGGGCCGGCCAGCCTGCCGGATTTCTGGTCGCGTCACGCCTGGGATAGCGCGCAGCTATTGAAACTGGCCCCGGAAGCCCGGTCCTGGGCCGACCTCGGGGCGGGCGCGGGCCTACCGGGGATCGTCCTGGCCATACTCGGCAAGGGCGTCATGGGTTTCCACGTCGATCTCGTGGAAAGCATGACCAAACGCTGCAAATTCCTGGTCGACGTGGTCGAGGCGCTGGAGCTGCCGGCCACGGTGCACAACGCGCGTGCGGAAAACCTCGATCTAACTGTGGAGATCGTCACCGCCCGGGCTTGTGCGCCGCTCCACCGCCTGCTCGGGTATGCTCGGCCATACCTTCAGGGCGGCGCCACCGGATTGTTCCTCAAGGGACAAGATGTGGTAGCTGACATGAGTGAAGCCGCTAGATATTGGGAATACGAGGCCGACGTCGTGCCATCCAAGAGCGACCCGCGTGGGCGCATCGTGCGCGTGAAGAGGCTCGGCCGTGCCCGTAAGGTCTGAGCCCGCCCCGCGCGTGCCGCCGCTGCGCGTTCTGGTGATCGCCAACCAGAAGGGCGGCGTGGGCAAGACGACCACCGCGATCAACCTCGGCACCGCGCTGGCCGCCGTTGGCGAGCGGGTGCTGCTGATCGATAGCGATCCGCAGGGCAACGCGTCCACAGGCCTCGGAATTGGC
This sequence comes from Alphaproteobacteria bacterium, assembly GCA_025359785.1. Lineage (GTDB taxonomy): Bacteria > Pseudomonadota > Alphaproteobacteria > Caulobacterales > Caulobacteraceae > Phenylobacterium. The sequence goes on along the minus strand of JANYET010000031.1, from coordinate 17,848 downwards.
CGGGCGCAGCGGAAAAACACCCTCTACGACGTCCTGATGGGCGAAAAGCCGATGTCCGAGGCGGTGGTGAAGTCCTCGGTGCCGGGCTTGCACGTCGTGCCCTCCGATCCGGACCTCTCCGGCATCGAAATGGAATTGGCGCAGCACGAGCGGCGCTCCTACAAGCTGCGCGACGCGCTCGACCTGGTGCGCGCGGCGGGAACTTACAGCTATGTCCTGATCGACTGTCCGCCGTCGCTGAACCTTTTGACCGTCAACGCCATGGCGGCCGCGGACGCGGTGCTGGTGCCTCTGCAGTGCGAATTCTTCGCGCTCGAGGGCCTGACACAGCTGATGCGCACGATCGAACTCGTCCACACCAGCCTCAACCCGAAGCTGGAAATCCAGGGCATCGTGCTGACCATGTTCGACCGCCGCAACGGGCTTTCCGCCCAGGTGGCCAACGACGTGCGCGGCCACTTCGGCGAGACGGTCTACCAGACGGTGATCCCGCGGAACGTGCGGGTGTCCGAAGCGCCCTCGTTCGGCAAGCCGGTGCTGGTGTACGATCTGAAATGCGCGGGGAGCCAGGCCTACCTGCGGCTCGCCCGCGAGGTGGTTTTGCGCGAACGCGCGCGCCGTAAAGTCGCGGCGTAGGGAGTTTTCGATGGCTGAGGGCCGCAGAGGATTGGGCCGGGGCCTGTCGGCCCTGCTGGGCGAGGCGCAGGACATCCCGCACGCCGTGGAGCCGTCGGAGGGTGTCCGCGCGATCCCCATCGAGCTGGTCCACCGCAATCCGGACCAGCCGCGCCGCAACTTCCCCGACGACGAGATCGCCGAGCTGGAAGCCTCGATCCGCGACAAGGGCATCCTGCAGCCGATCCTGGTCAGGCCCTCGCCGCGGACAGAGGGCGAATACGAGATTGTCGCCGGCGAACGCCGCTGGCGCGCGGCCCAGAAGGCCGGTCTGCGGGTCATCCCGGCGCTGATCCGCATCCTGGACGACGACAAGGCCTTCGAGATCGCCATCGTCGAGAACGTCCAGCGCGAGGACCTCAACGCCATGGAGGAGGCCCAGGCCTACGCCTCCCTGATGCGCCGCATGGCCTACACACAGGACAAGGCCGCCACCGCCGTCGGTAAGTCGCGCAGCCATGTGGCCAATACGCTGCGCCTGCTGCAACTGCCGGACAGCGTACAGGACCACGTGCTGTTCGGACGCCTGACCGCCGGCCACGCGCGGGCGATCATGAGCGCCGCCTATCCGGAAGTGCTGGCGCAAACCATTGTCGACAAAGGGCTTTCCGTCCGCGATGCCGAGACTTTGGCCAAGGGCAAGGGCGGGCCGAAAAAGGCGTCCGGCCCACGCCGCGCGTCCAAGGACACCGACACCGCCGCCCTGGAAACCGACATCGAGGACGCGCTGGGCATGAGCGTCGACATCAGCGACCGCGGTGGCGCGGGCGAACTCAAGATCCGATACGCTAGCCTCGAACAGCTCGACGAGCTCTGCCGCCGGCTGACGCGCCGATGATGGCCGTCCAATGATTCTGGCAACTGGCTCTCGCGTGCGGCTGCGCACCATCGGCGTGCGCGACCTGAAGGCGGCCACGGCGCACAAATTCACGCTGTCGATCACCGAGCCGATGACCGATCCGGCCTATGCGCGCCGCGTGCTCGATCAGACCGGGTTCTGGAAACCGGAGGCCGGCGCCTGCGCCATCGAAAGCCTGGGTGACGGCGAGGCGGGCCGCCTGATCGGCACCCTGCAGTTCTACGGCGCCGGGCCCGGCATCCATGGGCTGGAAATCGGCTACATCCTCCATAGCGAGGATGACCGCGGCAAGGGCTATGCCTCAGACGCCCTGCGGCTGTTTTCCGACCTGCTGTTCGCCGAGCACCCGGAATGCCACCGCCTGCAACTGATCATCGAGACCTGGAACGACGCCTCGGCGCGCCTGGCGGAGAACTGCGGCTACGCGAGCGAGGGCATCCTGCGCAAGGCCGGGTATTCGAGCCCCGACCAGCCGAGCGACTGCTTCATCTACAGCCGCGTCAGGGACTGATCCCGCGAGCTGTCCCCACGGTTTCGCGAAGCGAAGACCGGGACCCATGAACCCGAGGCCCTCCAAAAGGGCGCGAGCGTCACCGTTGGCGCTGATCAGCACGGCCGGAATCTATAGGTCCCGGACAAGCGCCTGGCGCTTTCCGGGACGACGCCGCAGGGGAGAACCTACCCTTCGCCGTCCTCGGCGTCGGCGCCCTTGGCCTTCTGGTCGATGTTGGTGGGGGCCGTCTTGTGGCCGGTCCGCTCTTCCTCGCGGGCGCCCTGCAGGATACCCACCAGGCCATAGTTTCCCTCGTGGCAGGCGTATTCGTAGACCTGACCCTTCAGGCTGGAGAACTCGTATTCGCCGCCCCAGGGCTGGGCGAAGACGCTCGGGTCTTCCACCCAGAAGGCGTAGTGCATCCGGTCCTTGGCCACGCGGGTGAACCGCTCGGTGACTTTCAGGTGGGCCGAGGCGCCGCGGAACACCTGTTCGGGGTGGAAATTGGTGGTCTCGATCACCAGGGTGTCACCGTCCCAGTGGCCGATGGAATCGCCCATCCATGGCCGCACGGGCTCCGGCAGGTGCCGCGTGGTGTTCAGCCGAACGATGCGCGCGTCGTGGACCATCTCCACGTCGATCACGATCTGATCCTTGGTCTGAACCACCTGGTAGGTGTTGTTGTAGAGGCCGGGCAGCATCACCGGGCCCGCGGAATTGCCGAAGGACAGCAGGCAGCGCTCGCCGAGCGCGCGGCCTTCGGGGTTGTCGCTGGGGCTCTCGCCGGCGCGCAGCGTGCGGCCGAACACGTTGACGTGGATGTCCTTGCGCATCGGCACGTGGCCGTCCGGGGTCGAGGTGATGAAGCCGTTGCGTGGCTGGCCACCCACCCGCATCACCAGGCTGCCCGGATCGGTCCAGGCGGCGTTGTAGTTGCAGTCGACGCCCCGGCCGCCGGAACAGTCGGCGGGCAGGTCGGTGACCTTGGCGTTCGGATCGGTGGGCCTGTTGCCCAGATCGATCTGCGCCTTGGTTCGAGCCTCGATCTTCCGGGTCTCGGCCTCGCTCAGCACCAGGCCTGCGCCATAGCGCGGATTGCGCTCCAGCCGCGTCAGCGCGACGTTGGTCCAGACGCCCTGCAGGTCGGGATGGCCGTCGGCGGTGCGCGGCGCGGTGTAACCGGTCTTCGGCGCCAGCGGCGGCTGGGCGTGGCCGATGAGCGGGGCGGCCACCAAGCCGATCGCGAGCGAAAACGCTAAACCCTTCAATCTTTTGGATAACATGCAGGCCTCCCGGCGCCTCTGCAGTCATTGCTGCTTATGCGCCGCAGTATCCCGGTCTTCGGGAGGCGCGGCAAGAGCGGCGCCTAAAGGCCCAGGCGTCGCGCCCGGCTGGCGACCGCCATGGCCAGGCGCTCGGCGATCAGGCGCTCGGGGAAGCCGGTCGTCTTGCACTGCTGATCGGCCGCGAGGATCTGCGGCTGGATCCGGTCCAGCTCGTCGAGGTTCCAGGCCCGGGCCTGGCGCAGCACTTCGCGTTCCTGCTTCCAGAACACCCGCGACGCCTTGGCCGCCTCCTGCAGGCCCGCGCCGGCCTTGGCCAGGGTGAGGATCCGACGCAGCAGCGCCAGGTGGATTCCCATCATGCGCACCGCGGCCGGTCCGCCTTCACCTTCCTGCGCGGCGCGGCGCAGCCCGGCCTGCGCATCGCCGATCCGCCCGCCGAAGGCATCGACCGCGGCGTCGGAGAGCGAAGCCTCGGGCTCGACGCCCAGAAACGGTTCGAGGTCGGCCGGGGTGGCCACCGCGCCGCTGCCCGGGCCGAGGTAGAGCGCCAGCCGCTCGATCTCCTGGCGCGCCACGCCGCGCTCCTTGGGCATGCGGGCCACGAACATCTGCAAGGCGTCGGCGTTGAGCGACAGGGTGTCCTTGGCCAGCGCCTCGCGGACCTGACGGGCCACATCGCCCGGCTCATCCTCGTAGCAGGGGATGACCGCGGCGCCGGCGGCCTTCTCGCCGGCCTTGCGCAGGTGGGAGTCGCGGCCCAGCGCGCCCGCTTCGATCAGCAGAAAGGCGTCGGGGTTGAGCTCGCCCGCGGCGTGGCGGGTCAGAGCCTCGGCCGCCAGCTTGTCGAGAGACGCCTTCTCGGTCGCGAAGCGCAGGCGCACCAGCCGCCGGCCGCCCATCAGCGACTGGGCGGCCAGTTCCGCCTCCAGCCGGGCCGCGTCGCCATCGAGATCGCCGTCGGTCAGCTGCGCCACGTCGAAGGGATCGTTGGGATCCTTGGCGATCTTCCCGGCCAGCAGCTGGCCGCGCTCGCGCACCACGCCCATGTCGCGGCCATAGATCAGGGCGGCGCGGATGCCGACGCCCCCGATGGCCTCATTTGGCCGCGACAGGAAACGTTCGATATCCGGGCGCTTGCCGAGGATCATGGTCTTTAGCGGACCTTGGGGTTCCCGCTGGATTTCGGCGGCAGGACGGCGGGTGTCTTGCCGGCCTTGGGCTCTCCGGTCGCCAGCCATGCGGCAAGCTCCAGCTGGATGCGGCGCGCGGCCTCCTCGGCGGCCCGGTCCTGGGCGTCCTGCGCCGCGGTGATCGAGGCATAGGGCTGGTCGGCGGAATCGTAGGTAAGCTCGACCCGCACCCGGCCTCGCTTGGCGATGTCGCCGGCCGGCAGGTTGGCGAGCGTGTAGTCAGCGGTCAGCACGTATTCGTAGCGGGTGGCGACGTTGTCGGTGCGGATGCCGCGCGGATAGCGGGCCTCGGACAGGGCGAGCCGCATGGAATAGGCCGCCCGGCCCCCGCGGGCCTTGGCGAAGGCGTCGTCGAGATGCTGGTGGATCAGGAAGCCGGCGCGGCCGTCCGGTGTCTCGACGTCGATCGCGGCGAGTTTCGAGGCGACGCCAGGCGCGGCGTAAAGGGGCGTGAAGCCGCAGCCGCCCAGCGACAGGCTCGCGCCCACCGCCAATACCGTCGCGGCCAACATGCTTCCCAACCTCCGCTCATCCCCGCGAAGGCAGGGACCCAAGCGGCCTCGCGGCCGAGACAAGCGTTGCGCCTGGCATTTCGATTCAACATGGGTCCCCGCCTTCGCGGGGATGAGCGGACCGCGATTCCTCATCAGGCGGCCACGATGTTGACGATGCGGTCGGGCACCACGATCACCTTGCGGATGGTCAGGCCCTCAAGGCGCCGTGCGATCTCGGGGTCGTCAAGCACGATCTTCTCCACGTCCGCCGCCGAAGCGCCCGCCGGCGCCGAGATTTCACCCCGGCGCTTGCCGTTGACCTGCACCGGCAGGATGCGGACCGCGTCCTCGGTGAGCGCCGGATCGAACTCCGGCCAAGCCGCCAGGGCCACCATGCCCTCTCCGCCGACCCGGACCCAGCACTCTTCCGCCAGGTGCGGCGTAAAGGGCGCGATCAGGCGCGCGAAGGCCGACAGCGCATCCTGGCGGGCGGCCTGCAGCGCCGGCGAGGCGCTGGCGGCAGGGTTGGCCTTCAGCAGGTTCAGGAACTCGTAGAGGCGCGCGATGCCGGAGTTGAACCGGAAGCTGTCGATGGCCTCCGTGACCTGTTTGACCAGCTTGTGGGTCGCGCGGCGGACGGCCACCGCCGCCTCATCGTCGCCGGTCGCCGGCGCGGTCGCCGCGGGCTGGCTGTCGAACTCGTCCCACACCCGGTTCACGAACCGCCAGGCGCCTTGCACGCCCGAGGTCGACCACTCGGTATCCCGCTCGGGCGGGCTGTCGGAGAGCACGAAGAAACGGGCGGCATCCACGCCATAGACGTCGAAGATTTCCTCCGGTGCGACGGTGTTCTTCTTGGACTTCGACATCTTCTCGACATCGCCGATGGTCACCTCGGCGCCGTTCTCGACCAGGCGCGCGCGACGGGCCTTGCCCTCGGCGATGACCTCCACCTCTTTCGGCTCCAGCCATTCGCCGGATTGCCGCCGATAGGTCTCGTGGGTGACCATGCCCTGGGTGAACAGGCCCGCGAAGGGTTCGCGCACCGAAATCTGGCCCTGGTCGGCCAGCGCCTTGGTCACGAAGCGCGCGTAGAGCAGGTGCAGCACCGCGTGCTCGATGCCGCCGATGTACTGGTCCACCGGCAGCCAGTAGTCGGCCGCCGCCTTGTCGATCGGCGCGGCGAAATCCGGATTGGCGAAGCGGGCGAAATACCAGGATGAGTCCACGAAAGTGTCCAGCGTATCGACTTCCCGCGTCGCGGGCCCGCCGCAGGTCGGGCAGCTGGTATTTTTCCACGTCGGATGCCGGGCCAGGGCGTTGCCTGGCTTGCCGAACTCCAGGTCGTCGGGCAGCGCCACCGGCAGGGCGGATTTCGGCAGGGTGACCACCCCGTCCTTCTCGCAATGCACCACCGGGATCGGGCAGCCCCAGGCGCGCTGGCGAGCCACGCCCCAGTCGCGCAGGCGGAACACCTTGGCGCCCTCGCCCATCCCCAACGCCTCGATGCGGGCGATAGCCGCGGCCTTGGCGGCCTCGACGTCCAGGCCGTCGAGGAAGTCGGAGTGGTAGATGACGCCCGGGCCCACATAGGGCTCGTCGCCGATCTCGAACGTCGCTGGATCCTCGCCGGGCGGCAGCACCACCGGGATCACCGGAAGCTTGTATTTTCGGGCGAAATCCAGGTCGCGCTGGTCGTGCGCCGGGCAGCCGAAGAGGGCGCCCGTGCCGTAGTCCATCAGCACGAAGTTCGCGATCCAGACCGGCAGGGTCTTGCTGGCGTCGAACGGGTGGACGACCGAAAAGCCGGTGTCGAAACCCATCTTCTCGGCGGTGTCGATCTCGGCCTGGCTCGCGCCGCCCTTCTTGCAGTCGGCGATGAATTTGGCGGCGGCCGGCTTGGTCTCGGCGGCCAGAGCGGCGATCGGGTGGTCCGCCGCGATCGCCACGAAGCTCGCTCCGAACAGGGTGTCGGGCCGGGTGGTGTAGACCTCCAGCCCTTCGGCCAGGGCCGCGTCCTCGCCCGGGTCGGCGAACCGGAAGGTGAACTGGGCGCCCTTGGAGCGGCCGATCCAATTTTCCTGCATGACGCGGACCTTTTCAGGCCAGCGATCCAGGGTCGCGAGGTCGTCGGTCAGCTGGTCAGCGTAGTCGGTGATGCGGAAGAACCACTGGTTCAGCTTGCGCTTCTCGACGACGGCGCCGCTACGCCAGCCCCGGCCATCCACCACCTGCTCGTTGGCGAGCACGGTCATGTCCACCGGATCCCAGTTCACCAGGCCTTCCTTGCGGTAGACCAGGCCCTGGGCGAACAGGTCCAGGAACAGCGCCTGCTGCTGGCCATAGTAGGCCAGGTCGCAGGTGGCGAATTCGCGCGACCAGTCGATCGACAGGCCCAGCTCCTTCAGCTCGTCGCGCATCCGGGCGATGTTGTCGTAGGTCCAGCCCTTTGGATCGACGCCGCGCTCCATGGCGGCGTTCTCGGCGGGCAGGCCAAAGGCGTCCCAGCCCATGGGATGCAGCACCGAAAAGCCCCGGGCCCGCTTGAACCGGGCGATCACGTCGCCCAGCGCATAGTTGCGCACATGGCCCATGTGCAGGCGCCCCGACGGATAAGGGAACATCTCCAGCACGTAGTATTTCGGCCGCGAGGGATCGATCACCGCGCGGAAGGCGTCGGCGTCGGCCCAGGCCTTGCGCCATTTGGGCTCGGTTTCTTTGGGATTGTAACGGGCCATCTTGAGCAGGCTTTGGACTGGAGTTGGACTTCCGGTCAACGCTTCTCAGGAGATGCGCCGACTGACGAACGATCTTGAGGCTGATCAGCCCTTGATGTTCGAAAGTCGAAGCTGGCGCGCGCGGGTCAGGATCGAGTTCTCGATATCGGTCTCGGTCTGACTGGTGGAGGGCGCGTCGATCCAATCGCCGCCGGCGTTCTTGTTCTGCTTGAACACCGCGACGTTCAGACCGTCGGCGCGCAGGCGCGCGTCCAGGATGTAGACGGTGCACTTGAACCGCTCATCCGGCTTTTCCGGGTTGATGTACCAGTCGGTGATCACCACCCCGCCATAGGGGTCGGCCGAGGCTAGCGGCATGAAGGACAAGGTGTCCAGCGTCGCCCGCCACAGGTAGCCATTCACTCCGATGGAGGCGGCCGAGTCAGGATTGGTCACCTGCTTGGGGCCACTGCCGCCGCCGAGCGGATGTATGATGGTCGAACAGCCGGCTGCGCCCAAGGCGACGCACGCCAAGGCGCTCACCGCAACGCCACGCATCCAGGAACCGCGCACAAACGGCATATGTATCCGTCTCCAAAGATATCCGCAGCGCCACACAGGCGCCGCGGCGCCGCCCCGCGCCGGGCCCTCTATAACAATGCCGTGTCAGTCGCCAAACAGGAATCGCGTGGCCGCACCGCCACAGGCGCCGGGCTTCTTGGGAGAATTCGGACCCTCCGGCGCGGGAGTCAGTTGACGTTAAGGCCGACGGCTCTCTAATCGGCGTTCATTGTGATGGCCGCTGGGTAACTTCCCAAGCGTGCGCGCACGGTGTCGAGGGGCTATATCTAGGACATGTCCGTCCGCGGGTTTGCAATCCTGGTCGCCACAACCGTCCTTCTCGGGGCGGCGGGGACGGCTGCGCAGGCGGCGGACGCCTCGAAAGCCCCGTCCAAGCCGATGGATTTCACGGTGCGCGCGGAGACCTCGGCGATCACGCCAGGCAGCCAGGTCATCAAGTGGGATGCGGCCAAGAGCCATTGGGGCGTGATGCTGAACCTGCAGCAGCCCGACACCCGCGCCACGACGCTGAACGACATCCAGGCTGGCGCCTATTACAAGATCACCCCGGCGCTGCGCGTCGGCGGCGCGGTGGCCTTCGGCGAGCCGCAGGTCCTCCCGGGTCCGAAGTCGACCGTGCCAGACCCCAGCCAGCCGCGCGTTCAGCTCGAGACGAAATTCAAGTTCTAAACGCGTCCACCGCCGCCAGACCGACCAGGCCCGTATCCTTCAGGAGGCGGGCTTTTTTGTTGTCCACGCCGCCCAGCGCATAGACCGGCCCGTCCACGCGCCGGACCAGGATCGCCAGCCGGACCGCGCCCATCGGCGCGCCGGCCGAGGCGCTGGCGCTGGCGAACACCGTTGAGACCACCACCGCGTCCGCGCCCTGGGCCAGGGCGCGCCGGCCCGCGCGCGCCGAGTGCGCCGCCGCCGTGACGATCCAGCCCGGATGCGCCGCCTTCAGCCGCCGCGCGCGGTGCGCCAAACGCTCCGGCAGGTGGATCCCGTCCGCGCCTAGCTGGGCGGCGAGGCCGGCATCAGCCCCGATCAGCAGTTTGAGGCCCCGTCGTCGAGCTATCGCCCTGAGCCGCGCCCCGCGTTCGGTTGCGTCCGCCGCGCCGAAGGTCCGGAACACCACGCCTGCGCCGCGCGGCAGGCGCCGCGCGATCGCCTCGGGGTCGGGCGTGCGGACCGGGTCGGTGAAGAATAGCAGGGTAGGCAGCGCCTTCCGCGCCCCGCTCTTCCGCAAGCCGCCGCGGTGCCCTAGGAAGGCGGCGGTTCTCGCCAAGGTCCAGAAACCCCCGGAAATGGCCGTCTCCCTCACCGATCCTGCTGAAGCCTACGCCGCTGTCGTGGCCCGGATCGCCCGTGCGGCGCAAGCGGCGGGCCGCGCGCCCGGCGACGTGACGCTGGTGGCGGTCTCCAAGACCCAGCCCTGGGAGGCCGTCGCTCCGGTGCTGGCCGCCGGCCAGACGGTGTTCGGCGAGAACCGGGTGCAGGAGGCGCAGGAACGGTGGGCCGCCTACCGCGACCACGACCACGACTACGACCGGGTGACGCTGCATCTGATCGGTCCCTTGCAGACCAACAAGGCGGCCGACGCGGTGGCCTTCTTCGACGTCATCGAGACCCTGGACCGCGAGAAGCTGGCCCGGGTGCTGGCCGACGAGATGCAGAAGCAGGGCCGCCGACCGCGGCTCTACGTGCAGGTGAACACCGGCGAGGAGCCGCAGAAAGCCGGCGTGATCCCCGCCGACGCCGACGCCTTCATCGCCGCCTGCCGGGCGGCCTATGGCCTGGAGCCGGAGGGCCTGATGTGCATCCCGCCGGCCGACGAACCCGCCGGCCCGCACTTCGCCCTGCTGGCCAAGATCGCCGCGCGCAACGGGCTTGCGAAGCTTTCCATGGGCATGAGCGGCGACTTCGAGACCGCCATCGCCTTCGGCGCCACCGGTGTGCGCGTGGGCTCGGCCGTCTTCGGCGCCCGAACTTAGCGGCGCGAAGCCGCCGCTGTCGCGAGGCCCGCAGCGATCAGCACGCCGCCGCCGGCCCGCTTCGACCAAAGCGTCGCCCGCGGGCTCTTCAGCAGGTGCGCCGCCCGCGAGGCGGCCAGGGCATAGGTGGTGTCGGTGCAGCCGATCACCGCCGTGTAGGTGACGATCAGCAGCATCGCCTGGGCGACGTAGCTGGCGTCGGGCGAGATGAACTGCGGGGCGAAGGCGGCGAAGAACACGATGGTCTTCGGGTGGAAGACCCCCAGCAGCACGTTGGAGAAGAACGCCGCCCTGGGCGTGATCGGCGCCATCGTCGGCGTATCGGGGTCCAGCCCCTGGTGGCTGCGGACGATGGCCAGGACGCCCAGGCCGATCAGATAGAGCGCGCCGGCCCACTTCAGCACCGCGAACGCCAGGGCCGAGGCCGCTAGCACCGCCCCGGCGCCGGCCAGCGAGACGGTCATGCAGATGACGTTGCCGATCCCGATGCCGGCTACCGAGGCCAAGGCCGTGCGCCGCCCGGAGCTCAAGGCATATCCCACGATGCTGGTGACGCCCGGCCCGGGGATCAGCCCCATGACGGCGGCGGCGAGCGCAAAGGCGAGCCAGGTCGCAAGATGCATCGATCCGTCTCTCCGCGATTCCGACCCTCACCCTGATGGCCTTGACGCCTGCCCAAAAGTGATAAATGTATCACCCTGTTTTCGGGAGATGTCAGCCATGCTTTGGACGGCCATCAACTTCTTGGGGCGACTCCTGATCGCTTTGCTGTTCATCCCGGCCGGGATCACCAAGATCACAGGGCCGAAGCCCTTTCTGGCGCACATGGCGGAGCATCGTGTGCCCGGCGCCCTTCTGCCGCTGGTCATCGTCCTGGAGATCGGCGGGGGGCTGCTCGTGCTGAGCGGGTGGCAGAGCCGCTGGGCGGCGCTCGCGCTGGCCGTCTTCTGCGTGATGACCGCGCTCGTCTTCCACCTCGACCTCGGCGACAAGGTCGAGCGGACCCAGTTCGTCAAGGATCTGGCCATCGCCGGCGGCCTGTTGGCGCTGGCCTCCTACAACGGCCTGACATGGCCGTTCGGCTAACCGCGCAAGGCCGCCGCGATCCGGCCAAGCTCGGCGCGGGCCTCGGTCTCGCTGAGGCCCATGTCCGCCAGTTCGCCCTCGGCTACCGCATCGGACAGGCGCTCCATCTGCAGCAGCCAGACCGCCATCCGGCCGGTGTCCGCCTGCCGCCCGGTCCAGATGCCGATCTGGGCGATCTGCCGCAACCGGCTCTCGGCCCGCGCGGCTCGCACGACAGCGCTGTCCACCGAGAGCTGCCGCAGACTGCGGCGGAACATCAGATAGCGCCGGTGGTGGACGATCCCGGCCTCGACCACCTCCTCGACCGGTGCGTCGTGGGCCAGCAGGCCCTGCAGCGTGTCCTTCTCGGCGTCTTCCCAGGCGCGGTAGGCGGCGACGAACACCTCGGTCTTGTCCTTGTACCAGCGGTAGAAGGTCTGAGGCGCGAAGCCGGCGCGGCGGGCGATCCGGTTGGTGTCGGTGCCGGCGAAGCCGTGGTCGTTGAACTCGGCCATCGCCGCGGCGCAGAGCAGGTCCCGCGTGGTTTCGCCGCCTGGGGGCTCGGTTCGTCTTGACATTCAGCGGTGATATCAGCATCACAAGTGATATGAAAATCACACCGGAGTGCCGCGCGACCGCGCAAGAGATCGAGGTGGACGGCGTGCGGCTGGCCGTCGTCCGCGAGGGCCATGGCCCAGCGGTGGTCTGCCTCCACGCCATCGGCCACGACGGACGCGACTTCGAGGCCTTCAGCGCGGCGATGCGGGCCCGCTTCGAGATCATCCGCATCGACTGGCCGGGCCAGGGACGGTCGGGACCGGACGCGCGGCCGGCCAGCGCCGCGCGCTACGCCGACCTGTTGGCCGGCGCCCTGGCGAAGCTCGGCGTGTCCGACCCGATCCTCCTCGGCAATTCCATCGGCGCCGCCGCGGCGATCATCCATGCGTCGCGCGCGCCGGTCCGGGCCCTGGTGCTCTGCGACGCGGGCGGGCTGGTGGCGGTGAACGGGACGGTGCGCGCCTTCACCGGGGCATTCGTGAGGTTCTTCCAGGCAGGCGTGCGGCGCGCCTGGTGGTTCAAGCCGGTATTCCGCGCCTACTACGGTCTGGTGCTTCCAGCGCCGGCGGCGCGGGCCCAGCGCGGGCGGATCATCGCCGACTGCCATGCGCTCGCCCCGGTGCTGGCGCAGGCCTGGGAGAGCTTCGGGCGGCCGGAGGCGGACATCCGGCGCCTGGCCGCCGGCCTGAGCGTTCCGGTCTGGTTCGCCTGGGCCCGGTCCGACCGGGTCATTCCGCTCGGCCTGTGCCGGCCGGCCATCGCTGCGATGGCGTCAGCGACGGTGACCGAGTTCGACGGCGGCCACTCGCCCTTCCTCGAACAGCCGCAGGCCTTCGTGGCCGGCTTCGAGCAGTTCGTGGCGCTCAACCGCCTCTGATCTCGATGGCGTCGCCGGGCCGGGCCCGGGTCAGCAGCGCTTCCAGGTCTTCGCGGGTCACCGCCACGCAGCCCTCGGTCGGACCCCAGTCCGGGCGGGCGAGGTGCAGGAAGATGCACGATCCCATCCCGGCGACCGGCGGTTCGTCGTTGTGGCCCAGCACCACGACCAGGTCGTAGAGGCCGTCGTCGCGCCACATCCGCTCGGCGCTGGCGGCATGGGGCAGCTTGACCGGCTGGTTGTAGGCGAGGTCCTCCGGGGCGTCCGACCAGCCGTCGTCCGGCGCGATCGGCGCGACGGACAACGCGGTGGTGGGCGCGCCACCCTTGTCCGGCCGATAGAGCACGCGCCGGATCGGCCAGACGCCGGCCGGCGACGCGCCGTCGCCCTCGCGCTTGTCCGCCGCCGGCTTCACGCCGCCCTTGCCGAGCGCGCAGCGCACGCGGCCAGCGCCCATGTCCAGGAAACCATCGGCGGTGGCTGTGAAGATCACGAAGGCGGCCCCATTTCAGGCATGCGCCCCAAATACCTTTGCCCGGGGCCAGCAACACGGTGCATGTTCAAGCGACCATGGCGCAACGCAAGACCCTCCTCATCGTCGATGACGACGCGGACCTTCGCGGGGCCGTCGCCGAGCAGCTGCAGGCCGAGGATTTCGACACCCTGGAGGCCGCGACCGCCGGCGAGGGCGTGCGGCTGGCCCAGACCAGCCGGCCGGACCTGATCCTGCTCGACGTCGATCTGCCGGACTTCGACGGCCGCGAGGCCTGCCGCCAGATCCGCGCCAGTGGGATCGCCACGCCGGTGATCATGCTGACCGCCGCGGTCGCCGACGAGGACACCATCCAGGGCCTCGACGCCGGGGCCAACGACTACGTCAACAAGCCCTACAAGTTCGCCGTCCTGCTGGCCCGCATCCGGGTGCAGCTGCGCGACTACGAGCATTCCGAGGGCGCGGTGTTCCGCCTGGGCGTCTACGAGTTCCGGCCCGCCGCCAAGATGCTGCTCGATCCACAGGGCAAGAAAATCCGCCTGACCGAGAAAGAGACCAGCATCCTCAAGTACCTCTACCGCGCCGGCGAAAAGCCGGTGTCGCGCGAGGAACTGCTGGCCGAGGTCTGGGGCTACAACGCCGGGGTGACCACGCACACGCTGGAAACCCACGTCTACCGCCTGCGCCAGAAGATCGAGAGCGATCCCGCCAACGCCAAGCTGCTGCTCACCGAGGCGGGCGGCTACAAGCTCGCGCCCTAGAGCACCAGATCCGCGCTGACCGGCGCGTGGTCGCTGGGGCGTTCCCATTCGCGCACGTCGTCGTGGATGCGGCTGGCCGCTGAGCCCAGGCGGAAGGCCGCGTCGCGCAGGCCCGGTGTCACCAGGATGTGGTCGAGGCGCAGGCCGCGGTTTGACTGGCGGAAGTCCTGCGCGCGGTAGCTCCACCACGAGGCCAGTTTCTGTGGCTCCGGGTGAGCCTCTCGCGTCAGGTCGATGAAGCCCAGGGAGGCGGTGAGCGCCGCCATCGCCTCGATCTCCACCGGCGTATGGCTGACGATCTTCGACATGTATTTGTGGTTCCAGACGTCGTTCTCGCCGGGCGCGACGTTCAGGTCGCCGACGATGGCCAGCGGCGCCTTGGGATCGCGGCGCGCCATCTCGGCGGTCAGCTTTTCGTAGAAGTCGAGCTTGTGGTCGAACTTGGGGTTCGCCGCGCGGTCGGCGACATCGCCGCCGGCCGGGATGTAGAAATTCTGGATCTCGACGCCGGCCACCTTCACGCCGACGCAGCGGGCATGGCCCTCGCGGCAGACGTCCAGCGGCTCGGGGTCCTCGATAGGCAGGCGCGAGGCGATGGCGACCCCGTGCCAACCCTTCTGGCCGACGATCTTCAGGTGCGGCAGGCCCATGTCGATGAACGCCTGCCGGGGAAACTCGCCCTCGCGGCACTTGATCTCCTGCAGGCACAGCACGTCCGGCGCCTGCTCGGCGACGAACCGGGCGGCCTGTTCGGCGCGCAGGCGCACGGAGTTGACGTTCCAGGTGCAGATTCGAAGGCGCATGCCGCTCCCTTTAGGGGCCGAGGCGGGAGATGGGAATGGCGGCAGGCCCGCCTACGAGCAGACCGGGGCGGCAAAGAGACGCCCGGGTACTGGAGGAACCCGGGCGCTTCAGTTGGGTCTCTCATGCCGCCGCCGGGAGGGGATTGGGTCCGGCACGGATTCCATCGACGCGTGCGCGCGCCAAAGGCGTAGTGGCATTAACGCCACGGCCAAAGTTAAAGTCAAGCGCCGATCAGTTAACCCTTGCTTGTGACGAATACGTCACATCAGCGGCCGGGCGATCTTCGGGCGCGGGTCCTTCAGCACGAACAGCGCGGGGTCGAGACCGCTGGTGCGCGATAGCCCGGTGATCCGCACCTGGGTGGTGCGCCCTTGCGCGTCGGTGACCGACCAGGCGGCCAGGCTCATGGGGTTGTCGGTGAAGGTCAGCACGATCTGGCCGGCGGTGGCCTTGGTCCCGTCGCGGGCGGTGATCGAAAAGCCGTCGGCGGCGCGGGCCACCCGGGTCACCTGGACGCCCTTGTCCAGGCGGATGGTCTTGGCAAGGAACAGCGACAGCGGCGTGGCGCCCAACGGATAGGCGGTGAAGGTGTTGAGCCGGGTGTCCGAGACGATCACCCGGCCGCCGTCCGAAACCACGGTCAGCCCCGACGGCGGGGCATAGGCGAAGCGCGCCTTGCCCGGCCGTTTCAGGAACAGCTCGCCCTGGCTGATCGCGCCGCGGCCATCGCTCTGGGCGAAGTGGCCCTTGGCTTCGGCGAGCCCCTGCAGATAGGCCACGGCCTTGTCGACCAGGGCCTGATCCTCGGCGGAGATCGCCGGCGCCGGTGCGGCGGCCGCCTGTGCGCCGAGGGGTCCAGCAACAGCCACGCAGGCGGCCAGCGCGAGCAGATGGCGACGGGTCGTGATCGAGCTCTTCATGGCGACCTAGGTGACGCGCCAAGGTGGCGGCGGCAAGGCCCGGATGGGGCGAAAGGCCGCCTGCCTCAAAAGCCACCGGTGTGGCTGGGCGCGATGTGGATGCGCGTCCCGTCCGGCGCGCCATTCCCGCCTGGGCAGGCCGCGGGCTTGTATTTCAGGTCGTAGCAGAGGCGGACCTCGGTCAGGTCGTCGCCCCGGGTCGTGGCGACGAAGACGGTCTCGCGGCGCAGCCCGGGGTTCTTGGCGATGAAGGCCGCCCGCACCGCGCCCGCCGTCAGGTCGGCCGCCGGGATCGCCTCGACCTTCGGCAGCGTCACGCGGTCGAACAGCCGGGCGCTGTCGGCGAAATAGGCCCGCGCGTCGCGCCAGGCGCAGGCGCCGTGGGCCTGCCACTCGTGCTGCAAGAGCTCGGCGGACGGCGTGCGGCAGTACATCCGGCGCACCAGGCCCGCATCCAGCCCACCAACCGGGCGGCAATAGCGCGGATAGGGCGGCGCCGCGCCATTGGGCCAGAGGCCGTGCAGGGTGAAGCCCAGCGGCTGGCCGCACTCGACCTGCTGCTCCGTGCCCTTCTGGCCGAGCGTGCGACACCACTGCGGCGTCCAGCTGATCGCCAGCAGGTAGTAGGCGGTGGTCACCCCGCTCACCACCTCGTCCGGCCTAGGCGTCAGGACCGGCGCGGGCGCCAGGCCCGGCGGCAGCGCGCAGGCTGGTGAGGCAAGGCCGCGCGCGCCCTGGGCCGTCTGGGCCGACACGCAGATCACCGCGGCGAGGATCAGGGACGAAAATCGCATGACAGCCTTCTAGCGCGTCCGGCGGCGCTGGTCAGCGCCGCTTGACATGCAAGTAATTACTTGCCTCTTTAGCGACCCATGAGCGACGGCATGGACAAGGTCTTCAAGGCGCTGGCCGACGCGAGCCGTCGGCAACTGCTGGATCGGCTGCAGGCTGAGCCGGGCCAGACCCTGGGCGCCCTGGCCGAGGGCCTCGATATGACCCGCCAGGCGGTCAGCCAGCACCTCGCCCTGCTGGAAGCCGCCAACCTGGTCGCCACCGTCAGGCGCGGCCGGGAAAAGCTGCACTACCTCAACCCCGTGCCGATCCACGAGGTCCACGCCCGCTGGATCGCGAAGTTCGAACGCCCGCGCCTGGATGCGCTGGCGGCCCTCAAACACCACCTGGAAGGAGACCAAGATGGCTAAGCCGACCTACGTCTATGTGACCTACATCCTCTCGACCCCGGAGAAGGTCTGGGAGGCGCTCACGGACGCGACGATCAGCGCCAGCTACTGGCAGCGCGAGAACGTCTCCGACTGGAAGGTGGGCTCGTCGTGGGAACATCGCCTGCCCGGCAAGTCCGCCGACGTCATCGGCAAGGTGCTGGAAAGCGATCCGCCGCGCCGGCTGGTCACCAGCTGGGCGAGCCCCGCCGACCCCGACAACCCGGACAAGACCTCCCGCTGCGCCTACGATATCGAGGACCTGGACGGCAAGGTGCGCCTGACCGTCACCCACACCGACCTCGACGCCGAGGGCCTTAAGGCGGTCTCCGGCGGCTGGCCGGCGGTGCTGTCGAATCTCAAGACCCTGCTGGAAACCGGCGGCACGATCCCCGACCCGTTCGGCGCGGTGCGGCGCCAACCGGACGCTTAGGGCGCGGCGCTCACCAGGATTTCGCGTTTTCCGGCGTGGTTGGCGGGGCCGACAACGCCTTCCTGCTCCATCCGCTCCATCAGCGAGGCGGCGCGGTTGTAGCCGATCTGCAGGCGGCGCTGGATGTAGCTGGTGGAGGCCTTGCGGTCGCGGGTGACCACGGCCACGGCCTGGTCGTAGAGGCCGGCGCCATCGCCGTCGTCGCCGCCGCCCATGCCCATGCCGCCGTCATCGTCCTCGTCCGGCGCGGCGGTGACGTCCTCCAGATATTGCGGCTCGCCCTGTTCGCGCAGGTACTTGGCCACCGTCTCGACCTCGCCGTCGGAGACGAACGGGCCGTGCAGGCGGGTGATGCGGCCGCCGCCGGCCATGTAGAGCATGTCGCCATTGCCCAGCAGCTGTTCGGCCCCCTGCTCGCCCATGATCGTGCGGCTGTCGATCTTGGAGG
>JANYET010000028.1 GCA_025359785.1 Alphaproteobacteria bacterium | reverse complement strand
AGGCGTGGCCGAGTTGTTGGAGAGCGTCTTCTGCGGGGTGGACCCGGGGGTCGTCGAGCAGCAGGGCCTGGGCCTCGAAGCTGCTCATGGCGCCAGTTACGGGAGAGAAGGCTGTAAGTTGCATTGGGAGAAATCCCTTTTTTGGAGTGGGGTGCGGAGCCCATCGGCTCGTTGACCGTCTCGCGCCGACGGTCGGCGTCCCCCACAAGGGTTTTGAGCGTAGCGTCCCTTGTGGGGGACGCCGGGCGGTGGCGAGGTCACAACTAGCCAGAGGGGTTCGGACCCGCCTCGACAGGACGGATCCACTGCCTCTTGCACTCGCTCCCGCATCCCTGGCGCCGTGGGCTCGGGGTCCAGGACCTACGATGACCCCCGCCGCACCCCTAGACGCGACAACCCCCGGGCCTTGCCCAACGAAGCGCCGGCCTCCCAAAGATTGAAGGAGGGTCAGCCGACACCGAGAACACTGCGCCTCTCCGCCGTCAGCAAACGCTGAAGCCGACCGGGCTGATCACAACGCCGGCCGCGCCAGCTCCCCTCGCCGACATCCGGCAGCCGCCAAAAGAGGCGGCGCACCAGTCGCCTCCGCCCACAATGAGCTCTTGAAGGATCAGTAAGCTGCTTTAAGTGCGTTCAACGGCGCACGGCCCTGTAGGGCCCGCCGAACTGCGATTGCTCCTCACCGCGACATAGGTCGCCTAATTGGCTCTTGAACGCCCATGCCCGCCCGCAACATTCTGCTCCTCGCTCCGCCCCATCCCGTTGAACTTGCCTTGAAGGAACTCGGGTCGAACCTGCGGACAGCCCGGCTGCGCCGAAACCTGACGATCGAGGAGGTCGCTCAAAAGATTGGAGCGGGTCGCCGCGCCGTGTCGGACGCCGAACATGGCAAGCCATCAACCAGTGTCGCGACCTATGCCGCCCTGCTTTGGGCCTTCGACCTTCTCGCCGACGTACACAGCTTGGCAGATCCCGCCCGCGACCAGGAAGGGCTGATCCTCTCACGCTCAAAAGCCCGCGTCCGCGCCCGGCATGGCGAAGCCTTGGACAACGACTTCTAGGGCCAATGACTGAGGGGTTCGCGGCGGCTGAACCGCTCGGATGCTGCGTCAGCGGCCTCGTGTTGCCATTTGGTCGGCACGTGGTTATTATTCTCTGCGTGGAGATACATTATGCCTGATCCAACTCGCCTCTACACGCCAGCCGAGGCCGCCGCGGTCAGCGGCTTGGCGCTGAAGGCGGTCAACAACGCCATCGACAAACACATCGTCGACATCGTTCGACCGGCAGCGGCAGGGCGGCGGACGGTCCGCCGCTACCTGACGCCCATCCATCTCGTGTGTCTGCGCTTGGAACACGGACTTGTCGGCCGATTGCCGGTCGAGCGGCGGCAAGGGCTATTTCGAGAGGTGGCCGCCAAGCCCGAGGCCACGCGGATCAATGCTGATGATCTGCTTCTGGTCGATATTGGAGAGGCCCGTCGCCAAGTTGCGGAGCGAGTGCGGGACTTGGATGAGGCCGAGCAAATCATCCACATCGACAAGGAGACGCTGGCTGGTGAACCCGTGTTCAAGGGCACGCGCATTCCAATCTATGGCCTGGTTGCCATGCTAGAGGCCGGCGCAACGCCCGATGAGTTGATAGCGGGCCATTCCAAACTTGATCGCCGTAAACTCGGCTTAGCTCGGCTTTGGGCCGCCGCGCACCCACGCCGTGGCCGGCCAAAGCGACTGACCGACTTTGGCTTCATGTTGAAGTCGACGACGCGCCGCAGCCTGCCATCTGATCCTTTGAAGGCGCCGCCAGCATCAGGCTCCAGCACGTCTTGAGATTCTTGATCGACGAGTGCCTGCACCCAACCCTGGCCGACGTCGCTCACGGCGCCGGCCATGAAGCGCATCACGTCAACTTCCTGGGTCTGGCCTCGACCAAAGACCACGACCTGATCCCTAGAATTCTTGAAGGCGACTTCGTCTTCGTCACCAACAATGCCGCCGACTTCCGGCGCCTCTATCAGGCCCAGCCGATCCATGCGGGGCTGGTGATCATCGTGCCGCAGACGCCGCCGCCCCAGCAGAGGCCGCTGTTCCTGGCGGCCATGGAATAGATCGGGCTGGACAACGGATTGATCAACGAAGCCCTGGAGGTGCTCATCGACGGCGATGAGGTGATCTTCAATCGGTATGAATGGCCCGCGCTCTAATCGCCGAGGGGGCATCCATGACCGCCGAGCCGACTGCGCCGGGGGCGCCTAGATCAACCCTAGCGCCTTGAAACTAGCGACCTCGGCGCGCCCAACAATAACGTGGTCATGCACCGCGATTCCCAGGGTCCGCGCGGCGTCGATGATCTTCCTGGTCATCTCGATATCAGCCGACGATGGGGTCTGATCGCCCGATGGGTGATTGTGCACCAAGATCACGGCCGAGGCGGACACCTCCAGCGCCCGCCGCACGACCTCACGCGGATAGACCGGCGCGTGGTCGACGGTGCCGTGATTGAGAATCTCATCGGCAATCAGCTGGTTCTTCTTGTCGAGGAACAGCACGCGGAACGCCTCGCGTTCGCAGTGAGCCATGGTGAGCTTCAGGTAGTCGATGAGCGCCGTCCACGAGGAGACGACGCAACGCCCTGGCAATTCGGCCGCCGCAAGCCGACGCGCGGCATCGTAGATCAGCTGCAGGTCGATGCCGACGCGAATGTCGACAACCGCCGAAAGCGCGCCAAGGTCGGACGTCAGAACCCGGCGAAGACAACCGAACCGGGCCAGAAGTGCTGCGGCCGTGGCCCGGGCGCCGTTGCCCAGGGACCGCGAGAGCAGGAGTTCGAGCGCCTCGGCGTCGCTCAGGCCCGCCAGGCCGCCGGACGCGGCCCTCGCGCCCAATGTCCCGTTTGAGAGGGCTTGAGACGAGGTACCGGCGTAGCGAGCGGTCATCTCGCCCACGCCCGGCGCCGCGGCGAACAGATCGGCGGTCTGGGACGGTTTGGCGTCGTTCCGATGGGAAAGTCTGGGCATTGAAGCCTCAAGCAGCCAGCGCCGGACCAAATTCCGGTTCGCTCGCGAGCTCCCGCCCTTGCTCCAACTTTCCCATCGGGCCGGGCAGGCGGGCTCCGAACCCGCCAACCTTGCAACACCGGGAGCGACTATAGTGATCTCGAGATCGAGCGACACGCTTGACCAGTGCGCGGCGTCGGATCGCCCCGCCCGAAACCGGACCCTCCCAGAGTCCGCTAAGGGGGGCTAGAGGTCATCAAGATTGGCCCGATTTCCTGCCATCCCAGCAGCAAAACGAAACCCTAACAGCCCCCATGCCGGCCAGAGCATCACAGCCAGACCTTCAGCCAAAAACGGCCGAAGATTGGTTTCGGAAGCCGGGCCGAGACTGACAGAAGCCCATATCGGCGCGCTCAGGACTACCAAGGCCAAGGCCCACGCCGATGCCCGCCTCCTGAACCGCCAAGTGACTAATAGGGCCACTACGACCGATAGCGGCCCGATAAGCAGGATCGGCCCTTTTGCATCGTCGGCCTCTCCTAGCCCGCCCCCCAACATCGAGCCGAGTCCGTAGACCAACAGGAGTTCGAGAACGAGCAGGGCGGCAACCACCCACTGGGCCGCCTTAGTTAGGCGTTGACCGATCTGGCTGTTTTCCATTGATGCGCCGTGCTGGTGGCGATTGCTCACAAGCCGTGTAGCAGACATTCCGAACGTCTCAGATGGGTCGAAAGCGGTCCTCGACCCACTTCCAGAAAGCGGACATCGCCAAAGGCCGGTTCGGGTCGAAACCTGCCTTAAGCCCGGTGCCCGGAACCTGACGTTCCGGCGATGCGCCGCGCGGGCCATGTCCTCACCCTCTCCGCCGGCATGCTGGATGTCGGCTTGGATGCGACCTGCAAACGCCGCCGAGGGTCCGGTCAAAGAAGTCCGGGGCGACCAGGATTGACCTGGGCTCGCCTTGTCCTCCAATGGCCTCAGCAGCGGGGGCAGTTAATTGACCGAAAACGTCCCGGCCCTCGCGCAGCCCGGCCCCGGTGACCGTAACCGCTCGCTGGGCTACATCTTCGGCCTGATGCTGTTCGTGGGGTTCGGCTCGCCGGCCGCCGGCTGATCGACGTGCCGATCACCTTCTTCCTGAAGAACAAGCTGCACCTGCCGGCTCACGACGTTTCCCACTTCCGGCTGATTGCGGCGATCCCGCTCTAAGTCGGCTTCCTGTTCGGCTTCGCCCGCGACCGCTTGGACATCTTCGCCCGCAAAGATCGCGGCATGATGGTGGTCGCCGCCGCCGTCTGCGCGGCCAACTACGCGGGCTTCTCCTTCGCTTCCTTCAGCGCCGCCATGTTGATGGCCGCCGTGGTCGTCTCGGCGATCGCCTGGTCCTTCGCCCGCGCCACCGAACAGGGCCTAGCCTCCATGACCGGCCAGCAGTTCGCCATGACCGGCTGGATGAGCGTGATTTGGAACATCGCCGCCTCGGTTCCCTATTTCGGCGCCTACCTGCTGGGCGGCCTGCTCAGCTAGGCGCTGGAGGGCCAGAATGCTGAGCAGGCCGCGCGCATCTTGTTCCTGTTGGGCGCGGCTGTCATGGGAGCCATGGCGATCTACGCCGCCGCCAAGCCCAGGTTCCTCTATGGCCACCTTACGCCCGAGCCGCCCACAGAACGTCCGCTGCAGGACCTGGCCCGGCTCGCGCGCCACTGGCCGGTCTATCCGGCGCTGACCATCTGGTTCTTGTGGTCCTTCGCCCCCGGCTCAGGGACGGCCCTGCAGTTCCACATGCAGAACACCCTGCACGCCACCGACGCCCAGTGGGGCGCCTGGAACGCCATTTTCGCCGCCGCCTTCATCCCGACTTACCTGGTCTACGGCATGTTCTGCCGCCGGTTCAGCGCCCGCACCCTGCTCATCTGGACCACGGCGGTCGGCATCCCCCAGATGGTCCCGCTCTACTTCGTCCAGTCGGTGGACCAGGCCCTGTGGGGCGCAGCCATCATCGGCCTCACCGGCGGCGCGTGCTCCGGCGCCTTCATCGACCTGCTGATCCGCTCAGCGCCCAAGGGCCTGCAAGGCACCATCATGATGGCTGCGGGCAGCCTCTACTGGCTGGCCATCCGCCTCGGCGACGTGCTTGGCACCCGCCTCTACGAACAGGCCGGCGGCTTCGCCGCCTGCATGGTGGCCATCACCGTCACCTATGCCTGCATCATCCCGGTGATCATGACAGTGCCCCGCGACCTGATCTCTACCCGCGAAGGCGAGGCGATCACCCTGGATACCGAGGCGGAACTGGCGGCCCGGGAAGGCGTGCGAGACTAGGGGCCCGCGCGTTCAGGGCCGCGGGACGCGACGCCAAAGTCAATCGGGCGCTCGTCGCGATTGACCAGCGACCGGACGCTGGGAATGTGCATTCGCGAGGTTAGCGGACCTTACGGTGCCCGAGCATTGCTGAAACGCGGGGTGCTTCTGAGGTTTTCGGCCTTCGTCGGCAAGCCACTGACCGCGATCACAGGTTCAGCCGAACTAATGTCTTCGATATCCGATGGCGCGTAGTTGGATCGCGGAACGGGAAGGCTTTGAGGAAATCGGCGCCTTTCAAGTCAGGGCGACGAATTAGCGCGGAACGCGCCCAGGCATTCGCGCGGGCGTCATCGCCGTTTAGCCCGTGGGCGACGGCGGCGATCAGCTCGATCAGCGGGTGAGCGCGCGGCGCCCGCGCCGCGCGCTCACCCCACAGCGCGGCCTCCTGCGGCTGGTCGAGCGCCATGTGTGAGAACGAGCGCACGCCGAGCATTCCGTAGAGCAGCGGATCGAGCGGGCTGAGCTGCAGCGCGGCGTCCACAAGAGCGCTGCCGTCGGCCCGCTCGCCAAGTAGCGTGCCAGCCCAGGCACGTGAATACTTCCCCTGGGCGTAGCTGGGGCTGAGCTCGTTAGCGCGATCAAGCCATGGCAGGCTCGCCTCCAGATCGCCACGTAGCCAGGCTGCGCGACCCATCACCAGATTGCCGAACGGGTCGAGCGGCTCATGTTCGAGACTTTTCTCGGCAAACCGGTGCGCCAGGGCGGCGGCCTGGCTGACGTCGTCGGCGAAGTTTAGGAACCCGCTCTCGAAATGGGCAAAGGAGAGGCCTGCGTAGGCGCGCGCGAAGCCCGGCTCCTTGGCAATGGCCTGCTCGAAGAAGGCCGTCGCGCGAGCGTTTGCCTCCGGATTGAACTGGTAGAGGTGATACAGGCCAAGATGATAGGCCGACCAGGCATCCAGATTCTCGGGTGACTTCAGCGCGCGCCTCGCCTCATTCGCCGGAATCTGTAGTTCGAGGGCGTTCACGACCGCGCGCGCAATCTCGGCCCGGACTTCGTGCACCGCGCCGACGCCCGTCTCGTAGCGTTCGCTCCAGACAACGCCGTTGTGGCCCGTGTCGCAGAGCTCGACCGTCACCGTCATGCGATCGAGTTCGATTTCGACGACGCCGGAGAGGCAGTAGCGGACGTTCAGCGCGGCGCGGACGCGATCGATCACGGCGTCCGAGCCGCGGAACTGGAATGACGACCCGCGCGCGATGACGAACAGCCAGCGCAGGCGCGAGAGCTCGACGATCAGGTCGTGCGGCAACGCATCGGCAATCGAGCCATATGGCCCGGCAACGCCAACGAGCGTGAACGGCAGGACTGCGATCGACGGTCGCGGGGCGGGCTCGTCGACGGCCGCGCTCCGAGCCACGTCCGCCCTCGCTGCGATTGAAGCCCTCGGCGGCTGCGTCGACTCAACTTCGGCGACAAAACGGAAGCCAAGCTTGTGGGTGGTCCGGATCAGGCGTTGCGCTCCGCCGCTGTCACCGATTGCCTGCCGCGCCGACTTAACCCGACTGGCGACGGCTGATTCCGAGACAATGCGTCCTCCCCAGACGCGATCGATTATCTCGTCCTTGCCGACGAGGCGCTCGCGGTTCTCGATAAGCAGCAGCAGCAGCGCGAATACCTGCGGTTCGACAGGCACCAACTGATCGCCGAACCTGAGTTCGCGCGTGTCGGTATCCAGTCGATATCCTTCGAACGCGTGGATCATGGCCCTGCAACCATACATCTCCACGACTTCTCCGGGAAATCTCCACGCCCTCGCCAAGGATGGCGTTGCGCCGGCGGCTAACTTCAGGTGGCGTTCCGGGCGCTGCGCTCGGACGGAGAACCGGAGTTATCAATATGCCTCTCGTGACGATCGATGTGATCAAGGACGTCTTCACGCCCAGCCAGAAGCGGGACCTGATTGAAAAGGTGACCGACGCCATGGTCTCGGTGGAGGGCGAGGCCCTCCGCGGCGTGACCTGGGTTCGTATTCAGGAAATTGAACAGGGTGACTGGGCCATCGGCGGAAAGACCCTCACCGCCGCGGATGTGCAGGCTCTGGCGGGCCAAAAGGCCGCCTGATCTCGCGACGCCGCCTGGCGCTGAACAGCGTCGGGCGGCTCGCCCGGCCCTCCAGGTTATGCGGCAGAACGAGATTCCGAACGACCGCTGTGGGTCGATAGCGGTTCAAGGCCAGGCGCCCGAAAGCGGACCATCAGTTGGTCGCCTACCCGTGGCGTATGATCCCGGCCTTTGGATCGAAACCCTCAGACACCGCGCGAACCTGCAACTGCGCCTGGAGGTCGCCAATCGTCGAGCCGCGCCTAGCCAGTTGCAT
The DNA here is from genome assembly GCA_025359785.1 of Alphaproteobacteria bacterium. Lineage (GTDB taxonomy): Bacteria > Pseudomonadota > Alphaproteobacteria > Caulobacterales > Caulobacteraceae > Phenylobacterium. The sequence continues at coordinate 9,629 of JANYET010000028.1, read as the reverse complement.
TCTGGTCAAAAGTGTCGCTCGTAGCCAAGATCACTATAACCCCCGCTACACTGGGGGAGGGGCCCGGCGCCCCTACGCGGCCAGGGGTTGGCTGGCCAGCGCCGGCTGGCTGTAGGCGAGCAGGTGATCGACGGCCCGCTTGGCGTGCCCGGAGGCTTCCAGCAGGGCCCCAGGCCGGTCCTTCAGAATCTTGACCCAGTGACCGAGATACACCGCGTGGCTGTCGCGAATCTGGGGCCTTAGCCCGATCCGAAGTCCGATCGCCGCACTGCCGATTTCGGCGACAAGCTCCTCGAACGCATAGGCGGCGTCGCCGAACCGTTGGCCGAAGGTGCGGCCCACCCTCGTCCGAGCTGATCAGCCTGCGCCGGCGCGACGTGGTGCTGGGCGTCGGGGGGCACATCCGATGTGAAGGCAAAGGCCGCAAGGAACGGGCTACACCGCTCCGCCGAGAAACCGCCAAGCTGCTGGAGGCCTGGATCAAGGAGCGCCGTGGCGAAGAGCCGCAGGCGCAAGCCCACGGCTCTTGATGACCTCTACGCCGCCGCCGGCAGGATGGTCTGGGCTGGCCACTTGGCCAGGACGGCCGAGAGCACCTGTGGCTGGTCGACAGGCACGAAGACGCGAGGGATGTAGCTGATGATTTCGACAAAGCAGCCGAGCGCCTGGAACATCGCGCGCTGGGAGCCGGCGCCGACCACCTCAAGGCGGTAGCGGTCCATCACCTTGGCCCGCCGAAGCCAGAACCCGCCCGTCAGGGCGATGGAGCTGTTCTCGCCCAGGACCATACTGGCCGCGTTGTCGCCGGAGCCGACGGCCGTGGCGACGTCGCTGATCCCGAGCGCGATCTTCAGCTTGGTGACATCCGTGGGGTCCAGAACCCGTCCAAGCCAGCGCCGCCCGTCCGGAGCCTTCAGCCGGCGGACAAAGGTGCGCTTGCTCGGCAGACTGCTCCACACCGGCAGCAGCAGTCCGGTGACCAGGGCCAGCTGGCGCGTGTGCCAGGGATCGGCGCCGGCGACCTCGGCGTCCCAGGTCGCGCGCCAGATGGGCTCGGCGACCGCCTCCCAGGCCGATTCCTCATAGATCTTCAGGGGCAGCACAGTGCGCTTCTCGGCGCGGATCAGCCGGACAGCCTGAACCAGACGGTCATCGTCGTCGGTCGTCGTCAGGCCCTTCACCACCAGGCCGGCACGCTGCGACTTGGCATTGACCACATACTCCAGCGTCTGCGGATCGAGCCCGGCCAGCGCGTCCGACGCAGAGGCCAGCACGCGGCGCGTGCGGACGGCGAAGGTCACGACCTTGGTCTGCGCGCCCGACACCGCGTCGGTCCGGATCACCTCCTCCGACGTCACAGTCAGGTCGTCGGCGACGATGTCCTCCATGCCCTTGTCCAGAGCGCCCGAGGCAGCGGCCCGTTCGAGGATGCTGGTGAGCACCGCGTCAAAGGTCTCGAACAGGGCGTTCTGATCCTCGATCCGCAGCGCCAGGAGCCGGTTAAGCCAGGTGTTCATCGGCGGCAGGTCTTCGGCCTTCTTCAACTGGCCATCGCTGTCCAGGAGCTGAAGCCCGGTCTTTTGCTCGAAGGTCACCCGGTCCATCGCCGGCACGTTCCCCCAATGCAGGGCGACGTAGAACGCCTGCAGCGCGCGGTGCGCCCACGGGCTTTCGAGATTGTCCTCGGGCCGGAAGAGGCCGTTGCCGGCCGTTCGGCGCTCGCCCTTGGTCAGGGCGCCCAGGCTGTCCAGCCGCCGCGAGATCGTCGAGGTGAACCGCTTCTCGCCGTGGATGTCGGTCGTGACCGGACAGAACAGCGGCGCGCTGGCCTGGTTGGTCCGGTGCGAGCGGCCAAGGCCCTGGATCGCCGCGTCGGCCCGCCAGCCGGGCTCGCAGAGATAGTGCCGGCGTCGGTCCTGGTTCCGGCAGTTCAGGTCGGCGTGGTAGCTGCGCCCCGTGCCACCGGCGTCGGAGAACACCAGCACCCGCTTTTTGCCGCTCATGAAGGCGTCGGTCTCGGCCTTGGCGCTCGACGCGCTGCGGCGCTCCACGACCCGGCGGCCATCACGCAGGACGACCCGGCGCGAGCGGCCGGTGATCTCGGCCACGTTGTCGGGGCCGAGCGCGCCCAGGACCGCATCCAGCACACCCGGAACGGCGGGCAGGCAGGCCAGGTGGACGACCAGGGCCTCGCGCAGGCGCAGGGCTTCCTGGCTGACGACCGGCCGACCATCCACGATCAACGGGCGCATCGTCACATTGCCTTCCTCATCCTCGATCGCCTCCATGGCGGCGATGGGGAAGGCCCCCATCAGATAGTCGAGCACCTGGTCCTTGGGGGTCAGGTCGATGGTCAGGTTGTTCCACTCTTCGGGCGGGATCTCGGCCAGCCGGCGCTCCATCACCGCCTCATTGGTCGAGACGATCTGCACGACGCTGGAGCGTCCCTGGACGAGGTCGTCGCGGATCGCCGCGATCAGGGTCGGCGACTTCAGGCCCGCCAGCAGAGCGCCGAAGAAGCGCAGCTTGGCGCCTTCGAAGGCCGACATGACCGCCGAAGCGGCCTGACCGCTCTTGGCCTTGCCGTCCTCGGTGATGCCGACCGCCTCCAGGGCGGCGCGCAGGTTCTGGTGGATCAGCTGGTAGGCGTCGGCCCAGGCGTTCCAGATCTCGACGTCGTCGCCGGTCAGCACATGGCGCAGCGCCTGATATTCCACCCCGTCGAACGACAGCGACCGGGCGATGTAGAGGCCGAGCGCCTTCAGTTCGCGGGCGATCAGCTCCATGACCGCCACGCCGCCCTTCTCCACGGCGTCCATGAAGGCGTCGCGGGTGTTGAACGGCGCCTCCGGCCCGCCCCACAGGCCCAGACGGGCGGCGTAGGCCAGGTTCTCGGGCGTGGTCGCACCCGTGGCGCTGACATACATCACCCGGGCGTTGGGCAACCTGTTCTGCAGGGCCAGGCCCGCCATCCCCTGTTGGGAGGCCTTCTTGGGTCCACGAGCCCCCTGGCCGCCGCCCGCCGCGTTGGCCATGGCATGAGCTTCGTCGAAGGCGATCACCCCGTCAAAGTCGGCGCCCAGCCAGCCGACGATCTGGTCGAGGCGCGAAAGACGCTCGCCCCGCGCCGGCTGACGCAGGGTGGCGTAGGTGGTGAACAGGACCCCCCGGTCCATGCGGATCGCGTCGGCCTGCTTCCAGGCGCTCTGCGGGGTGATGTCGGAGGCGGAGCCGCCGATCGCCGTCCAGTCCCGACGTGCGTCCTCCAGAAGCGTGTCGTTCCTGGAAATCCACACCGCTTTCAGGCGGCCCTGGGCCATGTTGTCGGCGATGACCCCGGCGGCCTGGCGGCCCTTGCCGCAGCCGGTGCCGTCGCCGAGGAAGAAGCCGCGGCGCAGCTGGAAGGCGCCTTCAACGCCCTCCTTGACCAGCACCAGCTTGTGCGGCGCTTCGCCCAGCATCCACCAGCCCGGCAGAAGCCCCGACTGCGCCTCGCCGGCGTAGATCACGGTCTCGATCTGGGCGTCCGACAGCATCCCCTCCTGGACGATGTTGGTCGGCAGGAGCGGGCGATAGGTCGGGGCCGGCGGCGCCACCGACGCCATGGGGCCGGACTCCACCAGCGCGGAGGGGTGTGGACGGCTCCCCTGCAAGGCCAGGCGGCTGACCCGGTAGGCCTGGTAGAGGCCGACGTCGTGGCCCTCGCCCGACCAGGCGATGGTCTCGAAGGCCACCGACGACGCCCCGGCCAGGAACCCCAGGCGGGTCGAGGGGGTGGCCAGGGCGCGGGCGCGCGGCGCCAGGAAGGCGACGTTGGAGACCGATCGGAACTGGCGCGGCTGGGCGGTCGGGCGCGGATCCAGCACGGCGATCAGCTTGGCGATGTCGGCCAGGGTCTCGCCGCTGACGACCTTGACGGCGCCGACGCCGCACTCTTCGAGGCGGTCCAAGACCAGCAGGCCGGTCTCGACGGAGGTCCCGTGCTTGGCATAGGCGCGGGGCGGGAAGGCGATCAACCCCACCACCCGGCCGCGGCGGGCGAGCGCCTGCATCGCCCCGGCGTCCTCGAAGAGGCGCGTGGGTACGATGGCGCTGAGCCGTCCGCCCTCGGCAAGGCAGTCGATGGCGGCGTGCAGATGACCCTCCAGCCGCTGGAACGGCGGATTGGCGATCACGGCCTGGAAGCTGCCCGACGAGGGCAGGATGTCCTTCAGGTGCGCCCCGTCATGGCGGGTGCGCGAGGCGGCCGGGAACAGGCCATCCAGCAGAGCCGAACGGTGCGGCGCGATCTCATTGAGCTCCAGCGTCGCCCCGCACGCCTCGGCGATGATCGCCATCAGGCCGGTGCCGGCCGACGGTTCGAGCACTTTGTCGCCAGGCCGGACCTGGGCGGCCAGCACCGCCAAGGCGGCCAAGGCGGGCGGCGTGGAGAACTGGTCGAGCGCGACCTGCTCCTCGCTGCGGCGGGTGTGGGTCAAAGTCAGGTCGGTGACGCTGGCCAGCAAAGCCGCGATCTCGGCCGGAGCGTCCTCGAGCCGGCCAATCTGCGGGCTGAGCCGACGCAACTGCAGGACCAGGGCCGCCTCGATGGCGTCGTAAGCGTCGCGCCACGACCAGGCGCCCTCGGCGTCCGAGCCCCCGAAGGAGATGGTCATGGTGCTGGCCACCAGCTTGCGATCCAGCGCCCGCGACCGATTGAGGTGGGGGGTGAGCGCCCGAGCGGCGGCCAGCGTGTTGGCGGCCTTGTCCTGGGCGGCGCCTGGAGTCTGAAGGGCGCTGAAGAGGGGGAATGTCGCGTTCATGGCGGGGATCTTCCGATCGCCCGTGGCGGAGGGCTCCTCCCTCCAGTCCCATCGGGCTCACCAAGCCCGCTCCCTTCCCCCCTCCTTTAGGCGGCAAGGGCGAGATCGCCGGATCCAGCCGCGTCGAAGGCGGAAACGAAAAGAGGACCCCGCCGGCGCTGCCGGCGAGGTCCTCTGAGAGCCAAGGCCGCCTGGACGTATCCAGATGCGACCCCCGATCAGGCCGCGTGCTGAACCGCGACCTCCGGGGAAGGTGCGGCCGGGCCTGGGGTCAGGTCGTCGGCCAAGGCTTCATCACCGTCGTCCTGCTCCTCATCGGCCGGCGGCGTCTCAACCGTGGCGCCCTCCCAGGACAGCACCCGCGGCGCCCACTGGCGCTCGGCCGCGGCGTCAGCCACCAGGACGACCAGCTCGTCCTTCTTCAGGGTCTTGGCCCGAGGATCGTCCACCTGCATCTCGTCCAGCAGCACCAGCAGCTGCTTCTTGGAGTGGACGGCCAGGTAGTCTGGGTCTGGCGTCCAGTGCGCCGAGATGTCGGCGGCGCAAAGTTCGGCCAGCTCGATGGCCTCGGCCCGGGCCGAGTTGCGGATATTGCTGGTGCGGGCTTCCCGAAGGTTCAGGGTTATGGCGGTGAGTTCCGCCAGCAAGGCCATCTTGTCGCCGTGAGCGAGGCCATCGACCCAGGCGATGGGCCGAAGCCCCGAAGCCTTGTAGTCCACCCGCCGCGCCTCCAGCCGGCCTCGAACATCACCGTCCAGCGCGCCGATCGCCGGCGTCTGGCCCCGGCGGTAGCCGGTGGCGTTGATGGTCAGCGCCGACTCCTCCTGGCCCGACCCGCCGTGCAGCGCCAGCTGCTTGAACAGCTGGGCGACCAAGGCCGTCAGCGCAGCGGCCGGATTGTCGGCGAGATCACGGATAAGCCCGCGCGTGGCGACGTCGGTGCGGGTCTCGTGCAGGACGTGGCTGGAGCCCTCGACATCGACGTCGGCCTTGGGCACCTCCACGTCGCTGGCGGAGCGACCGTAGCGCGCGCCGTTGCTCTGGCCGCCGCTCGCATCGTCCTCGTCGGCCTCGTCATCCCCAGCCTCGTCCAGCAGCTCCTCGGACACCGGCGCGGCGAAGAACTCGGCCGAGATCCCCGTCGCCCCGTCGGGCGACAGGATGACGGCGCCGAGCGCCAGCCGCTTCAGCGGAGCCGAGGCCACCTCCATCTTCGCCTGCAGCAGGGGGAAGATCGTCAGCGCCGCATCGTCGGCGGCGAGATCGATGCCGCCGAGATCACGCGCCGCCTGGGCCACCCGCTGCCGCGCAGCCGCCAGCACGGCCTTGGTCTCATCGGTCAAGTCGCCAGGGTAGACGTAGGGCAGGCTCTCGAAGCCCTCCGGGGCCCGGAAGCCGGCGTCTCGCCCGATGTAGACGGCGAGCCCAAGCTGCTTGAACCCCTCGACGAAGGGGGCGGCGCGTTCCCGCCACAGATCCTGCAGCTTGGCAGGATCGAGCAACACATCGGCCAGTTCGGCGAACAGGTCAGACTCGACCCGCCCGCCGGCGGCGGTGTAGCGGGCCATCCCGACCAGGCCGAAACGGTCGTCCTCGATGGTCAGGCGCGACCCGCTGATCACCTGGTGCAGCTGGTAGTCATGGAAGTGACCGTCCAGCGCGGTCTCCGCCAGTTCGCCCTGCTGCTTCTTGTCGGGCATCCGCGCGAACAGGCGAACCTGCTTGAGGGTCAGGCTGCCCTTGCGAAAGGCCTTGAGCACATTGCCATGGACGTGGGCCAGCGCCTCAAGGCGTTTGATCTCCAGGTCGTCATAGCCCAGCGCCGCAGCGATGGCGGCGGTATCCATCTTCGACTTGCGAAGCTTGCCGATGGCCACGATCACGTCGGCGACGTGGATCGGCGCGCGCTCGGCGTTGGAGAGCATCGCGGCGGCGGCCTGGGCGGCCCTGTCCTCAAACAGTTCGCACTTCACCGGATGGTTGGCCTCGACGCGGCCCGCCGCGAGCAGGGCCTGCAAGGCGAACAGACGCCGGCGGCCGTCCAGCACCATGAACGGCTTCTCGCCCTTGGCGCCGGGCCGGATGCTGAGCGGGATGACCACGTTGGCGGCGGCGATGGTGTCGGCCAGACGCGGGATGCCGTCGTCGGCGGGCTCCTTGAAGCGGATGTTCTCCGGGGCGAGCGCCAGGTCCTGCAGCGAGACGAAGACCAGGTTCGAGACGGGGGTAGCGGTGACAGAAAGGGTCATGGGACCAGGGTTCCAGCGCCGTGGGCGAGGGTCATCCTGCCCCTGAGCGCACCCAACCCCCTCCCTACCTCCCTCCTTTCCGGAGCTGCGAGACACAGACCCACAGAGCTCGATGAATACGGCGTAGCGCGGATGCCCCAGAGCGGGCGGTTTGAACTTCTGGAGAAGAGTGGAATGCGGCCCTCGCGATGCTATCATGAAGTGGATGACCGAGTTTTACGGACAGGACCTCGCGACCGTTCACGCCGCGGCCTTCGAGGCGTTGGCGGGCGCTGCGGCCACGACTCTTTTACCGATCCTGCGAAGTGCGCCCACCGGGAGGGTGCTTGACCTCGGATGCGGCGCCGGACCTCTGATCCAACGACTGAACGAAAATGGGGTCGCTACGTGGGGATTAGACCTCTCGCCCACGCTGGTGGATCTAGCTCGCCAACGGCTCCCGCAGAACGACTTTGAATGCGGATCGATCCTCGAAGCGAACCTGCCAGACGCGGCGGCGGCCGCGGCGATTGGCGAAGTTCTCAACTATGCGACAGCCGATGATCCTGGAGCCTTCGCCCGGGTTCTCGGGCGGATTTTCGACGCCCTGGCGCCAGGCGGCGTCTTTGTATTCGACATGGCGGCTCCCGGACGCGCGGGAGTCGGGCGAGCATTCTCGGAAGGTCTTGATTGGGCGATCGGTCTAATCGCATCCGAAGCCGACGGCCTACTTCTCCGCAAGATCAGCACGTTCCGGCAGAACGGAACGACTTGGAGTCGTTCGTATGAGGAACATCGCCTGCGCCTATGGTCGGCTCATGATGTGGAAGCGCAACTGGTCGGCTGCGGCTTCGAGGTTGAGCTCCTCGACGGGTATGAGGGACTGAACATGCCCCCCGCCTTGAACGTCTTCTTAGCCAGAAAGCCAAACTGATCTAGCGGCCTACAGCAGCCATGCTCGAACCTGCTCACGGACCTTCTCTAGCCGAGGGTCTTGTACCGAATCCCCGTGAAGCAAGCGCAGAGGATACCCGTGAGCGGTCAAAGCTATCTCAAGAGCGGACGCCGTCAAATTTCGCGATGGGTCGAAAGCCCGCGATGCGGTCAAAACGGCGAGCGGATGTTCAACTCGGCGGTGGCTAACCGCCCGCCTTCGCAGCGCGCAGCGCAGCCTCCACATCGTTCCAGTCGCCGAAGGGTTCAGGCGGAAACTCGATCCGCGCCGCGACGCCCTGGCGTTGCAGGCGATCCGCCAGGATCTGCGCCGAGGCGGCGCCATCCAGGCCGCGATCGGCGGCGATCAGCACCGAGCGCACGCCCGGCGGCGCGCACCAGGTCTTCAGGTTGCGCGTCGACATCAGGGCCCAGCCGGGCAGGTTAAAGCGCTCAGTCGCCGAGAGCGTGGTGAACACCCCCTCGGCCACCAGCATCTCCGGCGCCGACTGATCCAGGCGCGCTGCCGTGCCGGCCGGCACGGGTCCGACCGTCTTGCGCGCCAGGCGCAGATCCCAGGCCTTCTGGCCGTTCGGTGCGAGGTAAGTGACCTCCACGGCCGTGAACGCGCCCTGCGCGTCACAGATCGCCGCCATCAGGGCCGGCCGCCGATGGCGCGTCTGGACGTAGGCGGAGACCGGCGTGTCGCCACCATGGCGCAGGATCTCGGGGCCGGGCAGGGCGCGCCGGATATGGCGCAGGCGGCAGTGGCGCTCACAGAGCGTCCCCTGGACCGCCCGGCCGCCCTCCCAGAGCCGCCTGGCGGCGTCCAGGCGCTGCGGGTCAGGCGGCTTTGCGACCACGGCCGCGCGGGGGCCGCCGCCGGACACCGAGGTCGGCGCGTTGTGGACGTCGATCAGCCGGTTGTCGCGCAGATGATCCAGCACCGCCTTCCAGTCGCCGTCACCGAAGGTGTGGACGACGACCCGGTCGTCCTCCAGCAGCAGCGAGACCGAACGATCGGCGGAACTGTGGCCAGGGGCGGGGATATTGGCACGACGGCCGCCGTCGTAGAGCTCGCCGCCGAGCGCCTTGACGATGTGGCTCAGGGACATGGGATTTCCTCCGCGTTTCAGCGCCGCGGCGCTGCAAGCCCGGCGTGGGCCAGGCCAAGCCCGCACACGGGCTGCTCGCCAAACCAGCCCTTAACCCCGACCTTTGAGCACAGCGCCACGGCCGAACCGTCCGCATCAGTTGGTCCAGACGGCTCGGCGGCACATCCGACCGTTGTTCCCGCCCGGTCAGGACGCGCCCAAAATAAGGCCTTTTTCTGTATAAAAGTCACTTTGGAACCGCCCAAACGGCCCGGCGTTCCTGCCGAGGAGATCGCCACCACCTCCTCCGGTTGAGCCCCGGGTCATTGGCGATCTTCCTCGCTGGACGCCTACTCGGCGCCGGCTGACGCCGCGCCCCAATCCCACAGCGCGCCGTCTAGTCTTGCTTCCCCGGGCTCTTGGCCTTTGTGCGGGACAAGAAAACACACTTTGGCAGCGCACCCGCTCGGGTGCGTTGTCGACTCCGGGGGATGGGCCAGCGGGACCGCGACCAGCGCGTCTCGTCAAACGCAGGAGACCTCTGATGGCGACCATCGGCACTTTCATCAAGC
>JANYET010000021.1 GCA_025359785.1 Alphaproteobacteria bacterium | reverse complement strand
TGGAAGAACAGGTCGGTTTCCAGGAAGATCTGGCCGTCGGTGATGGAGATCACGTTGGTCGGGATATAGGCCGAGATGTCGTTGGCCTGGGTCTCGATCAGCGGCAGGGCGGTCAGCGAGCCCGAGCCGTTGTCCTCGTTGAGTTTCGCGGCGCGCTCCAGCAGGCGGGAGTGCAGGTAGAACACGTCGCCCGGATAGGCTTCGCGGCCCGGCGGGCGGCGCAGCAGCAGCGACATCTGGCGATAGGCGACGGCCTGCTTGGACAAGTCGTCATAGATGATGACGGCGTGCATGCCGTTGTCGCGGAAGAACTCGCCCATGGCGCAGCCGGCGAACGGGGCCAGGAATTGCAGCGGGGCCGGCTCCGAGGCGGTCGCGGAGACCACGATGGTGTAGTCGAGCGCGCCGCGCTCCTCGAGGGTCTTGACGATCTGGGCGACGGTCGAGCGCTTCTGGCCGATGGCGACGTAGATGCAATAGAGCTTGGCGCTCTCATCGGTGCCGGCGTTGATCTGCTTCTGGTTGAGGATCGTGTCGATCGCCACGGCGGTCTTGCCGGTCTGGCGGTCGCCGATGATCAGCTCGCGCTGGCCGCGGCCGACGGGGATCAGGGTGTCGATGGCCTTGAGGCCCGTCTGCACCGGCTCGTGCACCGACTTGCGCGGGATGATGCCCGGCGCCTTGACGTCCACGCGGCGGCGTTCGGCGACGTTGGTCAGCGGACCCTTGCCGTCGATCGGCTCGCCCAGCGGATTGACGACGCGGCCCAGCAGGCCCTTGCCCACTGGCACGTCGACGATTTCGCCGAGCCGGCGGACTTCGTCGCCTTCCGAGATCGCGCGGTCCTCGCCGAAGATCACGACGCCGACATTGTCGCGCTCAAGGTTCAGGGCCATGCCCTTGACCCCGGCTTTGGGGAATTCGACCATCTCGCCGGCCTGGACGCTGTCGAGGCCGAAGACGCGGGCGATGCCGTCGCCGACGCTGAGGACCTTGCCGACGTCGGAGACGTCAGCGTCCTGACCGAAGTTCGCGATCTGCGACTTGAGGATGGCCGAGATTTCGGCGGCGCGGATATCCATGGATCTTACGCTCTCTTGAGGGCGAATTTGAGGGAATCGAGCTTCGACTTGAGCGAAGCGTCGAACAGACGGGAGCCGACCTGCACCTTGATCCCGCCCAGGATGGACGGGTCGACGCGGGTCTCGATTTCGGGGTCCTTGCCGAGCGCCTGGCGCAGAGCGGCGGCGACGCCCTTGGCTTGCGCGGCGCTCAACGCCACGGCAGTGGTGACTTCGGCGGAAATGGCGCCGCGGGCCTTGGCCGACAACGCTTCATAGCTGGTGATGATCGACGCCAGCGACGAGGCGCGGCCGTTGCTGGCGAGCAAGCCCAGGAACTTGATCGTGGTCATGTTGAACTTCGCCTTGACGGCGATGGCCACCAGACCCTTGCCCTTGTCCTCGGCGCTGAACGCCGGCGAGCCTACCAGGACCCGCAGATCGTGGCTGTCGCGCAGGGCGGCTTTGAGGGATTTCAGGTCGGCTTCCACCGCCGAAACCTGCCCCTCATCGCTCGCCAGATCGAACAGCGCCCGAGCGTACCGGCCGCCCACATTCGATACCTTTGAATCGTCCGCCACTTAAGTTACCGCCCGGTGCGTCTAGGGAGCCGCCGCGGAGAAACCCGCTGCAGCCTTAAAGGCTTGAAAGCGCTTGGAAAAAGCACTTCGGTCCGAAAGGTCGCTAAGACCCCTGTCCCAAAGCCGCGCGCCTGATAGCACGCGACCTCCCGCGCCGCAACAAGGGGGGCGGCCCCTCAGCCCCGATGAATAGTCACGGGGTTCGCGCCTTCCCTAAGGGCATACCCGGGACATCCGGCAGGCTAGAGCCGTAGGGCGGGCTCGGGCCATACAAAAGAAAAGGGCGCCGACCCGAAGGTCGACGCCCGAAGTTCAGAAGCTCGACAACGGAGCTGCTGGGAGACGTGAAAGCCAGAAACTATTGCTTGGCCATCTGCGGGCCGGCGGAACGGGCGACCGCGACGCTGTTGCAGGCGCCGAGGCGCTGATCATCCATGGCCACGCGGCCGGTAAAGGAGACCAGCGTTCCGACCTTGGCGGCGACGGTCTTGCAGGCGCCGGCGCTGAAGGTCAGCGATTGCGGCGAGGCGGCGACACAGGTGTCGCCTTCACAGTTGAACATCGCTTCGCCGGCGATGAACTTGGTCGGCTGGGCGACGGGAGCCGCCAGCTTGGCGACCACCGATTCCGCGGCGAAAGCGGGAGCTGAGGCGAAGGTGACGACAACGGCGCAGGCGGCCGCAAGAGTAAGGAGCTTCATGAAGAGCCCTCCAACAGTTCGGGGAGTGGCGGCGTCCCTGCTCAAGACGCCGGCCTTGTTCGCGGCGTGGGATCGCTTTGGGTATCCCCACCCTTGGCGCGCCACGAACTGAGCATCGCTAAGATAACAGTGTTAAGATCAACGGCAACCGCTTTTTTCGCACAGCAGCTATGCACTGGCGTAGCGCTCACTGAGCGGGCGCCGCGCCGGAATTCACAACGGCACGCGCCTAATAAGGGGCCAGGAGCGACGCCGGACGGACCTGTTTCCCGCCAGCAATCGCATGTCCGTCCTGAACGATCAGGATGCGGGGCGCGGGCTTAGCCGCCCGCCGCCTTGACCGCCGCGTCCATCTCTTCGAGCGTGTGGTAGCCCGGCTCCATGCTCTTGCCGTTGATCACGAAGGTCGGCGTGGAATTGATCTTGTCGTCGCGGGTGTGGCGCTCGACGCGGTCGTTCAGCGCCTGGATCGCCTTCTCGTCATTGATGCACTTGTTGAAGGCCTCATCGGTCATGCCCACCGACTTGGCGACCGACAACAGGGTCTCGCGCGGGGCTTCGAAGGCCTGCTGCTGATTGGCGAAGATCGCGTCGTTGACCGCGAAATACTTGTCCTTGCCGGCGCAGCGGGCGACCAGGAAGCCCGAGGCCGCCACCGTGATCTCCGGCCCGCCGCCCACCAGCATCTCGCGGAAGACGTAGTGGATCTTGCCTGTATCGACGTACTTCGCCTTGAAGGCCGGATAGACCTCCTTCTGCCATTTGGCGCAGACCGGACAGCCGACCGAGGCGTATTCCACCACCGTGACCTTCGCGCTTGCGGCGCCCATGTCCATGTCGTCCTGGGTGAGCGCCGCGCCCCCCTTGGGCGCACACGCGGCCGCGCCGAACATCGTCAGCGTCAGAGCCAGGGCAACCGTCATTCGCGACATCGTCTGAAATCCCTCCAGGGCCGTTGGGCCCGACCTTTTCGAAGCTCGGCCTCGCCAAGCCTTTCGCGGTTGAATGTGACGTAAGCTTGGCCTCGAAGGAAGAGCCCAGAGCTGGCCACCGTGAAGGCCCCGCTGCGCCGGCGTTCATATCTCGTCAATCTTGTCGCGTGCTTCTGCGCCCTGAGCTATGGCCCCTGAGACAACGGACCCCCCAGGTCGGGGCGGCCTTCGAACGACCGTTAGGACGACGAGATGGCGAACGCGCAGCCGCCCGCCGACGGGGGCCGACCCCAGCGCGAAGATCGGGGGCGCTCCCCGCTGCAGGCGCTGATCTACTGGACGCTGGTTCTCGGCGTCTGGGCGCTGATCTTCATCGTGGCTTTCTTCGCCGTTTTTTCGGTGGACCTGCCCGACACCTCCAAGCTCTACGACGTCAAGCGCCAGCCCTCGATCTCGTACCTGGACCGCTCCGGAGGCCTGGTGGCGGTGCGCGGCAGCCAGTACGCGCCGCCCGTCGATCTCAACAAGCTGCCGCCCTACGTGCCCAAGGCCTTCATCGCCATCGAGGACCGCTGGTACTACTGGCATGTCGGCTTCAACCCCTGGGGCCTGGTCCGCAGCGGCATTTACAACCTGACCCACAAGGGCGGCGGGCCCTTGCGGGGCGGCTCGACGATCACCCAGCAGCTCGCCCGCGCGCTGTTCCTGACGCCCAACCAGACCTATCGGCGCAAGGCCCAGGAGTTGATCCTGGCCGTCTGGCTAGAGGCCAAGTTCTCCAAGAAGCAGATCCTCGAGCTCTATCTGAACCGGGAATATTTCGGGGCCGGGGCCTACGGCATCGAGGCCGCCTCGATGCGCTATTTCAACAAACCCGCGGCCCAGCTCACCCTGGGCGAAAGCGCCATGCTGGCCGGGATCATGAAGGGGCCGTCGCGCTATTCGCCGGTGTCCGCCACCGACCGCGCCGCGCGCCGCGCGACCATGGTCTTGGACGAGATGGTCCGCATCCACGCGATCACCGCCGCACAGCGGGACGAGGCGTTCCAGACGCCGGTGCGGGTCAATCCAGTGCTGGCCAACCAGCGGGCGCAGTATTTCACCGACTGGGTGGACGATCAGGTGCGCCATCTGGTGGGCGAGCCTACCGAAGACCTGGTGGTCGAGACCACGCTGGACCTGCCGCTGCAGGCGAGCGCCGAACAGACCCTGCAGGCGGGCGTCGCGGCGGCGCAGAACCAGGGTGTCAAACAGGCCGCGCTGGTGTCCCTCGACGGCGAAGGCCGGGTCCGCGCCTACGTCGGTGGGGTCAACTATCTGCAGAGCCAGTTCGACCGGGCGACCCAGGCCCGGCGCCAGGCGGGCTCCTCGTTCAAGCCGTTTGTCTACCTGACCGCCATGGAGGCCGGCCGCACGCCGGACACCCCGGTGGTCGACGAGCCGATCACCATCGGAACCTGGACGCCTCGTAACTACACCGGCAAGTACCTCGGCCCGATCACCATCGAGATCGGCCTGAAGGAATCCATCAACACGGTCGCCGCGCGGCTGGCCAACGAGGTCGGCACCTCCAACGTGGCCGCCACGGCCCACCGGCTCGGCATCGTCTCGCCGATCCAGCTCGACCCCTCCATGGCCCTGGGCGCCGTCGAGGTGAGCCCGCTGGAAATGGCCCAGGCCTATGCGCCGTTCTCCAATGGCGGGGTGTTCGCCAAGGGCTATGGCATCGAGCGGATCCGCACCGCGTCCGGCCGCGTGCTCTACGACCACAATGCTGGCAACGACCAGCGCCGCACGGTGATCGGCCAGCCGGCGCTCAGCTACATGATCCGCATGATGCGCCAGGTGCCGATCTCCGGCACCGGCACGCGGGCCAACGTCAAGGGCTACGATCTGGCCGGCAAGACCGGCACCACCAGCGATTACCGCGACGCCTGGTTCATGGGCTACACTGGCGGCTTCGTGACCGCCGTCTGGGTGGGCCGCGACGACAACACCCCGATGAAGAAGGTGACCGGCGGCGGCGTGCCGGCCGGCATCTGGCACGACTACATGGCCCAGGCCCTGCCGCGTCTGAAGACCCAGACGATCCCGGGCGCTGACGCCCCGCCCTCACCGGATCAGCCGCAGGGGCCGATCGACCAGCTCCTCAGCGGCGTCGCCGACCTGCTGCACGGCGACCACGAAGGCGACGCCCCGCCGCCGCGCGGCGCGGCGCAACCCCGCGCGTCACCCGACGAAGCGCCGCACTGAGGGCAGGGTCAGTTCCTCCCACAGCGCGGAGCGCGATCAGCGGGAGGTGGCCCAAAGGGCCGGAGGGGGTTTCAGCCGCTGAGTCCGCGATAGACGACATCCTGAGCGCTTGAGCGGAAACCCCCTCAGTCAGTCTTCGCTGACAGCTCCCCCTAAGGGGAGCAACTATCGGGACCTCACCGTCCGAAGGCGTGCAGCCTCGCGCCCTCGGCCCGCAGCCAGGCGCGGTGGGCCTTGGGATCGCCGATCAACGCCGCCACGTGGGCCCAGAAGCGCGGGCCGTGGTTCAGCTCCAGCAGGTGGGCGCATTCGTGGGCGGCGACATAGTCGGCCACCTCGAAGGGGGCCAGCGCCAGGCGCCACGAGTAGCGGATCGACGCCTGTCCGCCACGCAGGCCCGGGCGGCAGGAGCCCCACCGGCCTTTGGCGTCGGCGACCGTGACCTTGGGCGGCGCCGCGCCCAGCATGGCGGCATAGACGTCGGTGCGATCACCCAGCACCGCTGCCGCGCGCTTTTTCAGCATCAGGATCACGGCGCGGGCATAGCCTTCGCCGTCTCCCATCGCGGTGATCCGGGCCGGCTCGCCATCCGCGGCCGATAGCCACTTGGCCCGCCCGGT
The DNA here is from genome assembly GCA_025359785.1 of Alphaproteobacteria bacterium. Classification (GTDB taxonomy): domain Bacteria; phylum Pseudomonadota; class Alphaproteobacteria; order Caulobacterales; family Caulobacteraceae; genus Phenylobacterium. Next base: position 37,415 of record JANYET010000021.1, on the reverse strand, counting down.
CCCGCCTTCCAGCCGCACCGGCTCGCCGAACACCTTGAGCACCATGCCGGGATGGATCGGCGTCGCGTCGGGCAGCTCGGCGATCCGCTCGGCGATCCAGGCGGCGCGCTCGCGGGCGAAGGCGGCGGCCTCGGGCAGGCGGCGGGATGAGGGCGCGGTGGCGACGATCTCGCGGCGCGTGCGGTCGAGGCGCAGCGACACGCGCCGCGCCCGGCGGTTGACCCGCAGGGTAACGGCCGTCCCGGCCACCTCCAGCCGGTCACCATCGGCGAATGAGGATCGACCGAACAGACTCACAGGTGTGAGTCTAGGCGGCCTTGATCGCCTTGGGGAGGGCGTTGGCCGGCTCCCGCGCGAGCGCCAGTTCGGCTTCCCAGATCACGCTGCGCACGCGGGGATAGATCTCGTCGCGGAAGCGCGCGCCGTTGAAGACGCCGTAGTGGCCGACCGTGGGCTGGACGTAGTCCTGCTTCAGCGCCGCCGGCAGGCCCGAGCACAGGTCGTGCGCCGCCTGGGTCTGGCCGATGCCGGAAATGTCGTCGTTCTCGCCCTCGACGGTCAGCAGGCTGATGTCGGTGATCTGGTCAGGCCGCACCAGGCGCCCGCGATGCTCCAGCTCGCCCTTCGGCAGCAGGTAGCGCTGGAAGACCACATCGACGGTCTGCAGGTAGAACTCTTCCGTCAGGTCGAGGACCGACAGATATTCGTCGTAAAATTCCAGGTGCCGTTCGGCGCCGTCGCCGTCGCCGTCCATCAGTTGGCGCAGGTAGCGCTGGTGCGCCTCCTGGTGCTTCTCGGCGTTCATCGACATGAAGCTGGCCAGCTGGACGAAGCCCGGATAGACGCGCCGGCCCATGCCCGGATGGGGCGGCGGCACGGTATCGACCATATGCGACTGGAACCAGGTGAAGGGCCGCTCCTCGGCCAGCTTGTTGGTCACGGTCGGCGAGAGGCGCGCGTCGATCGGCGAGCCCATGAAGGTCATCGAGCCCGGGCGGCAGGGATCGCCGTCCTCGGCCATCAGCGCCGCAGCGGCCAGGACCGGCGGGCCAGGTTGGCAGACGGCGACCACATGCGGCCGCGGACCGAGCGCCTGCAGCATCTCGCGGATGTGGTCGATGTAGTCATGGAAGTCGAAGCGGCCTTCCATCATCGGCACGTCGCGCGCGTTGGTCCACTCGGTGATGTAGACCTCATGGTCCTGCAGGAAGGCCTCGACGGTGCCCCGCAGCAGGGTGGCGTAGTGGCCTGACAGCGGAGCGGCGATCAGCACCGCCGGCTCCCGTGTCCTGCGGCCCGCGCGGCGCATGTCGGCCATGTCGCGGGCGAAGTGGGTGAGCTTGCACCAGGGGCTCGACCAGACTTCCTCCAGCCGCACCCGCACCGGCACGCCGTCGATCTCGATGCTCTCGATGCCCCAGGCGGGCTTGCCGTAGCGTCGCGTCAGGTTGGCGAACAGGTCGGCGTTGGCGAAAAGCCTGCGCCCGAGATCGGAGTCTTTCGCCGGGTTGAGCGGCGAGGACCAGAAGTCCCGGGTCATCCGCGCGGCGGCGCGCAGCGGTGAGGCGGCGTAGAAGCCGGCTTCATAGAGGGAATAGAGCATGCCCCGTCCTTTGTGCACCGCAACATAACACCCGAACCGTTAACCGGGTCCATAGCCGATCTTGCTTTCCCGCGCATCGCGGGCGCGGAACGATCAACAGCTTTGCGCGTGTCGCCCCTGGCGCATGGCCTTTTCGATCTGGGCGGCCATCTGTTGCGGCGTCTCGCCGTAGGGGATCACGCAGACGAAATCCCCGGTCGGGCCCATGAGGTAGGTGATGGTCGAATGGTTGACCTGGTAGTCCGGCCCCTCGCCCGCCTTGGCGTAGTAGACCTTATAGGCGCGGGCCACTTCGGCGACCTGCGCCGGCGTGCCGGTGAGGCCGAGTGTGCGCTGCGGGAAAGATGTGTTGGACAGATAATTGGCCATCACCGCCGGGGTGTCGCGCGGCGGATCGACCGAGATGAACACCGCCTGGAAATCCCTGGCCTTGGGTCCCAGCAGCTTTTCGGCCCCGCCGAGCGCCAGCAGCGTCGTCGGGCAGGCCTCCGGGCAATAGGTGTAGCCGAAGAACACCGCGTTCCATTTGCGCTTCAGCACCGAGGCGTCGGCCGGCCGGCCCCGCTGATCGGTCAGATGGAAGGCGCCGCCGATCGCCGCGGTTTGCGGCGTGGGGCCCAGGATGCCGCTGCGCACCGCAAGGCCGGTGAGGATCGTGAAGGCCAGGGCCAGGGTGGCCAGGATGATCCAGACGGTGCGGCTCATGGGGCGTTCCTTAGCATCCTTTCGGCGGCGGTTCGGCGGGGTCCGACCGCTTTGGGGCTCGTCAGCCGCGTGCAGGCGCGCGATCCTCAGGATCATGGCCCAACCCGCGACGACCGATACCCCGGCTTCCCAGCCCGGCCTCGATAGGACCGGGACCGGCGCCATGCAAGGCGACCGGGTCGGCGGCGGCGACCTTTCCAAGGACGAGATCGGCTCGGGCGAGGACTGGTCGGAGGGCGCGGTCCACCGCGGGCGCCTGAGGGTCAGGACCCTGGTCACCCTGCGCTGGCTGGTGGTGGCGGGCGAGGGCGCGCTGCTGCTGGCGATCATGTCGATGGGGTTCGCCGCGCCCTATCCGCTCTGCTTCGCCGTGCTGGGGGCCAGCGCCTGGGTCAATCTGCTGACCGGCGTGGCCTCGCCCGGCCAGCGGGTGTTCGGCGACCGCGAGGCCGCCGCCCAGCTGTCGCTCGACATCCTGCAGATCAGCGCCCTGGTGTTCCTGACCGGCGGGACCTCCAACCCCTTCGTCCTGATCCTGATCGCACCGGTCACCCTGGCGGCGGCCACCCTGCCGCTGCGGCCCGTGCTGATCCTGGGGGTCATGGCCGGCGTGCTCTCGGCGATACTGGCGCTGGTCTTCCTGCCGCTGCCGCTGCCGCCGGCCCCGGCCATGGCGGCCTCGATCCCGTTTGGGCTCCGGGCCGGCGCGGCGCTCGCCAACATCGTCGGCATCGCGCTGACCGCGGGGTATGTGCGCCAGGCCGCCGTCGAGTCAGCCCGCATGGCCCTGGCTCTGGACGTGACGCAGGCGGTGCTGGCCCGCGAGCAAAGGCTCTCGGCCCTGGGCGCGCTGGCCGCCGCGGCCGCCCACGAGCTGGGCACCCCGCTCGCCACCATCTCGATCGTCGCCAAGGAGCTGAGTCGCGAGGCGCCGAGCGCGCAGGTGAAGGACGACGCCGACCTGCTGGTCTCCCAGGCCGAGCGTTGCCGCGAAATCCTGCGGCGTCTGACCGACGCCCCGGACGCCGCTTCCGACGCCATCCACGAGCGCCTGTCGCTGCGCCAGCTGGTGCAGGAGGTGATCGAGCCGCACTCTAATCTCGAGAGAGGAGGCGTGAAGGGCGTCCGCGTCGAGGCGATCGTCACCGGCGCCAAGGGGGTGAAAACCCCCGACATCCGCCGCCTGCCGGAGATCACCCACGCCTTCACCGCGTTCGTCGAGAACGCCGTCGATTTCGCCGCTTCGGAAATCCTGATCTCCGCGCGCTTCGACGCCGAGACCATCACCATGGAGGTCCGCGACGACGGCCCTGGCTTCTCACCCGAGGTGCTCGCCAAGCTCGGGGAACCCTATGTGACCACCCGTCCAGGCGGCGAGGGCTCACGCACCGGGCACATCGGCATGGGCCTCGGCTTCTTCATCGCCAAGACGCTGTTGGAACGAACAGGCGCCCATGTGACGTTTCACAACGGAAAGCCGCACGGCGCCGTCGTCTCGGCGCGTTGGCCGCGCGCCAAGATCGAGGCGGGCGCCATCTAGTGGTCTTCTTGGATTTGAAGTGGGCTAACCGCTCGACCCGGCAATCGGGAGAACTGCAGATCCTCCATACTGGCCATCGAGTCGCCTTTAAGGAGTTCCAGCTTGCCCTGGCCTCCTGACCTGCGACAGGGTGACGCACAGCCAGCGCCTCGCGAACCCACCCTAAGGGAGTCCGCATGACCGACCTTTCCGCCGAGATCGCCGCCCTGGCCGACAAGACCCTGCTGGTGCTGGACGATGACGCCCCTTTGCGCACGCGCCTGGGGCGCGCGCTGGAGCAGCGCGGTTTCGAGCCCGTCCTGGTCGGTTCGGTGCAGGAAGCGCTGGCCGCCGTCCGCAGCCACCCGCCGGCCTTCGCCGTGCTGGACATGCGCCTGGAGGACGGCACGGGCCTCAGGGTGGTCGAGGCGGTGCGCGATGCGCGGCCCGACGCCAAGATCATCATGTTGACCGGCTACGGCAATATCGCCACCGCCGTTCAGGCGGTGAAGGCCGGCGCCGTGGACTATCTGTCCAAGCCCGCTGACGCCGACGACGTGGCCCGGGCTCTGCTCGCCCGCGGCGACGCCTCTCCCGCGCCGCCCGACAATCCGATGAGCGCCGACCGGGTCCGCTGGGAACACATCCAGCGCATCTACGAACTCTGCAATCACAATGTCTCGGAGACCGCGCGCCGGCTCAACATGCACCGGCGCACCCTGCAGCGGATCCTGGCCAAGCGCGCGCCGCGCTAGATACGCCTCCGCTGTGGCGACCTGGGATGACATCCGCGCCGTGGCGCTCGCGCTGCCGGGCGCCTGGGAGACCGAATGGTACGGCCAGCCGTCGTTCCAGGTCGGCCGCAAGGGGTTCGTCCAGGGCTTTCGCGGCCGGGTCATCATGAAGCTCGACCGGAACCATCAGGAGCTGCTGTTCGAGGCCCGCCCACAGGTGTTCAGCCCCATGGTCGCCGGCGCCCTGCGCTGGAGCTGGGTCGAGATCGCGGCCCTGGATGGCGAGGAGGTCTCGGCCCTGGTGCTTGAGGCCTGGACCCAGATCGTTCCGAAGCGCGTCAGCCGCGGCCATGCTGAACGGCCGGCGGGTTAGCGCGCGGGTTCCTCCAGCACCAGCGCCTGACCGCCGGCCGCGCGCAGCGCCGCCAGCCGCCCGAACGCCAACGTCAGCGCCTTGCGCCGCGCGCCGGCCAGCGGCGCGACGGCGGCCTCGCGCAACACCGCGCCGCCGAAGCCGTCGGCGACGATCAGACCCGGTTCCGGCGGCAGGATATCTCGCGGAAATTCCGGCGCCACGGCGAAGGCGAAGGCGTCGCAGTAGGGCTGGTATTCATGCCATTTCTGGTCGGTCCGGAAATCCTCCGGCCCCGACTTCACCTCGACGATGAAGATTTCGCCGCGCCGCCCCAGCGCCATCAGGTCGGCGCGCCGTCCGTTGGGGAGGGTCACCTCGGCCAGCGGCGCATAGCCCAGCGCGGTCAACAGCCGCGCCGCGCCACGGGTGACCGCCGCCGTGGTCTCCGGCCGCGAAACGAGGACAGGGGTTATGGCGACGTCCATGGCCGCCCAGATTGTTCCGCCTTCGTTCACGATGCAAGGGCCCCGTTCACGATGCAAGGGTCCGCCACGATCTCGCGCGATTGAACCTTCCGCCGGCCCGCGCGCTGGGTTCGTCGAGGCGTCGACAGGCGCGGCGATGGACAACAGATGACCGGCTTCAAAATGTACTTCGAGTGGCCGGATGGCGGCCCCGTCGGCGACCTCAGCCCGCGGATGCTGAACGGGGACCTTCTCGACATGGCCAGGATGGAGGCGGCCGTGATCTATGCCGGGGCGTCGTTCCACCGCACGCCGCCTGACGCCTATCGGATCGAGGGGCCCGGCGGGATGGTGCTCTACCGGTTCCCCGAACGCGCCTGGGCGACCCGTTAGCCGGCCTTGGGGAGACCTTCAGATCCTGCGCGCTAGCCGTGAACCGGCAGCGGGAATTCCAGTCGGCCCACATCGAAGCCCAGCTGTTTGATACGCGCCACGGCCTCGGTCCTGATGTTCAACGGCAGGGTCGGCTTCTGCGCCATCAGCCACAGATATTTGCCGTCGTGGGTTGCCAGGATCAGCCAGCCCTCGTCGCTGCGCTGATCGAGCACCCAGTATTCCTGGGAGATCAGGCCGCCGAAGAAGCTCATCTTGAACTTGGCGTTGGAGACCGGGTCGGCGACGCGGGCGCGCGCCCTCCATTCCGCCAGCGGCCCCTCTGGCGAGCCACGATGGCAGGCCTGCACCACCGCGAAGCCCTCGCCGTTGCGCGTCCAGTCCGAGGTTCCGGCATGACAGCCACGCTGGGTGATGTTCGGCAGCCGCGCCACCTCGTACCAGCGGCCCATCATCCGGGTCAGCTCGATGTGCGTCACCGGCTGAGCCATGGCGCCGGCGACGCTCGGCAGGGCGAGCGCGGCGACGGCGGCGAGGATCAGAGTCAAAGGCTTGAACATGGCCGGACGGTATCTTTGCGTTGCGACAACTGAAACGCCCGCGGGATCGTTCGCGGGCGCAAGCCCGACCAAGCCTTAGAACCTTGCCGATTTCAGGGCGAGCCCCACCTCGCCGTTCGCCCCAGATTTTAGAAGCTCGCATCGAGGGGGAACGAACTTGCGACGTGGGCGCGCGCTCGAAGCTCAACCTGACGCTCGGCGACGCCAACGGCGGCGTGCTGGAACCCGCCACCTGGGCGATGATGCTGGTCGGCTTCGGCGGACTGGGCGCGGCCCTTCGCCGACGCCGCGTGGGCATTATCAACGCCTGATCATTAGGCGCTGAAGATGGCGCGCTGAGGCCCCAGTTCGATCAGCGCCGTTTCACAGCCGGACTGGAAGACGCCTGGCGCGAATTCATCGGCGCAGGTCGGCCAGCGCCCGGTGGTTCGCCAGTGCGCGACCAGGCCCAGCCGGGCGCAAAGGACTGGAAACATCGGATCACGCCGAACGTCGGCGAAGAACGGCAGGAACAAGGATATCGCGCCGAGATCGTCTGGGCGTCGCGGCGCATAGATGTCCACGAGCGGCCGGCCGTGCTGGGTCGCCAAGCCGAGGGTTTTGGCCAATCCCACCCTACGGGCATAAAGGAGGATCGGCTCCAGGCCCGTCTTGCCCAGCCCAAACGCGAGGTCTCGTAGCCGCGCGAATCCGGCCGGCGAGGTGTCGCCGCCGCGGCAGGAGTTGATCATCGCCAAAACCTCGGCGTGCCGGTGGCGGAGGGGGAAGAGCGCCAGCCGTTTCGGATGGAGCAAGGCGTCGACGATCAACCAGTCTTCCGCCAGGGCCGCCCAGAGGATGCGCGTGGCCGTGAAGAACGGAATTCCCGGCCAACGTTCGATGGCGTTGTCCAGCTTGGCGACTGCATCGTCCAGAGCTCCGACCGCAACTAAGGCGTGGCAGTGGAAGAAGATCATGATCTGGAACAGCGGGTCGAACATTTCGGCCTGGCGGAAGTGTTCGAGGGCTTCGGCCGTCCGCCCGACCTCGAGAAGCTGGACCCCGGTGGAGACGTCCGGCGACGCGGTCGTGGCGAGGCGCGAGCGGCGCGGACCCTCGAACTGGCGCCGATGCTCGGCAAAATCGAAAGCCGGCCCACCCACAAAGGGAATTAGCCGCGCGGACGGGCAATCGGGGTCCAGCGACCGGGCGCGAGCCGCGTCGGCCTCAATCCGGGCGCGCTCTGCACGAGCATCCCCGACCCGGCGCTCGAATCGCAGATAGCCGGCCTGGGCCCGTGCGAGCGCGAGTTCTCCCCAGGCGTCCGCGAACTCGGGAGCCCGTTCCGTCGCCTCTTCCAGCAAGACTATCGCCTGATGCTGGCTTTCTGGAACGATGTCCCGACAAAGCTCCGCGCCGCGCAGGTAGAGGTCGTAGGCGTCTGGATCGATGTCGGCGGGTCGCAGGGACCTAGCGAAGGTCCGGCTCAGCGCCGCTGCGACCAGCTCGGCGATGCGCTCCTGTACGTCAAAAGTCTCGCTGCGGGCAAAATCGAAGCGATCCGACCACACCATTGTCTGGGTCGCGGTTTCCATGAGGTGGGCCGTAACCCGCAGCCGGTCGCCGCGTCGGCGCACGGCCCCGTCAAGCATGTGGGTGGCCTGCAATTCGCGGGCGATCTCGCCGGCGGCCTTCTTGCCGCCGCGGAATTGAAAGCTGGAGGCGCGACCGATGACCCGGATCGATGTGCCGCGGGCGATCGTCTGTAGGATCTCTTCGGAGAGTCCCTCCGAGACGTACCTGAGCGCCGGGTCGTCGGATATGTTGTCGAAGGGCAGCACCGCCAGAAGCGGCTCGGACCGTGGCTTGATCTCCGGCTGTTCGATCGGCGTCAGCGAATAGCCGATGGTCGGCACGGTCTGGACTCGAAAGGCGTAGCCTTCGCCCCATTCCGACAACCGGCGGATATGGCCGATGGTCCGGGTGATCGCGTCTTCGCTCACCACTGCGCCATTCCAGGCCAGGTCGATTAGTTGCTCGCGGGTTACGACATCGCCGCTCGCCCGCGCCAAGGCGACCAGCACCTGCATGACGCGCGGCTGCAGCCGGCGCGCACCCCGGTCGCTCGAAACCAAGCAGGCTCTCGGGCTGATGGACAGGTTACCCAGCCGGAAGTCAGGCTCGACCTGTAATGCGATCGCCATATGCCCGGCCACCCTCCTTGCGAGCCGTCACATTAGGCGCGCCGCGACGCTGCGGCAAAGGCGACTGGAGGGAAATGATCGGAAAATGATCGGGTCGCGGTCCTGTCGCATTGCCCGGTGCTCAGCGCAGGGTGACTCCAGTCCTGTCGGAAGAGTTGCCTCATGACCCGCTTTGTTCGCTTCACGGTTTCCACCGCCACCGCCGCCGCATATCTGGCGCTCGCTCCGGCGAGTCTGGCTGGGCTACCGCCAGGGGTCGCCGAAGGCGGGATCGTGTTGTCCGCTGGAAGCATCGTCAACGGGCTGCCCGTAAACGAAGCTACACACATCAACGTCAACACGCTGACGACCGCCAACCTGGCCGCAAACGGGGGATCGTCCTCGGCGATCGGCAGCCTGACCCTGGCCGGCGGACCGACGCCGGGGGTCTTCACTCATGCGCTCCTGCTCGCCTCGCCTAACGGGGAGTCCGATGCCGACATCCTGACGAACGAAATCTATAGCTTCCGACTGGCCGGGCCCGACGCAACCACGCTGGTGCACATCAACGCTGCGGGCCATGTTGGCATGGCGCCGATCACCGGCGGCGGCTATGCGTCGGTCAACTCGTTTTTCCGGATTTCCGAGACGCTCAGCGGCTCCCTTGTCGTCGAAGGATCCATCGGAATCGTAGGAACCGCGGCCGGCTACCAGGATGATGATTTCCCGGGTGTCTATGGCCCGAACCCGTTTCACAACCTGATCGTCGATGGCGACTTCGCCCTGAAGTCCAACACCACCTACGATGTGAGGCTGCGCAGCATCATTCATGCCAGCGCAGTCTCTGGCCATTCGGTCGAGGCCTTCGCCGACTTCGACCCGACGTTCGCGGTCGATGGACCCTACAGCTTCGAATTCAGCGAGGGTTTCGCGGGCGGCGGGACGGTCCGAGACGCCGTCGGCGGCATTCCCGAACCGGCCAGCTGGGCGCTGATAATCCTTGGGTTTGGCGCCGCAGGCGCGGCGCTGCGGCGGCAATCAGGATTCGCTCGACCTGCGCGGGTGCGGCTGATTGCCGACCCGAGCCGTTCGACGAGCGGCAAAAGCCAGAAAGTATCCGTATGATCTCGTACCGACCGCTTCTTTTTGCCGGGTCGCTCGCCTCTGCCCTGCTGGCCGCGGCTGCGGCGCAGGCGACTCCCACGCCGGCAGGGGTCATTGCGGCGAGCCTGGACGTTCGGTCCTTCTCGTCGGTGGGTAAGGAGGATTTCAACGACGCCTTTGACGGTCCGGCGAATGCATTCCACACCGTGCATGGCGGTCCCCTGGTCACGGAGGGCCAGCTGTCCATCAACAGCAATCCCGTTCCGTCGCTCTACTCCAGGGTGGTCGCCACCTCGGGCGCGACCGGCGGCGGACTCGGCGACATCGACACTAGCGAGCACTATTTTTTTCAGATCCTGGGCGCCCCCGGACCGGTATCGGTGCGGGTAGACGCGCATGGCGAAATAGGCGTCGCAAGCTTCACGGGCTCCGGCATCCTCCCATCATCGGTCGTCGAATCGGCCTTCGCGCTGCTCAAGGTCGACGGCTTCTATCTGGCGAAAGAGGGAATCAGCACCGGCGTCTCCATGGATCCGGCCACAGGCGTACCCGTCGTGTCAGACCCGTTTCAGCAATTCACGGTGGCGCAGGAGTTCCTGCTCGACACCAACAGCCTCTACGAGGTCTTCCTCAGGACGAGCATTCACGCGGTGGCGCTCGGGGGCGGTCAGACCGACATCTACGCCAGCGTCGATCCGACCTTCACGGTCGCCGGCGCCTACAGCTTCGACTTCAGCCCGGGATTCGGCGGCGGCGTCGTGGTCCCCGACGCAGGCGGCATTCCCGAACCGGCCGGCTGGGCGCTGTTGATCCTGGGATTCGGCGCCGCCGGCGCGGCGCTGCGACGGCGACCGCTTCACGCCTGAGGCCGCGCGCCGCCGTCGGGCTTGGTTACTCAGCGGCGATCAGGATTTTCGCCAGGGCGCGGTCCTTGAAGTTGATCTCCTGGAGGTACTTGATCCCCTCCTCGGCGATGTCGTCGCCGATCATCTTGTCGCCCTCGTTCTTCAGCTCGTCGATGTCGACGTAGACGGCGTAGAAGGCCTTGGTGCGGTCCGTGATGATGCCGGCGTTGACCAGGGTCTTCACCAGCACGCGGAAGATGTTGGTGGCTTCCTTCATCTCCTCGCGGCGGCTCTCGTCGTTGACCAGCTTGCCCATCTCCTCGATCACCCGGTTGGGGTCGAGGCCGAACTCCTCGTAGAGGCCGATGTTCTGGGTGGGCGCGACCAGGTTGAACAGCAGCGTCTGGAAGCAGTGCGCCGCCCACAGCTCGATGACCTCGTGCTCGGCCGGGGTCAGGTGCGGGATGGTCCGGTCGGCCCAGATCTTCCCGAATTTGTGGTGGAAGGCCTCGTCGGTCATGACGAGCTGGGTCAGTTTCCTGGCCAACGGATCGTTGGTCTCGTTGAACACCGTGGCGAAGGCGCCCATGGCCAGGCCTTCGACCAGCATCTGCATGCCGATGATCTTCTTGTAGACCTCCGGCGCGCCGATGATCTCGACCAGCAGGTCCTTGAGGATCGGGCCGCATTCCACCGGTCGGCCCCAGCGGGCCTTGATGTATTTCGCGAAGGCGGTGACGTGGCGGGCCTCTTCGCGGGTCTGGTTGGCGGCGTATTCCTGCGCGCCCTGATCCTTCAGCACGTGGCACAGGCTGGCCGACAGGTTCAGCGCGCCCTGCTCGCCGTGCAGGATCGAGGAGAAGGTCCGAAGCGTCTGGGCGTTGGCGAAGCGGATCCGCTCCTTCTGGCTGCCGAGCGTCTCGTTGACGTAGTCTAGCTGCAGCGCACCGATCATCTTCTCCGGCAGGATCATGGTGTTTTCCATGTCGAAGGGCTCGTCGAAGTCGATGTACTTCTTGTCGAGCGGATCCCAGAAATGGTCGTGGGTCGCAGAGATGATCTTGTCGAAGGCGGTCGACCGCGCGTTGTAGCGGTCGAGTTCCAGCATGGACTCGAAGTCGTCCGGCGCCACGGCGTCGTAGATGATGTCCTTGGTGATATTGCCGTCGGCCGCCATGGGTTCGCTCCTCGATTGTTACCGGAATCAACCATCTAAACATTGATCAGTCAAGAAAATGACGGGGGCGTCACCTTCATTTGTTGCGTCGTCGTCGCGGTCTCTTCCCGCGCGGCGGCGTTGGGTGAAAGGTACGGGAATGTCGAACACCAGAACCCAGGCCGGCGTGGCCGGATACGGCGATGACTGACGTCTATTCCGTCGAAAAGCGCTCGGCGGTGATGCGGCGGGTGAAGGGCAAGGACACCTCGCCGGAGCTGGCGGTGCGCAAGGCGCTGACCCGGCTCGGCGCCCGCTACCGCCTGCACCGCAAGGACCTGCCGGGAAAGCCGGACATCGTCATGCCCGGGCGCGGGCTGGCGATCTTCGTCCACGGCTGCTTCTGGCACGGTCACGACTGCGCCCGCGGGGCCCGCGTACCGCAGCAGAACCGCGACTACTGGGTCGGCAAGGTGGGTCGGAACCGGGCCCGGGACGCGGCGAACCGCCAGGCGCTGGAGGCGCTCGGCTGGCGCGTCGAAACGATATGGGAGTGCGAGCTGAAGGACACCGCGGCGACGGCCGCGCGCCTGGCTTTAGGCGGCCGCCTGCGGCGCCACCACGATCTCGGTCTTCACCGAATTGGCGATGAAACAGATCTGGTGGGCGGCGTGGTGCAGGCGGTCACGCTCTTCCGTGCTCGGCTGGCGGCCGGCGTAGGCGATCTCCGGGTGCAGGGTGACCTGGCTCACCCACATCTCTCCGTCGGGGCGTTTCTCCATCACGCCCACCGCTTCGTCGCGGTAACGGGCGACGACAAAACCGGCCTCGCGGGCGACGTGCAGGAAGCTCAGCATGTGGCAGGTGTTGATGGCCCCGACCAGCATCTCCTCGGGATCGACCGCGCCGGCGACCGACCACCGGTTGCCGACGATCTGATGCGAGGCGGTGCCGAGCGCTTCGAAGCCTGAGCCGAACACCACCGAGTGGCCGCGGCTGTAGCGGCCGGCGGCGAAGTCCTCGCCGTCGGTCAGGCTCCAGTCGGCGGTCGCGCGGTAGCTGGCCATCAGCGTGGTCTCCGGTTCAGAACGCCTCGGCCGGCAGCGCCATCAGGGTCTCCGCGCCGGTCTTCAGCTTAGCCAGGCGCCCCGACGTCTCCGGCAGGACCCGGGCGATGTAGTAGCGGCCGACCGCCAGCTTCTCGGCGTAGATCGGATCGGTGGAGCCGCCAGCGATCTTGGCCTGCGCGGTCCTGGCCATCATCGCCCACATGTAGGCCAGCGCCGTCAGGCCGAAGAGGTGCATGTAGTCGGTGGAGGCCGCGCCGGCGTTGTCCGGATTGGCCAGGCCGTTCTGCATCAGCCACATCGTCGCTTCCTGCAGCTCGGCCTTGGCCTTGGCGAGGCCCTCGGTGAAGGGCTTGAGGCCAGCGTCGGCCTCGTTCGCGGCGATGAAGCCGTCGAGTTCGGCGAAGAAGCCCATCACGCCGCGCCCGCCGTCGGCGGCGAGCTTACGGCCCACCAGGTCCAGGGCCTGGATGCCGTTGGTCCCCTCGTAGATCAGCGCGATGCGGCAATCGCGCAGGTACTGGCTGACCGGGAAGTGTTCGGTGAAGCCGGAGCCGCCATGCACCTGCATGGCGTCGGAACAGACGTTGAAGCCACGATCGGTGAGGAAGCCCTTCAGCACCGGGGTCATCAGGGCCATGTAGTCGTGGCCCTTCTGGCGCACCGCCTCGTCGGGGCTCGCTTCGGCCAGGTCGCCATGCAGCGCGGTCCAGAACAGGAAGGCGCGGCCGCCCTCGATGATCGCCTTGGCGTCCATCAGCATGCGGCGGACGTCCGGATGGACGATGATCGGGTCGGCGGGGCCGTCGGGGTTCTTGGGTCCCGTCAGCGAGCGGCCCTGCAGCCGGTCCTTGGCGAAGTCCGCGGCAGCCTGATAGGCGGCCTCGGCCTGGGCGATGCCCTGCATGCCGACGCCCAGGCGGGCCTCGTTCATCATGATGAACATGATGCTGAGACCGCGGTTCTCTTCGCCGATCAGCCAGCCGGTCGCCTCCTCGTGGGCGATCACGCAGGTGGCGTTGCCGTGGATACCCATCTTCTCCTCAAGGCCCAGGCACTTGACCGCGTTGCGCGCGCCCGGATTGCCATCCTGGTCGGGGATGAACTTGGGTACGATAAACAGACTTATCCCCCGCGTGCCGGCCGGCGCCCCTTCGATGCGCGCCAGGACCAGATGGACGATGTTCTCGGTGAGGTCGTGCTCGCCGCTGGAAATCCAGATCTTTTGCCCGGAGATCTTGTAGGTCCCATCCGCCTGCGGGACCGCCTTGGTGCGCAGCATTCCCAGATCCGTGCCGCACTGCGGCTCGGTCAGGTTCATGGTGCCGCCCCATTGGAACGAGGCGAGTTTGGGCAGGTAGAGATCCTTCTGCTCCGGCGTCCCGGCCGCGTGGATCGCCGAATAGGCGCCGTGGGTCAGGCCCGGATACATCGAAAAGGCCATGTTCGCGGCCGACGACATTTCCGAGAACGCCAGGTTCACCACGTGCGGCAGGCCCTGGCCGCCGTAGGCCGGATCGGAGCCCAAGCCTGGCCAGCCGCCGTCGACAAGCTGGCGGTAGGCCTCTTTAAAGCCCTTGGGCGTGGTGACGGAATGGTCGGCCGCCCAGTGGCAGCCTTCCTTGTCGCCGACGCTGTTCAGGGGCGCCAGAACCTCGGCGGTGAAGCGGCCGGCCTCTTCGAGGATCTGGTCGACGGTGTCCATCGACGCATCGGCGAAGGCCGGCAGGTTCGCGTAGCGCTCCAGCTCCAGCAGGTCGCGCAGGATGAAGGCGTAGTCGCGGACGGGCGGCTTGTAGGGCATGGCGGCATCTCCGGTCGGACCGCTACTTAAGCGAACTCGGCCGCGCGGTCAGCCGCTAGAAATTACTTGGCTTCGCTGTGCTCCACGCCGTCCAGGCGGCGGCGCAGCATCTGGTCGTAGTCAGCGGCGCGGGGCAGCAGGTCGGGGCGGGTTTCCGACAGGCGGGCTTCCATGGCGCTGCAACCGGCCTTCAGCTCATGGATGGCGTTGTCGATGTCGATCTTCTGGCCCTCCAGGGCGACGATGCGCTCCTGGAACTTGCGCAGGGACTTGGCGGCCTGCTGGGCGCCGCCGTCATCGACCTCATAGAGGTCGAGGATTTCGCCGATCTCGGCCAGCGCCAGGCCCACCCGCTTGCCGCGCAGGATGAGCTGCAGACGGGCGCGGTCCTTGTAGGAATAGACGCGGTTCAGCCCGTCGCGCGCCGGGCTTAGCAGGCCCTTGTCCTCGTAGAAGCGCAAAGCGCGCGGCGTGCATTTGAACTCGAGGCACAGCTGCCGGATCGTGAAGGTCCTGTTGGGTCGGCGTAGGTCCATGGGCATTGAAATCCTCCCGCGACGCTGATCTGCGTTTCTCATTGACATCGTAAACCTACGCTTACGTTTACGTTCACGTCAAGCTGGGTTCCCTAGTCGATTTCGGTTGGGGCATAGTCACCTGGCGCTCTGAGATAGGCGGCTGGCCGGGTGGGCGACGGATAGCTAATCTGCGGCGGTCAGTTCGGGGGATATCTCGTGAAGTCCAGGTTGTTCGGCGCCGTCGCGTTTGCTGTGATCCTGCTGGCGGCAGGGCGCGCCTCGGCCAAGGAGGATCCGGCCGCGCCGATAAAGCCGGCCGATCCGGTCGCCGGCCTGACCCGGCAAGAGGGCCTGCTGCCGACCTACGTCGACAGCGACAAGGGACGCATCCTGGTCGCCCTGCCCAAGGCGGACGCCGACGGGACGAGCGGCCGGTTCCTCTATGTGACAGCGCTGAAGACCGGCCTGGGCTCGGCGGCCGCCGGCCTCGATCGGGCGCGGATCGGCCGCGGCGAGATCCTGGTCTTCCGCCGCCTGGGCCAGAAGGTCATCGCCGAATACGAGAACCCGCGCTTCGTCGCGCCGGCCGGGTCGATCGACGAACAGGTGGCCGCGCACGACGCCTTCGCGGTCTCCACCGTCTGGGCGGGCAAGGTTGAGGGCGTGCTGCCCGACGGCCGCATCCTGGTGGACCTGTCGAGCTTCCTGACCCGCGATGTGGAGGACATCGCCGGCGACCTCCAGCGGTCGGGCGAGAAGGGCTATAAGCTGGTCCCGGACCTGTCGATGGCCGATCCGGGCGCGGTGAAGGTCTTCCCGCTGAACCTGGAGTTCGAGGCCCGCCAGACCTTCGCCTCCGATACGCCGGGGCCCGAGGTCCGCAACATCGCCCCGGACGCCAAGCTGATCACCCTGACGGTCCGCCACAGCCTGATCAAGCTGCCGGAGCCAGGGTACGTCCCGCGCCGGTTCGACCCACGCTCGGGCGGCTTCGACAGCCTCGTCTATGACTACTCGGCGCCGCTCGACAAGGACCTCGCCGTCCGGCTCGCGCACCGCTTCCGGCTGGAAAAGACCGACCCGAGCGCCGCGGTTTCCACCGTCAAGAAGCCTATCGTCTACTACGTCGACCGCGCCGCGCCGGAGCCGGTGCGCTCAGCGCTGCGCGAGGGCGCGGCCTGGTGGGCCAAGGCCTTCGAGGCGGCGGGGTTCAAGGACGCCTACCGCGTGGAGATCATGCCGGAGGGCGCCGATCCGCTGGATATCCGCTACAACGTCATCAACTGGGTGAACCGGGCGACCCGCGGCTGGTCCTACGGCCAGTCGATCGCCGACCCGCGGACCGGTGAGATCATCAAGGGCTCAGTGCTGCTGGGCTCTCTGCGCGTGCGCCAGGACATGTTGATCTTCGAGGGCCTGGTGGGCGCCGACCAGGACGGGACCGGCGGACCGAGCGACCCGGTGCAGGTCTCGATTACCCGCCTGCGCGAGCTCGCCGCCCACGAGGTGGGCCACACCCTGGGCTTCGCGCACAACTTCGGGGCCTCGACCCAAGGCCGCGCCTCGGTGATGGACTACCCGGCGCCGCGAGTGAAGCTGACCAGCGGCAAGATCGACCTCTCCGACGCCTATGGAAAAGACATCGGCGAGTGGGACCGCTTCCTCGTCGACTGGATGTACGCTGATGTGCCCGCCGGCCCGGCCGGCGAGCGGGCCCTGGCCGCCAAGGCGAAGGCCGTGGCCGAGCACCTGCGCTTCGTCCAGGACGACGATGCCCGGCCGGTCGGCTCCGGCCATCCGGCGGGCGGTATCTGGGACGATGGGGCCGATCCGATCGCCGAGCTCGACCGGATGATGGCGGTGCGCAAGGCGGCCATCGACCAGTTCGGCGAGCGCGCGCTTCGGCCCGGCGAGGCGCTGGAGGCGCTGCGCCGCAAGTTCGTGCCGATCTACCTGCTGCATCGCTATCAGGTGGAGGCTGCGGCCAAGTCGCTGGGCGGCGTCGACTTTGGCTACGGGGTGAAGGGCGACCGCAACGCCGCCGCGATCCTGGTCCCAGCCGATCGACAGCGCGCGGCGCTGACCGCGCTGCTGGCGGCCATGACGCCCGAGGCGCTGGACACGCCCGAGCGGCTGATCCCGCTGCTGTCCTCGGGGCAGTCGGGCCGCGACGACCGCCAGTCCGACATTGAGGTCCTCGCCACCGCCGGCGGGCCGGTCTACGACAGCCTGGTGGCCGCCGACGTGGGCGCCCAGGTGGTGCTGGACGCGCTGACCGCGCCGGCGCGGCTGAACCGGCTGGTCGACCAGCACCGGCGCGACGCCACTGAGCCGGGCGTCGGCGAGGTGACCCAGACGCTGCTCACCCACGCCTTCGCGCCCGCCGCCGGACGCTATGCCGAGCTCGCGCGGCGGGTGCAGACCCGCACGGTGCTGGCGCTGGCCGAGGCGGCGCGCAGGCCCCAGACCGCGCCCGGCGCCGCATCGGAGATCGGCCAGGCGCTCGCCGACCTCGCCGTAAACCTGAAGGCCGCGCCCGGGACCGACCCAGCCGGCCGCGCGCACCGCCTGCGCCTTGCGGCCCTGCTGCAGGACCGGGAGGAGCTGAAGCGCGCGCTCGCCGATGTGAAAGCCAAGCCGGAGGTCCCGCCCGGGATGCCCATCGGCGAGGTGGACGGATAGGACGTCTAGCGCGCCGCGCGGCTGACCCGGCTCAGCACGTACTGCCGCCGTCCACCACGATCGTCTGACCTGTCGTCCAAGCGCCGGCGCGGCTGGCGAGGTAGACCGCCGCGCCGGCCAGGTCGTCGGGCTCGCCGAGGCGCCGCAGCGGGGTGCCGGAACTCGCGCGTTTTTCGCCCTCCGGCGTGTCCCACAGCGCCTTGGCGAAGTCGGTTTTCACCAGGCCCGGCGCCACGCAGTTGACCCGGATATTATGCGGGCCCAGTTCCTGGGCGAGGTTGCGGGCGAGTTGCATGTCGGCGGCCTTGGAAATGCAGTAGGCGCCGATCACCGTCGAGCCACGCAGGCCGCCGATCGAGGAGACGATGATGATCGCGCCGTCTTTGCGCTCCTTCATCTCCGGCGCGACCATGCCGATCATCCAGTTGTTGGCCACGATATTGTTCGAGAGGATCTTGCCGAAGGCGTCGTCGGAAATGTCGAGCTGGCTGCCGTAATAGGGGTTCGACGCGGCGTTGCAGACCAGGATGTCGATCTTGCCGAACGCCTTGCGCGTCTCGTCCATCAGCCGCTGCAGGTCGTCCTTCGACGAGATGTTGGCCGGGACCGCGATGGCCTGGCCGGAGCCGCGCGCGTTGATGACGGCCGCCACTTCGTCGCAGGGGCCGGCCTTGCGCGAGGAGATCACCACGCTGGCGCCATGGGCCGCCATCTGCTCGGCGATGGCCTTGCCGATGCCGCGCGAGGAGCCGGTGATCACCGCCACCTTGCCGGTCAGGTCGAACAGGGTGCCCGCCAGGGCGCCGGTCTTGGCCATCACGTCGCTCATGCTGTGCATTCCCTGAAACGGTTGTTTGATTTTCCGGCATTTGCGATGCGAGCCCAAAGTCCGTCAAGGTGCGGCGGGGTTCAGGGGCCATCCGCATGCACGCCTTCGACTACGTCACAGTGCTGTTCTCGTTCGTCTACGCCTTGGCGATCGCCCACGTCCTGGCGACGGCCGGCGATATGCTGCGGGCCGGCCGCCGTCTGATCTTCTCCTGGTTCAACGCGGGCTGGATGCTGCTGTCGCTGGTCTGCGTGGTGGCCTGGTGGATCGGCGTCTGGGATCTGCGCGCCCAGAAAGTCTGGGACATGGGAACCATCGGCTACTACTTCGTCATGGCCTGCGCTCTTTACCTGCAGGCCCGGCTGGCCTGCCCGCCCATTCCGGCCGACGGACCGGTTGACCTACAGGCCTACCATCGCCGCGAGGGCCGCAAGTACACGACGGCCGGCGCGATCGTCGCGCTGGCCACCGCGATCACCAACGCTTTCGGCGGTCAGGCTCAGGGTCTGGCGGCCTGGAGCGCCCAGAACCAGGCGATAATCCCCATGGTCCTGGCCGCCACGGCCGCCGCCGTGTTCACGCGCCACCGGTGGGTGCAGGCCCTCGCTCTGCTGGTCCAGGGGACAATGTGGGTCTGGTACTTCGCGGCCCTGCAGCCGCCCCTCGTGGAGCAGGCTTCGGCGACGGGGCTGCGGGCGCTGGGCTAGATTGGCCGACGGCCCCGCTCCATCCGCGCGACCCGCATGGGCCCGGCTTCCGGATGATGCACGTCGACCTCGTCGACCGGCCGGAAGCCGAGGCGCGCATAGTAGGCGGCCAGCGGCGGGTCGCAGTCGAGCCGCAGCAGGTGGCGGCCCTGCGTCCGGGCGAGGCCCTCGGCGTGATCCATCAACAAGGCGGGCAGGCCCTGGCTGGCGTAGGCGCGGCGGACGGCCAGCTTGTGCAGATAGACCGCCTCGCCTGTCGGGCGGTCCGGCCAGAACAGCGGATCGTCCAGCTGCAGGATCATCACGCCCGCGATCTCGCCGGCGGCGGTGCGAGCGGTCAGCATCTCGCCGGCCGCGATCAGCGGCGTGACGAAGGCCTCGCCAACCAGAGCCGGATCCCAGAGTTCCGAGCGCCAGGTGGCGATCCAGCGCGCGGCCTCCTGGATAACGCCGGCCACCGCGGCGACGTCGTCCGGCGTGGCGAACCCAAGGTCGAATGTCGGAGACGTCATCGCCCGGACGCTAGCCGGGGTCCGCCTCGGCGACAATCGGCGCTTCAATTTCGCGGCCCATCCGCCCTATCTTCTCCTGGTCGCAGGGTTCCGTCAGAGGACCACGGCGGGAAACGAGGGGAAACATCGATGAAGCTTCTGGGTCTCATGGCGGCGTTCGCGCTGACCGCCTCCGCCGCGCCGGCGCTCCCCCAGGTGCCGGTGCCGCATCCCGGCCAGCCGCTCTATCGCCAGCACTGCGCGGCCTGTCATGACCGCCCGGACGAGACCCGCGCGCCCACCAAGGCGACGCTGGAGGCGATGAGCGTCCAGGCGCTGACCTACGCGCTGACCGAGGGCAAGATGCGCGGCCAGGGCGCGGGCCTCAGCGATCAGGGCCGTGGCCAGCTGATCAACTACCTCACCGGCAAGTCGTCCGCGACGGTGGACACCTGGAGCCAGGCCATGGCCTGCGACGCGCGCCGCCGGGACGCCGACATCGCCGGCGCCGCCACGGTCTCCACCTTCGGCTTCGACCCGCGCAACACCCGCGTCCTGACCTCGGCCCAGACGGGCCTGACCAAGGCCGGCCTGGGAAAGCTGGAGCTCGCCTGGGCCATCGCCTTTCCGGACGTGACCATGATGCGCGCCCAGGCCGCCGTGGTCGGGAACACCGTGTTCCTGCCGGTGGCCGAAACCGCCTCGATGTACGCCTTCGACGTCAGCGCGCCCGCCAAGCCCTGCCTGAAGTGGGTCTACACCACGCCGAAGGGCGCGCCGCTGCGGACCAGCGCCGCCTACGGGATCATCGCGGCGCCGGGCTACAAGGCCGGCCGCAAGGTGGTGGCCTTCTCGGGCCTGGATTCCACGGTCCACCTGGTGGACGCGCGGAACGGCAAGGCGCTCTGGACCAAGAACGTCGGCTCCTACTCCTTCTCCATGACCACCGGCACGCCGCGGGTCCTGAAGGATCGGATCATCGTGCCGGTGTCGCAGTACGAGATCATGACGGCCGCCGACAACGCCGTGCCCTGCTGCACCAACCACGGCTTCGTGCTGTCGCTGGAGCCCACGACCGGCAAGCAGCAGTGGCGCTACGACACCATGGAGGACGCCAAACCGGTTCGCGACCGGGGCGACGGCAAGATGCTGCTCGGCCCGTCTGGCGCGCCGATCTGGAACTCGCCGGTGGTCGATGAGGGCCGCGGCCTGATCTACTTCGGCACCGGCGAGAGCAACTCGCCGCCGGCCCACAAGAACACCGACGCGCTGATCGCCATCCGCCTGGCCGACGGCGTCCAGGCCTGGAGCCTGCAGGCGACTGAGCGCGACATCTACAACGCCGGCTGCGGGGCGAAGCCCAGGGCCGGGCTCTACAACTGCGTGACCGACACGGTCTATCGGGATGTCGACTTCGGCGCGTCGCTGATCCTCGGGCGACTGAAGGATGGCCGCGAGCTGCTGTTCGCCGGCCAGAAATCCGGGACGCTGTGGGCGCTGGAGCCGGCGACAGGCAAGGTTGTCTGGCGGCGGGACATCGGCACCGGCGCGCCCAACGGCGGCATCCACTGGGGCATCGCCTTCCACGACGACACGCTGTTCGTGCCGATCGCCGTGGTCGGCAAGGACATCCCCGGCCAGACCGTCGACGCCGGCCTGAAGCCCGGCCTCTATGCGGTCGACGCCAACGCCGGGACGGTGAAATGGAACTTCGCTTCGGCGCCGGATTGCGCCAACGGCCGCGACAAGCGCTCGCCCAACTGCCAGCGCCACTATGGCTTCTCCGCCGCGCCCACCGTCATCGACGGGACGGTGATCGAGGGCAGCCTCGACGGTTACCTGCACGTCTTCGACGAGAAGACAGGCAAGCTGCTCTGGACCTACGATACCGCCCACGATTTCGACGCGATCAACGGTGTGAAAGGCCACGGCGGCTCGATCGACACGGCCTCGATCGTCGGCGTCAATGGGCTGCTGCTGGTCAACTCCGGCTACGGCATGTTCGGCCAGGCGCCGGGCAACATGATGCTGGCGTTCAAGCCGAAGGCCGGGCGCTAACCGTGCGCGCGCTGGGCCGGATCGCGCTGGGGCTGGTCCTGATCCTGGGCGTGCTGGTCGCCGTGATCCTGGTCCGCACCGTCACGTTCAAGCCGCCCGGCGTGGCGGACGCGAGCGCGGTGAAGATCGCACCCGCGGTCACCGTCGATCTGACCGCCGCCGCCCAGCGCCTGTCCCAAGCCGTGCAGATCCAGACCGTCAGCCACCAGGACCGGGCCGACGACCAGCCCGCAGAATGGATCCGGCTGCACGACTTTCTGGCGACCGCCTACCCGGCGGCGCATGCCGCCATGACCCGCGAGATCGTGGCGACCAATACGCTGGTCTACACCTGGAAAGGCTCCGATCCATCGCTCGCGCCCGTCATCCTGATGGCTCACCAGGACGTTGTGCCGGTGACCGCCGGAACGGAAGGCCAGTGGAAACACCCGCCCTTCTCCGGCGCCGTCGCCGAGGGCGCGGTCTGGGGCCGAGGCTCCATCGACGACAAGGGTTCGCTGATCACCCTCTTTGAAGGGCTTGAGGGCCTGGCCGAGCGGGGCTTCAAGCCGCGCCGCACCGTGATCATCGTTTCCGGCGAGGACGAGGAGACGCGCGGAACCGGCGCGCGCGCCGCCGCCGCTCTGCTGCAATCCCGCGGGGTCAAGGCGCAGTTCGTGCTCGATGAGGGGCTGGCCGTGGTCACCGGCAGCCCGCTGGGCGCCAAGCTGGCGCTGATCGGCGTGGCGGAGAAGGGCTATGCGACCCTGGTCGTCACCGCCAGGGCCGCAGGCGGCCACTCTTCCGCGCCGCCCGCCGACGGCGGCGGGGTCGTGGTGTTGTCGCGCGCGGTGGCGGCCATCGCCGACCACGGCTTTCCGATGGAATTCCGCGGGCCCACGGCGGCCACCTTGCGGTCCATCGCACCCCGGGCGCCATTCCTCACCCGGATGGCGGTGGCCAACGCCTGGCTGTTCAAGCCGCTGCTGATCGGCCAGCTGGGCGCCTCGCCCTCCGGCGCGGCCCTGCTGCACACCACCATCGCGCCCACGATGTTGCGGGGCAGTCCGAAGGAGAACGTGCTGCCGCAGGACGCCACCGCCTGGATCAACTACCGCATTGCGCCCGGCGACAGCTCGGCCGGTGTCATGGCGAAAGCGAGGGCAGCGGTCGGCAACCTGCCGGTCACGCTGGCCTGGGGCGAGACCAGGGTGGAGCCGTCGGCGGTGTCATCCACCACCTCGGACGGCTGGAAGGTGCTGGCCGCCGTGGCTGGCCAGACGACGGATGCGCCCGTCGCGCCTAGCCTGGTCACCGCCGGCACCGACAGCCGCTACCTCCAACCGGTGGCGAGCGACGTCTACCGATTCCAGCCGATGACCTTCCGGGTCTCCGAGACCGGCATGATCCACGGGACCAACGAGCACCTGACGCTGAAAAATCTGGAGCAAAGCATCCAGTTCTACGCCCGTCTGGTGGCGACGGCGGCAGGATAATCGCCCTAAGCCCCCTTGCGATTGCGGCTGCGGCGACGCACGTTCCGGGCTCAGGTTTTCAAGAGGACTACATGCGCGAGATCTACACGAGCTGGCTCGACGACGAAGACGGCGACGCCGAGGACAAGGGCCGCCAGCCCGACATGCCGATGACCGCCGGGCCGGTTCAGAACGCGCTCTTCAAGTCGCGCACCGTGCTGATCTTCGGCGAGATCGACATGCGCCTGGCCGAGCGGGTCACCGCGCAGATCACCGCCTTCTCGGCGGAGAACGACAAGCCGATCCGGATCATCATCAACTCGCCCGGCGGCCACGTGGAAAGCGGCGACACCATCCACGACATGATCCGCTTCTGCGGCGTGGACGTGAAGGTGATCGGCACCGGCTGGGTGGCCAGCGCCGGCGCGCACATTTTCCTGGGCGCCAAACCGGAAAACCGCCTCTGCCTGCCCAACACCCGCTTCCTGCTGCACCAGCCGGCCGGCGGCATGCGCGGCCAGGCCAGCGACATCCAGATCGAGGCCGAGCAGATCATCAAGATGCGCGACCGCGTGAACCGGATGATCGCCAAGGAGACCGGCCAGACCATCGAGCGGATCGTCAAGGACACCCAGCGGAACTTCTGGATGAGCGCCGAGGAGGCCAAGGACTATGGCCTCGTCTCGCGGATCATCAACACCACGTCCGAGGTCTAGCCATAAGTCCTCCCCCAGTGCGGAGCGCGATCAGGGGGAGGTGGATTGGCGCGCAGCGACGAGACGGAGCGGGTTTCACCCGGATCGGATGGACGAGTGGGCTTTAACCCCCTCACCCGCTTCGCGGGAGCTCCCCCTGGAGGGGAGCCTCTATGAGCGCTGACACCCGTCCCTGGTGGAAGGGCGCGGTCCTCTACCACATCTACGTCCGCAGCTTTTTCGACAGCGACGGTGACGGGCATGGCGACCTGCCCGGTGTCGAGGCCAAGCTGGACTATGTCCAGAGCCTGGGCGTCGATGGCATCTGGCTGTCGCCCATCCATCCGTCGCCCAACCGCGACTGGGGCTACGACATCGCCGACTATGACGGCGTACAGGCCGACTACGGCACGGCGGACGACTTCCAGCGCCTGCTCGACGCCGCCCACGCCCGGGGCCTGAAGGTCGTCCTCGACGAGGTGCTGAGCCACACCTCCGACGTTCACGCCTGGTACGTCGAGAGCCTGACCGGCGGCGCCGATGGCCCCAAAGCCGACTGGTACGTCTGGGCCGACCCGCAGGCCGACGGCACCGCGCCCAACAACTGGCTGTCGGTGTTTGGCGGCCCGGCCTGGGCCTACCAGCCGGCGCGTCGGCAGCACTACCACCACAAGTTCCTGCGCCAGCAGCCCAAGCTCAACTGGCGCAGCGAAGGCGCGCGGGAAGCGGCGCTGAGCGTTCTCGATACCTGGCTCGCCAAGGGCGTCGACGGCTTCCGCCTCGATGTCGCCGGCACCCTCCTGCACGACGCGGCCCTGACGCCCAATCCGCCGGTCCCGATGGCCGAGCGAACCCGGTACGACTGGTCCCACGCTGGCAACCTGCAGCGGCACCTGTTCGATTCCAACCTGCCGGAAAACGTCGAGACCCTGGCGGTCATCCGCAATCGGGTGGAGGCGCATGACGGCAAGAACGGCGGCGACCGCTTCGTCTTCGGCGAGTTCTCTGAAGAGGAAGAACGCTGCGGCGCATACCTGTCGCCGACCGAAGGCCTGCACTCGGCCTACACCTTCGTGCTGCTGCTGGCGCGCAAGCTGACGCCGCGGTTCGTCAAGGACCACTACGAAACTCTGGCCGCCCACCCGGCTCACTGGCCGACGATCAGCTTTTCGAACCATGACGTGCCGCGCACGCTCAGCCGCTTCGGCGGAGAGGATGCTTCACCGGACCTCGCCAAGCTGATGTTCGCCCTGCTGCTGAGCCTGAAGGGCACGACGCTGATCTACCAGGGCGAGGAACTGGGCCTGCCGCAGGCGAGCCTCAGCCGCGACCAGCTGCGCGATCCGGTCGGCGACCTCTACTATCCCTACACCGGCGGCCGCGACGGCTGCCGCACGCCCATGCCCTGGGCGCCGGGCCACGCGCTAGGGTTCACCACCGGCGATCCCTGGCTGCCGGCCGCCGCCGAGCACGCGGACCTCACCATTGCGGCCCAGGACCGCGATCCGGAGTCGGCCCTGGCCTTCGCCCGCGAGATGATCGACTTCCGGCGCGGCTCAGCGGCCATGACCGTGGGCGATCTCACCTTCCTCAATGTCCCTGACCCGGTCCTGGCCTTCGTCCGGCGAGACGGCGACGAGGCCATCGCCTGCCTCTTCAACCTCAGCCCCGAGCCCCGGTTCGTCGAGGCGCCGGAACTCGAAGGCGCCACCCTGCTGGAAACCCGCGCCGGCGACGCCGACCTGCGCGGCGGCTCCATCGGCCTGTCGGCCTACGCCGCGGTGTTCCTGCGACTGCAGGACGAAGATTGACCACGGAAAACACGGAAAGAGCACGGAACGCGCGGAGCGCGACGAGCCATGCCGCGATCCATGACCAGGATCATCGTTTCCGTGCTCTTTCCGTGTTTTCCGTGGTTCAAGAAATCTGAGCCGCCGCTTTCGCGGCGATGAGCGGGGGAATAGAAGCGGACGGATGGCTGAGGGCGACAACAGAGCAGAGCGCAGTGAGCAGAAGTTCGGCCAGGGCTTCCTGACCGACGTCTGGTATTTCGCCGCGCTCTCCAGCGACCTGAAGCCCGGCAAGCTCGCCCGCCACGAACTGCTGGGCGAGCCGGTGCTGCTCGGCCGCTCGCCGAAGGGCGACATCTTCGCGCTCAGGGATATCTGCCCGCACCGCGCCGCACCGCTGTCAGCCGGGCGTTTTCATGAGGAGTCCTCCGGCGCGACGACGGTCGAGTGCCCCTACCACGGCTGGCGCTTCGGTCGGGACGGCGCCTGCGCGGCGATCCCCTCGCTGGTCGACGACCAGGCGATGGACGTCAGCCGCATCCGCGTGCGCCGCTATCCCGTCGCCGAGAGCCAGGGCCTGGTCTTCGTCTGGGTCAGCTCCGATCCCCGCGGCGAGGGCGAGCCGACCGAGCCGCCGCCGGTCTTCGAGGGCGTGGTCGGCGGTAGGCCGAAGCTGGTCGACCGCATGGATTTCGAGGCCCACATCGACCACGCCGTCGTGGGCCTGATGGACCCGGCCCACGGCCCCTACGTCCATCAGCAGTGGTGGTGGCGCTCCAAGGCGAGCCAGCATGAGAAGGCCAAGCGCTTCGAGCCCCGCGAGGCGGGCTTCGCGATGGTCCGCCACGAGCCATCGAAGAACAGCCGCGCCTACGCCATCCTGGGCGGCGAGCCCTTGACCGAGATCACGTTCCGCCTTCCCGGCCTGCGCTGGGAGCATATCACGGTGGGTAAGCGCCAGGTGCTGTCGCTGACCTGCCTGACGCCACTGAACCAAAAGCGCACCCAGATCACCCAAGTGGTCTGGTCCGACCACCCGGCGTTCCTGTTGCTTGGCCCGTTCATCAAGGCCGGGGCCCGCGCGTTCCTGCGGCAGGACGGCGACATGGTGAACCTGCAGAACCAGGGGCTGAGGTACGATCCCGCCCTGCTCTGGATCGACGACGCCGACCGCCAGGCCAAGTGGTATCAGCAGCTCAAGCGCGAATGGACCGCGAGCCGCCGGGAAGGCCGGGCCTTCGCCAATCCGGTCGAGGCGGTCACGTTGCGCTGGCGTAGCTAAGGCCTACCCCGCGACCTTCGGGGCCTTGGCCTGTTCCACGCCCACGAAGGCCACCTTGGTTCCGGCCTTCACCGACTGGCTGAGCTGGCGGACGTCCCAGTTGGTCAGGCGCACGCAGCCGTGGCTCGCGGTTTTGCCGACCATCCGCGGGTCCGGCGTGCCGTGGATGCCGTAGGTATCCTTGGTCAGGTCGATCCAGGTGGAGCCGACCGGATTGTTGGGGCCGGCCTTGATCGTCAGCTTGCCCTGCTCGGCCTTGCCGAAGGTCAGCCGCGATGGGTCGTAGGTATAGGTCGGGTTGGCGGCGACGGTGCGCACCGCCCACTCGCCGACCGGCGCCGGACGCTCGGTGGAGCCCACCGTGGCCGGATAGACCGCCAGCAGCACATCGCTCGCCCCGAAAGCGCGGACCTGGCGCTTGGTCTTATCGACCTCGAGGCGCGCGACCGTTGCCTTCAGCTTGTCAGGGCCGAGCGCGGCGACGACGAGAGAGGCGCCCGCCGTAGCGAAATTCGCGCCTGGGTTTAGCGATTTAAGCAAGGCCTCGTCCATGTGAAACCGCTCGGCCAAGGCCTCCAGCGGACTGGTGAAACCGATCGCCGGAAGCTTGGCGAGCTCAGTCATGTCGGTGGGGATCTTGTCGAGGAACGGACCCTTCACGTCGTCGGGCGTCATCGTGTAGTCGGTCAGCACCGGCTGCGTGTCCTTGGCCAGCACCGCCCAAACCGCCTCGTCCATCTTGCCGTCCACCGGCAGGTTGTGGGCGGTCTCGAAGGCCGCGATGGCGTTCTGCAGATTGCCGCCGTCCTGGCCGTCAATGACACCTGGCGAGAAGTGGGCGCGGGCCAGCAGAACCTCGGCGCGCAGCAGGGCGTGCTTCCGGGCGTCCGGGGTTTCCGGGGCGGCTTTCCAGGCGGCGGTGTCGATGGGCTTGGCGAGCGGCGAGTTGGACGGCGTGATCAGCGGGTCGGCGGAGGACGGCGGCGGAGCGTCGCTGCCGGGCACGACCTCAGTCGCCGGCGAAATGGCGCTGGCGTCGGTCACCGCGATGGGCTGGTCGGCGGACACCGCCGTTGCCGTAGCGGTCGTGCTCGTCGTGGCGGTCTCGGATTTCGGCGCGGGGGCCGAACAGGCGGAGGCCAGCAGGAGCAGTGGGACGCCGGCGAAGAGCGCCGCCTTGAAAAACGTCATCATGGACCTCTAACCTGCGCCGTGCGTTGTCCGGCGTGTGAGGTTCAAGCCTTCAGACGCCCTGCGGTTCCTGGCCGGGCTCGCCATCGCGGCGCTTATCCTAGGCTTCGTTGCCCTGCGCGTGACCAGTTGCGCGCCCGCGCCCAAGCCGCCGCCCATCGCCGCTGCGGCGAGAACCACGCCGACGGTTACGCCAGCGCCCGCCGCAGCGACGGCCACTATCGCGTCGAGCGCCGCCCCACGAGCCGCATCCTGCGGCGCCGGACCGGCGGCCGCGGCTCAGGTCAACCAGGCTTCACTACAGACGCTGGCCTGGGCGCCCATGGGCCGCGCCGAGACCGGCTGGGAAATCTACACCCCGCTGATCGGCCATGAGATCGGCTCGAGCTGTGGGCCCGACTCCCCCGGCTTCGCCGCCGCGCTCGCGGCCTGGGAAAAGGGCCAGGACCTGCCCGCCGATGGGATCATGAGCGCCGCGGTCTTTGGTCGGATCAAGGGCGTCGTCCAGATGCGTCGGCCCTTCGTGCGGCTGAGCGCTCAGCGGATCTGCCCCAATCCACCGGCGACGGCGGCGCTGGCTCCGGCTGCGGCGACGGAAGGCTACGCCGGCAAGGCGATCCAGCTTCGGCCCGGCGCGCTCGCGGCCTGGCGCCGCATGGCCGCCGCGGCCCGCGCAGAGGACGCAGCCGTCGCGGCCGATCCGCGCAGTCTGACGATCTTCTCCGGCTTCCGCAGCCCGGCTGACGATGACGCGCGCTGCGCCCGCGAGCACAACTGCAACGGCGTCGTCCGCGCCACCTGCTCGGCGCATCGGACGGGCCTGGCCGTGGACCTCTACGTCGGCCAGGCGCCGGGCTTCGGCCCCGATTCCAGCGCCGCCGCCAACCGCCTGTTCATGAGCCGCACGCCTGCCTACCGCTGGCTCGTGGCCAACGCTGACCGTTTCGGTTTTGTGCCCTATCCCTTCGAGCCCTGGCACTGGGAGTGGACCGGTGAGGCCCCGTGACGATAGGGTCGGTCATGGCCAGCTTCATCACCGACGGCGTCAGCATCGCCTACGACGACATTTCCCCGGACGCGGGTGCGACAAGGACCATCGTCCTGATCCACGGCTTTGCGTCCAACCGCGCCGAGGGCTGGAAGCGCACCGGCTGGTACGCGGCCTTTGAGCGGCGTGGAACGCGGGTGATCGCGCTCGACCAGCGCGGCCACGGCGAGAGCGAGAAGCTCTACGAACCGGCCGCCTACGCCCGCGAGCAGCTGGCCGCCGACGTGCTGAACCTGATGGATCACCTGGGCGTCGAGCGCGCCGACCTGTTCGGCTATTCCATGGGCACGCGTACGGCGCTGGAGCTGGCCATCGCCCAGCCGGACCGGGTGTCGAACCTGATCCTGGGCGGCGTCGGCGGTAAGCTGCTGGACAAGGCCCCCGACACCGCCGGCGAACCCATGGCCGACGCCATGCTGGCCGACGACCCGTCGGCGATCACCGAGCCCATGCTGCAGTCCTTCCGCCAGTTCGCCGACGAACAGGGCGAGGACCGCAAGGCGCTGGCCGCCATTACACGCATGCGCAACATGCCCTTCGATCCCGAAGCCCTGGCCGAACTGCCGATGCCGGTGCTGGTGGTGGCGGGTTCAGGCGACGAGGGCGCCGGCGAACCGCAGGACCTGGCGCGAGTCTTCCCGCACGGCACGGGCGTGGCCATCCCAGGTTGCGACCACTTCTCGGCCATCCCGCACGCCCTGACCAAGGCCGCGGTCTTCGACTTCCTAGACGGCCTGATGGACGACGACTTCCCGCCGTTTGAATAGGCCGCGCCAGCGGCGCTAAGATTCAACCACGAACCCACACAAACACCACGAACAGGCCCTGCCGACTGAAGCGCGGTTCGCCGGGATTTCCTGGCTCAGCGAGACCGCCAATGGGCCTACGGCCGCGCTGCGGGCTGGGCGCGTTCGTGGTGTTTGTGTGGGTTCGTGGTTTTCTTCTCTTGGTCTTGGACGCGGGCTATTTCGGCGGCCCGAGGTTGTAGGGTCCCCCCTTTTCCAGGCCGCGCTGATACGCAGGCCGCGCCTGGAAGGCTTCCACCCAGCGCTTGATGTTGGGGTAGGTCGCCATCTGGCCGAAGGCGCGGGCGACTTCGCCGACGAAGCTCATCTGGATGTCGGCGCCGGTGATGTCCTTGCCCATCAGCCAGTCGTGCCCAGCGAGCGATCCTTCGACATAGCTCAGGTGGTTGGCCATCTCGCTGGCGATGCGCGGCTGTAGCGGCGCGCCGGCCTCGCCTAGGCGCGCGACGTACATGTTGAGCATCAGGGGCAGCATGGCCGAACCCTCGGAATAGTGCAGCCACTCGCGGTATTTCTCGGCCTCGGGGCCCTCGCCGGCCACGGCCAGCTTGCCCTTGCCGTACTTGCGCACGATGTAGTCCACGATCGCGCCAGACTCGGCGATGGTGATGTCGCCATCTGTGATCACCGGCGACTTGCCCAGCGGGTGCACCGCCTTCAGCTCCGGCGGCGCCAGGCGGGTGGTCGCGTCGCGGGCGTAAGGCTTGATCTCGTAGGGCGCGCCCAGTTCCTCCAGGAGCCACAGGATGCGTTGCGAACGGGAATCGTTCAGGTGATGGACGACGAGCATTTCTGGGCCTCTTTGATTTTTTCGCCCCCACCAAAGCCGTCTGACGCCACGCAAAGCAAGCATGGCCTATAGTGGCGGGTGATGAGCCTGATCCTGCCCGACCTGTTTGAGTTGCTCGACCGCGCCGGCCGCGAGGCCGAGGTACTGGTCGCCGAGCTGCAGGACGCCGTCGCCGCGCGAGTGCGTCGTGAGGGTCGGCTCGACCGCAAGGCCCTCGACGCCGAGCAGCACGCGGCCCACGGCCTGGCCTGGGCGGCGGCCTATGCCGAGACCCTGCGCCAGACCGCCCACTGGGCGCGGGCCCTGGAGGCGGCCAAGCCCTTTGGCGAGGCGTTCGGCGAGGCCGAGGCCCTGCCGGCCCAGCTCCTGGCGCACGAGTATCTGAGCCAGCTGACCGGCGGCTTGCCGATGAACCAGGGGGAGATTTTCCGCCCCGCCGACCTCGGCGTCTCGGCGCACCGGCTGGGGCCGGTGATCGCCGAGCTGGCGCCCGGCGCGTCGCAGGCGGTCAAGAGCCGGATCGTCGAGCTACTCGACCAGGCTCGCGGCCGGCCGTCGCTGGAGGCCAGCGGCCTCGACGAGACACACGAGGCGATCCGCGCCCAGTTCACCGCCTTCGCGGCGGCGAAGATCGCGCCGCACGCCCACGGCTGGCACCTGCGCGATGAGCTGATCCCCCTCGGGCTGATCGAGGAGATGGGGCGCCTGGGCGTGTTCGGCCTGACGGCGCCGGAGCACTGGGGTGGCTCGGGCCTGGGCAAGGTCGCCATGTGCGTGGTCACCGAGGCCCTGTCGCGCGGCTACATCGGCGTGGGCTCGCTCGGCACCCGCTCGGAGATCGCCGCCGAACTCCTCCTGGCCCATGGGACCGCGGACCAGCAGGCTCGCTTGCTGCCCGGCGTCACCTCCGGCGCGATCATCCCGACCGCGGTCTTTACCGAGCCCGAGGCCGGCTCCGACCTGGGCAGCTTGCGCACCAGCGCTGTCCGCGATGGCGACACCTGGAAGGTTAGAGGCGCCAAGACCTGGATCACCCACGCCGCCCGCGCCGACCTGATGACCCTGCTGGTCCGCACAGATGCGACCATCAACGACCACCGGGGCCTGTCCATGTTCCTGGCGGAGAAACCGCGCGGGACCGACGCCGATCCGTTCCCCGCGGCCGGCATGAGCGGCGGCGAGATCGCGGTGATCGGCTATCGCGGCATGAAGGAATACGAGATTGCCTTCGATGGCTTCGCGGTCGCGGACGCCAATCTGCTGGGCGGGCAGACGGGCCAGGGCTTCGCGCAACTGATGGCGACCTTCGAAAGCGCCCGCATCCAGACCGCGGCGCGCGCCATCGGCGTGGGCCAGAACGCGCTCGACCTGGCGCTGGACTATGCCCTGCAACGGCGGCAGTTCGGCGAGCCGATATCGGCCTTTCCACGGGTGGCCAACAAGCTCGCCATGATGGCCGCCGAGTTGCTGGGCGCGCGCCGCCTCGCCTGGTTCGCGGCCGCCGCCAAGGACGCCGGGCGCCGCTGCGATCTGGAAGCCGGCATGGCCAAGCTCACCGCCGCGCGCATCGCGTGGGCCTGCGCCGACAACGCCGTGCAGATCCACGGGGGCACGGGCTTCGCCGTCGAGCAGCCGGTCAGCCGCATCCTGGCCGACGCGCGCATCCTCAACATCTTCGAAGGGGCCGGCGAGATTCAGGCCCAGGTGATCGCCCGGCGCCTGCTTGAAGGCGCCAACTAGGCAAAAAGACATAGCCTGCTTGAAGGCGCTAACTCGACAATAGGCGGCGCCTGCTTGAAGGCGCTAACTGAACGGGCGCGGGTGTCATCCTGGCTTCGTGGAGCAGCGTCCGCGATGGCGCTCAGCCGCGGGGCCGGAACCCGGCGGCGATGAGCGCGATCTGGCGGTCCATCACGGCCGTCATCGCCGGGGCGTCGGCGTCGTTCCAGGCGGCCAGGCGGTAGACCCAGGCATAGGCGGCCATCAACAGGTCGGTGACCTCCTGCTGGTCGACGTCAGCCTCGACGTCGCCCTCGGCCACGCCTTTGTCCAGGCACTCGCGGATAATGCCCTGCAGCCGCTGGTTCTTGCCCATCGGCGTGGCGGTGGACGGCAGCGTCCAGTCATAGGCGGCCGCGATGTGGGCCAGGAACAGGCGGGTATGCTTCACCTCGAACGCGAAGTGGATGGCGAACATGGTCCGCAGCCGCTCGATGGTCGCGCCGCGCAGATGCGGCATAACCCGGTCGAGCTCGGCGTAGAGGCCATCCAGCCGGTCGGCCATCACCTGGGACAGTACCTCGCCCTTGGAGGCGAAGGTCGTGAAGACGCTGCCCACCGAAACCCCGGCGTGGCGCGCGATCTCGCGGATCGTCGTGCCCTGATAGCCCTGGGTGTCGAAGAGCTCGCGCGCCGCGTCGATCACCCGGTTGCGGGTCGCCTGCTTCTTGGTCCGGCGGACCCCGAGCGTTGCGTCCGGCGCCTCCGCCGCTGACGCGGCCAGCCGCGGTGCGGCGTCGCTCACGTCGCCGCCCCGGCTGTCGGTCAGGATAGGGTCGCTGGGCGGAGCCATGCGTCGTCAGACGGCGCCGGAGCCCTAGCCCCGCCGCACGCCCGCCAAGAGGATGCGGATCTGGTCGCGCGAGCGGCTCTGCAGCGCCTCGATCGTCCAGCCCTGAAAGATCGCCTGGTCATAGTTGGCCAGGTAGGCGTCGAACAGCATCTGGGTGCGCAGAGCCGACTGGTCGTCCTGCGTCAGTTCGCCGGCCTGTACGCCCTTGGTGAGCTGCTCCGTGAACAGGTTCAGCATCGTCTGCACCGGACCCGCAGCGCGCAGCGCCGGGCCGTCCTGCGGCGACCAGCCGACGCTGAAGGCGGCGCGGGCGAGCGGCAGCTGGGTCTGATAGAACCGGTAGCCAGCCACGAAGATCTTCAGCAGCGATTCCTCGGCTCCGGTCCCGTGGCTGGCGGCTTCGCGCATCGACTCGGCCAGGGCGGTCATGTCGGTGAGCATGATTTCGCGGAAGAGATCTGACTTGTCGGTGAAATTGGCGAAGACGGCGCCGGTCGACATGCCCGCGGCCGAGGCGATGTCGCGGATGGTGGCGCCTTCGTAGCCCTGTTCGCTGAACAGCTGGCGGGCGGCGTCCAGGACCTTGGCGCGGGTCTGCTGTTTGGCGAGCGCGCGGCGGGTAGGAGCCTTCACCGGCATATCGCCGACGGCCTGAATCTTAGCGGTGTGCATCATGGGAATCTGACGGCTGAGCCGTCCTCTCTGATTTGTCCGACCCGACCCGTGCGTCCAGACACGGGTCGGTGAACGTGTTCAAATATCAAGCTACCCGACTCATATTGCGTCGGTTTTCCGCGCGAGGCGAGTAGCTTGTTGGCTGGTTGGGTGCTTCTGGCGGACGTAGGCTTGCCGTCTGCACCCTGATCGGGGCCGAATTTCGACCCTTTCAGCGACTTACACTCGCTGAACACGCTCACCAACCGCTGGGGGACGGGGCGCTTAGCCTGCTTGGCGTTGGTTCGCAAGCCCCTGTTTGCCTTACGGTCAAGCCCCGTTTCCCTTACGGTCAAGCCTGGGCTGACCCACGAACAAGCCTCGTTTCCCTTACGAACGCGCTGGGCTGACTTACGAACGCGCCGGGCCTGCCCTAAATAGGGCGGCATGGATATCTTCACTTACCTGATTCCGGTGTCCCTGCTGGCGGTCACGACGGTCCTGGCGGTCGGCATCTACGCCCTGTTTCGCGGCGGTGATTTCGGCCGCTCCTATTCCAACAAGCTGATGCGGCTGCGCGTCCTGGCCCAGGCGATCGCCATCGCCGTCCTGATGGGCGCGGTCTGGTGGCGGGCAAAGCACTGACCCGGCCATGGTGACCCTGAACCGCATCTACACCCGGACCGGCGACAAGGGCTCCACGCGGCTCGCCACCGGACAGACTGTCAGCAAGTCCGACCTTCGCGTCGAGACCTATGGCGCGGTCGACGAGACCAACGCCTGCATCGGCCTGGCCCGTACGCGGACGGACGGCGCCTTCGACGCCCTCCTGGCGCGGCTGCAGAACGAGCTCTTCGACCTCGGCGCCGATCTTTCGACACCGGCCAAGCCGGACGAGGCGCCGGGCTCGGTGCTGCGCATCCTGCCAAGCCAGGTGGATCGCCTCGAGGCCGAGATCGATGCCCTGAACGCCGAGCTGCCGCCGCTCGCCTCGTTTGTCCTGCCGGGCGGGACCGAGGCCGCCGCCGCCCTGCACCTGGCCCGCACCGTCTGCCGCCGCGCCGAGCGCGAGGCGGTGCGGCTGGCCGAAGCCGGCGAGCCGGTCAGCGAACCGGCGATGCGCTATCTCAACCGTCTGTCGGACCTGCTGTTCGTTGCCGCCCGCTACGCCAACGACAAGGGTGCGGCGGAGGTGTTCTGGGCCTCCGGCGCGACCCGCTGAGGCCGCGTGGCGGACGCCTCTTGAAGACATAACCACGGAATTCAGCGATTTCACGGATGGGGCCGCTGCCGATCCCTGAAATCGGTGAAATCCGTGGTGCTTCGCTCTTGGGCCTCCGCTGCGCGGACTGTTGATGCCGGCTTAGGGCTTCGGCGCCGACGGCGGGGTCCGGCCGATCGCCTTCAGGGCCTCGGCGCGGGCCTTGGGGTCGGTGATCATCCGCCCAGTGATGTCGGAGGTGAGCACCGGCTGGGCGCAGACGCGCGAGGTCCCGTCCCACCACCTGTGGCGGCCCAGGCACCGTTCCTCCGGCCACGCCCAGCCCACGGTCCACACCAGGATGCCCAGGTTGCACACGGCGAAAACGCCAAGGAAGATCAGCTTGAGGCGGTCGATGGTCTTGTTCATGTCTGTAATATTAGGGGATCAGACCGCCCGGCGCCTAGCCACCCTTCCGTAAGGTCGCATCCCAGGTCTGCAAGGCGAGCGGTTTGCAAACGTCGCCGGAACCGCTATTGCCCGCACGATCCTCTTCCAGAAGTGAATTTGAGAGCGCCCCCATGAAGGTGTTGGTCCCGGTCAAGCGGGTGATCGATTACAACGTCAAGGCCCGGGTAAAGCCCGATCAGACGGGCGTCGACCTCGCCAATGTGAAGATGTCGATGAACCCCTTCTGCGAGATCGCGGTGGAAGAAGCCGTGCGCCTCAAGGAAAAAGGCGTCGCCACCGAGGTGATCGCCGTCTCCATCGGCCCGGCCCAGGCGTCCGAGACGCTGCGGACGGCGCTGGCCATGGGCGCCGACCGCGCTATCCTGGTGCAGACCACCGAGGACCTCGAGCCCCTGGCCGTCGCCAAGGTGCTGGCCGCGATCATCGGCAGGGAAGCGCCCGACCTCGTGGTCATGGGCAAACAGGCCATCGACGGCGACAACAACGCGACTGGGCAGATGCTGGCGACCCTGCTCGGCTGGCCGCAGGCGACCTTCGCCTCGGCGCTCGAAGTCTCCGCCAAGACCGCCAAGGTGACCCGCGAGGTCGACGGCGGCCTGCAGACCCTGGAAATCGACCTACCCGGCATCGTCACCGCGGACCTGCGTCTCAACGAGCCGCGCTATGCGAGCCTGCCCAACATCATGAAGGCCAAGAAGAAGGAGCTCGCGATTGAAGAGCTCGCGTCGCTGGGCGTCGACACCACGCCGCGCCTGAAGGTCGTGAAAGTCACCGAGCCGCCGAAACGCGCCGGCGGCATCAAGGTGGAAACCGCCGCCGATCTCGTCTCCAAGCTCAAGACCGAAGCAGGGGTGCTCTGATGGCCGTTCTCGTCATCGCCGACCACGACAACGCCACGCTGAAGGACAACACCGAAAAAACGGTGACGGCCGCGACGAAGCTGTCGGGCGACATCGACATCCTGGTGGCCGGCAAGGGGGCCAAGGCCGTCGCCGACGCCGCCGCCAAGATCACCGGCGTCCGCAAGGTCCTGCTGGCCGAAAGCGACGAGCTGGGCGAAGGCCTGGCCGAGAGCATGGAAGCCCTGGTCGTCCCGCTGATGGCCAACTACGACGCGGTGCTGACGCCCGCCACCAGCCAGGGCAAGAACTTCAGCCCGCGCATCGCCGCCAAGCTGGATGTCGCTCAGATCTCCGAGATCGTCGAGGTGATCGACGCCAACACCTTCGTGCGGCCGATCTACGCGGGCAACGCGCTGGAGACGGTCACCTCGTCCGACGCCAAGAAGGTGATCACCGTGCGCCCGACCGTGTTCAAGGCGGCGGCGGACGGCGGCTCGGCCAAGGTCGAAACCATCCCGGCCCCGGCCAAGCCCGCCAAGACCCACTTCGTCGATCAGAAGCTGGTGAAGTCGGCCCGGCCTGAACTCTCCGGCGCCAAGATCGTCGTGTCCGGCGGCCGCGCCATGGGCTCGGCCGAGGAATTCCAGAAGGTAATCGAGCCGTTGGCCGACAAGCTCGGGGCCGCGGTTGGCGCCAGCCGCGCAGCGGTCGACGCCGGCTACGCCCCCAACGACTACCAGGTCGGCCAGACCGGCAAGGTGGTCGCGCCCGACCTCTACATCGCCATCGGCATCTCCGGCGCCATCCAGCACCTGGCGGGGATGAAGGACAGCAAGTTCATCGTTGCCATCAACAAGGATGAG